>NZ_SMKW01000237.1 GCF_004348985.1 Saccharopolyspora elongata | reverse complement strand
CTCCCCCACCCCGGGCAACCACATCCCACCAGGTCAGCGAACGACTGATCACAGCGAGCAACGAAGAAACCCGGCACCCACCGGCACCACGACCCGAACTGTGATCCGGAACACCCAGAACCAGACCCGCCGCAGCAGCCTCACCCCCCACGACCGCCACAGGCAATACCCTCACCCACCGTGGAACACCGACAACTCGGCCGCAGCGGCCTCCGCGTCTCCCGACTCGCCCTCGGCACCATGACCTGGGGACTCGACACCGACGCCGACGAAGCCGCCGAGCAACTGTCCACCTTCCACGAAGCCGGCGGCACCCTCATCGACACCGCCGACGTCTACCAGGACGGCCACACCGAAGAAATCCTCGGCGACCTCCTCACCACCCAACTCCCCCGCGACGAAATCGTCCTCGCCACCAAAGCCGTCGCCCGCCGCAAACCCGGCCCCTTCGGCGGCGGCGCCTCCCGCGGCGCCCTCCTCACCGCCCTCGACGGCTCACTGCGCCGCCTCCGCACCGACCACGTCGACCTCTGGCAACTCCACGCCTGGGACCCCTCCGTCCCCCTCGACGAAACCCTCTCCGCCATCGACACCGCCGTCACCAGCGGCCGCGTCCGATACGCCGGCATCTCCAACTACGCAGGCTGGCAACTCGCCACCGCCGCCACCCACCACGGCCTCGGCCTCCTCGCCTGGGCACCACTCGGCCGCGGCGTCCTCACCGGCAAATACCGCAACGCCACGCCACCCGACTCCCGCGGCGCCACCAGCCACCTCGCCAGCTACGTCGAACACCACCGCACCGAACGCGCCGCCCGCATCGTCCAAGCCGTCCTCACCGCAGCCGAAGGCCTCGGCTCCGCACCCGTCCACGTCGCCCTCGCCTGGGTCCGCGACCGCCCCGGCGTCACCGCCCCCATCCTCGGCGCCCGCACCAACGCCCAGCTCAAAACCGCCCTCGCCGCCGAAGACCTCACCCTCCCCCCAGC
>NZ_SMKW01000236.1 GCF_004348985.1 Saccharopolyspora elongata | reverse complement strand
CGCGCCACCCACCACAACCCCCGGCAAACGAAAACGCGGCCGGCACCCGACGGTGCCGACCGCGCTCCCCGATCACCGGATCACGGCTGCATGACGCCGAAACCCAACAACCCGAACACCAGCAGGCCCAACGCGATCCGGTACCACACGAACAAGTACACGCTGTGCCGCTCCACGAACCGCAGCAACCAGGCGATCACGGCATACCCGATCACCCCGGCCACCACCGTCGCCACGATCATCTGCGCCGTCGTCGGCTGCAACCCGTACGGGCTCGGCTCGAACACGTGCGGGATCTCCGACAACCCCGCCGCGAACACCGCCGGAATCGCCAGCAAGAACGAGAACCGCACCGCCGTTGGCCGGTCCAGCCCCAACGACAGACCAGCCGTGATCGTGCCACCCGACCGCGACACACCCGGGATCAACGCCAGCGCCTGCGCGAAACCCATCACCACGCCATCGCTCAACCGCAACCGGTCCTGCGACCGCCGCTGCTGACCGAACCGCTCCGCCAACCCCATCAGCACACCGAACACGATCAACGTCGTACCCGTGATCCACAGGCTCCGGAACGTCGACCGGATGAAGTCCTGGAACAGGAAACCCAGCACACCGATCGGCAAACTACCGACGATCACGTACCAGGCCAGCCGGTAATCCTGCGTCCGCCGCACCTCGGCGTTCACCAAACCCCGGAACCACACGCCCACCAACCGAACGATGTCCTTCAGGAAGAAGATCACCACCGCCAGCTCGGTACCGATCTGCGTCACCGCTGTGAACGACGCACCGGCATCTTCACCGAAGAACAACTTCGACACGATCGACAAGTGACCGGACGAAGAAATCGGAAGGAACTCAGTGAGCCCCTGGACCACGGCCAACACCATGGCCTGCAACCACGACAACGAAACCCACTCCAGCACGATCGCGGAAACCCTTGTGCGCCCACCGGCCACCGGCCGCCGAGCCCGAAGCCCAAATCTTGCAGCATTCCCACCACCCGCCCTCCCCC
>NZ_SMKW01000235.1 GCF_004348985.1 Saccharopolyspora elongata | reverse complement strand
ACCGAGCACGACTGGTTGCAGACCGCGCCGTCGCACATTCTCCAGCAGGCGTTGAAGGACCTGGACCGGGCGTGCCGCGACCACGGCACGTTCCGGGTTAAGTGGCGCGGTAAGCAGCGTTGGAACCGGTCGTTGCGGTTCCCGATGGGCAAGCTCATCGAGGTCGAGCGGCTGAACAAGCGGTGGGGACGGGCGAAGCTCCCGAAGCTGGGGTGGGTGCAGTTCCGCATGACCCGCCAGCTCGGCGGTGCCGTGCGGTCCGCGACAGTGTCCCGCGACGGCCGGGACTGGTTCGTGTCGTTCCTCGTCGAGGACGGCGCCACCACCCCAGAACGGCACGCCGCACCCCACAGCGGCGTCGGTGTCGACCGTGGAGTCGCGGCAGCGGTAGCTACCAGTGACGGCAAGCTCGTTGACCGCGATTTCGTCTCGCCTGGCGAGGATGAGCGTTACCGCAGGTTGCAGCAGAAGCTTTCCCGGCAGAAGCGGGGCAGCGCAGACCGTGAGAAGACGCTCGGCAAGATGCGCCGGTTGAAGCGGCGCGGCCGCGACCGGCGAGCGGACTTCTGCTCGCAGGTCGCGGCCGAGCTCACCGACCGCAACGCGCTGGTCGTGCTGGAAGACCTCTGTACCCGAAACATGACCTGATCGGCGAGCGGAACCGCCGAAGAACCCGGCCGGAACGTCGCCCAAAAGTCCGGCCTGAACCGCGCCATCCTCGACAAAGGCTGGCACAAGCTTGAACTGGCCCTGCGTAACGCTGCCCGCTTTACCGGCAGCGAGATCGTGAAGGTGCCTGCTGCGTACACGTCGCAGACGTGCGCGGTGTGCCGTGCTGTGGACCCGGAAAGCCGTGAGAGCCAAGCGGTTTTTCGGTGTACCCAGTGCGGCCACACCGCGCACGCTGACGTGAACGCGGCGAAGAACATTCTCGCCGCCGGACGGGCGGTGACAGCCTGTGGAGACCTCGTCGTTAGGCGGTCCGTGAAGCAGGAACCTCGACCGGCGTTAGCGCTGGTTGGAATCCCCCGGGCTTTAGCCGTGGGGAGGACGTCAA
>NZ_SMKW01000234.1 GCF_004348985.1 Saccharopolyspora elongata | reverse complement strand
CGAGGTTGTGCACCTACCGACCCAGCCGCCGACTGATGAGTTCGGCCGGGGCAGGAGTCCCGCGTGAGCGCTGACGCGTTGGGCTTCGCGGGCGAACTAGGGCGCTGAGCAAAGTTGGCAATTTGTTGGCAACCGGGTCTCGTGCAGTTCGGTGACGTTGGATTCTCGGACTGCTCTGCGCGCGAGGTGGTCAACCCTTCGGTGCCCTGATGGTGCGCAGTTGCGGGGACAGCTGTTCGGATGCGATGGCGTCCGGGCCGTCTCGTTCGATCCGGGTGGCAAGGTCGGTGGCGTAGTGGGTGAGCTGCTCCGCGGCCACCGAGTACGGGGGCTGCTGGATGTAGGGCTGGATGTGGTCGTGCGCCCTGCGCAGTAGTGCCGCAGCGCCAGTACCGTTGCCTCGGCGCAGGTGAGTGAGGCCCACCGCGAGTTGGGCGAGCCCTTTCCACAGCGCGCGTTCGGCGCCGGGAGCGTTCTTCCAGGCAGCTTCGAGTACTTCGTGGGCGTGGAACGGGCGGGCATCGTCGAGCAGCCGCTGGGCCTGGGCCAGGCTCTCCATCGGGGCGAGCACCATGCCGTCGTCCATGCACTTCACCCCATGACTGCCGTAGGGCAGCGGGCGGCCGAGTCCGTCGCGAGGGCGGGCGTTGCGGGCTCGACCTTGCGGATCCCGGTCACGCTGACGCATGGCCCTCATTGTCCGCCATGCCGGCCGTCCTGAACCGGACGAAGGCGTCTCCTTCGACGTCGTCCAGACACGCTGCTTGCGGCGGCGTGTGTAGCAACGGGGGTCTGCACCAGGTTTCAGCAGCTCAGATGGCTCTCGGTCCATTGACTTATGCCCTCAACGGGCGTGTACTAAGGGTGCGGTGAATCGATTGAGAGGGTCGGTGAACCGAAGGGGCGATGGCGCGACAGCCCCGAAGGAATGCATGGTCCAACTCAAGGACGTTCGTAGTCCTGAGCTCTGCCGGAAGTTCTGGAGCAGGCGGAGTTCAGCAGTGCGAAAGACGCTCGTCAAACTCGAGCTAGCGTTCCGGCAAGGGCCTCCGCAGCTGCGGAGGCCCTTATTTGT
>NZ_SMKW01000233.1 GCF_004348985.1 Saccharopolyspora elongata | reverse complement strand
GTTGACGCCGCGGGCCAGTCTGCGGGCCTCGACCAGTGGTGAGGACGCCGGCTGGTACCGCCGCCCGGGGCTGTTGGCGGGGATCGCGCTGGTCCTGATCATCGCCCTCAACATCATCTTCGGCTGACTTCAAACGACGAGGAGGTTCCGCCATGGCGGGTCGGAGTTCCGGGCACACCGCGGGTGCCTTCGACATCCGGACGGTGATCGCGCTGCTGTTCGCCATCTACGGCGCGGTGCTCGCGATCGTGGGCGTGGTGCAGCCGCAGGCCGAGATCGACAAGGCCGCCGGGGTGAACATCAACCTCTGGGCCGGGATCGGCATGCTCGTGTTCGCGGTGGTGTTCGTGGCCTGGGCCCGGCTGCGGCCCATCGTGGTGCCCGACGAAGCCGAGCGGGGAGCGTCCCCGGAGTAGGCGAACACCTGGCGTGACGGCGTCCGCACCCTCCGGGGCGGGCGCCGTTCGCGTCGCGCCGGATCTGCAGGTTCCCGTCCGCGACGGCGGATCGGCTAGATAGTGTGATCGCCGTGCCCCGACCAGTGACCTTGATCGCCGCGCTGCTCACCGCGCTCACCGCGTTCGCAGCGGCGGGCTGCGCCGCGGACGGCAAGTCGACCTCGGCCCGGCGGACCGTCGAAGTGTCCAAGTTCGAAGTCGACAAGCCCGGGCTGCTGGACCCGGCCTTCGCGCCGGACCGGCTGCGCGGCGTGGACGTGTGCGCCACCCTGCAGGCGGTCGACCTCGGCAGGTTCGGCACACCCGCCCCGGCGTTGACCCCGGACGGCTTCGGGACCTGCTCGAACTTCATGAAGGACCACAACGGCAAGCCGTTCAACGTCACCCTCTACTTCGACGAAGGGGTGTCCGACCCCGGGGCGAACCGCATCGGCGGGCTGCCCGGCACCGTCTACGACAACGGTTCGGGTTCCTGCTTCGCGTCGGCGGCTTACACCGGCGCCGACACCAAGAACTTCGACGATCCGCGCGGGCTGGAGATCCAGCTGAGCAGCGAGCAGGCTGACGCCTGCTCGCCGGCCGTGCAGATCCTGGCCGACGCCGTCGACGTCGTGCGGACGAAACCGCCGGTCAGCCCCCGCGCGTCGGGCGGGCTGGGCG
>NZ_SMKW01000232.1 GCF_004348985.1 Saccharopolyspora elongata | reverse complement strand
GACTCATCAGTCCGTTGCTGCTGAACATCACGCTGCACGGCATGGGGAACGCCGCAGGGGACATAGACCGACAGCCGATTTGGCAGAAGTCGGCCCAAGTGACCCCGACCTTTGTTCGGTACGCCGACGACTTCGTGGTGATGTGCGCCACGGAAGAACAGGCATACACGGTAAAGCAGAGGCTCACCGAATGGCTGGAACCGAGAGGGCTGGCTTTCAACGATGAGAAGACCCGCGTGGTCCACATCGACGAAGGCTTCGACTTCCTCGGCTTCCACGTCCGCCGGTTCGAGGGGAAGCTGCTGACCAAACCGAGCAGAGAAGCGGTGAAGCGATTCAAGGAGAGGGTTACGGCGATCTCCAAGGAGATGGCCACGGCCAAGACGGCAGATGTCATACGCCGCCTCAATCCCTTGATCAAGGGGTGGTCCACCTACTACCGCGGTGCAGCAGCGAGCAAGGTCTTCGGAGACCTCGATCACTGGATGTACAAAAGGATGTTCAGGTGGGTCAAGCGAAGGCATCCGAAAAAGTCGACCGCGTGGATGCGGAACAACTACTTCGGAGCCTTCCACCCGCATCGCAGAGACAACTGGGTCTTCGGTGACAAGGAGACCGGTGCATACCTGGTGAAGCTCAGCTGGACACACATCGTTCGCCACACCGTGGTGAAAGGGGCGGCATCTCCGGATGATCCGTCTTTGGTGAACTACTGGGCCGAGCGGCGCAATAAGCGCAAGCATCCAGAGGCCCACGGCCGGAAGGTCGTGGGAATGGCAGCCCAACAGAAGGGTCTGTGCCCGCTGTGCGGCACGGATCTCATCGCCGGGGCCGGATATGAGCCCGAATCGGTACGCGAATGGGCGGACTGGTTCGATGCGAATTTCCGGCGACTGCACAAGCACCATCTGACCTACCGCTCGCGCGGCGGATCGGATCAGGCCAACAACCTCGTGCTCATTCACTCCGATTGCCATAGGAAGCACCATGCTTCCGACTACAAGGAGATGCAGGAAATTGCGTAGCCATTTGGGCCTGCTTGAGCCGGGTGCGGTGAAAGTCGCACGCCCGGTTCTGAGGGGGGACTCTGCGCCGAGAGGTCAGGGTCCTACCCGACACAC
>NZ_SMKW01000023.1 GCF_004348985.1 Saccharopolyspora elongata | reverse complement strand
CCGCAGTTTCAATTGAAACTGCGACCCGGGAGCCTCCGGGGAGGGGCGGTTTCAATTGGACATACATCAGGAGGGGCACCCACAGTCCAGGGAGCCTCTGAGGTTCCGCTACCCGCACCGCCACGCAAATCGAGGTTGGAAAAACCTCAATTGAAACCGCGGACCGCCGCGACTGGCACGTCGGGGTCAGGTGGTGGGGTCGGCGAAGTTCGGGGCGCGCTTCTCGAGGTTCGACTTGACCGCTTCGACCTGGTTGGGGCTGCCGATCAGGGCCTTGATCGCGGTCTGCTCCGCTTCGAAGCCCTCGGCGAGGCTCACGTGGCCCGCCATGTCGAGGAGTTGCTTGGAGTAGCGGATCGCTTCCGGGCTCTTGGTGGCGATCTCGGCCGCCAGGGCGAGGGCCGCGGTCAGCGGGTCTGCTTCAACGCGGGTGCACAGGCCCAGGGCGGCCGCCTCCTCGCCGCTGATGACGCGACCGGTGTAGGTCAGCTCCTTGGCGACGTCGCGGCCCACGAGCTCCGGGAGCAGCTGGGTGCCGGTCATGTCCGGCGCGATTCCCCACTTGATCTCCATCACTGAAAGCTTCGCGTCCGGCGCCACGAGCCGGATGTCCGCGCCCAGCGTCACCTGCAGGCCGCCGCCGAAGGCCACGCCGTGCACCGCCGCGATCACCGGCACCGGCAGCGTCGCCCACACGTGCGCCGCCTGCTGACCGCGCGCCTTCGCCGGGCCGATCGGTTCGGTGGTGACGGACTTGCGGTCGGGCAGCCGGCCGCTGTCGTCGGCCATCTGCTGGAAGTTGGCGAAGTCCAGACCGGCGCAGAAGGCCCGGCCCTCGCCGGAGAGCACCACGGCCCGCACGCCATCGTCGTCGCGCAGCCGCAGCCCGGTCGCGACCAGGGCGTCGAACATGGCCTGGTCGAGCGCGTTGAGCTTGTCCGGTCGGTTCAGCCGCACGTCGGCCACGCCGTCGGTGATGGTGCAGCTGACCCGTTGCTCGGCCGTTGTCGTCACGAACCCTCCTGAGAGCACTGGAACCGGTGCGGGCACTACGCCTTGCGCACCAGGGATTTCCGCACGCTATGGGGCGGTCGCGCGGGACGTCAAGAACGCCCTCGTTCGTCCTCTTGTGCTACCGGCCGCGCCGTGTCTAGGGTCACTGAACGAGCGTTAAAGAGGTGATTTCAGAACGGGCTTGCGGCCCCTGCGGGATCCCCGGCCTGTGCACGTCCGCGGCATCGGGGCCGTCCTCACCGGACGACACCGCGAGAACCGCGGCGGTGCGGGGTGATCCCGCCGCATTCCGATGGGACACGTGAGGAGAACGCATGGACTTCGCTCTCCCGGCCGAGCTGGTCAGCCGTCTCGCCGCGCTCGACGCGTTCATCGACTCCGAGATCCGCCCGCTGCAGGAGCAGGACGACAACGAGCGGTTCTTCGACCACCGCCGGGAATTCGCCCGCACCGACTTCGAAGCGGGCGGCACGCCGCGCCGGGAGTGGGAGGAACTGCTCGGCGAGATGTTCCGCCGCGCCGACCGGGCGGGCTGGCTGCGCTACGGGCTGCCCGCGGAGGTGGGCGGTTCGGACGGCACCAACTTCGACATGGCCGTGATCCGCGAGCACCTCGCCGCGAAGGGCCTCGGACTGCACAACGACCTGCAGAACGAGTCGTCGGTGGTGGGCAACTTCCCGGTCGTGCACATGCTGCTGGCGTTCGGAACCCCGGAGCAGCGCGAGGAATTCCTCCAACCCGTGCTGGAGCGTCGCAAGCGGCTCGCGTTCGGCCTCACCGAACCCGACCACGGCAGCGACGCCACCTGGCTGGAGACCACCGCGGTCCGCTCGGGCGGCGACTGGATCATCAACGGCGCCAAGCGGTTCAACTCCGGGATGCACTCCGCGACCCACGACATCGTCTTCGCCCGCACCTCCGGCGAGCCCGGCCAGGCTACCGGCATCACCGCGTTCATCGTGCCCACCGACGCGCCCGGTTTCTCCGTCGACTTCCACTGGTGGACCTTCAACATGCCCACCGACCACGCCGAGGTGACCCTTCGCGACGTGCGGGTGCCGGATTCGGCGGTGTTCGGCGAGGCCGGCGGCGGGCTCGCGCTGGCGCAGCACTTCGTGCACGAGAACCGGATCAGGCAGGCGGCCTCGGGCGTCGGCGCGGCCCAGTACTGCATCGACCGCAGCGTCGAATACGCCCGCGAGCGGGTCACCTTCGGGCAGCCGCTGGCCAACCGGCAGGCCATCCAGTGGCCGCTGGTGGAGCTGCAGACCGACGCCGAGCTGCTGCGCGGCCTGGTGCGCAAGACCGCCTGGGAAATGGACCGCAGGCCGCACTTCGAGGTCAGCGACCGGGTGTCGATGTGCAACTTCCGCGCCAACCGGCTGGTGTGCGAGGCGGCCGACCAGGCGATGCAGGTGCACGGCGGGCTCGGCTACACCCGGCACACCCCGTTCGAGCACATCTACCGGCACCACCGCCGCTACCGGATCACCGAAGGTTCCGAAGAGGTGCAGAAGCGGAAGGTCGCCGGTTACCTGTTCGGCTTCGCCGGGCCGGGGCGGCGCCGGTGAGCGCGGCGGAGCCGCTAGACGGGCTCGCGCGTCGCCTTCCCGCGGTGCTCGGCCGCCCGGTCGAGGTGACCGGGCTGGCGCAGGCCAGCGGCGGGGCGAGCCGCGAGACGTGGTTCGTCGAGCTGGACGGGGGAGCCCGGCGGCTGGTGCTGCGGCGCGACCCGGTCGGCGCGGCGCGCCCGGAGGGCATGGCGCGCGAGGCCGTCGTGCTGGAAGCGGCGCGGGCCGCCGGCGTTCCGGTGCCGCTGGTGGTGGACCACAACACCGATGCCTCGATCCTCGGCTCGCCGTACGTGCTCACCGAGCACGTCGACGGCGAGTCGATTCCCCGGCGCCTGCTGCGCGAGCCGGAATTCGCCGCGGCGCGCGGGAAACTGGCCCGCGAGCTCGGCCGGGCGGCGGCGCTGATCCACCGCGTTCCCGCGCCGGACCTGCCGTCGGCCGACCCGCTCGACCAGCTCGTGGCGACCTACGAAGAGCTCGGTGAACCGCTGCCCGCGGTGGAGATCGCGTTCCGCTGGCTGCGCGCGAACCGGCCACCCGACACCGGAAGAACGTTGGTGCACGGCGATTTCCGCAACGGGAACCTGATCGTCGGCCCGGACGGGCTGCGGGCGGTGCTGGACTGGGAGCTGGTGCACCTCGGCGATCCGATGGAGGACCTGGGCTGGCTGTGCGTCAACGCCTGGCGGTTCGGATCGTCGCTGCCGGTCGGCGGTTTCGGCACCAGGGAAGAACTCTTCGACGGCTACGCGGAGATCGCCGGGCAGCGGCCGGACCCGGATGCGGTGCGCTGGTGGGAGATCCTCGGCACCGCGCGGTGGGGCGTGATCTGCCGCTCGCAGGCGCAACGGCACCTCAGCGGCGAGCGGCCGTCGATGGAGCTGGCCGCGATCGGTCGGCGCGTCTGCGAGCAGGAGCACGACCTGCTGGCCGAGCTCGGCGTGCCGCGCCCGGCCGGTCCCGGGCAGGAACGCCGGGCACCGGTGTCGGATCTGCACGGGCGGCCTTCGGCGGCGGAACTCGTCGCGGCGGTGGCGGACTTCCTGCGCGACGAGGTCGTGCCGGGCAGCACCGGGAGGATGCGGTTCCAGTCGCGGGTCGCTGCGAACACCCTGTCCATTGTGGAGCGTGAACTGGCGTTGGGGGAGCGGCAGGAACGGCGGCACCAAGGCCGGCTCGCGGATCTGGGGCTCGCCGACCGGGCGGCGCTGGCCGGCGCGATCCGCGACGGCGAACTCGATCCCTGGCAACCGGAAACGGCCGCCGCCGTGTGGGAGCAGGTGCTCGACCGGCTCGCGGTGGCCAATCCGCGGCACCCGAGAGGAATCTCATGACCGAGCTGACGACGATCGCGTCGGGCCTGCAATTCCCGGAGGGGCCGGTGGCCCTAGCCGACGGCTCCGTGCTGCTGGTGGAGATCAAGCGCGGCACGCTGTCGCGGGTCGCGCCGGACGGCACCGTTTCGGTCGTCGCCGACTGCGGCGGCGGACCCAACGGGGCGGCGATCGGGCCGGACGGCGCGGTGTACGTCTGCAACAACGGCGGGTTCGAGTGGCACGACATCGGTGGCCGGGACGTGCCCGGCATGCAGCCCGGCGACTACATCGGCGGCCGCATCCAGCGGGTCACCACGGACGGCGAGGTCACCGACCTCTACACCGCCGTGGACGGCCACGGCCTGCGCGGCCCCAACGACATCGTCTTCGACGCCGGGGGCGGCTTCTACTTCACCGATCTCGGCAAGCGCCGCCCGCGCGAGACCGACCGCGGCGGGCTGTACTACGCCACCGCCGACGGCAGCCGCATCGAGGAGATCGCCTACCCGCTGGCCGACGCCAACGGGGTCGGGTTGTCGCCGGACGGTTCGCGGGTCTACGTGGCGGAAACGTCGACCGGCCGAGTCTGGTACTGGGACGTCGAGGGGCCGGGGAAGCTGGGCCGGGGCGGCAAGGGGCCGGCAGGAGCCAAGCTGCTGCACGGCTTCGAGGGCTACCAGCTGCTGGACTCGCTCGCCGTGGACTCCGAGGGCAACGTGTGCGTGGCGACGCTGGTGACCGGCGGGATCAGCGTGCTGTCGCCGGACGGCGAGCTCAAGGACGTGATCAAGCCGCCGAAGCACGACTTCCACGTCACCAACATCTGCTTCGGCGGCCCGGACCTGCGCACCGCCTACATCACGTCGTCCGGCTGGGGCATCCTCTACGCCACAGAGTGGCACTGCCCAGGACTACGCCTCAACTACGGAGCTTGATCAACAAGAAAGGGTGGGCTGCCTCTTGCGTAACGGTGCGGGTAGCGGAACCTCAGGAGCCTTCTCGCTGTGGGATCCCCGACTCATGTATGTCCGATACACCACGCCGGGGCTGTCCTCGCGAGAAGACCCCTGAGAACCCGCGGCGGTGCCGGCGTCGAGGGTGAGCTATGCGGCTTCGCCGCATGCGGAAGCTTGACAGGAATCGAGCTTGGTCATCGCGGTAGCTGCTGGGGGAGCGGAAAAATGGAAGCGACTTCGCCGAAATGACTCGAGGAGGGGACGTGCCGGAGGACCAGCGACGGCGGTTGCTCGCGGAGCTCACCGGTCCGGGCGGTGAGTTCGAGATCGTGCCGCAGGACGTCGGCGGCATCCCGATGCGGGTGTACGCCAAGGGGCCGACGACGCTGCGCGACGTGGCGCTGTTCAGCCAGGGCTACGGCGCGCGCGACTTCCTCGTCTACGACGGCTACCGGTGCACCTACGCGGAGCACTACCGGCTGGTGGCGGGGCTGGCGCGCAGCCTGCGCGAGGAGTACGGCCTGGTCTCCGGAGACCGCGTGGCGATCGCGATGCGCAACTACCCGGAATGGGTGCCGATCTTCTGGGCGATCCAGGCGGCCGGGCTCGTCGCGGTGCCGCTCAACGCCTGGTGGACCGACGCGGAACTGCGCTTCGGCCTGACCGACTGCGGCGCGAAGCTGGTGTTCGCCGACTCGCAGCGAACCGCCCTGCTGGACCGCGACATCCCGGTCATCGAGGTGCGTGGCGGTGATCCGGCGCCGGGCGTGCGGGCGTGGGCGGAGCTGCTGGCATCGCTGCCCGCGGACGCGGACCTGCCGGACGTGGCGATCGGACCCGACGACGACGCCACGATCCTCTACACCTCCGGCACCACCGGCCGCCCCAAGGGCGCGATCGGCACGCACCGCAACCACTGCACGAACCTGCTGAACACGGTGGTGAACCGGCGCGTGCAGGCGGCGCTGGCCAACGGCGGCGAGTTCCCGCCGCTGGGCGAGGGACCGCAGCCCGGCGTGCTGCTGACCTTCCCGATGTTCCACATCGCCGGCCTCACCACGCTGTACTTCGGCACGCTGGCCGGGGCGAAGCTGGCCACCATGTACCGGTGGGACCGGGAGGCTGCCGCGCGACTGATCAAGACCGAGGGGCTGACCAGCGCGGCCGGTGTGCCGACCGTGATGCGGGACCTGGTCGAGCAGGGCGACGCGGTGGCCGGGCTGGACGGTGTGAACATGGGCGGCGCGCCGATCCCGCCCGACCTCGTGCAGCGCATCGGCGCCTTCGGCACCGGCGTGGCGCCCTCCAACGGCTACGGCCTCACCGAGACGACCTCGGCGGTGGTCGGCAACGCGGGCGCGGACTACCTCGCCCGCTCCAACAGCGTCGGCCGCTGCATGCCGGGCACGGACCTGCGCGTCGTGGACCCGGCCACCGGCGAGGACACGGCGCCCGGCGAGATCGGCGAGCTGTGGTTCCGCGGGCCGAACATCGTGCGCGGCTACTGGAACAACCCGCAGGCCACCGCGGAATCCTTCATCGACGGCTGGTTCCGCACCGGCGACCTCGGCTACGTCGAGGACGACTGGGTGTACGTGGTGGACCGACTCAAGGACGTCGTGATCCGCGGCGGCGAGAACGTCTACTGCGCGGAGGTCGAAGCGGCCCTCTACGAGCACCCGGAAGTGGCCGACGTCGCGGTCATCGGCCTGCCGCACCCGACGCTCGGCGAAGAGGTCGCGGCGGTGGTGAACCTGCATTCCCCGGTGTCCCCGGAGGAACTCCGGTCGCACGTGGCGGCCCGGCTGGCGGCCTTCAAGGTCCCGGCGCACGTGGTGGTGCGGGCGGAAGCGCTGCCGCGGACGCCGACCGGCAAGGTCCTCAAACGCCAACTGCGCGAGCAGATCGCCGTGAAGGACTGATTCGAAGCGGCTGTCACTGGAACGCCTAGGTAGTGCGAGGTTGACGTGGAACTGCGTGGCATCGAGCCGGAGAACACCGAGCGCTGGTTGGCCGAGAACGTGCCGGGACTGCGCCCGCCGGTGGCGTTCTCGCTGGTCTCCGGCGGACGGTCGAACCTGACCTACCGCGTCGTCGACGCCGACGGCGCGGTGTGGGCCCTGCGCCGCCCGCCCACCGGCGGCGTGCTCACGACGGCGCACGACATGAGCCGCGAGTGGCGGTTCATCTCCGCCCTGCACGGCACCGGCGTGCCGGTTCCCGACCCGCTCGCGTACTGCGCCGACGAGTCGGTGACCGGCGCCGAGTTCTACGTGATGGGCTTCGTAGACGGCCACGTGCTCGCCGGTCCGGATTCGGCGGAGTCGTTCTCGGCGGCGGCGCGGCGGCGCGCGGGCCTGGCGACGGTGGAGTGCATGGCGGCATTGCACGGCGTCGACCCGGACTCGGTCGGGCTGGGCGACGTCGCGCGTCGCGACGGCTACCTGGAGCGGCAGCTCCGCCGCTGGCAGCGGCAGGTGCACCAGTCCGGCGCGCCGGACCTGGCGCTGCTGGACGCGGTGCACGACGCGTTGCTGGCGAAGGTGCCGAGGCAGGAGACCGGCATCGTGCACGGCGACTTCCGGCCGGGCAACCTGTCGTTCTCGCCGGACGGCGAGGTGCTGGCCGTCTTCGACTGGGAGCTGGCCACCCTCGGCGAGCCGCTCGCCGACCTGGGCTGGCTGCTGGCGACCTGGGTGGAGCCGGGCGACGAACTGCCTCCCGCGACCGCCCTCGGACCCACCGCCGAACCGGGCTTCCCCACCCGCGCGGAGCTGGTCGACCGCTACGTCGCGCTCGCCGGCCGCGACGTCTCGGACCTGCCGTACTACGTGGCGTTCCAGCGGTGGCGGTCGTGCTGCATCAGCGCCGGTGTGCGGGCCCGCTACCTGGCAGGTGTGATGGGCGACGACGGCTACGTCGCCGAAGCCCGCGCGAAGAACGAACTGCGCCAGGCCGAAGCCGCCTGGCAAGCGGTGCAAGAGCTCTCGTGAGCGTTCATGCCGGTTCTTACCGGAACGAACGCTCACGACCGCGGACGAGGAGGAAATCATGACCCGGGCGATCCGCATCGCCGGCTTCTCCGGCTACCTCGGTGACCGGCGCAGCGCCTTCGCGGAAGCGGTGGCCGGCGATCCGTGCGACGTGCTGATCGGCGACTACCTCGCCGAGTTCACGCTGGCCATGCTGGCGGCCCGGCACCGCAGCGACCCGTCGAAGGGCTTCGTCGAGTACTTCCTCGACCAGCTGCGCCCGCACCTGGCGACGCTGGCCGAACGCGGCACGCGGGTCGTGGTCAACGCCGGCGGCTTCAACCCGGCCGGCCTGGCCGACGCCGTGCGGGCGCTGATCGATGAGGCGGGCGTGCGGCTGCGCGTCGCGCACGTCGAAGGCGACAACGTGCTGTGCGCATTGGACGATCTGCAGGCCGCCGGGCACCCGTTGCAGAGCCTCGACAGCGGCGCGCCGCTGACGGACTGGGGAGTCCGGCCGATCGCGGCCAACGCCTACCTGGGCGGCTGGGGCATCGCGGCCGCGCTGCGCGAAGGCGCCGACATCGTGGTCTGCGGTCGCGTCACCGACGCCTCGCTGACCGTCGGCCCGGCTGCCTGGTGGCACGGCTGGCGCAACACCGACTGGGACGAACTCGCCGCCGCGGTGGTGGCCGGGCACATCATCGAGTGCGGCCCGCAGGCGGTCGGCGGCAACTTCTCCGGGTTCACCCAGGTGCCAGGCATGGTCGCGCCGGGATTCCCGGTCGCCGAGATCGCCGCCGACGGCACCGCGATCATCACCAAGCACGCCCGCGACGGCGGAATGGTCACAGTGGACACCGTGACAGCGCAGCTGGTGTACGAGATCCAGGGCCCTCGCTACCTGAACCCGGACGTCACCGCGCACCTGGACACCGTGCGACTGCGGCAGATCGGCCCGGACCGGGTGGAGCTCTCCGGCACCACCGGCTCGCCGCCACCGCCCACAACCAAGGTCGCGGTGTTCGCCCCTATCGGCCACCAGTTCGTCTCGACGCTCTACGCCACCGGGCTGGACATCGACGAGAAGGTCGCGCTGATCCGCGCCCAGGCCGAGGCGCTGCTCGACGGCGCGGATGCGGAGCTCGACGTGAGCGCCCTCGGCACCGCGGCGGAAGACCCGGAACGGCAATGGGACGCCACGGTCCAGGTGCGCATCATGGCCACCGCCGCGGAGCGGGCGCCGCTGGAGAAGCTGGCGGAAGGACTCGGCGGCCTGTTCCTGTCGAGCATCCCCGGCTTCTACACCGACAGTGCCGCCCGCCAGTCCGGCACGCCCAAGCCGCGCATCGACTACTGGCCGTCGCTGCTGGCGATGGACGCCGTACCGCACGAGGCGGTGCTCGACGACGGCACCCGGATCCAGATCGCCCCGCCGCCGGCCACCGAACAACCGGCGCAGCCCGCGCATCCCGAGCCCGAGCCGAACCCGGCGGGCGAAACGCGCCGCGTCCCGCTCGGCCGGATCGCGCACGCGCGCAGCGGCGACAAGGGCGGCAACAGCAACGTGGGCCTGTGGGTCGACGACCCGAAGGCCTGGCCGTGGCTGCGCGGCCTGCTGAGCACGGAGGAGCTGCGACGGCTGATGCCGGAGGCGAAGGACCTGGAGATCGTCCGGCACGAGTTCCCCAACCTCCGCGCGGTGCACTTCGTCCTGCGTGGACTGCTGGGCACCGGCGGTTCCAGCAACCTGCGGGTCGACCCGATCGGCAAGGCGGTCGGCGAATTCCTCCGAGCCCGCCACGTAGAAGTCCCGGTGGAGCTGCTGGACGGGCCATGACGGCCGCGACCGACCGGCTCGTGGCCGGGTGGTGAGCGCCGGTTTCGCGCGAAACCGCCGATCCCACGCATGCGAGGTGACGATTCCGCGCGAAATCGCCCTGATTTCCAGGCGGTCACGGCTCACATGTGCCCGCACCGCGTTCCTAAAGTGCGCGCTCTGGGGCGAGCGGATGCGCGAGCTCGTCCGCGGGCAGCCTGCCCAAGACGATCGCCGCCACGGCCGCGATCGCCGGCACCGTTCCGGCGGCCAAGAAGGTCGCCGGCGTCCCGATCAGCTCCGCGACCGGGCCCGCCACCGCCATCGAGACGGGCAGGAACGCGATCGACACGAAGAAGTCGAGGCTGGTGATCCGGCCCAGCAGGTGCGGCGGAACCCGGCGCTGGAGCAGCGTTCCCCACAGGACCATCGGGCTGGAGAACATCGCACCGACGGCGAACGCGGCCGCGATGATGATCCAGAGCTCGCCCGCGAACGCGATGGCCACGAGCGGCAGGCAACTCACCCCCCACAGCCCGATCAGCACCGTCAGGTAGCGGCGGGGCATCCGCAGCGACCCCATGACCAGCGAGCCGACGGCGCCGCCGATTCCCCACGCGGCCAGCACCAACGCGTGCTGCTCCGCCCCGCCGCCGAGCCGGTCCTTGATGAGGAACGGCAGCACCACCTGCAGCGGGCCCATCAGCATCATCACCATGAGCGAGGCGAAGATCAGCGACGCGAGCAGCCACCGCGTGGCCACCATGTAGCGGAATCCCTCGGCGATGTCGGCGACGACGCTGCGCGCATCGTCCCGTCTGCGCACCGGCGTGCGCGGAACCGCCAGGAACGCGCAGAAGGCGGCGAAGGCCGTCGCCGCGGCCACGGCCATCGCGGCGCCGGGGGAGGCGGCGGCGATGATGACGCTGCCGACCGCGGGCCCGGCGGCCTGCTGGATGGTCGGCCGCAGCATTCCCTCGAACCCGTTGACCGCCATGAGCTCGTCCTCGGCCAGCAAGGCGGGCAACCACGCGGAGTACGCGGGGAAGTAGAACGCCGTGGCGGTGCCGCCCAGGAACGCGACCACGACGAGGTGCCACAACCGGAGCTGGTCGGTCAGCGCCAGCAAGGCTGCGGTGGTCAGGACGAGCGTGTGGGCGCCCTGGACGACGATCAGGATCGTCTTCTGCGCCACCCGGTCGGCGACCGCGCCGCCGAGCAGGAGGGGCAGCAGCGCGCCGAGCGACGCCGCTGACGCGACGAAGGACAGCTCGCTGGCGCCGCCGCCGATCCGCACCACTTCCCAGACCTGCGCGACCACCCACAGCCCGCTCGTGCACAGCGCGAAGAACAGGGCGGCGGCGAGCCTGCGGTAGGAGGAACGGCGGAAGGGCAGCAGCACGCGGGGAAATCCAGGCGGCGCGGGCGTCGGTGCCAAGGTGTCGGCCGCGGTGTCGTTTTTCGTCATGGCCGCTCACGACTCCGGGAGTCGGCGGATAAGTTCTCGATCACGCGGTCGACGCTAGAACCTCGACAATGCTGGAGGTCAACTTCGCGGCCCGGAAACTGCGGCCCGGTGGCGGGAGAGGGGGCGATTTCGCGCGAAATCCCCATCCCGCTCTCACGCGGAGTGATGATTTCGTGCGAAATCGGCGGCGTGGTCGACGGCCCAGCGCCCGAAGGTGCCAGGCGGCCGGCCGGTCAGGCGCTCCACGTGGTCGGTGATGAGGCGCGACTCCGGGCGGTGCACCGAAGCGGCGACCAGCGCCTCCACCAGGTGCTCGGGACGACCGTCCGCGAGCATCCGGGATCGCGCCAGATCCCGGGGAACGGCCTCGAAGCGCAGGCGGCGGCCCAGCGCGGCACCGAGCAACGCGACCTGATCGGCACGTCCGAGGATCTCGGGGCCGGTCAACACGTACGGTCCACGTTGGTCGTCGTCCGCGAGCAGCACGGCCGCAGCCGCATCGGCCACGTCGCGCTCGTCCACGACGGCCGTCCGCGCGATGTCCGGGCCGGACACCACATCACCCGCCTTCAACTGAGCCGCCCAGCCCCGGGCGTTGGACGCCAACGTGTCGCTGCGCAATGCCACCCACCGCAGGCCCGAATCTCCGAGCAGGGCTTCCACGTCCGAATGCACCTGAACGATGGGATCGCTCTGGCGGGCGGCCTCGTCGTCGATGGCCGTCGAGGACACGTAGACGACGCGAGGCGCCGCCGCGGCGAGCTCGGCGACCAGGTCATGGGCAGGGGTCGCATCGAGCAGCGGCCACATGAGGAGCACGGCGTCCACACCTCCGAGCGCGGAGCGGACGACGGCGGGGTCGGTGAGGTCGCCGCGCACCGACTCGACGCCCTGCAACGGGCGGCGCGAAAGGCAGCGAACCCGCACACCACGGGTTCGCAACCGGTCGACGACTTCCCGGCCGAGGTTGCCGGTGGCACCGGTGACCAGGACTGATGGGGTCCGCTCGCCGACCGCGGGGAGAATGGTTCCAGACATGCCGCGGACACTAGGGGTTCAGGTCGACATGAAGGCAAGGTGCGCGTGGTGAGGACGATCGGGGAAGCGGCCGCAGAGCTCGGCATCGAGGCCCACGTGCTGCGGCACTGGGAACAGGCCGGCGCGCTCGCGGTGCGCCGCGACGGCAACGGCTACCGCATCTTCGACGACGCAGCCCTGGAACAGGCGCGCACCGTGCTGAAGCTACGGCGCGTGGGACTCTCGCTGCCGGAGGTCACCGCCGCCATGGCGCCGAAGAAGTCGGCGGCGCAGGCGGTCGTGCGGGAGAAGATCGCCGCCCTCGAAACCGAAGTCCGCCGCATGCAGCAGGCCATCACGTACCTCCGGCACACTGCAGACTGCCGACACCGATACCTGGACGACTGCCCGGACTGCGCGGCTTTCGTCCGCGAGCTCTGAGCCGTCAGGCGCCGACGACGCGCAGCGCGATCGCCACGTAGCGGTCGGCGAGTTCGGCCGCGCCCACATCGCGTTCCGGGTCGTACCACTGCGGGATCGCGTTGCAGGCGGCCTGGATCGCGCGGCGGGCCTCGGCGGGGTGCTCGCAGCGGAATTCCCCGCGGCGCACGCCGTCATCGATGATGTCCTGGAACAGCCGGGTCGCCGACTCGCGCAGCGCGCCGAGCCGACGCGCGTGCTCGTCCTCCAGGTTGCGGATCTCCCGCACCGCGATGGTGCTTTCCACCCGCCGCCGCACCCGGTAGTCCACGGTGGCGCGCACGATCGCGCTCAGCCGTTCGGCCGGATCGTCGCCGCAGTCGCGCAGGGCCGCGTCGCAGGCCTGCACGTAGTCGTTGACGCTGTCCTCCAGCAGCCCGGCGAACAGCTCCTGCTTGCTGGAATGCCAGTAGTACAGCGCGGACAGGCTCAGCCCGGCCCGCTTGGCGATGTCCCGGATGGACGCGCCGTGGTACCCGCGTTCGGCGAAGATCTCGCGCGCCGCGATGGAAAGCGCGTCGCCGCCCTGGCCGCGCGGGATGGCGGAGCCGTTGTGGGCAGAGGATTCGGATGCCGCCGTCACGCCATCAGAATACGGGCTGCGGCCCGGCATCGGACATGGTGCGGGGTCGGGCAGTCCGGGCTTGCCCCTTTGGGCCGGTCCGAACCCGGGCAGGCGCGGTTCTGGCACGGGCGTGCCCGTGGCCCTGCCGGCGCGCCTTTCCTGCCCGAGGAATTCGTCCTGCTCGCGCACCGCGACAACGGCACGGTGCACGATTCCAGCCAAGTCGTGGCCGGTTGCGCCGCAGCCGAGCTCGCGGTGCGCCGCAGGCTGCTGGTCCGCTCAGGCGGTGAGCTGCTCCCACAGACCGGTCTCGCCTGCCGCGAGCGCCGCCCGCCCCAACTCCGCCGACCAGCGGCGCTCGCTGCCGTATTCGTCGCGCCACGCCCACAACTTCCGCGTGACATGGTGCAGCGAGTGCTCGCGGGTCACGCCCATCGCCCCGTGCAGCTGGTGCGCGGCACGGGCGATGCTGGTGGCCGTCCGGGCTGCGGTGATCTTCGCGACCGCGGAGGCGGCAAAGGCGCGTTCCGCGGAGTCCTCCTCGTTGATCCGCACCGCCCGCGCCACCGCGGCTTCGGTGGCGACCAGATGGGTGCTCATCTCGGCCAGCCCGTTGGCCACCGCCTTGAGCGCGACGAGCGGGCGACCGAACTGCTCCCGCTGTGTGACGTGCTCTCGGGTGCGCGCGTACGCGCCGCGCGCGGCGCCGAGCAGCGCGGAGGCATTGAGCACAGCGGCGCGGGCGAGCACGGCGTCGTGCGGAGGAGCGTCGGGCAGGGGAGTCGCGGCACCCGAAACCCGGATCGTGTCGCGCGGTTCCCCGGCGAGGTTCTGCCCGTGCTCGACGTCGCCGTTCGGCTCGACCAGGTAGGCGGATTCCCGCTCGGGGCACACCACGACGTGGTCGGCGTGCCTTGCCCACGGGACGTTGTCGAGGCCGGTGGCCGCGACGACCAGCCCCGCCGGGAGCTGCTCGCCGAGAATCCACTGCGCCAACGACGTTTCCAGCAGCGGCACGCTCACGCCGCTCGCCGCCGTCGCGGCGATCAGCTCCACCAGGTCGCCCATCGTCCCGCCGGCTCCGCCGCGCTCCTCGGGGATGCCGACCTGCGGCCAGCCCAGTTCGACCAGCGTCGGCCACAGCGGGTGCAGCGCACCCTCCGGCGCCTCCGGCGACGCCCCGGACAGCACGTCCGAGGCGACCTCGGTGATCAGCGAGTTGCTCAACGTCGGGCCTCCTGCTTGGCGAGGATGGACAGCAGCACCTCCGAGGAGCCACCGCGGATGCTGAAACCGGGCGAGGCGAGGATGGCCTCGCCCAGCGTGCTCTCGGGCGAGACGATTCCGGAATCCATTGCCCGGCGGGCGCATTCGAGCACGTCGCGCTCGAAAGCGGTGCCGAGGTACTTCAACGTCGCGGCCGCCTGCACGGGAGCCTCGCCCGCGTCGACCGCTGCGGCGACCTGCGCGCACAACGCCCGCAGCGTTGCCAGCCGGGCCACCAGCTCGCCGACCTCGGCCGCCATGTCTTCGTTGTCGCCGCCCAGCAGCTCTTCCAGCACCGGATACGTGGACAGCACCCGCTCCGGCCCGCCGCGCTCGTAGGCGAGCTGCGCGGTGACCTGCCGCCAGGCGTTGCCCTCGACGCCGATCACCCGCTCCTCGGGCACGAAGACGTTCTCGAACACCACCTCGTTGAAGTGGTGCGAGCCGGCCATGTCGACGATCGGCGACACCGACACCCCGGGATCGCTCATGTCCAGCACGAACTCGGTCAGCCCGGCGTGCTTCACCTCGGACTTCTCGGTGCGCGCCAGCAGGTAGGCGTGCGTGGCGCGGTGCGCGTGGCTGGTCCAGATCTTCCGGCCGTCGATGCGCCAGCCGCCCGCGACGCGGGTGCCGGTGGTGCGCACCGCGGCGAGGTCCGAGCCGGCGTCGGGTTCGCTCATGCCCAGGCAGAACACGAACTCGCCCGCGGCGATGCCAGGCAGGATCTCCTGCTGCAGCCGCGGCGTGCCGTGCCGCAGGATCGACGGGCCGATCTGCCGGTCGCCGATCCAGTGCGCGGCCACCGGCGCGCCCGCCCGCAGCAGTTCCTCGGTGACCACCAGCCGCGCCAGGTTGGACCGCTCTGCGCCGCCCACCGAACGCGGCCAGGTCATGCCCAGCAGGCCGCGCTCGGCGAGCTCCTTGCTGAAGTCGAGGTCGAAGGACCGCAGCCAGGCGTCCGGCCGCGGCCGGTACCGGCCGTCGGCCCGCCAACTCCGGCACAGGTCCCGCACTTCCCGGCGCAGGTCGGACAGCGGACTCATGCGACGGTCTCCTTTCCGCTGCTCTGCAGCTCCTGCTCGGCGCGGCTCAGCGCCGCGGTCCTGGTCTCCGGCATCAGCAGGTAGGTCAGCAGCGACACCAGGCCGCAGGCCGAGACGTAGAAGAAGAAGTAGTTCTCGACGCCCGCGTCGCGGAACGCCAGCGCCACGTATTCCGCGGTGCCGCCGAAGATCGCTTGTGCCAGCGCGTAGGGGATCGCGACGCCGACCGTGCGGATGCCGGTCGGGAACAGCTCGGCCTTCACGCAGGCGTTCACCGACGAGTACCCGGCCACGATCGTCAACGCCAGCATCGTCAGCGCCAGCGCGACGCCGAAGCTCGGCCAGCGCTGCATCGACGTCATGATGGGATAGGTGCCCAGCGTGGTGCCGACGCCGAAGAAGATCAGCACCGGCCGGCGGCCGATCTTGTCCGAGATCGCCCCGCCCAGCGGCAGCAGGACCGTGAACAGGCACAACGCGATGAACATGACCCGGGCCGCGTCGGGCTTGCTCAGCCCCACGGAATTGCTCAGGTACTTCGTCAGGTACGTGGTGTAGGTGTAGAACGCCACGCTGCCGCCGAGGGTCAGCGCGAACACCAGCACCGCGGCACGGCGGTGCTTCCACACCTCGCGCAGCGTGCCCCGGCGCATCTGCGCGTCGTGCGACTCCTCTTCGACGTAAGCCGACGTCTCGTGCATCCGGCGCCGCAGGTAGAACACCACGAGCGCGGCGACCGCCCCGATGACGAACGGGATGCGCCAGCCCCACGAGGTGAGCTGTTCCTCGGTCATGACGGCCTGCAGCACCATCAGCACGACGAGCCCGAGCAGCTGCCCGATCGTCACCGACACGTACTGGAAGCTCGAACCCAGGCCGCGCCGGCCCCGCTGCGACACCTCGGTGAGGTACGCCGCGCTGGCCGCGTACTCGCCGCCGACGCTGATGCCCTGCATGATCCGCGCGATCAGCAGCAGCACCGCGCCGAGGTAGCCGGCGTGCTGGTGGGGCGGGGCGATGGCGATCAGCAGCGCGCTGAACGACATCATCGTCACCGACAGGGTCAGGCCGAACTTGCGGCCCCGGCGGTCGGCGATCCGGCCGAGCACCCAGCCGCCCAGCGGGCGGGCCAGGAAGCCCACCGCGAACACCGCGGCGGTGTTCATCAGCTGCGCGGTGGGATTGCCCTTCGGGAAGAACTGCCCGGCGAAGTACAGCGCGAAGTTCGCGTAGACGAACCAGTCGTACCACTCGACGGTGTTGCCGATCGACCCGCTGAGCACCGCGCGGGCGTGGGTGAACCGGCGGGGCTTCGTCGACCCGCTCATGTGCTACCTCCGGGTTCTTCCGGTCACGACGAGGTCGGCGGCGATCGCGCCGGACCCGTGGACCACGAGCGGGTTGATCTCCAGTTCGCCCAGCCGGTCGCCGAGTTCCACGGCCGCCTGGGAAATCGACGCGATCGCGGCGGCGGCCGCCGCCACATCGCAGCGCGGACGGCCGCGGAAGCCGCCCAGCAGCGGCCAGCCGCGCAGCCGCCGCAACAACACGGTGGCCTGTTCGGCGTCCACCGGGCCGAGGGCGGAGACGACGTCCCGGTACAGCTCGGTCGTCGTGCCGCCCATGCCGACGGTCAGCACCGGCGGGTAGCCGTCCTCGCCGCCCTGCACGCCGACCAGCAACTCGACCCCGCCGGGCAGGAGTTCCTGTACCAGTACGCCGTCGATGCGGGCTTGGGGCGCGTTCGCTGCGACGGTTTCGAGCATGTCCTCGGCGGCGTCGCGAACCCGCTCCGCCGGAACGCCGACCACGACGCCGCCGACATCGCTTTTGTGCGCCAGATCGGGGGATTGGACCTTCAGCACGACCCGGTCGCCGAGTTC
The DNA here is from genome assembly GCF_004348985.1 of Saccharopolyspora elongata. Lineage (GTDB taxonomy): Bacteria > Actinomycetota > Actinomycetes > Mycobacteriales > Pseudonocardiaceae > Saccharopolyspora > Saccharopolyspora elongata. Next base: position 105,898 of record NZ_SMKW01000023.1, on the reverse strand, counting down.
CCCGGCTACCGCGGCGGCCTCGGCCGGACCGGCCGCCAGCCGTCCGCGCGGCCGGGCGATCCGCATCGCGTCGAGCAGTTCCGCGCCATCGGCCTCGGTGAGCGCCGGCCGGCCCAGGAAACCGGCCAGGCCGCGCGGCGCGGCGACGGCGGCGCGCCGCTCGTCGTGGGGCACCAGGTGCGCGATGAGGCGCAGTGCGGCGGTCGTCGTGCCCAGCACGGAAACACCGTTGCGGCGCAACAACGAGGCCGCCTCGGCGATCTGGTCGTGGGAGTAGATCCAGGCCACGACGAAGGGCTTGGCGGAGCGCTTCGCGGCTCGCAGGATCGACTCGGCCACCGCCACCGCGGGCTCGCCGCCGATGGTCGTCAGCACCACCAGCACGGCGTCCACCTCGGCGGATTCCGCGACGGCTTCGCACACCGCGCCCAGCTGCGCGTGGTCGTTGATGACCTGCGCGGTGACGTCCACCGGGTTGACGACGCTGCCGAACGACGGGACGAGCGGCGCCAAGGCGGCCCGCGTCGCGACGTCGAGTTCGGGCAGCGCCAAGCCGTTGCCCTCGGCCTGGTCGGCGGCCAGGCCGCCCGCCCCGCCGGAACTGGTGATGACGCCGATGCGGCCCGCCCGCAGGCTCGGGGCGCCGGTCAACGCGACCGAGACGTCCAGCAGTTCGTCGAGGTCGTCGACTTGGATCGCGCCGGATTCCCTGGTGAGCAGGTCGAAAGCGGCCCCGGAGCGCACCAGCGCGCCGGTGTGCGAGGCGATGGCGCGCTCACCCGCCGAGGAGCGGCCCGAGCGCAGCACGACGATGTGCTTGCCGAGCTCGGCGGCGCGCGCCGAGAGCCGGGCCCACCGCGCCCCGTCGGGCAGTTCCTCCAGGTAGCAGGCCAGCACCCGGACGTTCGGGTCGGCCACCAGCAGTTCGGCTGCGTCGGTCGCGGTCAGGTCGGCCTGGTTGCCGACGCTGATCCAGGCGGTGAGCCCGATCCCGCGATCCCGCGCCAGCCCGAGGAAGCTGCCGCCGAGCGCGCCGCTCTGGCCCACGTAGGCGATGCCGGATTCGCCCGGCTGCTCCCCGTCGGCGGCGGCGGTGAACGTGGCGGTCAGCCCGGTGGGCCGGTAGATCAGTCCCTGGCAGTTCGGGCCGATCACCCGCAGCCCGTGCCGCTTCGCCGCCGCCACCAGCCGGTCCTGGAGTTCCCGGCCGTCCGCGCCGATCTCGGCGAACCCGGACGACAGCACCACCACGCAGGACGCGCCCGCGCGGCCAGCTTCCTCGATCACCGGCAGCACGCGCGACGCCGGGACCAGCACCAGCACCAGGTCGACCGGGCCGGGCAGTTCCAGCAGCGACGGGTAGCAGGGCAGCCCGTGGATTTCGCTGTGGTTCGGGTTGATCGGGTAGACGGCGCCGTCGAAGTCCCGCAGGTAGCGGGTGAGCCGCCCGGCCATCGCGGAGCGCTCCGAGGCGCCGACGATCGCCACCGACCGCGGCCGCAGCAGTCCATCCACAGTGGTCACCGGCCCCGGAACTCGGGCTTGCGCTTCTCCTTGAAGGCCTGCATCGCCTCGGCGGAGTCCTCAGTGGACTGCACGACGGCCATGTGCGAGGAGATCAGGTCCAGCGAGGTGCGCAGGTCGGTGCGGGCCGACTGGTACACGGTCCGCTTGATGGCCCGGATGGCCACCGGCGGGCCGTCGGCCAGGCGCCGGGCGAACGCGTAGGTCTCGTCCATCAGTTCGGCGTCGGGCACGCACCGGCTGGCGATGCCGATGTCCACCGCGGTCTTGGCGTCCACGAAGTCGCCGGTCCACAGCAGCTCCAGCGCCTTCGCGGTGCCCACCAGCCGCGGCAGGTAGTAGCAGCCGCCGTCGCCGGGGACCAGGCCGACGCGGACGTAGCCCTCGGAGAGCCTGGCCGACTCGCCGACGAACCGGATGTCGCACATCAGGGCCATGTCCATGCCGGCGCCGACCGCGACGCCGTTGACCGCCGCGATGACCGGCTTGTCCAGGTCCTCCAGGGCGAGGGCGACCTGGTGGATCCGGTCGGTGAGGACGGTCTTGTGGTCCAGCACGGACTTCTCGCCCGAGGTGAAGGCGTCCAGGTCGACGCCCGAGCAGAACGCGTCGCCGGCGCCGGTGAGCACCAGGACCCGCACCTCGGGGTCGAAGCGAGCGGAGCGGATGGCCGCGGCCCACTCGTCGATCATCTCCATGGTGAAGGCGTTCTTGCGCTTCGGGCGGTTGAGCAGGATCGTCCCGATCCCGTCGCTGACCTGGTACTCGAGATCCGCCATGTCCGTCCCTTCCCGTCGCCTGCGTCGGGCCCGAGTTAAGCACTCGACGCGCACGGAGTCCATACAAAATTGTATTCAATTTCTGAGATCGCCCAGCCCGGTGAGGAACCGGTTGTGCTCGCCCACGATGCACGCAGGCATGGGTGTGGTCAGGTGGTGGGCAGGGTGTGCGTCGTCGCGGTCGTGGCGGCGGCGTAGTCGCCGAGCCGTGGCTTTTCCGGGCGGCGAGCGACCAGCAGCGCGAGCAGCACGCCCGCTGCGGAGAAGGCCGCGAGCGCGATCGACGCTCGCGACAGGCCGATCGCGAGGGAGTCCGCGAGCGGCTCGCCCCCGGTTGCGCTCTTCACGGCGACCTGCGCGTAGATCCCGGCGACGACGGCCGTCATGACCGCGCCGCCCACGTAGCGCGCCATGTTCGAGATCCCGGACGCCGCACCCACCTGCTCGCGCGACACGGACGCGGTGGCGACCGACGACGCCGGGCTGTTGGAAAGGGCCAATCCCACGGCGATGCCGAGCAGCGTGAGGACGAACGCGCCGTAACCCCACGACGGCCGAACCGCCGCGAGTGCCACGAACGCCGCCGTGAGGATCGCGAAACCGGCCACGATGACCGGGCGTGCGCCGAAGTAGTAGGCCAACGGCGCGACCAACGGCGCCACGAGGACCACCACCGCAGCGACCGGCAGCGTCGCCAGACCCGCTTGCAGGCTCGTCATCCCCAGGGTTTGCGGTGCCTGGAAGTACAGGCTCACCAGGAAGCTGAGCGCGGCGATCGCCCCGGCCCCGATCAGGATCGCGCCGGTGGAACCCACCAGCAGGGCGTTGCGCAGCAGGCCCAGGTCGACCAGCGGGGCGGCCACCCGGCGTTCGACCACCACGAACCCGACCGCGGCCAACGCGGACAGGACCAGGCACAGCAAGGTGGGCGGCGACAGCCATCCCCAGGACGAGCCCTCGGTCATGGCGAACACGAACGGCACGAGCGCCGCGGCGACCAGCCCGGTGCCCGCCAGGTCGATCGTGCGGGCGCGGTTCGGGTCGCGGGATTCCGGCACCGCGCGCAACGTGAACGGGATGCACGCCAGCGCGATCGCCGCGTCGATCCAGAACAACCCCTGCCAGCCGGCGAGCTCGTTGAGCACGCCGCCTACCACCGGCCCCGCAGCGGCCCCGGCCGCGGCGGCAGCGCCCCACAGGGCGACGGCCTTCATCTGCGCCGCCCCCGACGAGTTCACCGCGAGCAGGCTCAGCCCGCTGGCCAGGATCGTCGCGCCGGCCGCGCCCTGGATCAGGCGCCCCAGCACGACCAGCACCCCGGTTCCGGCGAGGGCGATGAGCGCGCACGACACCACGAACAGCGCCAGACCGGCCAGGAACAAGCGCCGCCGGCCGAAGATGTCGCCCAGCGCGCCGGAGGTGACGATCACGGCGGCCCCGACCAGGAGGTAGCCGCCCGTGCGAGACGTGGCCGTCAGGAACGTGGGGCGCTGATTTCGCGCGAAACCAGCGCTTGGCGTGGGGGCGGGTTGGCGCCGGGCGCCTTCGGGGATGAGCTTGCCCGGAGCCGTTGCAACGGCCTCCGACTCATCCCGGCAGTGGCAGGCTGACGCCGAGAGCGGGGGCGAGCTGGGCCGGGGTGGCGTCGCGGTGCGAGTCCATGATCTGGATCGCTCGCTCGGTCTGCCCGCGGCGCAGCGCGTTGATCAGCTGACGGTGCTCGCGGACGATCCGGCGGCGCGCCGACTCGTCGTAGATGTACACCGCGCGGTACGCCTCCGTCATCTTCCAGATGCGTTCGATCTCGTCGACGATCAGGTTCAGGCCCGAACTGCGGAAGATGACGAAGTGGAAGTCGTGGTTGAGCTCGATGATCCGCAGGACGTCGACCGCTTCGGCCGCCTCCGCGATGCGCTCGTTGATCTCGGTCAGCTCGATGATCTGCGCCGTGCTCAGGCGCGGCAGCTCGCGCAGCACGACCGCCTCCAGCGCGGCGCGCATCAGGTACGCCTGGCGCAGTTCCTCCGCCGAAAGCCGGGTCACCGTGTAGCCGACGTTCGGCTGGTGGCGCACCACGCCCTCGGCTTCGAGCGCCTTCAGCGCCTCGCGGACCGGCACGCGGCTGACGCCCAAGCGTTCGGCGAGCGCCTCCTGGCGCAGCGGCTGCCCCGGCAGCAGCTCCTGGCTGCGCATCATCTGCCGGATCAGTTCGACGGCGCGGCCCACCGAAGTCTCCGCCATGCCCTCACCTCACGCTCCGCTGGATCGGTGCTCGCGAGCGTAACGCACCGTGGTGATCCGACTTCGGGCGCAACGTATTGACAAACCCGCTGGCCGGGCGCACCGTATCCCCCAACGCGGTGCGCAAATAGCGACAGCGTTGTGCATATCGCAACACTCTAGGCTTGGAGGCCGGTTTGGCGAGCTCGGGACTCCTGCAGACCGCGGATCGGGCCATGCAGGTGCTGCTCTCCTTCTCCGACCAGCGGCCGGAGTGGGGAGTCAGCGAGCTCGGGCGCGAGCTCGGGCTCGACAAGTCCGTCGTCCAGCGGTTGCTGGCCACGCTCGCCAATCGCGGCTTCGTCCTCGCCGACCCCGAAACCCGGCGGTACCGCCTCGGGCCGGCGATTTCGCAGCTCGCCCGGGTCGCCGAGCGCAGCGGCGCGCTGAGCCTGATCGCCAGGCCGGTGCTCGCGAAGCTGGCCCGGGAGACGGGGGAGAGCGCCGTGCTCAACGTCGCGCACGGCGGCTCCTACCGCACGGTGGCCGCGGTCGACGCGCGCGGGCCGTTGAGCTACTCGGCGATCGTCGGGCACGTGATGCCCGGTCACGCTGGGTGTTCGGGGCACGCGTTGTTCGCCGGGCAGCCGCTGGAGGAGGTCCGCGAGCTCTTCGGGCCCGAGCCGCTCACCCGGTTCACCCCGAACACCCCCACCACCTACGCCGAGCTGGTGCGGCGGTGGCAGGAGGTCGCCGACACCGGGAGGTCGGTGTCCGACGGCGAGTTCGACGCCAACGTCGGCGCCGTCGCGGTGCCGCTGCTGCTCTCCGGCGCGACCGTCGCCTCCCTGACGCTGATCGGACCGGCCGAACGCGTGACCGGCCGGATCGACGAGCTGACCGCCCCGCTGCGCGCTGCGGGCGCCGACCTGTCCAGCCGACTCGCGCCCGGCGATGCCGGGGCGCCCAGCTGACCGACCGCTTTCCGGAAAGGCTGCTCATGACCATCAGCGACCCCGTGGCCGGCGCCGAACGTGCGCATCCGCGGGCCTTCGAGCCCACCGTGCTGGTGATCACCATCTTGCTCTCCGTGGTCGGGGCGATAATCGGCCTGCACCTGATCACCACGCTCGGGATCTCGGCCAACACCTCCGTCATCGGCGCGCTGATCGCGATGATCATCGGCCGGATCAACGTCGCCGCGCTGCGCAAGATGCGCTCCGTGCACCGCCAGAACCTGGTGCAGAGCGCCGTTTCCGGCTCCACCTTCGCCGCCGCGAACTCGCTGCTGGCGCCCATCGCGGTGCCCTTCGCGTTCGGCCGCGCCGACCTCGTGTGGCCGGTCTTCGTCGGCGTCGCGATCGGGTTGTTCGCGGATTCCTTCGTGCTGTACCGGCTTTTCAACTCGCGGCTGCTGCCCGCGCAGGCCGCCTGGCCGCCCGGCATCGCCGCCGCCGACACCATCATCGCCGGGGACAAGGGCGGCCGGCGGGCCGCCGTGCTGGCCGGCGGCGCCGTCCTCGGGTTCATCGGCGCGTTCTTCAAGCTGCCGGTCTCGGCGGCGGGCGTGGCCTTCATCGGCAACATCTGGGCGCTCGCCATGTTCGGCATCGGGCTGCTGTTCAGCCAGTACAGCCCCACCTGGTTCCACATCAACATCGGCAGCCTCTACATCCCGCACGGCGTGATGATCGGTGCCGGCCTGGTCGCCCTCGGGCAGGCCGCCTACCTGATGTTCCGGAAGAAGGACGGGAAGGCCGAGCGCACCGCCTCCATCGACCCGAGCGAGGTGCCGCAGGTCGACGAGAAGGCGCTGCGCAAGGGAGTCCTGCAGGGCTACGTGCTGTTCGTGGTCGGTGCCGCCGTCGTCGCCCTGGCCGGCGGGCTGATCTCGGAGCTGTCGGTGCCGGCGCTGATCCTCTGGGTCCTGGCCGCCGCGCTGGCCGCGATCATCCACGAGATCATCGTGGGCCTCGCCGCGATGCACTCCGGCTGGTTCCCGGCGTTCGCCGTGACGCTCATCTTCCTGGTGCTCGGCCTGATCCTCGGGGTGCCGCCGGTGGCCCTGGCACTGTTCGTCGGCTACACGTCCGCGACCGGGCCCGCGTTCGCCGACATGGGCTACGACTTCAAGGCGGGTTGGCTGCTGCGCAAGGAACACCGGCCCTACGACGCCTTCGAGCGCGCCGGCCGGTTCCAGCAGTACCTCGCCTCGCTGGTGGGCTTCGCGGTGGCGACCATCGCGGTCGCCGTGTCCTGGCAGGCGTTCTTCGGCGGCGGGCTGCTGCCACCGGTCGCCAAGGTCTACGCCGCCACCATCCACGCCGGGTTGTCCGACCCGAACGTGCTGATGACGCTGCTGCTGTGGGCGATTCCCGGCGCGCTGATCCAGCTGCTCGGCGGCGCGAACCGGCAGATGGGCGTGCTGCTGGCCACCGGCCTGCTGATCGCCACCCCGCAGGCCTGCTGGCTGGTCTTCGGCGCCCTCGTGGTGCGGATCGTCTACCGCTGGCGGCGTGGCGACAAGGCGGACGAGGACCTCAACCTCGTCGGCGCGGGCCTCATCGCGGGCGACGCGCTCTATTCGACCAGCCGGATCTTCGAGTCCAAGTGAGTTGTCATGCAGATCGGCGTCGGGCAAATCCGGCGTTCTACTGGGCATGCACAAGTCTGGGATCCCGGAGTCCAGGCGGCGTCTGAGGTTCCGCTACCGGCGCCGCTACGCAAGATGAGTTCGTCAAACAAATTTGAGGAGTTGTCGTGGAGGTTGTGAGCCGAGTCGAGTCCCGGCCGGAGTACCTGTCGTGGGAGGCCGCGATCGGCGCCCGCAAGCTCGTCGAGCAGGTCATGCTGGTCAAGCCGGGGGAAGAGGTGGTGCTCACCGGTGACACCTCGACCGACCGGCGCGTCGTGGAGCTCACCGCGCAGGCGGTCGCCGCTGCCCGGGCCACGCCCACCGTGATCTGGTACGAGACGCGGCCGAGTTCGGCGATGGAACCGCCGGCCCCGGTGGCCGGCGCGGTCGCCAAGGCCGACGTGTGGATCGAGTTCAGCGTCGCCTACATCATGCACAGCGACGCCTTCCGCGCGGCCATCGCGAACGGCGCCCGCTACACCAACCTGACCGGCATGGACATCCCGATGCTGGTCGACACCGTCGGCAAGCCCGACTTCGAGGGCGTCATGCGGCTGGGCCGCGCGCTGGTCGCGCTGCTGGAGCAGGCCGACGAGGTGCGCATCACCGCCGCCAACGGCACCGACCTGGTCGGCCGCAACCAGGGCCGCCCGATCAACCTGCGCGGCAAGCCCGCCGAGAAGCCGGGCGAGACCGTGATGCTCTCCGGCCAGATCTCCTGGAACCCGATCGAGGAGACCCAGAACGGCACCCTCGTGTTCGACGGCGCGCTGTGGCCGCCGGCGGAGATCGGGCTGCTGCGCTCCCCGGTGCGCTGCAAGGTGGAGAACGGCGTGGTCACCGAGATCACCGGCGACCGCGACGCCGAGGTGTTCCGGAACTGGATGGAGTCCTTCGACGACCCGAACATGTTCCGGCTGGCGCACTGGTCGCTGGGCTTCAACCCGGGCGTGCTGGTGCCCACCGGCCGCATCGTGGAGGACGAGCGGGTGTTCGGCTGCGTGGAGATCGGCATCGGCACCAAGGGCGCGTGGATCGGCGGCGAGCCGTGGGTGGCGGCGGCGCACACCGACGGCAGCGTGCTCGGCCCGTCGATCTACCTCGACGGCGAGGCCATCGAGCTCGACGGTCGTTACGTGCACCCGGAACTGGTGCGGATCTGCCGAGAGATCGGCGCCCCCGGCTACTGATCCGCGGCCGGCCCGCACGACGGCGCGGGAGCGGTTCCCGAGTACTCCGCAATTTCCATTGAAACCGAACCTTCGGTTTCAATGGAAATTGCGGACGCGCGGTGTTCGGACCAGGGTCCGCCGAGAGATCCTCGGGTCCGTTCCCGTGCCGTCCCTGGAATATCGGTCCACTGTGGAGGAAACGCGATGTCCGATGTCACGTACCGCCGTCCGGGCCTGGTGGCCCGGGACCACGTCTTCCGGGTGCCGTTGCGCCACGACGACCCGGGCGCCGGGGAGATCGAGGTCTTCGGCAGGGAGGTGGTGGCCCCCGGCAAGCAGGACCAGGCGCTGCCGTGGCTGGTCTACTTCCAGGGCGGGCCGGGCGGCAAGGCGGAACGGCCGCTGAGCACCAGCGCGTGGCTGGGCCGCGCCCTCCAGGACTACCGCGTGCTGCTGCTGGACCAGCGCGGCACCGGGCGCAGCACGCCCGCCAACCGCCAGACGCTGGCGGGCCTGTCGGCGGCCGAGCAGGCCGAGCACCTGAGCCTGCTGCGGGCCGACTCGATCGTCCGGGACGCCGAGGTGCTGCGCAAGCAGCTGATCGGCGACGAGCCGTGGTCGGTGCTGGGGCAGAGCTTCGGCGGCTTCTGCGCGCTGACGTACCTCTCGCTGGCGCCGGAGGGGCTGCGCCAGGTGATGATCACCGGCGGCATCCCGACGCTCACCGGGCACGCGGACGACGTCTACCGAGCCGCGTATCCGCGCACGTTGCGCAAGAACGACGCCTACTTCGCCCGCTACCCGGAGGACGCCGTCATCGCGCGCCGCGTCGTCGACCACCTCGCCGAGCACGAGGTGATCATGCCGACGGGGGAGCGGCTGACCCCGGAGCGCTTCCAGGCGCTGGGCATCCAGTTCGGCCAGGCGTCCCGGTTCGACGCGCTGCACTACCACCTGGAGGAGGCGTTCACCGGCGACGTCCTGTCGGACACCTTCCTGCGCGGCGTCGACGCGGCGCTGTCCTTCGCCGAGCGCCCGCTGTACGCGGCGCTGCACGAATCCATCTACTGCCAGGGCACCGCGTCGAAGTGGTCGGCGCAGCGGGTGCGCGCGGAGTTCGACGAGTTCGACTGGTCCCGGGGCGGCCGCGTCAACTTCACCGGCGAGATGATCTACCCCTGGATGTTCGAGCAGGACCCGGCGCTGGTGCCCCTGCGGGAGGCCGCCGAGCTGCTGGCCGCCAAGTCCGACTGGCCGCACCTCTACGACCTCGACCGGCTGGCCCGCAACGACGTGCCGGTCGCCGCGGCGGTCTACCACGACGACATGTTCGTCGACCGCGACCAGGCGCTGGAGTCGGCGCAGCATGTGCGCGGCGCGCGGGTGTGGGTGACCAACGAGTACGAGCACGACGGGGTCAAGGCATCACCGTCCGTGCTGGACCGGTTGCTGGCGATGAACGGCGGCGACGCCTGACGCGCACGGTGGGCCACCACGCCGATGCGTGCCGCGGTCGCGCCCGCTATGGTTCGGTTCTCATGTCCCCCTCGGAGCCGAATTTCGCCGCTGGCGTGCCCTGGCAGCGCGTCTTCGACCAGGCGGCGTCCGCGATGGCGATCCTCGACTTGCAGGGCCGGTACCTGTACGTCAACGAGGCCATGTGCCGGATGCTCGGCTACCGGCGGGAGGAGCTGGAGGGTCTGGACTACCGGGCGGTGACGCACCCCGACGACATCGACCCGGAGGGGCCGATGGAGTCCCCGGACCTGCTGGAGAAGCGCTACATCCGCTCCGACGGCAGCGTCATCTGGGCCCTGGTGGCACGGTCGTTCATCCGGGACAGCCATGGGCGGGCGATCCACTTCCTGTCCCAGATCCAGGACATCACGCGGCGCCGGGAGGCGGAGCTGCTCTGGCAGCGCAGCTTCGCCAACGCCCCGATCGGCATGGCGCTGCTGGACCTCAAGGGCGCGTGGACCGCGGTCAACGACACGCTCTGCACCATGCTCGGCTACACGCGCGAAGAGATGCTCTCGATGTCGTTCACCGACATCACCTACGAGGAAGACGAAGAGCAGGGCATGGCGGCGCTGTCCGAACTGGTCGAGGGCCACGTGGACAGCGCCAGCGTGGAGAAGCGCTACCGGCACAAGCAGGGCCACCCGATCTGGATCCTGATCAGGGCGACCACGGTGCCGGGTGCCGACGGAACCCCGGCGTACGTGGTCAGCCAGTACGAGGACATCGGCGAGCAGCGCCTGGTGGACGCCCGCCTCGCGCACCTGGCGCTGCACGACCCGCTGACCGGGCTCGCGAACCGCGCGCTGCTGTCCGACCGGCTCGACCACGGCCTGCAGCAGCTTGCGCGCGGCAACGGCGTGCTGGCGGTGGTGCTGGCGGACCTTGACCAGCTCAAGCCGGTCAACGACCGCTTCGGGCACGCGCTGGGTGATCAGCTGCTGATCGCCGCCGCGCGGGAGCTGCAGCTGGCAGTGCGCGCCGGCGACACCGTCGCCCGCATGGGCGGCGACGAGTTCGTCGTGGTCAGCCTGCTGCCGGACGAGGACTCCGCGCGGGCGCTGCGGGATCGCGTCGAGCGGCACTTGAACACCGATGTGTCGGTGCACGGGGTCCGGATCCGGCTGCGCGCCAGCGTCGGCTACACCGCGACCGCCGACCCCGCGATCGCGCCGGACATGCTGCTGCACGACGCCGACCGGGACATGTACGCCAGCAAGCGGCGTCGCCGCGAGTCGCACGGCGGGGGCCGCTGACCGGCGAGTCAGGCGTCCAGCTCGACCAGGGCCGCTTCGATCGCCCGGTGGAACGTCGGGTACGCGAAGATCATCTCCCGCAGCCGCTGCACCGGCACCTCCGCGTGCACCGCCACCGCGAGCGCCCCGATGATCTCGCCGCCCGCCGGCGCGACCACGGTGGCGCCGACCAGAACGCCCCGGCCGGCGTCCGCGACGAGCTTGATGATGCCCTCGTTGCCGACCTTGTGGATCCAGCCGCGCGTCGACGCGGGGATCTGGGTGATCGCGGTGCGCACCTGGATTCCGGCGTCCCGGGCCCGGGATTCGGTCAGCCCGACGGTGGCGACCTCGGGGTCGGTGAAGATGACCGAGGGCATCGCGCGGTAGTCAGCGACCTCGGTGCCCTGGCCGAGAATGTCGGCGGCCGCGATCCGCGCCTGGTAGACCGAGGTGTGCGTGAAGGCCCCGTGGCCGGTGATGTCGCCGATGGCCCAGACGCCGTCGGCGGCCCGCATCCGCCCGTCGACCGGGATGGTCCGCGCCTGCTCGTCCAGCCCGACGGCCGCGACGCCCAGCGCGCGCAGGTCGGTGCGCCGCCCGGTGGCGACCAGCAGGCTTTCGCCGGTGAACACCTCGCCGGACTCCAGGTGCACCTGGAACTGGTCGTCGTGCTTGACGCGGTCCACGGCGCAGCCGGTGCGGACCTCGATGCCGCAGGCGTGGAACGCCGCGGTCAGCACCTCGGAGGCCTCCGGTTCGGCCATCGCCAGCAGCCGCGGCCGCGACTCCAGCACCGTCACCGAGGCGCCGAAGCGGGCGAAGACCTGCGCGAACTCCACGCCGACCGGCCCGCCGCCGAGCACCAGCAGCGACTCCGGCACCCGGGTCGCGGGCACCGCGTCGCGATTGGTCCAGTACGGGCTCTCGGCGAGGCCGTCGATGGGCGGGACCAGCGGGTCGGTGCCGGGGTTGAGCACGATGCCGCGGCGGGCCCGGAACACCTGGTCGCCGACGGTGACCTCGCCGGGCGCGCTGATCCGCCCGACGCCGCGCACCAGCCTGCCGCCGGTGTCCTCGAGGCGCCGCACCGCGATCTCGTCGTTCCAGTCGGTGGTCGCCTCGTCGCGGATGCGGTTCGCGACCGGCGTCCAGTCCGGCCGCACGGTGGCCTGCCCGGCGAGCTCGGGCACCCGCCGCGCCTCGCCGAGGGCGTCGGCGGCCCGCACCATCATCTTGGTCGGGACGCAGGCGAAGTACGGGCATTCGCCGCCGACCAGCCGCGATTCGACCGCGATCACGTCCAGGCCCGCGTTCGCCAGCCGGGCCGCCACGTCCTCGCCGCCCGGGCCCATGCCGATGACGACGACGTCGACCTCTTCGGGCACCGCACCCACCCCTTTTCAGCTTCCGGTGTCGGTTCCAGCCCAACACCGCGGCCCTGCCTGCGCACGTCGAATGTCGTGAGTGATCATGGCCGCTCCAGCGACCATGATCACTCACGACCGTCTGCCCGCTCTGGCGACCACTGCCGCTCACGAACGCGCACGGGGTGTTCCGCAAGCGCATCGGCACGAAGCACATCCGCGGTGCACGTGCCCAGAGCCCGACGGTTTCCGCTGGTCAGGACCCGTGCGTGTTTTGTGTTGCCAGAGCGACAAAAAGTGCGCACGGTCCGCCTGCGCCGCTGGGAGCTCTGCCCGGCGGGCGGGTGGGATCGGTGAAATCGTGCGGCTTCCGGGTGTCAGCGCCAGATCAGGGCCTCGTCGAGGGGCTTGCGGGTCAGGTCGGGCACCTCGCAGTCCTCGGCCGGGTAGCCGATCGGGAACACGATGTACGGGCGCTCGTTGGTGGGCCGGTCGAGGATCTTGGTCAGGAACCCCATCGGGTTCGGCGTGTGCGTCAGGGTCGCCAGGCCCATGGTGTGCAGCGCGGTGATGAACAGCCCGCAGGCGATCCCGACGCTTTCGTTGACGTAGTAGTGCTTCTGCCGCCCGGCGCCGGTCACGCCGTACTTCTGGGCGAACGCGACGACGATCCACGGCACCACGTCGAGGTAGTCCTTGTTCGCATCGGTCTCCAGCCGTGACAGCGCCCCGTGCCACTGCGGGATGTCCTCGCGTTCGTAGAACGACTTCTCCTCGGCCTCGGCGGCCAACCGGATCTGGTGCTTGAGGCCCGGGTCCTGCACCGCGACGAACGTCCACGGTTGCTGGTGCGCTCCGCTGGGCGCGGTGTTGGCGACGCGCACGGCCAGCTCGATCGCCTCGCGCGGCACCGGGTCAGGGCTGAAGAACCGCACGCTGCGCCGGGCGTCCAGGTGCTCGAAGAGCTCCTGCCCGCGGCGCAGGCCGTCCGCGACCGGTAGTCGTTCCGGGTGGTAGGGCACGAACGGATGGGAGTGCGGACGAGGCGACGGTGCGGTCATTTCTCCTCCGGTACAAGAGCTTCCCGCAGCACGCGGTGCACCTCGGCCATCGCAGCGCCTGCGATCGGCAGCAGGTCGGCGCCGCCGGCGAAGCCGTGGAACAGCTCCGGGCAGTGCTGGACGCTGGTGGGCACGCCTGCCGCCTTCAGCCGCTCGGCATAGCGCTGGCCTTCGGTTCGCAGCGGGTCGCGGCCCGCGGTGAGGACGTGCGCGGGTGGCAGCCCGGCGAGGTCGGCGGCGCGCAGCGGCGAGACGTGCGGGTGGTCGCGATCGGCGGTGCCGGGCACGTACTGGTCCCAGAACCACATCATGTGCTGCGCGGTCAGCAGGCAGTCCGGCCCGCTGTCCACATAGGATTCGGTGGTGAAGTCGTGGTCGGTGACCGGGTAGACCAGCATCTGGAAGGCGATGTCCGGGCCGTCGGCCTCACGGGCCCGCAACGCCGTGACCGCGGCCAGGTTGCCGCCGGCGCTGTCCCCGGCGACGGCGAGGCGCGCCGGGTCGCCGCCGAGCTCCGCGGCGTGCTCGGCGGCCCACCGCGTTGCGGCGAACGCGTCGTCGGCGGCCGCCGGGCAGCGGTGTTCCGGTGCGAGCCGGTAGTGCACGGCGATGACGATCGCGCCGACGCCGTTGGCCATCGCGCGGCAGACGCCGTCGTGGCTCTCCAGGTCGCCGAGTACCCAGCCGCCGCCGTGGCAGTACACGATCACCGGCAGCGGCTCGCCGTCGACGCGCGGCCAGTAGATGCGCACCGGGATCTCGACGCCGGGCGGTCCGGGGATGAGCCGGTCCTCGACCCTTGCGACCGGCTGGCGCGGCCGCTCCGCGGCGCCTGCGTTCAGCATCGCGCGGGCCTCGGTGGCGTCGGTGACCGCGCCGCCGAGATCGGGGAAGTAGTCCTGCATGAGCGCGACGAACGGTTCGGCGTCCGGATGCAACGGCATTGTCTTCCTCCAGCGCGGATGGAGCGTCGCAGTGATGTAAACCGACGGGGAGGCGCCGAAGGTATCGGCCGTTCCGGCGAACGTGCTCCCGTATCATGGGAAATGCAGCGAAGTGGCGCGGATCACATGACACTCGAGGAATGGGGTATGGCCGAGGTCACACGGCCCGATTTCGGTTCCGCGGCCGGTTGCCCTGGGTGGACACCGGGTACTTCGATACAGGGGTCGCCACCTGCGGCCGAATCTGGAACTCGATCGTTCCGGTGAAGATCGCGGTGGTCGGGGGGATTGCGTGCGGGCGCGTGCGGACCGTGACGGCGTGGGGCCCGGTTGTGATCGGAATAAAAACCGGGGCTGTATCGTTCGCCACAGGATGAGCGTTGCCTGCAGGTGAAGGGGAACGGGTCAATTGAGTACGACGAACGGGCACCGGTCCAACGGAACCCGGAAGCTGAACCGGGTCGTGATCCGGTTCGCGGGTGACTCCGGCGACGGGATGCAGCTGACCGGCGACCGGTTCACCTCGGAGGCGGCGGCCTTCGGGAACGACCTGGCGACGCTGCCGAACTTCCCGGCCGAGATCCGGGCCCCCGCCGGCACCCTGCCCGGCGTCTCCAGCTTCCAGCTGCACTTCGCCGACTACGACATCCTCACCCCGGGCGACCGCCCGGACGTGCTGGTGGCGATGAACCCGGCGGCGCTGAAGGCCAACATCGGCGACCTGCCGCACGGCGGCATCCTCATCGTCAACACCGACGAGTTCAGCAAGCGCAACCTCACGAAGGTCGGCTACGACGCCAACCCGCTGGAGACCGGCGAGCTGGAGCGCTACGCGGTGCACCAGGTCGCGATGGCCACCCTGACGCAGGGCGCGCTCGAGGGCACCGGGCTGGGCAAGAAGGACGCCGAGCGCTGCAAGAACATGTTCGCCCTCGGCCTGCTGTCGTGGATGTACCACCGGCCCACCGAGGGCACCGAGCGGTTCCTGCGGGAGAAGTTCGCGAAGAAGCCGCAGATCGCCGAGGCCAACATCCTGGCCTTCCGGGCGGGCTGGAACTACGGCGAGACGACCGAGTCGTTCGCGGTCACCTACGAGGTCGCGCCCGCGAAGCTGCCGACGGGGACCTACCGGCAGATCACCGGCAACACCGCGCTCGCATACGGCATCGTCGCCGCCGGGCAGCGCAGCGGCCTGCCGGTGTTCCTCGGCACCTACCCGATCACGCCAGCCTCGGACGTGCTGCACGAACTTGCCAAGCACAAGAACTTCGGCGTCACGACCTTCCAGGCGGAGGACGAGATCGCCGGTGTCGGCGCCGCGCTGGGCGCCTCCTTCGGCGGCGCGCTGGGCGTGACCACCACGTCCGGGCCGGGGCTGGCGCTGAAGTCCGAGACGATCGGCCTGGCCGTGACGCTGGAACTGCCGCTGCTGGTGTGCGACGTCCAGCGCGGCGGGCCGTCCACCGGGTTGCCGACCAAGACCGAGCAGGCGGACCTGCTGCAAGCGCTCTACGGCCGCAACGGCGAATCGCCGGTGCCGGTGATCGCCCCGCGCTCGCCCGCGGACTGCTTCGACGCCGCGCTGGAAGCCGCGCGGATCGCGCTGGCCTACCGGACCCCGGTGCTGCTGCTGTCCGACGGCGCGATCGCCAACGGCTCCGAGCCGTGGCTGATCCCGCAGGTCGACCAGCTGTCCGACCTGGGCGTCGAGTTCGCCACCGAACCCAACGCCCCGGACGGGTCCGGCGAGTTCTGGCCGTACGTGCGCGATCCGGAAACCCTGGCCCGCGACTGGGCGGTGCCGGGCACGCCGGGGCTGGAGCACCGCGTCGGCGGCCTGGAGAAGGCCGACGGCAAGGGCAACATCTCCTACGACCCGGACAACCACGACAAGATGGTCCGGCTGCGCCAGGCCAAGATCGACGGCGTGCGGGTCCCGGACCTCACCGTCGACGATCCCGACGGCGACGCCCGCGTGCTGGTGCTCGGCTGGGGCTCGTCGTTCGGGCCGATCGGCGCCGCCTGCCGCCGGGTGCGCGCCCAGGGCATGTCGATCGCGCAGGCCCACCTGCGCCACCTCAACCCGATGCCGGGCAACCTCGGCGAGGTGCTGCGCGGCTACGACAAGGTGATCGTCCCGGAGATGAACCTCGGCCAGCTGGCGATGCTGCTGCGCGCCCGCTACCTGATCGACGTGCAGTCCTACACGAAGGTCGCCGGACTCCCGTTCCGGGCCGAGGAGTTGCAGAACGTGCTCACCGATGTTGTGCAGGGGGTGCCCGCGTGACCACGACCGATCTGGGAATCCCGGTCCTCGGCGGGTTGGCCGGCGTGCCGACCGCTGACGAACCGCAGAAGGCCAAGGACTTCAAGTCCGACCAGGAGGTCCGCTGGTGTCCGGGGTGCGGCGACTACGTCGTGCTCAACGCGGTGCAGAGCTTCCTGCCGTCGCTGGGGCTCAAGCGGGAGAACATCGTGTTCATCTCGGGCATCGGGTGCTCGTCCCGGTTCCCGTACTACATGAACACCTACGGGATGCACTCCATCCACGGCCGCGCCCCGGCGATCGCCACCGGCCTGGCCACCAGCCGGCCGGACCTGTCGGTGTGGGTGGTGACCGGTGACGGCGACGCGCTGTCCATCGGCGGCAACCACCTGATCCACGCCCTGCGCCGCAACGTGAACCTCAAGATCCTGCTGTTCAACAACCGGATCTACGGGCTGACCAAGGGCCAGTACTCGCCGACCAGCGAGGTCGGCAAGGTCACCAAGTCGACCCCGGCCGGCTCGCTGGACCACCCGTTCAACCCGGTGTCGCTGGCCCTGGGCGCGGAGGCGTCGTTCGTGGCGCGGGTGATCGACTCGGATCGCGCGAGCGTGACGGAGACGCTGAAGGCGGCGGCGGAGCACCGCGGCAGCGCGCTGGTGGAGATCTACCAGAACTGCCCGATCTTCAACGACGGTGCGTTCGACGTGCTGAAGGACAACGACGAGAAGCAGCGCCGGATCGTCCCGCTCAAGCACGGCGAGCCGATCGTGTTCGGCCCGGAGGACGAGCGCTTCGGGGTGGTCCAGGACCGCGACGGCTTCCGCGTCTCGAAGCTGTCCGAAGTGGACGAAGCCGAGGTCGTGGTCCACGACGCGAACCGGGAGGATCCGTCCTACGCGTTCGCCCTGTCCCGCCTCGGCGGCCAGGATCTGAACCCGTCGGTGACGGGCATCTTCCGGGCGGTCCAGCGCCCGACCTACGACGACCTGGCCCGAGCCCAGGTCGCGGAAGCCCAGCAGGCGAAGCCGGCGGACCTCCAAAAGCTCCTGACGGGCAACGACACCTGGACGATCTGACCGGTCGGGGCATCGTTCGCACTGCCCGGGCATCCGTCGTCGTGAGACTGCGGATGCCCGGGCAGTGGCCGGTTGCTTCGGAAGTCGAGATCTCGTCCGGACTGCTGCGATAGCCTTCCCGAATGGGAGAAGGCCGCGATCCCGATGCCGTTGAGCCCGATATCGACAACACGATCTCGGGCGGGAATTTCAACGGTCCTGTGGGGCAGTTCGGCTTCGTCCACGGCGACGTGCACTTGAATCCCCCGAGAAGTCCTGAAGAGGCGGCGTTCCGCGCGCGCTACATGAAGAAGATGCAGGAAGAGTGGGACGCGCAGAAGAAGGCGAAGAGGGACGCTGAGAACAAGCCGGCGGTTGGGGGGTGCGCGATTCTCTACGGCATCGTGTTCATCGTGGTCTTCGGCTTCCTGGCCTGGAGTGCCTGGAAAGCTTACGACAATTTCCATCGCGAGAAGCAGTCGAGCTGCGTCTACATGGAGAACGGCGGCCCTCCGCAGGAGTGTCCGTGGTGAACGTCAAGCACACTGCCCTCGGGCACTAGCCACTTCTGTTCGTGACTCTAATCTGCCCTCAGGCAAGCGCGTTCCGCCCAGGCCCGTGAGTGTTTTGGGGCGCTGTAGCACCCCAAAACACTCACGGGGGCCGGTGTCCGGCGCTATGTCTGGCCGCCTGCCAGCAGTTCGGCGGTTGCCGGTGGTACTTGTCCCGCCAGGCCTGCCGGGAGGGTCAGGCCGTGGCGGAAGAAGTCCGGGTCATCGGTGTTCAGCACGGCCTCTTCCAGATCGCGCTCGCCGATCTCCGCGGCCGGGTCGATCTCCCAGCCCCGGTAGAAACGTTGTGCCTGCATCCGTCGGTCTCCCGGTTCAGCGGGTTGCCACGACGTCGGCCAGGCGGTGGACCTGGTCCGGGTCGGGGGACCAGCAGTAGAGGATCGCCTCGTCGGCGCCGAGGTCTTCGAGGCGTTGCAGCTGGGCCTTCAGGTCGGCGGTGGTGGTGACCATGGCGTTGGCGAAGCCTGGATTCCCGTAGTACTCCGTCATTTCCGCGCGCGCTTCGTCGGCCACCTCGTCCGGGCCGATCGCCGCGTTCAGCTGGCCGATCAGGCGAGGCCTGCCCGGCCGGCCGTGGGCCTGCCAGGACTTCTCGGCCAGGCCGAAGGTCGTTTCCATGTACTCCGGCGGGCCCGCCGCCAGGAAACCGTCACCCCAGCGGCCGACCCGGTCGATCGCCGCCGGGACGAAGCCGCCGAACACGACCTCCGGGCGGACCGCAGGACCGATCGGGCCCGCCTGGTCGGAGTGGGGCTCGCTGGCCCAGAGCCGGTGCATGAGCTGCATCTGCTCGTCGAGGATCCGGCCGCGGCGCTTGATGTCCGTGCCGGCGGCCACGTGGTCATCCTCGCGGCCGCCGACGCCGATGCCGAGCGTGAAGCGGTTTCCGCTCAGCTGGGCCAGCGTCGCGCTCTGCTTGGCCAGCAGCGGGGCGTGGCGCAGCGGGGCGAGCAGGACCTCGGTCTGGACCCGGATGCGCCGCGTCGCGCCGGCGAGCGTCGCGAGGCTCACCAGGGGTTCGGGGTTGTCGTACACCAGGCGGTCCAGCAGGCCGAGCGTGCTGAACGGGCCGTCATCCGCCCGTCGCGCCCACGTCAGCAGGGCGGTGGGGTCGGCAATGGGCAGGCCTAGGCCGATCTTCATGACTTGCGCCTCCAGAAAAGGGCAGGGTGAACACCTGTGCCGCCCCCTCGTTTCGCGCAAGCGGGTTCCCGTTCTGCGGCGCACTCCTGGGGAACCTGATCAGAGTGCCGTCACCCTATCGCGGCGGTCGCCCGGCGCGCACCCGGGTTTCCGCCATGTGCGCGAAAGCGCCACCCGGAACTCGGATGGCGCTTCGCACCCGGGCCTCAGCCCGCGTAGACCGCGGCGTAGGGCTTCGAGTCGTCCTGGCCGGAGTTCGCCGCACCGACGGCGAGCAGCTTTCCGTCGTCCAGAACGACCCCGCTGAAGGTGACCACCGACCTGCCCTGCGGCGGGACCGGATCCGGCACGTTCTGCCAGTTCTGGCCGTCATACCGCAGTACGTATGGGCTGTTCGAGTCGTACCCGACGGCCCAGAGCGCGCCTTTGCCTGCGATGACATCGTCGATCTCACCCAGTTCATCCGGCACCTGCCCGGGCGACCACTGCCCGCCATCCCAATGCAGCGCGACCGGACGCCGAGCGACGGTGCCCTGGTCCCGGAAGCCGACCGCCCACACGTCGTCGGGCGCCAGCACGAGCGCGTCCTCCAGGCTCACGCTCCAGTCCGGCACGTCGACCTGCGGCTGTTCCTGCCACTGCTCGCCGTCCCAGTGCAGGATCAGCCCGACCACCTTGCCCTTGCCGTCGACCGTGACGTGCTTGCTGCCCACCGCCCACAGGTCGTTCGGCGAACTGCCGTCGATCGTGGACACCTTCCACCAGTCCCCGAGACCGAGCTGCAGTGGAACCTCGTTCCACGCCTTGCCATCCCAGTGCTGGATCGAGCCCCGCCGCCAGGCTTCGTTCGCCTCGGTCGCCGATCCGGCGGCCCACACGTCAGCGGCGCCGAACACCTTCGTCCCGTGGTACTGGGTGTAGGTGTTCGGTGGGGACGTGAGCGGCACCTCCTGCCACTGCTCGCCGTCCCAGTGCATCGACCTGCCGTCGCCGACCGACCACACGTCGTCACGGTTCACCACGGCGGCGGTGTTCACCCGGCCGATGTTGGGTGCCGGCACCTGCTCCCACCCCTGCTGACCGCGGCGGAAGGCCTGCGTGCGGAACTCCTGCCCGTCGAAGTCGACGCCGAAGGACCACGTGACGCCATCACCGCCGACGGCGGTGTGCAGGGACGACTGGTACTGCTGCGGCGGAATTGGCTCCTCCGCCCAGGTCCCCGCGGCCGAGACGGACTGCCCGAGCAGCAGCGCGGTGGCGCCCACCGCCCCGGCGATTACCAGATGCTTCACCCAATGCCTCCTTGGAGAAAAGGTTCACGCCGGTTACCCGCCGGTGCGGAGAAAGGTTTACGCCTCGGTGGAAGTTGCGCCGAATGCTCCAGCCTCGGTCGGCATTGGTCGCAAGGATGGTGATCTCCGAGGCGCACCAGGGCTGTGGCTCGGCGCAAGGAGATGTGCGGATCGGAGTCGCATTACCCACTGGCAGTTGATTGACCGATCAAGGACTTCGAATTACGTTGCCTGGCAGATGATCAACCGAGCGCGACCACCGGAGGTCGGCGATGTGTCAGGAGTGCTGTCGTCCTTCCCCACAGCCTCGGATGTCCCGGGCGCAGTTCCTGAAGCTGGTCGGGCTGGCCACCGCGGGCGCGGCCTTCTCCGCCGGTTGCGCGAGCGGTGACACCGGAGCCGGGCAGTCAGGCGGGCGGAAGCTGATCGACAACGTGCGGGGCTTCACGCTGACCGCCGACGGGCCGCGCGAGTTCGGCAGCCTGCTGGTCGAGGCGGACGGCCGCGTCGGCGGGCTCGACGTCGGCAGCGCCGGCGGCGCGGAGCGCATCGACGGGCGGGGCCGGGTGCTGATCCCCGGGTTGCACGACGCGCACGGGCACTTCGGGCAGCTCGGCGCCAACGTCTCGCAGCTCAACCTCGCCGGGACGAAGTCCCTGCAGGAGGCGATGCAGGCGCTCAAGACCTTCGCCGCGCAGCACCCGGAGCGCCAGTGGATCCTCGGGCGCGGCTGGAACGACGTGATCTGGGGGCTCGGGCGGCTGCCCTCGGCAGCCGACCTGGACGCGGTGGTGCCCGACCGGCCGGTGTGGCTGGTCCGGGTCGACGGGCACGCCGGGGTGGCGAACTCGGCCGCGCTGCGGCAGGTCGGCGTCACCCGCGACACCCCGACGCCCTCGGGCGGCGAGATCGTGCGCGGTGCGGACGGCATGCCGACCGGTGCTTTCGTCGACGCGGCGCAGGACCTCGTCGAGCAGCACCTGCCGAAGCCGACGGTCGACGACCTCAAGCAGAACTTCCTCGCCGCACAGCGCAAGCTCAACGAGGTCGGGCTCACCTCGGTCAGCGACGCGGGCACCAGCGCCGCCGAACTCGCGGTGCTGCACCAGCTCGCGGGCTCCGGCGAGCTGACCACCCGCACCAACTCGTTCCTGACCTACGACGCGTTCCGCGAGCTCGGCGCGAAGGCCCGCACCGACTCGGTGGCGGGCGACATGCTCCGGGTGCGCACCGTGAAGCTCTACATCGACGGTGCCCTCGGCAGCCACGGCGCCGCGATGCTGCAGCCCTACGAGGACGATCCGGGCAACTCGGGGCTGCCGCAGCTGGACGCCGCCGAGCTGCGGAACCGGGTCTCGCAGGTCATGCGGGAGGGCTTCCAGGTCGCCACGCACGCCATCGGCGACGCCGGGAACCGGATGGTGCTCGACGCCTACGAGGCCGCCTCGGCGGAGTCGGCAAGCGGCATGCGGCACCGCATCGAGCACGCGCAGGTCCTCGCGGTGGAGGACATCCCGCGGCTGCGCGCGCACGGCATCATCGCGTCGATGCAACCGGTGCACGCCACCGATGACATGAACATGGCCGAGAAGCGGGTCGGGCACCGCCGCATCGCGGGCGCGTACGCGTGGCGGACCATGCTCGACCAGGGCATCACCATCGCCTCCGGCTCGGACTTCCCGGTGTCGTCGGAGAATCCCTTCGACGGCCTGCACGCCGCAGTGACCCGCACGGACCGGGACGGGCAGCCGGTCGGCGGGTGGTACCCGGACCAGGCGATGAGCCCGCACGAGGCGCTGCGCTCGTTCACCCTCGACGCCGCGTTCGCCGCGCACCAGGAACGGGTGCTCGGCAGCCTGGAGCCGGGCAAGTGGGCGGACTTCGTCATCCTCGACCAGGACCCGCTGGAGCCGCCGCCCGGCCGGGCCCGCTGGCAGACCGGGACCCTGCAGACCTGGGTGGCGGGCCGCCGCGTCGGCGAGTACGGATCGCTGTGACGCGCCGTTTTCGCGCGAAACCGTCGCTGGCACGCGTGGCGAGTGCCGTTTTCGCGCGAAAACGCCACGTTCACCCGGGTGGCGAAGGTAGTGACGCTCCGTTGTCGGCAGGCTCGGGTGGCGCGTGATTTCGCGAGAAATCGGTGTTCACCCGGGTGGTGGTGAATTGCTCGCGAAATCGCGGGCCCTTCGGGTGAGGATCGTACGAGTGGGGTAGCGGGCTTACCGCAGCGGACGGATCCGGATGGGGTACGGCGTCCTTACGTTGGCAGGAACTGCTGCCGAGGAAAGCGGCGACGCCATGACGCAGACCGTTACCAGGTGGGCCCGGAGCGAGACCGAGCGCCCGTTCCCGTACGTCCTGATGTACCACTCGGTGGCCACCTACTCCCGCGACCCGTACCTGGTGACGGTCGATCCGCAGCGCTTCGAACGGCAGTTGCGCTGGCTGCGCCGCAACGGGCTGCGCGGGGTGTCGATGCGCGAGCTGATGCAGGCGCGCCAGGAGGGGGACGCCAGCGGCCTGGTCGGGCTGACCTTCGACGACGGCTACACCGACTTCGTCCACAATGTACGGCCGTCGCTGGAGAAGTACGGCTGCACCGCGACCGTCTTCGTGATCGCCGGGCGGCTCGGCGGGCACAACGCCTGGGACGCCGATGGACCGCGCAAGCGGCTGGTGACCGCGGAGGAGGTCCGCGGGATCGCGGCGGCCGGCCTGGAGGTCGGCTCGCACGGGATGCTGCACCAGCAGATGTCCGAATTGGACGATGAGGAGCTGCTCGTCGAGATCGCCGAGAGCCGGGAGCGGCTGCGCGACCTCACCGGCCAGGACGTCGGCGGGTTCTGCTACCCGTACGGCGACGTCGACCTGCGGGTGCGGAACACGGTCGAGGCAGCCGGCTACGACTACGCCTGCGCCATCTGGCGTTCCCCGGTCTCCGGACGGCACGCCCTGCCGCGCACCTACGTGGGTGACCGGGACGGCGGGCTGCGGCTGCTGGCCAAGCGCCTGCGCCACGCGCTGACGGCCAACCGCTGATCCAGCCCGGAACCCCTTCTCCTGGCGCGACCTCCGCTGTCGGGGTGCGTGCGCCTGCGTCCGACCCGGATCGTGCGGGCGAGGTGAACGGCCCGTTCGTCCCGTCTAGCGCAGCGATCAGGCCGTTGACTCCACCCCGCCCCGCGAACGGGTGACGCCCCGATCGTGCAGGTTTCGTTGGGGCGGAAGGGGTTTCGCCGGGAAAGATCGCGCGGGCTCGTCCTGATTCGGTAAACGCGCTCCCCCCGCTGTAGGAGAACCGGCCGGTAATCGGATGCGAGGGTTCTTCCAGCAGCACGGCGAACTGGGGGAGGAACCGTGACTGAACATCCGCTCGCCTTGGCGGTCAACGGCCGCGAACGCCTGTTGGCGGACCGGCTGATCGCGTTCGAACCGCGGCGGCCCGAACGAGCCGAGTCGGTGGTCGTCGTCGGGCTGGGCTACGTCGGCCTGCCCACCGCGTGCGCCCTGCAATCACCGACTGCGCAGGTCACCGGCTTCGACATCAGCGAGGACCGGCTGCGGGCCATCAAGACCGGCGAGGTGGATCTGCCCGAGCCGGAGCGGCGCGCGCTGTCGGCGTCGCTGGCCGCGGGCATGCTGGAGCTGTCCTGCGATCCGTCGGTGCTCGCCGACGCGGACGCCGTGATCGTGTGCGTGCCGACGCCGGTGGACGCCGCGCACAAGCCGGACCTGACCGCCTTGCGGGCGGCGTGCGAGACAGTGGTGTCCTTCGCGCGCCGCGGCCAGGTGATCATCCTGACCTCGACGACGTTCGCCGGCACCACCCGGCAGCTACTGGTCGAGCCGCTGGCGCAGCGCGGCCTGCAGGTAGGCACCGACGTGCACGTGGCGTTCAGCCCGGAGCGCATCGACCCCGGCAACTTCGACCACGTGCAGCGGGAAACGCCGCGCGTCGTCGGCGGTGCCACGGCGGAGTGCGCCGAGCGGGCCGCCGAGGTCGTCCGGCGGATGACCGATTCGGTGTACTTGGTCAGCTCGCCGGAGGCCGCCGAGCTGACCAAGCTCTACGAGAACATCTTCCGCGCCGTGAACCTGGCGCTGGCCAACGAGATGGCCGACGCGTGCGCGGTGCTGGGCCTGGACCCGATCGAGGTGACCATCGCCGCCGGCACCAAGCCGTACGGGTTCCTGGGCAGCTTCCCGGGGCCGGGCGTCGGCGGGCACTGCATCCCGTGTGACCCGCACTACCTGCTATGGCAGCTGGGGCAGCAGGGACTTTCGACGCCGGTCATCGAGCAGGCGATGCGGTCGATCGACCGGCGGCCGGGCCAGGTGGTGCAGCGGGTGGTGGAGCTGCTCGCCGAGGCGGGCCTCGACCACGCGGGTGCCCGGGTGCTGGTCGCCGGGGTCAGCTACAAGGCGGGCGTGCGGGACCTCCGCGAGTCGCCCGCGTTGCCGATCCTCGCCGGGCTGCGGCGGATCGGGATCGACGTGCACTACTTCGACCCGCTGCTGCCGGAGATCACCCTGCCGGACGGCACCCGGATGACCAGCGAGCCGGCGCCGCACGGCCGCGACTGGGACGTCGCGGTGCTGCACACCGTGCACCCCGGCGTCGACTACGGCTGGGCGCGGGAGTGCCCGCAGGTGCTCGACGCGACCTACCAGTTCGACGCCGTGCCGCACCGGCGCGTGCTCTGAGGGGGGTGGGCGCCGGTGTTCGACACGTCCATGCCCGCGGTCGTCTTCAAGCTCGACCCGAACGTCCTGCACCACGGCGGGCTCGGGGTGATCCGCAGCCTCGGCCGGGTCGGGGTCCCGGTGTACGCGGTGCAGGAGGATTCCCTCGCCCCGGCGGCGCATTCCCGCTACTTGCGCGGGCGCTGGCTGTGGAGCCCGGACCCGGCGGATACCGACGAGCTGCTCACCGGGCTGGCGGAGCTCGCCGACCGGATCGGCCGGCCGTCGGTGCTGATCCCAACCGACGACGCGGGCGCGATCTTCCTGGCCGAGCACGGCGATCCGCTGCGCCCGTACTTCCACTTCGCCCAGCCGCCGCGGGACCTGCCGCGCCGGCTGGCCGGGAAGTACTCGATGTACGAGCTGTGCAGGCAGCTGGACGTGCCGTGCGCGGCCGCGTGCCTGGTCGGCAGCTGGGACGAGGCGCAGGATTTCGCCGCCCGGGTGGGATATCCGCTGGTGGCGAAGCTCGCCGAGCCGTGGGTCACGACGAAGGGCAAGGTGCGCAGCACCACGATCGTGGGCGACGCCGAGGAGCTGGCCGCGCTCTACGAGCGCTGCGGGAAGGCCGCGGTCGGCGGGCTGATGCTGCAGGAGTTCATCCCGGGCGGGCCCGGCGATGACTGGTTCTTCCACGGCTACTGCGACGCCGCCGCGGTGTGCCTGCCGGCCTTCACCGGCGTCAAGGAGCGCTCCTACCCGGCGCACGCCGGGCTGACCAGCCTCGGCGCCTGCGCCGAGAACGAGGAGCTGCAGGGGGAGGCCACGAAGCTGCTGGAGCGGCTGGCGTTCAACGGCATCGTGGACCTGGACTTCCGTTGGGACGCCCGCGACCGGCGCTACAAGCTGCTGGACTTCAACCCGCGGCTGGGCGCCCAGTTCCGGCTCTTCCGCGACAGCGCGGGGATGGACGTCGCGCTCGCGTCCTACCTGGACCTCTCCGGGCAGCGGATCCCGGCCGGCCGGCAGCCGGTCGGCCGCCGCTTCCTGGTGGAGAACTACGACCCGATCGCCGCGGTGCGGTACTGGCGGCGCGGCGAGCTCGGGTTGCGGTCGTGGGCGTCATCGGTGCGCGGCGTGGACGAGACCGCCTGGTTCGCGCGCGACGACCTGCTGCCGTTCTTGCTGATGTGGCTCTGGATGGCCTGCCGGGTGGTGGCCCGGCCGTGGCGTCGCCGGACCCGCCATCCGGAGCTGCACCGGCCCGAGTACGTCCCCGGGCGCAACTGCGCACCGGGCAAGTCGACAAGACGCCGCCAGAAGCGGCTGTTCGAGGAGTACAGATGAGCGATCTCGTCGATGTGGCCATCGTCGGCGCCGGGCCGTACGGCCTGTCGCTGGCCGCACACCTGCGTCGGACCGGCCTGTCCTTCCGGCAGTTCGGGTTGCCGATGAACCTGTGGCGCGCGCACATGCCACGCGGCATGTACCTGAAGTCGCAGGGCTTCGCGTCGAACCTGTCCGACCCGGACGGCACCCACACGCTGCGCAACTTCTGCCTGGAGACCGGGCGCCGCTACGCGGACTACGGCATCCCGGTGTCGCTGGAGAACTTCGTCGAGTACGGCGAGTGGTTCCAGCAGGGCCGCGGCCTGGACGTGGAGGAGCAGCTGGTCGCCGGCATCGAGCAGCGGCCGGGGCGCTTCGAGCTGACGCTCTCGGATGGGGAGCGCGTCGAGGCGAGCCAGGTGGTCGTCGCGGTCGGCGTGGAGTACTTCGCGCGAGTTCCGGGCGTGCTCGCGGACCTGCCCGCCGAGATCTCCACGCACAGCTCGGTGCACGACGACCTGAGCGGCTTCGACGGTCAGGACGTGATCGTCCTGGGCGCCGGGCAGTCGGCGCTGGAGACCGCGGCGCTGCTGCACGAAAGCGGTGCCAACGCGCGGCTGGTGGCGCGTGCGCCGGGCATCGCGTGGAACGGCAAGCCGCTGCTGCCCGATCGTCCACTGTGGAACCGGATGCGCGAGCCGGAGGCCGGGCTGGGCTCGGGCCTGTCGACCTGGTTCTACTCCGAGCACCCGAAGCTGT
This sequence comes from Saccharopolyspora elongata, assembly GCF_004348985.1. GTDB lineage: Bacteria > Actinomycetota > Actinomycetes > Mycobacteriales > Pseudonocardiaceae > Saccharopolyspora > Saccharopolyspora elongata. The sequence goes on along the minus strand of NZ_SMKW01000023.1, from coordinate 78,341 downwards.
TCCGGCACCTGCCGCGCTCGACCCGGATCTACCGGGCGCGCACCGCGCTCGGGCCGGCCGGCGGCTGGTGGCTGCGGGAGCGGGTCGAAGGACGCTTCCCGGTGCACGTCGGGCACCGGCTGGACTGGGCCAAGGCCACCGGGGACCAGGTCCGGATCGGGGTGCGGGTCGGCGGCGGGGTCCGCGAGTTCACCGCGGACCACGTCATCAGCGCCACCGGCTACCCGCCGGACCTCAGCAGGCTGCCGATGCTCTCGCCCGGGCTGCGCGCGGCGATCCGCACCATCGACGCCACGCCGCGCGTCGGCCGCGACTTCGAGTCGTCGGTGCCGGGCCTGTACTTCGCCGGGCCGCTGGTGGCGCCTAGCCACGGTCCGGTCATGCGGTTCGTCTACGGCGCCGACTACGCGGTGCGGATGATCACCGACCGGCTCGTCGCGACCACGGCTCGCCCGATCGCCGTCGGAGGTGCCGGATGAGCATGACCGACCCCGCCGTCGCGCAGCCGTGGCCGCTCGCGGCCGGCAATCCTGGGCTGCAGGTGCGGCGGCAGGTCGGGGGCTGGGTGCTGCCCGCGGTCGACCTCGTCGCGCTGGTGCTGCTGATCCCGGTCGCCGGGGCGAACTGGCTGCTCGACGCGGGGTACGCGCTGGCGGCGTTCGCCGGGCTGGCCGCGCAGGGCCAGCACCGGCTGCGGATCTGCCTGCGGGTGTCGGACCAGCTGCCGCAACTCGCGGTCGCGGCGGCGGCGCCATTGGTGGTGCTGCTGCCGTGGCTGCCCGGTGGCGCCGTGCTCCTGACCGGCGCCTCGGCGTTCGCGGGCCTGGCCGTGGCGCGCGGCGGCCTGTACGCGGTGCTGCGCGGCGGGTACCGGCGCGGAATCCTGGGCGAGCCGACGCTGATCGTCGGATCGGACCGGGTGGCCGCGGAGATCGCCGAGATGGCCGCGGAGCACCCCGAGTTCGGGCTGCGGCCGCGACTGCTGGAACGGCCCGGCGAGCTGGCGGAAGTCGTTGCCGCACAACGCATCACGCGGGTGCTGGTGTGCGGCGACGGCCCGGATCTGGTCACCGCGATCCGGGCCGCCCGCCCGCTGCCCGCGGACGTGTGCGTCGTGCCGCGCCTGCACGAGCTGGGCATGGCGCTGCCGCGCGCCGGGCTGGACGAGATCTGGGGCGTGCCGCTGATCCCGTTGCGCCGCTTCGGGCACGGCCGGGCGGGCGAGCTGGTCAAGCGCGGCACCGACGTCGTCCTCAGTGGACTGATGCTGCTGGTGTTCGGGCCGCTGCTGCTGGTGCTGACCGCGCTGGTCGCGCTCGGCGGCCGGGACCGGGCGTTCTTCCGCCAGTTCCGGGTGACGCGGGCCGGCCGGATCAGCGAAGTCATCAAGCTCCGCACCATCGACGGCGACCTCGGGCAGACCTGGGCGGTGACCGCCGACCAGTGCACCGCGCTCGGCCACTGGCTGCGCGGCACGCACCTCGACGAGCTGCCGCAGCTGATCAACGTCCTGCGCGGCGACATGTCGCTGGTCGGGCCGCGCCCGGAGCGGCCCTACTACGCGGTGCGCTTCGGCCGCGAGATCCCGCGCTACGCGGACCGGCACCGGGTGCGCGGCGGCATGACCGGCTGGGCGCAGGTGCAGGGCCTGCACGGGGACACCTCCATCCCGGACCGGGCGCGGTTCGACAACCAGTACATCGAGTACTGGTCGCCGTGGTGGGACGCGGTGATCGTGGCCAGGACGGCCGGGATCGTCCTGCGGGCCGGCCTCCGGCGCGCGCACCGGAGCGGGAAATGACCTGGAAATCCGAAGAGGGGAACGTGATGAAGGTATTGCACGTGATCACCGGGCTCGGCGTCGGCGGAGCCGAGCTGCAGCTGCGGTCGATCCTGCAGCACACCAGGCACGACGCGGACGTGGTCTCGCTGTACAACCCGGGCGACGTGGCCGGGATGATCACCGGCGACGGGGTGCGGGTGCGCGATCTCGGCATGACCCGCAACACGCAGATCGGCGCCGTGCTGCGGCTGCGCGAGGTGATCCGCGACGGCGGCTACGACGTGGTGCACACCCACCTGTACCGGGCGTGCGTGTACGGGCGGCTCGCGGCCCGGCTGGCCGGCACCAAGGTGGTGGTCTCCACCGAGCACTCCATCGGTGAGACCCACCTGGAACGCCGCCGCATGACGCTCGGGGTGCGGGCGCTCTACCTGGGCACCGACCTGTGCTCGGACGCCACGATCGCGGTGTCCGACACCGTCGCCGAGCGGCTGCGCAACTGGGGCATGCCGGCGCGCAAGATCACCGTCATCCCCAACGGCGTCGACTTCGGCCGGGTCGAGTTCGACGGGGCCGCGCGCGCCCGGGTGCGCCTCGAGCACGGGATCGGCGACGGCGCCTACGTGGTCGGCGTGCTCGGGCGCCTGGACCCGAACAAGCGCTTCAACCTGGTGATCGACGCGATGGCCCCGATGCTGGGCCAGGAGACCAAGCTGCTGATCGTCGGCGACGGGCCGGACCGGCCGCGGCTGGAGGCGCTGGCCCGCGAGCACGGCGTCGCCGAGCACGTGATCTTCGCCGGGCAGCGGCACGACGTCGCCGCGATGCTGTCCGCGCTGGACCTGTTCATCGCCTCCTCCGAGCAGGAGACCTTCGGCCTGTCGGTGCTGGAGGCGATGGCCAACGGCATCCCGGTGCTCTACACCACCTGCCCGGCCCTGGAAGGCATCGAGACGGACCGGGCCCGTCAGGTGCCCGGCAACGCGGAGCGGATGCGCGCGGAGATCGCCTCCGAGATCCTGGCGGCCCGGCCGCGCGCCGACGAGCCCGCGATCCGCCGGGCCTACGGCATCGAGGCCGTCACCGACCGCATCGACGACCTGTACACCCGGCTGTGGCAGCGGCGCGGCAACGCGGTGCCCGCGGGGAGGCCGTGATGCGCGCACTGGTCACCGGCGCCGCCGGTTTCATCGGCTCGCACCTGGTCGAACGGCTGCTCGCGGACGGCCACGAGGTGGTCGGGCTCGACGACCTCAGCACCGGCCGGACCGCGAACCTGCCGGTCGGCGACCCGAACCTGCGGATGATCCCGGGCACCATCCTGGACGCCTCCCTGGTGGACGAGGCGATGGCGGGCGCGGACGTGGTGTTCCACCTGGCCGCCGCGGTCGGGGCGTTCGTCATCCAGGAACGCACCCTGCAGGGGCTGCTGACCAACGTCCACGGCACCGAGAACGTGCTGGACGCCGCCCTGCGGCACGGCGCGCGGGTGCTGGTCGCCTCCACCAGCGAGATCTACGGCAAGAACGGCAAGATCGGGCTGTCCGAGGGCGACGACCGGATCATCGGCTCGCCGCTGAAGGCCCGCTGGACCTACTCCGAGGCCAAGGCCATCGACGAGAGCATCACCTTCAACTACGTGCGGGAGCTCGGGCTGCGCGCGGTGATCGTGCGGCTGTTCAACACCGTCGGACCGCGGCAGAGCGGCCGCTACGGCATGGTCATCCCGCGGCTGGTCGCGCAGGCGTTGCAGGGGCGGCCGGTGACGATCTTCGGCACCGGCAAGCAGATCCGCTGCTTCTGCCACGTGGCCGACGTGGTGCCCGCGCTGGTGCGGCTGGTGCAGCTGGACGGCGCGGAGGGCATGGCGATCAACCTCGGCAGCACCGAGCAGGTGACCATCGAGGAGCTCGCGGACCGGATCATCGCGATGACCGGTTCGTCCAGCGGCACCGTCCACGTGCCCTACGAGGTGGCGTACGGGCCGGACCACGAGGACATGCAGCGACGGGTGCCGGACTGCACCCGTGCGCTGGAGCTGATCGGCTTCCAGCCGCAGCGCACGCTGGACGACATCGTCCGAGATGTGATCGACGAACAGATGCGGGCCGGACAGGCCGTGACTGCTTGAGGCGAGAACGTGATGAAGCAGAGCACTGAGAAGAAGCACTGGCTCGTCGAGTGGGTCCGGCCCGCGGGGAACGCGCGGCAGCGCGGCGATGGGCGCAGGAGGTCCACTTCGGACCGTCCGGCCGCGGTTCACCGCACCCGGACCTTCCGGAACCTCGGCGGCTCCCTGTGGTTCCTGGCGCTGATCGCGGTGGCGGTGCTGGTGGTCGTGGTGACGGTGTCGCCGCGCGGCGCGCCGCCGCAGGCCGGCTCGCTGGTCGTCGCGTCGCTGCCGTTCTGGAACTTCGACAACGGCACGTCGATGGTGGTGCAGAACCAGAAGGCGGTCAACGAGGTCTCGCCCTGGATGTACGGGGTGGGGCAGGACGGCGGGCTGACCAACCAGTACCCGCCGGAGCAGACCGCCGAGGTCGCCAGGCGGATCGAGCAGCTGCGCGAGGCCGACGTCCCGATCGTGCCGTCGATCGCCAACATCACCGACGGCATCTGGGCCTACGAGCCGGTCGCCCGGATGCTGCACGACCCGGCGAAGCGGCGCGACCACATCGCCCAGATCGTCGAGCTGGTCAAGCGCGAGGACTACGCGGGCATCGACATCGACTACGAGAACCTGCGCGCCGGCGACCGGCAGGTGTTCAGCGACTTCGTCACCGAGCTGGGCAAGGCGATGGACGACGAGGACAAGACGCTGTCGGTCGCGGTCTTCGCGAAGGCCACCGACGCCGGCTACGACGAGCGCAACGTGGCGCAGGACTACGCCGCGATCGGCCGGGCCGCCGACGAGGTCCGGCTGATGGGCTACGACTTCCACTGGGCGACCTCGGATCCGGGGCCGGTGGCGCCGATCGCCTGGGTGCGGGAAACGCTGGACTACGCCAAGAGCCAGATCCCGCCGGAGCGCGTCGTGCTCGGCGTGCCGCTGTACGGCTACGACTGGGTGGACGGCCACGGCACGGCGGTGACCTGGCTGAAGGCGTTCCAGCTGGCCACCGAGCACCGGGCGAAGGTCGGCTACGACGCGCCGACCCAGTCGCCGTGGTTCCGCTACACCGACGCCCAGGGCCGGGAGCACGAGGTGTGGTTCGAGAACGCCGCCAGCTCCAAGGCGAAGTTCGAGGCGGCGCGCGGCTCCGGCATCCGCGGGGTCTACCTGTGGATGTTCGGCTACGAGGACACCGAGACCTGGCGGGAGCTGCAGCACAGCCTTCCGCTGGACAGTTGAGCGGCCGGTCCGCTGTGGAGGATTCGGATGATTCCCTGGTGGGTGCTGGCCATCGCGGTGTTCGGGACCAACTTCACGCTGTGGGGCCTGATCGGGCTGATGCGCCTGCTCGAGAGCTCGACGCGGCGCTGGTGGCGGCAGCGGGGCGGGGTGGCCTCGCCGGAGCAGGACTTCCTGGTGGGGCGCCACCGCGTCCAGCGCCGGCGCGCCCGCCCGGTGCGGCTGGGCGTGGCCGACGTGGCCGTGCTGATGGCCGCGCACAACGAGGAACGCGTCATCGTCGACAGCATCCGGGCGATCACCGCCCTGGTGCCGCCGGAGAACGTGCACGTGGTCTCCGATGGTTCGACCGACCGCACCGTGGAACTCGCGGAGGCGACCGGGGTGAACGTGATCAGCACGACCCGCAACGTCGGCAAGGCCGGCGCGCTGCAGGAGGCGATCCGCCGGTTCGGGCTGGTCGACCGCTTCGGGGTCGTGATGCTGCTGGACGCCGACACGCACGTCGAGCCCGGGTACTTCCGGGCGGCGCTGCCGCTGTTCGACGATCCCGGGGTGGTGGCGGTGGCGGGCTGCGTCCGGACCTCGTGGCGGGACCGCGCGCTCGGGCCGGTCGGCAAGCTGGTGGCCTTCCACCGGCAGCGGATCTACACCATGACGCAGTACCTGCTGAAGTTCGGCCAGACCTGGCGGCGGGTCAACGCGACCCACATCGTGCCCGGCTTCGCCAGCATGTACCGCACCGAGGTGCTGCCGCGCATCGAGGTCAACCCGCCGGGGCTGGTCATCGAGGACTTCAACATGACCTTCGAGGTGTACCAGAAGCGGCTCGGCAAGGTCGGTTTCACGCCGTCGGCGGTGGCGACCACGCAGGACCCGAGCAGCTTCGGGGACTACGTGAAGCAGTGCAAGCGCTGGGCGCTGGGCCTGTGGCAGACGGTCCGGCGGCACCCGCCGCGGACCAACCTGTTCACCGCGATGCTGGCGTTGCTGCTGCTGGAGATGCTGGCGAGCAGCCTCATGCTGGTGCTGCTGCCGTTGGTGGCTCTGGTGCTCGTCGTGCCCGCCGTGTTCGACGGCGTGCTAGCGATACCGGTGGTGAACGAGGCGCACGACTTCGTCGCCGGGTTCGCGTCGCTGGAGACGCTGCTTTTCGGCGTGGTGATCCCGGATCTGCTGCTCACCTGCATCGTCGCCGTGCTGCACCGGCAGCCGAGGTTCCTGCTGTTCGCCGGCTTCTTCCTGGCGCTGCGGGTGCTGGACGCGGGCATCGCGCTGTACGCGATCCCCTCGGCCTGGCTGTCCAGTTCGTCCGGCCGGTGGCGCAGCCCGGATCGCCGCTCCGTCGGCCCGGCCGCGCCGAGCACGGCACCGACGCGATGAGACGTGAAGGGCCTTTTTCCCCGTTGTGCGGGGAAAAGGTGAACGTCACCCGTCAGACCGCCATGCGGGTGCGGGAGGGTGCATTCGTGCGATTGGAGGAGGCCCGGTCGGTCCGGGGCGGTCAGGCTGGGGGGCGTGGACGTGGTGCGGCTGCTCATGGTGGATGACCACCTCATGCTGGCCGAGGCGCTCAGCGCCCGGCTGGCCGAGGTGCCCGACCTGTGGGTCGTGGGGCACTGCCCGACCGGCGACCCGCGGCTGCCCGATCTGGTGCGGCAGTCCCGGCCGGACGTGATCACGCTCGACTTGGAGCCGGCCGGTGCCGGGCGCCTGGTGCGGCGCCTGCAGGAGGTCCGGCCGGCCGCGGAAGTGGTCGTGCTGACCGGGATTCGCGACGTCCGGAAGGCCGTCGAAGCCGCCCGGGACGGCGCGGCCGCGTGGGTGCCGAAGGAACGGGGGATCGAACGCCTGACCGAGGTGTTGCGCGGCGTGCGGCGCGGGCAGAGCTGGTACCCGCCGGACCTGCTCGGCCCGGTGCTGCGCGAACTGCGCGAGGACGTCGTGCGGGCGGGGCAGCGCAACGGCCCGCTGGACGCGCTCAGCGACCGCGAGCGGGACGTGCTCGCCGGCATGGTCGCCGGCAAGCGGGGCGCGCAGATCGCCGGGGAACTGCTGATCTCCACCGAAACGGTCCGCACGCACACGCGCAGCATCCTGGCCAAGCTCCGGGTGCACAGCCAGCTGGAGGCGGTCAGCGTCGCCCGTGCGGCGGGCCTGCGCGGTGAGCCGGACGGCGAACCGTGACCGCCGGGCCGCTGCGGGTGGCCACGGTGATCACCCGCTTGGCGGGCGGTGCCGGAGTGCTGGCGCTGCGCGGGGCGAAGGCGCTGGACCCGGCCGCCCACCAGGTCGCGGTGATCACCGGGTCCGGCGGCCTGCTGCCCGACGCGGAGGCCGCCGGGCTGGAGGTGATCGTCGAACCCGCGCTGCGCGCGCCGATCTCGCCGGGCCACGACCTGCTCGCCCTGCACCGCCTGACGACTCTGCTGAGGCGGCGCCACTTCGACGTCGTGCACACGCACTGCTCCAAGGCCGGTGCGCTGGGCCGCATCGCTGCGCACCGCGCCGGCGTCGGGCGGATCGTGCACACCTACCACGGATTCGGGTTCCACGAGTTCCAGAGCGGATTGCGGCGGCGCGCCTACGTCGAGATCGAACGCGGCCTCGGCCGGATCACCGACCTCGCGCTGTGCGTGGGCAGCGGCGTGGCGGTCGAGGCGCTGCGGCGCGGGCTGCTCGCCCCGGACCGCATCCGCACCACCGGGGTGGCCGTCGACCACGACGTGCCGACGCGCACCGCGCGGGCCAGGAGGCGCGCCCGGCAGCGGCTGGGGCTGGCGCCGAGCGACGTCGTGGTCGGCGCGGTGGGGCGGCTGACCTACCAGAAAGCGCCGGAGGACTTCGTCGCGGCGCTGCGCGCGCTGAACCGGCCCGGCGTGGTGGGGGTGTGGATCGGCGACGGCGAGCTGGCCGAGCCGATGCGCGCCTGCGTCGCCGCGAGCGGCGTCCGCGTGGTGCTGGCGGGCGAGCGCGACGACGTCGCGGAGCTGCTGCCCGCGTTCGACGTGTTCGCGCTGCCCAGCCGGTACGAGGGGCTGCCGCTGGCGATCGTCGAGGCGATGGTGTGCGGCGTGCCGGTGGTGGCCACCGCCGTCAACGCGGTCGGCGACGTGGTGGTGCCCGGCGAGACCGGGCTGCTGGTGCCGCCCGGGCGGCCCGAACTGCTGGCCGCGGCGATCGCGCACCTGCTGGACTCGCCCGGCGTCGCCGACCGGCTCGCCGCGGCGGCGCGCGCCAGGGTGGACGGCTGCCACCGCATCGAGGCGCTGGCCGGAGCGCTCGTCGAAGCGTACGGAGCCCGGTAACCGACGGTAGCCGGGTTACCGCGGGAACAGTACTTCCGCGTGCCTGGACCTCGGGCATCTGCTGCACGTGGAGTAGTCACCCTCCTCTTTTCGCAGCAACTGCAACGCTGCGCGCGCGGCATCCGATTTGCCGGATAGCACAAGACTGCCGTTGGGGGAGAGGAGTCGAGGTGCACACGATTACCGATACGGCGATATCGCGCGGGCGCCAGCGGAGGGCGACGTCGCGAGGTGGCGCGGAGTTGCACAGCCTGCTGCACGATCTCGGGCACGGTCTTGCGACGCTGTCCTACCTCGCGGACGGCCTGCGCACCGACCCGGCGCTGCCGGGTGACGCGGCGCACCGGCTGCAGCTGATGGAACTGGAGCTGGACCGGCTGCTGGAACTGGTGGACCTGCGAGCCGCGCAGCGCAGCGAGGAGACCTTCGCGCCGCGCGACCTGCTGGCCCAGCTCGTCGCGGTGAAATCGCTGTCCGGGACGGCCGAGATCACCCTGTGTGCGGACGAGGACGTCCGGCTGCGCACCGACGAGACGCTGCTGTGGCGGATGGCGTCGAACCTGCTGGACAACGCGGTGCGCGCCGCCGGGAGCGGCGGCCGGGTCGAGGTGGCGGTGCGCCGCGCCGAGCCCGGCGGGGTGCGGATCGAGATCACCGACGACGGGCCGGGGTTCGGCCGCGGGCCGCGCGGATCGTCGTCGCTCGGGCTGGGCATCGTGCTGGCGCTGGCGCAGCGCTGCGGATCCGACCTGCGGATCGAGCCGGCACCAGGCGGGGGCACCCGCGCGCTGCTGGTGTTCCCGTCCGGCTGCGCGGCCTGAGCGGGGGGAATGCCGAACATGGTCGATCTGGTACTCGGCGACGATCACGCGATCTTCGTCGACGCGCTGGCAGCGACGCTGCCGCGGCACGGCTGCCGCATCGTCGGGACCGCCGACAACGTGGCCGGGGTGGTCGGGGTGGTCCGGGAGCACCGGCCGGACATCTGCCTGCTGGACCGGTACTTCGGCGACGGCGACGCGCTCGACGTCATCGGCGAGATCCTCGACGCGGGCGGAAGCACCAGGGTCCTGGTGCTCACCGCGGACGGCGACGTGCAGGGCATGCGCGACGCCCTGGCCAGGGGCGCGGCGGGATACGTGAACAAGATGTGCGGGCTGTCGGTGCTGGCCGGGGCGATCCGCGGGGTCATGGACGGCGAGGTCGTCGTCGAACTGGCGGCGGCGCGGGCACCGCGCCTGGCGGGCACCACGGACGCCCGGCGGCTCGCATCGCACTTGACCGCGCGGGAACGGCAATGCCTGCGGATGCTCGTCGAAGGCGCGCACACGACGGCGATGGCGAAGCAGCTCGGGGTGGCGCCGACGACGGTGCGCACGCACGTGCAGTCGGTGCTGACGAAGCTGGGCGTGCACTCCCGGCTGGAGGCGGCCTCGTTCGCGATGCGCCACGGCTTGCTCGACGACGAGCGGATGCCCGTCGCGGGCTGATCACTGGGGGTCCGTGAGTCCCTTTGGATTGGGGGCCGAAGGGACTCACGGTCAGTTCCCGCGCCCGGTACTCCGTGAGTGCTGGTGGTCGCCCTAACGACCACCAGCACTCACGAGCCGCGCACGCCGCCGCGAGCGTTGGTCAGAGTGGACGGGACTCTCTGAACGCTTTCAATCCTGGTCGGCCCGCAGTCGCGGGTCGCAAAGCTGCACGTCGATAGGGTGTCGCATGCGCCGCAGGCGCATAGCCCACCTACGACACTTGCGACGCCGCGGGTTCACGGTGCCCACCCCTCCGGGGTTCCCTCGGCGAGGACGGCCCTGACGCCGTGTATTGGACATACATAAGTCAGGGCACCCACAGACCAGGGGAGCCTCTGAGGTTCCACTACCCGCACCGCCACGCAAATTGAGGTTGGAAAACCGCAAATGGGATCGCCGTTTCACAGCACGGCTTCGATCAGGTGGGGGCCCGGTTCGGCGTGCGCCTTGCGGAGCGCCGCGAGCAGTTCTTCGCCCGTGGCCGCCCGGCTGCTTGGCACGCCGAAACCGCTCGCCATCGCCGTCCAGTCCATCGAAGGCTCCGCGAGGCTGGTCATGCTCGCCGCCGCCGCGCCGGGCTCGGCGACGCCCGCGCGCCGCAGCTCGGCTTCCAGGATCCCGTAACGGGAGTTCGCGCAGATCACCGTGGTGACGTCGAGGCCCTCGCGGGCTTGCGTCCACAGTGCCTGGACGGTGTAGGCGGCGCTGCCGTCCGCCTGGAAGTTGATCACCGCCCGGTCCGGGCAGGCCACCGCGGCGCCGGTGGCCGCCGGCATGCCCATGCCGATCGCGCCGCCGGTGTTGGTCAGCTCGGTGTGCGGCGGCGCGGCGGCGGCGATCGCCGGGTACGCCGCCCCGGAGGAAATGCCCTCGTTCACCACGATCGCGTGCTCGGGCTGGGTGAGCACGATCGCCGCCGCGATGCTCGCCGCCGTCAACGGCCCCGCCGGGGCCTGCGCCTGCGGACGCTCGGTGCTCGGCACTTCGGCCGCCGCGCTGCCGGTCGCGTCGGCCAGCGCGCGCAGCGCCTCGACGGCGTCCTGGTCGGTGTCGGCCAGGGTGCGCACCTTGAGGTCGTTGGGCAGCGGGAAGCTCGGCATGCCCCGGTAGCCGAAGAACGCCACGGGGGTCCGCGCGCCGACCAGCACCAGGTGCGAAAACCCTTCGAGGGAACGGAGAACGTCTTCCGGGAAGTACGGCAGCGACCGCACGGCAGGGATGCCCGGGCCGCGCTCGATGCGCGCGGGCGAGCGCTCGACCAGCACTTCGCCGCCCGTGGTCGCCACGATCCGCGCGGCGGTGCGGATGCCTTCGGCGCTCAGTGCGTGCCCGCCCAGCAGCAGCGCGGTCCGGCCGCTCCCGCCGGCTAGCAGCTTCGCGATCGCGGCGATCTGCTGGTCGTCGACCGCGGGCCTCGCCGATGCGGCCGGGACGGCGGCGGGCTCGCCGCCCTGGCTCCACATGTGGTCGGCGGCGGCGATGAGCGTGGCGGGCAGGCGCTGCCCGAGCGTCGCCCGGTAGGCCTCGGCGAACTCGCCGGCGGCCGAGGCCGGCGAGGTGGTGCGGCCGACCCAGCCCGACACCGGCCGGGCCAGCGACTCGATGTCGCTGGCCAGCGGGGCGTCGGCGGGCTGGTGCCAGGAGGCGTGCTCACCGATGATGTTGATCATGGGCGTGCGGGCGCGGCGCGCGTTGTGCAGGTTCGCGATCCCGTTGGCGAACCCCGGTCCGAGGTGCAGCAGGGTCATCGCGGGAACGCCCGTCATGCGCGCGTAGCCGTCGGCGGCGCCGGTCACCACGCCCTCGGACAGCGCGAGCACCGCGCGCACGCCGGGGACTTGGTCGAACGCTTCGACGAGTGGGATCTCGGTGGTGCCGGGGTTGGCGAAGCAGACCTGGACGCCGGCCGCGGTCGCCGTGGCCAGCAGGCTCTCGGAACCCTTCACGTGCCACTGCTTCCTACTTGTTGTCGGTAGCTGTCTGAGTAGGACATTTCGCTCTCCGCCGTACCAAAAGCACGGCTGGAGTCCAGGCTGGGCAGTCTCAGCCGATCGGCCACCCTATCCGCAACTTGCGGAGGTGACTACGGTTCCGCTCCTTCTTCAGGGAACCCCGCACGAACGGTGACGCACCGGCCTAGACCGATACGTGTGATCCCTGAGTTTGAAACGGGCCGTTATCGGGAACATCCCGACACTTGGCACCCTACTCGATCTCTCCAGCTCTGATCAAATGCGGTCAATTGAACCGCGACTAGTTAACTCCTCCAAGCATCTCGCTGCCGTCCGCGTGGACGGATCTCGGGTGCCATGCTCTCCGTCACCCGCGGGCCGGGCAAGCGACGAACGCGGTTAGGCTGGTGAACCGGACCAACCGGACGGTGGAGGTGGCGTGGCTCGCGGGCGGATCTCCCGGCGCTTGCTGATGCCGGTGCTGCTGGTCGCGGGTCTGTCCGGTTGCGCAGCGCCGCCGATTGCGGACGTGCCGTCACCGGCGCCGGTCGTCGAGCCCGCACTGTCCGAACAGGACATGCCGGTCATCCGCACGGAGTACGTGCACTCCGAGCACCGCAGCGTCCCGGTGGAGCTCTACCTCGCCTACCCGCGCGGCCTCGAATCCACCGAGGACCTGCCGATCGTGCTCTACCTGCACGGCCGCGACGGCGTCCAGCCCACCCCGATCCCGTACGACACGCTGGCCTCGCTCGAGCGGCTGCACCGCGAAGGCACGATCCCGGCGTTCGGCTTCGCCGTCCTCGACGGCGGCTACAACCCGTACTGGAACGACGGATCGGCCAACGGCGACCTCGCCGCCATGCTCCAGGAGGAGCTGCCGCGCTGGCTGCGCGAGCGCGGCCTGGGCGACGCCGACGGCCTGCCGTTCGCCGTGGCGGGCATCTCCACCGGCGGCTTCGGCGCGCTGAACTACGCAGCGGACCGCAACCTGGCGGGTCACCCGGTCGCCGCGGTCGGGGAGGTCGCGCCCGCGCTGCAGGTGAGCTGGGAGGGCATGCGGGAGAAGGAGGCCTTCGCCACCGAGGAGGAGTGGCTGGCCGCGGACCCGTTGCGCCGCCTCGGCGACCTCGGCGGCGTGCCGGTCGGCGTGTGGACCGGCGACTCGGACCCGTTCCTGGACGGCATCGACCAGCTGATCGAGCGGTACCCGAACACCCCGGTGGTCACCTACCTGCCCGGCGGACACGAGGGCGCGGTGTTCGAGGCGGTCGGCACCGAGTTCGTCCGGTTCCTCGCCGACGCCCTGCCCGCCGCGGACTGAGCGCCCGCGGGCCCGTCACGCCTGGTGGGCCACCAGGTGCTGGAGGAGCAGGCGGGTGAGGGTGTCCGGGGCCTCCTCCGGGATCCAGTGCGAAACGTCCTCCAGCATCTCGAACCGGTAGGGCCCGGTGACGTGGTCGCCCGTGACCAGCGCCGCCGTCGAGCCGATCGCGGTGTCCTCGGTGCTCCAGACGTACAGCGTAGGCACGGTGATCGGGCCGATCTTGTGTTTCTCGAAGCGGTGCGCGCGGTACCAGTTCAGCGCCGCCGTCAACGCGCCCGGTTCGGTGAACCGCTGCACGTAGTCGTCGACGTGGTGCTGGGGCACGCCCGGGTAGTAGATCTGCCGCAGCTTCTTGGCGTTGTCGGCGAGCAGGGTCTTCTCGGCGGTGGAGGACCGGTACAGCTGCATGTACGCCGACCGCTGGTGCTGGTCCTCGTCGGTGCGCATGGCCTCGCCGAACGGGTCCAGGTGCGGCACCGACACCGCCGTCAGGGTGCGGACGCGGTCCGGGTGCTCCGCCGCCGTCGCCCAGGCGACGATCGCGCCCCAGTCGTGGCCGACCAGGTCGAAGCGATCCCAGCCGAAGTGCTCGGCGATGGCCAGCACGTCGCCGACGAGCTCCTCCAGCCGGTAGTCGGAGACCTTCTCGGGCCGCACGCCGGGGGAGTAGCCGCGCTGGTCCGGCGCGACCGCGAAGCACTCCGCGCCGCCGAGCACCGAGAGCTGCTCGCTCCACTGCACCGCGGCCTCCGGGAAGCCGTGCAGCAGCAGCACCGGGCGGCCGTCCTCGGGACCGGCGGCCAGGGCGTCGAACTTCCCGGCGGGAGTCGGGATCTGGATGTACTCGGCCACCCGGTCACTCTACTGGTGCGCCGAACGGCGGATCATAGAGCAGCGGGACAAGAAACACACCTCCTTGATCAGGGAAGGCTTGCCTAATTAAGGTTCGTGCGGTTTCGCCGGTCGCGGGGGGCGCGTCGGCGGTGTCGACGTTCAACCCCGATCGAGAGGAAACCCAGATGCGCCAACGACGAATCGTGCGCACCGCGGGCGCACTGGTCGCCGCCGGGCTGGTCGCGCTGACCGCGGCCTGCGGCGGTGCCGCGCCGAACGGTGCCGCCCCGGCCGCCGAACCGGGAACGGGCTTCCCGCGGACCATAGCCACCGCCAAGGGCGAGGTGACCATCCCGAAGAAGCCGGAGCGCGTGGTCGTGCTCGACACCGCCGAACTGGATTCGGTGACGCTGCTGGGGATCACGCCGGTCGCGGCGATCCCGCCGCACCTGTCCACCGGCGAGGCGTTTCCGGCCTACCTGCGGGACAAGCTCGGCGACACCGCCCTGGTCGGCCCGTCGGACTCGCCGAAGCTGGAGCTGATCGCCTCGCTCAAGCCGGACCTGATCCTCACCAGCAGGGTCCGCCACGACGCCCTCTACGACCAGCTGGCCCGGATCGCGCCGACGGTGATGACCGAGACGACCGGCTTCCCCTGGAAGCAGAACCTCGCCATGCACGCCGCGGCGCTCGGCAAGGAGGCCGAGGCGCAGGCCGCGCTGCAGGCCTACGAGGCCCGGGCGAAGCGGATCGGCGACGCGATCATCGCCAAGAACGGTGGCACCGCCCCGACGGTGTCGGTGACCCGCTTCATGGCGGGCAAGATCCGGCTCTACCAGAAGTCGAACTTCTCGGGCGTGGTCCTCGCCGACGCCGGGATGGCCCGGCCGCCGTCGCAGAACGCCGACGAGTTCGACAACGAGATCAGCCCCGAGCTCATCGACATGGCCGACGCGGACACCGTTTTCGTCACCACCGCGGTGTCGCCGGAGAAGACCCAGCAGAAGGCCGTGGAATCCAGCGCGCTGTGGACCCGGATGAACGCGGTCCGCAACGACCGGGTGTTCCCGGTTCCCGACGAGACCTGGATGTCGGGCATCGGCGTGCAGGCCGCCAACCTGGTCCTCGACGACCTGGCCGGGGCCTACGGCGTGGCTCCGGCCTGAGTGCAGGAGTCGTGAGTGCGCAACCGGGTTCCAGCCCGGTTGCGCACTCACGACCCGATCAGCCCGCGATGCGGTAGCCCCAGGTGCCGCGGTGGATCGCGCCCGGCCGCAGGGTGATCAGGCCGTCGCCGGTGACGAACGCGTTCGGCGCGCACGTCATCGGCTCCACGGTGATCCCGGCCCGCCCCGGGCGGTCGGTCGCCGGGCTGTCGTCGGTGTAGACCTGCAGGTAGCCGTGCGTGCGGTCGACCCAGAGCTCGGCGGTCACGCCGTCCGGGCGGGCGAACCGCACCACCGCGCCGCCGTCGGCGCCGCGGCTGAGCCCGGTGAACGCGGTGTCCATTTCGGTCGCTCCGATCGGGCGCGGCGACCGGAAGTCGTAGTCGGTGCCCTCGACCGGGGCGGTGCCGGTGGGGATCAGCCGGTCGTCGACGACGTAGTAGGTGTCGGCGGGCAGCTCGAAGACGATGTCGTCGATGCGGTCCCCGCCGGCGCCGAGGTAGGTGTGGTTGGCGGTGCCGAACGGGGCCGCGGTGTCGCCGATGTTCTTGGCGCTCAACGTGCTTCGCACTCCGGTGGCGTCCACTTCGTACTCGATCCGGAACGCCAGCCGGAACGGGTAGCCGTAGTCCGGCGGCAGCACGTACTCCAGGACGACGCCGTCGGCGCGGTGCCGCACGGGCTGCCACTCCACGAAGCTCATCAGCCCGTGCAGCGCCGTGTCCCGCTCCGGCTCGTTGATCGGGACCTGCAGCTCCTCGCCGCCGAAGGTGTAGCGGCCGTGGTCGATCCGGTTGGGCCAGGGCAGGATCGTCTTGCCCTGGTAGCCCTCGCCGACTTCGTCGGCCGGGTGCGTCAGCAGCATTTCGACGCCGTCGGCCTGCCACGACAGCAGCGTCGCCGACACCCCGGCGATCACGGCCCGCTGCCGCCCGGAGCGGATCTCGTACAGCCGCCCGTTCGCCGTCCACCGGCCGCCGCCGGGATCGGCCGACTGCGCGGTGGCGCTGCCGCCGAGCGCGGCGGCGGTGGTCGCACCGGCAGCGGTGGCGAGCGCGGCCCGCCGGCTGAAACGTCGCATCCTGGACCTCCTGGGGAGTGCGCGATTCCGCGAGAAATCGACGTTCACCCGGGTGACGGTCGATTTCTCGCGAAATCGCGCCGGTCCCGGGTGATGTGGCCGAGCTCCGATCAACGGTCGTGATCGCCATCCACTGTGGCCGGTGGCCGACCGGGTCGCCAGTCGTCAGGGCGTGCCGGCGTCGATCACCGCCTGGTTGCGGGCGCGGACCACGTCCGGGTTGGGCTTGAGGATCCGGCGGTCGTAGGTGAAGAAGCCGTTCACCTCGTTCTCCACGTCCGTGGTCTGGGTGTAGATCGCCGCGGACAGGCCGTTGGCCGAGACGATGCGGGCCAGGTCGCCGCTGACCTCGGCGTAGCGGTCGGTCAGCTCGGCGCGGCTGTTGGTCATCTCGTACGCGCCGGGCTCGCCGGGCCACAGGTGGCCCTCCTCGACCAGCCCCAGCCCGCCGTACTCGCCGTCCACCGACGCCCGCTCGCCGCGCACCTCCGGGCTGCCGGGGCCGACGTAGGTGTGGTCGTCGTAGATGTCGCCCGCGCGGCTGTCCGGCAGCGAGTAACAGCAGTTCACCCCGCTGTTGGCGTTGACCAGCCGGGTCGGGTCGGTGCGCCGGACCAGCTCGGCGATCTCGGCCGTGTCGAACTCGCCCCAGCCCTCGTTGAACGGCACCCAGGCCACGATGGACGGGACGCTGCGCAGCTGGTCGATCATGGCGGTGAGCTCGTCGCGGAAGTGCGCGCGGGCTTCCGCGCCGGGCGGCGGGTTACTGCCGGGCGGGTCGGCGAGGTCGATCGGCAGCGACGGCATGTCCTGCCACACCAGCAGGCCCAGCCGGTCCGTCCAGTAGTACCAGCGGGCCGGCTCGACCTTCACGTGCTTGCGCACCATGTTGAACCCGAGCCGCTTGGTCTCGGCGAGGTCGAACCGCAGCGCCTCGTCGGTGGGCGCGGTGTAGATCCCGTCCGGCCAGTAGCCCTGGTCCAGCGGACCGTGCTGGAACAGGATCCGGCCGTTGAGCGCCATCCGCGGCCGCCCCTGCGAGTCGTCGACCAGCTCGATGGTGCGCAACCCGGCGTAGCTGCCGACCTCGTCGACGGTGCGCCCGTCGGCGCCGACCAGCCGGACCGTGAGGCCGTAGAGGTAGGGGTCGTCGGGTGTCCACAGGTGCGGATCGGCCATCGCCAGCCGCAGAGCCGTGTCGGCAGGTCCGTCGGCGCGCCCCACCTCGCGGCCCTCGGCGTCGAAGGCGACCGCCTCGATCCGTTGCCCGGCGCGCGCGGAGGTGCGCGCGGTCAGGTCGAAACCGCGCAGATCCGGGGTGATGTCGAGCTTGGCGATGTGCGCCTCGGGCACCGGTTCGAGCCAGACGGTCTGCCAGATCCCGGACGCGCCGGTGTAGAGGATCCCGCCCGCCTTGTTGCGCTGCTTGCCCACCGGGTACGGGTTGGCGTCGTTTCGGTCCTCGACGGCCACCGCGAGTTCCTGCTTCGCGCCGGGGCGCAGCGCGTCGGTGATGTCGGCGCTGAACCCGGTGTAGCCGCCCTCGTGCACCGCGACGGTCCGGCCGTTGACCGACACCTCGGCCTTCTGGTCCACCGCGCCGAAGTGCAGCAGCAGCCGGTGCCCCGACCAGTCCGGCGGCACCTCGAAGGTCCGCCGGTACAGCATGTGGTCGTCGTGGCGCTGGATGCCGGAGAGCCCGGACTCCGGAGGGAAGGGCACCAGGATCTGCTCGGTCGCCGCGGCCGGCGGGGTCGATCCGCCGCCGTAGGACCACAATCCGTTGAGGTTCAGCCAGCGCTCGCGGGTCAGCTGCGGGCGCGGGTACTCGGGGAGGGCGTTGTCCGGGCCGACCTCGTCGGTCCACGGCGTGGCCAGCGGTGGCGGTTTCGGGCGCCAGGGATCGGCGGCCACGGCGGCGGTCGCGGGAATCCCGGAGGCGGTGGCCAACAGCGTGGTGAGCAGCAGGGCGCGCAGCAGCACGATTGCCTCCAGACCGACTTGCCGAAGAAGGCGAAAAGCAATCACCATTAACCGACAACAATGACCATGAACGCACGCACAGTCAACGCGGCCGAAAGAGCGCCCGCAAATCGGCGCAAGCGCCGTGGATCGGTAGGGCGCATGAGGTTACGTTGTTGGCCCGCTCAAGTGATCGGGTGAATCAGCCGAGTCCAGGAGGGTGTGCACGTGACCGGTCATTCCTCAGCCCAGCAAGGCACCGCGACGGAGGTGTTCCGCACCGCCCGGGACTTCTTGCTGCGGCACCGCGAGGACTACGACACCGCTCGCCGCGATTTCGAGTGGCCGAAGCCGGCCGAGTTCAACTGGGCGCTGGACTGGTTCGACACGATCGGCGAGCGCCGCGACGGCATCGCGCTGTGGATCGTCGACGCCGACGGCAGCGAGCACCAGGTGACCTTCCGCGCCATGACGCGCCGTTCGAACCAGGTCGCCAACTGGCTGCGCGGGCTCGGTGTGTCCCGCGGCGACCGGCTGGTGCTGATGCTGGGCAACCAGGTCGAGCTGTGGGAGACGATCCTGGCCGCGATGAAGCTGGGCGCGGTGATCATCCCGGCGACCCCGCTGCTCGGGCCGGCCGACCTGCGCGACCGGATCGACCGCGGCCGGGCCCGGCACGTGGTCACCACCGCGGCCGACGCGGCGAAGTTCGCCGACGTGCCCGGCGACTACACCCGCATCGCGGTCGGCGACCCGGTGCCGGGCTGGGAGTCCTATGCGGACAGTTCGGCGGCCGACGCGGAGTTCGCCCCGGACGGCCCCACCCGCGCCGAGGACCCGATGCTGCTCTACTTCACCTCCGGCACCACGGCGAAGCCGAAGCTGGTCGAGCACACCCACGTGTCCTACCCGATCGGCCACCTCTCGACCATGTACTGGATCGGGCTGGAGCCGGGCGACGTGCACCTGAACATCTCCTCGCCGGGGTGGGCGAAGCACGCGTGGAGCAACGTCTTCGCGCCGTGGAACGCCGAGGCGACGGTGTTCATCTACAACTACACCCGGTTCGACGCGGCCGGGCTGATGGCGCAGATGCAGCGCTGCGGCGTCACCAGCTTCTGCGCGCCGCCGACGGTCTGGCGGATGCTCATCCAGGCCGACCTCGGCACCCTGACTACGCCACCGTCCAAAGTGGTCGGTGCAGGCGAGCCGCTGAACCCGGAGATCATCGAGCAGGTGCGGCGCGCCTGGTCGGTGACCATCCGGGACGGCTTCGGCCAGACCGAGACCAGCGTGCAGGTCGCCAACACGCCCGGGCAGCCGGTCCGGCCGGGCTCGATGGGCCGCCCGCTGCCCGGCTTCGAGGTGACGCTGCTCGACCCGGTCACCGGGGAACCCGCCGAGGAGGGCGAGATCTGCCTGGCGCTGCAGCCGCGCCCGGTCGGGCTGATGACCGGCTACGCCGACGACACCGAGCGCACCGCCGAGGTGACCCGCGGCGGGCACTACCACACCGGTGACGTCGGATCGCGGGACGCTGACGGCTACATCACCTACGTCGGGCGCACCGACGACGTGTTCAAGGCCTCCGACTACCGGATCTCGCCGTTCGAGCTGGAGAGCGTCCTGCTGGAGCACGAGGCGGTGGCCGAGGCGGCGGTGGTGCCGTCGCCGGACCCGATCCGGCTCGCGGTGCCGAAGGCGTACGTGGTGCTGGCCGGGCAGCACGAGCCGACGCGGGAGACGGCGCTGTCGATCCTGCGCTTCGCGCGCGAGCACCTGGCCCCTTACAAGCGGGTGCGGCGGCTGGAGTTCTACGAGCTGCCGAAGACGATCTCCGGCAAGATCCGCCGCGTCGAACTGCGCGGCCGGGAGGATGAACTGCACCGGTCCGGCGGTGGGTCCGGTGACGGACCCGGCGGTGAGAACCGCGAATTCCGCGAAGAGGACTTCCCCGAGCTGAAGGGCTGAGCCGGGCGTTGCTGCGGTGGCACGCCTCGGGGGCGCGTGCCACACTTCCCCAGGGCCGATGCGGCGAGGAACCTTCCGCCGATCGTCCCGGGCGGGGGGAGCGTGAAGCATGCCTGATGGGGGAGGGCGGCGGCCGGGGGCCGGGTCCGGCGCGGAAAAATGGCTCGCATGCGTGAGGTGGGCACCGTAACATCTGTGCTCCGCGCCGCGATGAACTCAATGAAAAGAGAAAAAGTCAACCGCCACGCTGCCCAGTCTTCATAATTTTGACGGGAATCGCGGTTGTGTAATTTGCAGTTGTTGTGGTAAGGCAAAGCGGGCGTCAGTATACACAGATCGCTGACATTCTGCACTCGCGTGATCGTTGCGTCCCTCGAAATGCGCCGAATCGGCGCAGGTGGCAGCGCATTTATTCACCCAGGGTGACAGTGGAAATCACGCATTCATCGTATTCCGGTGATTAGCGTCACACGTTCGTACGCTTGCTTTGCGATCTCCTTCGCCTAGGTTAGTTAACCGACGCAGGAATATCGCGTCAGGGCCGGTCGGCGAGGGTGCCGACCGGAAGTGATCGGCGTAGGTGTTGCGGCCTTGAGCGTTTCTCGGCTGCCCACGCCGGTACGGGCGTTGCCTTTTTTCGCAGTGGCGACCCGACACGGCCACGAGACGAGCTCGGGGCACGGATTTGCGCGGCCCCGAGTTCTGCGGTGGCGCATGACCAACGTGAGTGGTGGGAGTGAAGAATGGCGAAGAGCGTGGACGATCTTGCTTCGAGTGAGCAGCCCGGATCTCAGGACACCGCTGGTCTGGTGGCGCGCGAGGAGCAGGTGTTCGGCGAGAACCCGTTGGAAGTGCGCGAATCTGACCACTACACGTACGAGTACGTCGGCGGTTTCGTCGAGAAGTGGGACGAGCTGATCGACTGGAAGAAGCGCTACCAGAGCGAGGGCTCGTTCTTCATCGACCAGCTCAAGGCCCGTGGCGTCCGCTCGGTGCTCGACGTCGCCACCGGCACCGGCTTCCACTCCGTGCGGCTGCTGGAGGAGGGCTTCGACGCGGTCAGCGCCGACGGCAGCCCGCAGATGCTGGCCAAGGCGTTCAGCAACGGACTGACCTACGGCGGCCACATCCTCCGCGTGGTGCACGCCGACTGGCGCTGGCTGAATCGTGACGTCCACGGCGAGTACGACGCGATCATCTGCCTCGGCAACTCCTTCACGCACCTGTTCTCCGAACGAGATCGGCGCAAAGCCCTCGCCGAGTTCTACGCGATGCTCAAGCACGACGGCGTGCTGATCATCGATCAACGAAATTACGACTCGATTCTGGACAACGGATTCTCGTCGAAGCACACCTACTACTACGCCGGCGAGGACGTTTCCGCGGAGCCCGATTACGTCGACGAGGGCCTGGCGCGCTTCAAGTACACGTTCCCGGACAAATCTGAATTCTTCTTGAACATGTACCCGCTGCGGAAGAACTACACGCGGCGGCTCATGCGCGAAGTCGGCTTCCAGCGGATCGACACCTACGGCGATTTCCAGGAGACCTACCACGACGCCGAACCCGACTTCTTCATCCACGTGGCGGAGAAGAAGTACCGGCCGGACGAAGAGCTCTCCGACGTGTACTCGACCGCGGTGCACACCGCGCGGGATTACTACAATTCCGAGGACGCGGACAACTTCTACTACCACGTCTGGGGCGGCAACGACATTCACGTCGGCATCTACCAGACCCCGGACGAGGACATCGACAGCGCCTCACGCCGCACCGTGGAGCGGATGGCCGACAAGGTCGAGATCACCCCGGACACCCGCATCCTGGACATCGGCTCCGGCTACGGCGGCGCGGCCCGCCACCTCGCCGAGACCTACGGCTGCAAGGTGTCCTGCCTGAACCTCAGCGAGGTCGAGAACGCCCGGAACCTCGAGTTCACCCGGGCCGCGGGGCTGGACGAGCTGATCGAGGTCAAGGACGGTTCCTTCGAGGACATCCCGTTCCAGGACAACGCCTTCGACATCGTCTGGTCGCAGGACGCGATCCTGCACAGCGGCGACCGGGAGCGGGTCCTGGAGGAGGTGTCCCGGGTGCTCAAGGGCGGCGGCTCCTTCATCTTCACCGACCCGATGGCCGCGGACGGCGCAAAGTCGAAGGACCTCGGGCCGATCCTGGACCGGCTGAACCTGGAGACGATGGGCTCGCCCGGCTTCTACCGCCGCGAGCTGGCCCGCCTCGGCCTGCAGAACTTCGACTTCGAGGACCTGACCGAGTTCCTAGCCGTGCACTATGGGCGCGTTCTAGACGTACTCGAGAGCCGGGAAGCGGAGCTGGCGGACCGGATCAGCGACGAATACCGCGCCAAGATGAAGACGGGTCTGAAGAACTGGGTCGCAGGTGGCAAGGCGGGCAACCTCTCCTGGGGCATCATCCACGCCCGCGCCTGAGAACGATGCCGGAGATGGGATTGGTCGTTGTCCTTGAAGCGGCGCAGCCGCTTAGCCCACGCACGCCACTGGCACCGCCGCGGGTTCTCAGACGTCGTCTGGCGAGGACAGCCCGGACGCCGTGTATTGGTCATACACAAGTCGGGGATCCCGGAGTCCAGGCGGCGTGTGAGGTTCCGCTACCGGCACCGCCACGCAAGACGAGTCTGGAAACAGTCAGCTGAGACCCCCTCTGGAAAACGTCACTACCGTACGCAAGGATCAGTGCTGCATCAGCTGTGAGGTGAGGAGCAGTCGTGAGTGAGATCAACCGCAGGTTGTTCACCAGTGAGTCGGTGACCGAGGGGCACCCGGACAAGATCTGCGATGCGATCAGCGACGCTGTGTTGGACGCGTTGTTGTCCCAGGACCCGCGGTCGCGGGTGGCGGTGGAGACGCTGGTGACCACCGGCCAGGTGCACGTGGCCGGTGAGGTGACCACCGACGCTTACGCGGACATCCCGACGATCGTGCGGGAGAAGATCCTGGAGATCGGCTACGACTCCTCCGCCAAGGGCTTCGACGGTGCCTCCTGCGGTGTGAACGTCGCCATCGGCTCCCAGTCGCCGGACATCGCGCAGGGCGTCGACGACGCGCACGAGTCCCGCGTCGAGGGCGTCATCGACGAGATCGCCAAGCAGGGCGCCGGCGACCAGGGCCTGATGTTCGGCTACGCCTGCACCGACACCGACGAGCTGATGCCGCTGCCGATCGCGCTGGCGCACCGGTTGTCGCGGCGGCTGACCCGGGTCCGCAAGGACGGGGTGTTGCCGTACCTGCGGCCGGACGGCAAGACGCAGGTGACCATCGAGTACGCCGGTGACCAGCCGGTGCGCCTGGACACCGTGGTGCTGTCCACGCAGCACGCCGCCGACATCGACCTCGAGGGCATGCTGGCGGGCGACATCAAGGCGAAGGTCATCGACCCGGAGATCGAGCGGGTCGGCCTGGACTCCGGCGACACCCGGCTGCTGGTGAACCCGACCGGCCGGTTCGTGGTGGGTGGCCCGATGGGCGACGCGGGCCTGACCGGCCGGAAGATCATCGTCGACACCTACGGCGGC
This sequence comes from Saccharopolyspora elongata, assembly GCF_004348985.1. GTDB lineage: Bacteria > Actinomycetota > Actinomycetes > Mycobacteriales > Pseudonocardiaceae > Saccharopolyspora > Saccharopolyspora elongata. The sequence goes on along the minus strand of NZ_SMKW01000023.1, from coordinate 54,523 downwards.
ATGGCCCGCCACGGCGGCGGCGCCTTCTCCGGCAAGGACCCGTCGAAGGTGGACCGCTCGGCTGCCTACGCGATGCGCTGGGTGGCCAAGAACGCCATCGCCGCGGGCCTGGCCAGCCGCATCGAGGTGCAGGTCGCCTACGCGATCGGCAAGGCCGCGCCGGTGGGCCTGTTCGTCGAGACCTTCGGCACCGAGAACGTCGACCCGGTGAAGATCCAGGCCGCGATCAACGAGGTCTTCGACCTGCGGCCCGCCGCCATCGTGCGTGACCTGGACCTCTTGCGGCCGATCTACGCCCAGACGGCAGCGTACGGTCACTTCGGGCGCAGTGACGTCGACCTGCCCTGGGAGCGCACCGACCGGGCTGAGGCGCTGAAGAGCGCCGCCGGTATCTGACGTCGACCTTCGAGAGTCGTGGCGGCAGACTGCGGGGCGCGCCGATCGCGCCCCGCGGTCCGGTGTGAGCGGCGACGGGGTCCAATGGAGCTTCAAAGGTCGGCGCCGCAGCGGCGGCCGGCCCTGGTGAAGGAGTAGAGCAGTGCGGATTGCGGTGACCGGTTCGATCGCCACCGACCACCTGATGTCCTATCCCGGTAGGTTCACCGATCAGCTCGTCGCGGATCGGCTCCACCAGGTGTCGTTGTCGTTCCTGGTCGACGACCTGGAGGTGCGGCGCGGCGGCATCGCGGCCAACATCACCTTCGGCCTCGGCCAGCTGGGCGTCGGCTCGGCCCTCGTCGGCGCCGTCGGCCAGGACTTCGACGAGTACCGCGGGTGGCTGGAGCGCCACGGGGTGGACACCTCGTCGGTGTACGTCTCCGACACCAAGCACACCGCGCGGTTCATCTGCACCACCGACACCGACCACAACCAGATCGCGTCCTTCTACGCCGGGGCGATGGCCGAGGCCCGCGAGATCGAGCTCAAGCCGGTCGCCGACCGGCTGGGCGGCCTCGACGTGGTGGTGATCTCGCCCAACGACCCGGCGGCGATGGTGCGGCACACCGAGGAGTGCCGGGACCGCGGCTACCGGTTCGTCGCCGACCCGGGCCAGCAGCTGGCCCGGATGGAGGGCGAGGAGATCCGCCGGCTCGTCGAGGGCGCGGAATACCTCTTCACCAACGAGTACGAGCACGGCCTGCTGCTGCAGAGCACCGGCTGGACGCACGCCGACGTGCTGGAACGCGTCGGCCTCTGGGCGACCTCGCTGGGCCCGAAGGGCGTGCAGGTGGAGTCCAAGTCGGAGCCGACCATCGAGGTCGCGCCGCCGAAGGAGAAGCAGAAGGGCGACCCGACCGGCGTCGGCGACGCGCTGCGCAGCGGGTTCCTCGCGGGGCTGTACCACGACCTCGACCTGGAGCGTTCGCTGCAGCTGGGCTGCACGTTGGCGACCGTCTCGCTGGAGACCGACGGTCCGCAGGAGTACCAGGTGGAGCGCGACTCGTTCGTCGCGCGCATCGCCGAGGCGTACGGTGACGCCGCCGCGGCCGAGGTCCAGTCGAAGCTCGGCTGAGAACGGGGAGTAGCAGGGGATGGCAGACCGGCAGAACGATCCGAGCGGGTTCCTGACCGCCCTCGGCGAGCGGGTCCTCGTCGCCGATGGCGGCATGGGTACCGCGCTGCAGGCGTTCGACCTGACGTTGGACGACTTCGCCAACCTGGAGGGCTGCAACGAGATCCTGAACGTCACGCGGCCCGACGTGGTGTCCTCGATCTACCGGGGCTACCTGGAGGCGGGCTCGGACGCGATCGAGACCAACACCTTCGGCGCGAACCTGGCGAACCTCGGCGAGTACGACATCCCGGAGCGGATCCGGGAGCTGGCGGAGACGGGCTCGGCGCTGGCCCGCGAAGCCGCCGACGAGTACTCGACGCCGGAACGGCCGCGGTTCGTGCTCGGTTCGGTCGGCCCGGGCACGAAGCTGCCGACGCTGGGCCACGCGCCTTACTCCGTGCTGCGCGACGCCTACGTCGAGCAGGTGCTGGGCATGCTCGACGGCGGCATCGACGTGGTGCTGGTGGAGACCTCCCAGGACCTGTTGCAGACCAAGGCCGCGATCGTGGCGGCGAAGCGGGCGATGGCCCAGACCGGCCGGTGGCTGCCGATCATCGCGCAGGTCACGGTGGAGACCACCGGCACGATGCTGGTCGGCTCGGAGATCGGCGCAGCGCTGACCGCGCTGGAGCCGCTGGGCATCGACCTGATCGGGATGAACTGCGCGACCGGCCCGGCGGAGATGAGCGAGCACCTGCGGGTGCTGGCGCAGAACTCCCGGATCCCGATCTCGGTGATGCCCAACGCTGGTCTGCCCCAGCTCGGCCCCAACGGCGCGGTGTACCCGCTGCAGCCCGACGAGCTGGCCGAGGCGCTGGTCGGGTTCGTCAACGACTTCGGCGCCCGGCTGGTCGGCGGCTGCTGCGGCACCACCACCGAGCACGTGCGCGCCGTGGCCGAGGCGGTCGCGCCGCTGGCGCCGAAGGTGCGCGAGCCGGAGCACATCCCGTCGATCTCGTCGGTGTACCAGGCGGTGCCGTTCGAACAGGACGCGTCGATCCTCAACATCGGCGAGCGCACGAACACCAACGGTTCCAAGGCGTTCCGCGAGGCGATGCTGGAAGGCCGTTACGACGACTGCGTGGAGATCGCCAAGTCCCAGACGCGCGAAGGCGCCCACATGCTGGACCTGTGCGTGGACTACGTCGGCCGCGACGGCACGGTCGACATGCGGGAGCTGGCGTCGCGCCTGGCCACCTCCTCGACCCTGCCGATCATGGTGGACTCCACGGAGCCGGACGTGATCGAGGCCGGCCTGGATCACCTGGGCGGCCGGTGCGCGGTCAACTCGGTGAACTACGAGGACGGTCACGAACCGGGCTCGCGGTACGAGCGCGTGATGAAGCTCGTCGTCGAACACGGTGCCACCGTGGTGGTGACCTGCATCGACGAGGAAGGCCAGGCGCGCACCGCCGAGTGGAAGCTGCGGGTCGCCGAACGGCTGATCGAGGACATGACCACCAACTGGGGTCTGGAGAAGTCCGCGATCATCATCGACTGCCTGGTCTTCCCGATCACCACCGGCCAGGAAGAGGTCCGCAAGGACGCCATCGAGACGATCAACGCGATCCGGGAGCTCAAGAAGCGCCATCCGGACGTCCAGACCACGCTCGGCCTGTCCAACGTCTCGTTCGGGCTCAACCCGGCGGCACGGCAGGTGCTGAACTCGGTGTTCCTCAACGAATGCCGGGAAGCGGGCCTGGACACCGCGATCCTGAACGCTTCGAAGATCCTGCCGATGAACAAGATCCAGGACGAGCAGCGGGAGGTCGCGCTCGACCTGGTCTACGACCGGCGCCGCGAGGGCTACGACCCGCTGCAGAAGCTGATGGAGCTCTTCGAAGGCAAGACCGCGAAGTCCAGCAGCGCTTCGCGTGCCGAGGAACTGGCGAAGCTGCCGCTGTTCGAGCGGCTGGAGCGGCGGATCGTCGATGGCGAGCGCAACGGCCTGGAGGCGGACCTCGACGAGGCGATGAAGGAGAAGAAGCCGCTCGACATCGTCAACGAGAACCTGCTGGCCGGCATGAAGGTCGTCGGTGAGCTGTTCGGCTCCGGGCAGATGCAGCTGCCGTTCGTGCTGCAGTCCGCCGAGGTCATGAAGGCCGCTGTCGCCTGCCTCGAACCGCACATGGAGAAGGACGACTCCGGCGGCAAGGGCAAGCTGCTGCTGGCCACGGTCAAGGGCGATGTGCACGACATCGGCAAGAACCTCGTCGACATCATCGTGTCCAACAACGGCTACGACGTGGTCAACATCGGCATCAAACAGCCGATCAACGCCATCCTGGACGCTGCCGAGGAGCACAAGGTCGACGCCATCGGCATGTCCGGCCTGCTGGTGAAGTCGACCGTGATCATGAAGGAGAACCTGGAGGAGCTCAACTCCAGGGGAATGTCCGAGAAGTACCCGGTGATGCTGGGTGGGGCGGCGCTCACCAGGTCCTATGTGGAGAACGACCTGGACGAGGTCTACCAGGGCGATGTGCGTTATGCGAAGGACGCCTTCGAAGGCCTGCACCTGATGGACCGCATCATGTCCGTCAAGCGCGGTGACGCGCCTGCCGAAGACGCGGCCGAGCAGGCGAAGAAAGCCGAGCGCAAGGCTCGCCGCGAGCGGTCGATGCGCATCGCCGAGAAGCGCAAGGCGGAGCAGGGACCCGAGCCGGAGTACACCGACACCACGCGGTCCGATGTGGACGCCGAAGCGCCGGTGCCGACGCCGCCGTTCTGGGGCTCGAAGGTGGTCAAGGGCGTCGCGGTCGCCGACTACCTGGCGCTGCTGGACGAGCGGGCCACGTTCTTCGGCCAGTGGGGCCTGCGCGGCGCGAAGAAGGGCGAGGGGCCGTCCTACGAGGAACTCGTCGAATCCGAGGGCCGGCCGCGGCTGCGCCACTGGATCGACGAGCTTTCCACCGCGGGCATCCTGCAGCACGCCGCCGTCGTCTACGGCTACTTCCCTTGCGTGACCGAGGGAAACCACCTCGTGGTGCTGGACAAGGACGAGCCGGACGCCCAGGAGCGGCACCGGTTCTTCTTCCCGCGGCAGAAGCGCGACCGGCGGCTGTGCCTGGCGGACTTCTTCCGGACGCGCGAGCAGGCCGAGAGGACCGGCCAGGTGGACGTGCTGCCGGTGCAGCTGGTCACCATGGGCCAGCCGATCGCCGACTACGCCAACGAGCTGTTCGCCAAGAACGCCTACCGGGACTACCTGGAGGTGCACGGCATGGGCGTGCAGCTCACCGAGGCGCTGGCCGAGTACTGGCACCGCCGCGTCCGGCGGGAGCTCCTCTGGGCCGCCGGCGGTTCGGTGGCCGAGGAGGACCCGGCCGACGTGCAGGAGTTCTTCAAGCTCGGCTACCGCGGCGCGCGGTACTCCTTCGGCTACGGCGCCTGCCCGGACATCGAGGACCGGGCCAAGATCGTCGACCTGCTGGAGGCCGAGCGCATCGGCGTGGTGCTCTCGGAGGAGTTCCAGCTGCACCCCGAGCAGTCCACCGACGCGATCATCGCCCACCACCCCGAGGCGAAGTACTTCAACACCTGATCCACCCGCAAGACACCGCAACCGCATGGGAAATCGAGAAGGGAAACCATGAGCGTCAAGTTGCAGAAGGCAGGCGGCCTTGAGTTCGCTGTCCGGGATTTGTCGTTGGCCGAGGCCGGGCGGCATCAGATCCGGTTGGCCGAGCACGAGATGCCGGGCCTGATGGCGACTCGCGAGGAGTACGCGGATTCGCAGCCGTTGAAGGGTGCGCGGGTTGCGGGTTCGTTGCACATGACGGTGCAGACGGCTGTGTTGATCGAGACCTTGGTCGCGTTGGGCGCGGAGGTCCGGTGGGTGTCGTGCAACATTTTCTCGACGCAGGATGAGGCTGCGGCGGCGGTCGTGGTGGGCCCGAACGGGACGCCGGAGGCGCCTGCGGGTGTGCCGGTGTTCGCGTGGAAGGGTGAGTCGCTGGAGGAGTACTGGTGGTGCACCGACCAGTTGTTCCAGTTCGGTGATGGCCAGGGTCCGAACATGATCCTCGACGATGGTGGCGACGCCACGTTGTTGGTGCACAAGGGCGTCGAGTTCGAGGCCGCGGGCGCGGTGCCGCAGCCGGGCGAGGACGACCCGGAGGAGTACAAGGTCATCCTGGAGACCCTGCGCGCCAGCATCGCCCGGAACGGCCAGCGGTTCACCAAGATCGCCGGTGAGATCAAGGGCGTCACCGAGGAGACCACCACCGGCGTGCACCGCCTGTACGAGCTGGCCAAGACCGGGGACCTGCTGTTCCCCGCGATCAACGTCAACGACTCGGTCACCAAGTCGAAGTTCGACAACAAGTACGGTTGCCGGCACTCGTTGATCGACGGCATCAACCGGGCCACCGACGTGCTCATCGGCGGCAAGGTCGCGGTCGTCTGCGGCTACGGCGACGTCGGCAAGGGCTCGGCGGAATCGCTGCGCGGCCAGGGCGCCCGGGTGATCGTCACCGAGGTCGACCCGATCTGCGCGCTGCAGGCGGCGATGGACGGCTACCAGGTCACCACCCTGGAAGACGTCGTGGAGACCGCGGACATCTTCGTCACCACCACCGGCAACTTCAACATCATCACCGCCGAGCACATGACGCGGATGAAGCACCAGGCGATCGTGGGCAACATCGGTCACTTCGACAACGAGATCGACATGGCGGGCCTGGAGAAGGTGCCGGGCGTCCGCAAGCAGGAGATCAAGCCGCAGGTCCACGAGTACGTGTTCGAGGATGGGCACTCGATCATCGTGCTGTCGGAGGGCCGTCTGCTGAACCTGGGCAACGCGACCGGGCACCCGAGCTTCGTGATGTCGAACTCCTTCACCAACCAGACGATCGCCCAGATCGAGCTGTTCACCAAGCCGGGCGAGTACGAGAAGCAGGTGTACGTGCTGCCGAAGCACCTGGACGAGAAGGTCGCGCGGCTGCACCTGGATGCGCTGGGCGTGAAGCTGACCAAGCTCACCAAGGAGCAGGCCGCCTACATCGGCGTCGACGTCAACGGCCCGTACAAGCCCGACCACTACCGCTACTGATCGATTTCTCGGCTGAGAAGGAGACCAGGCCATGACTCGGGTCATAGACCGGCTGCGCCCCGGCAAGACGGTGTTCTCGGTGGAGTTCTTCCCCGCGAAGACCGACGAGGAGGAACGCCAGCTGTGGCGGGCCATCCGGGAACTGGAGCCGCTGGACCCCGCGTACGTGTCGGTGACCTACGGGGCCGGCGGGTCCAGCCGGGACCGCACCGTGCGCACCACCGGCCGGATCGCGGGCGACACCACCCTGCTGCCGGTGGCGCACCTGACCGGCGTGAACCACTCGATCGCCGAACTGCGGCACGTCATCGGCTCGTACGCGGCCGAGGGCATCACCAACGTGCTGGCGATCCGCGGCGACCCGCCGGGCGACCCGATGGGCGAGTGGATCCCGCACCCGGAGGGCATCACCTACGCCGACGAGCTCGTGCGGCTGGTGCGCGAGTGCGGTGACTTCAGCGTGGGCGTCGCGGCGTTCCCGCACCTGCACCCGCGCTCGGTGGACCTGGAGTCCGACACCCGGCACATGGTCAACAAGCTGCGGGCCGGGGCGGACTTCTCGGTGGCGCAGATGTTCCTGGAGCCGGAGTACTTCCTGCGGCTGCGGGACCGGCTGGCGCAGCACGGCTGCGACCAGCCGCTGCTGCCGGGGATCATGCCGATCACCACGCCGCGGGTGCTGGGCATGACCACGCAGCTGAGCAACATGACGATCCCGGACGAGGTGTCGGCGGCGCTGGACCCGCTGCGCGACGACGCGGCCGGCTTCCGGGCGGCCGGGCTGGAGATCACCACCCGGCTGTGCGAGAAGCTGATCGCCGAAGGCGTGCCGGCGCTGCACTTCTACAGCCTCAACCGGGCCAAGGCCACCCGCGAGGTGGTGGCCAACCTCGGACTGGCCGACGGCGTGCTGAAAGCCGCCTGACGTCCGAGCCGTCGAAGCCCGCCGTCCCTCCGGGGCGGCGGGCTTCTGCTCGTCGGGGCGGGATTCCGGGTGAGGTCGGTCACGGCCCCGGGGTGCGAATCCGGGCCGACCCGGTGCGTGGTGTCATCGAAGCCCGTCGGACGGCCGTCGCGCGCGGTCGCCGTGGCCGCATTCGGGTGACCGGCGGCGGGTGCTCGGCACGCAGCGGAGCGATCAACGGTGGTGCGGGGGCACCGGACCCGGTGGTTTCCTTTTTGATCCGGTCCCGCGCTTCGCTAGAGTTGACGCATTCGCGGTCCGCTCGGCCGAATTCGGCCGCGACCGGAAATCGATCAGTCCAAATCGGGCAGAAGCGCAATGGTGCGCTGGAAGCGGTGTCCCGGAACTGGGTTCGGGAGCGGGGTTCGTCGAGTGCTGTCGCGGGGCGGGGAGGAGCAGGTCAGTGCCGTTGTCGCCGGTGTGCTCGCGTCGCGGTCCCGAACCGTTCGAGGGCGAATCTTCTCCGGGAATTCCGAAAGATCAATTGCCGCGGATCGGCCCGCCTAGTGGTTTCGCCGCCCGGTGTTTCGGGAACGGAAACGGTCCGGTAACCCGGCCGGTCGATTTGCCGAGTTCGAATGGTTCGCGGAAACGACTTCTCGAATTGCGCGGTGAGGTGCGGCGATGATGACGACGAGCGAGGTCAGCGCGCTGGACTGGGCGTTCCTCTGCCTGGAGCAGGAAACAACGCCGATGCACCTCGGCGCGGTCGCGGTGTTCCGGCCGCCGGAGCCGGCGGACCGGTTGCGCTTGCTGGCGCTGCTCGCGGAGCGGGCGCAGCGGATCGCGCGGCTGCGGCTGCGGATCGGCCAGTCCTGGCTGCCCGGCCAGGCCCACTGGGCGGAAGCCCCGGGGTTCGATGCGTCCGAACACGTGCACAGCCACCAGCTGCCCACCCCCGGCGGGCGGGCGGAGCTGGCCGGGCTGGCCGCGGAGCTCCTCGCGGATCCGCTGGACCGGCGCCGTCCGCTGTGGGAACTGCACTTGATCACCGGCCTGGACGGGGACCGGTTCGCGGTGCTGGTGAAGTTCCACCACGCTCTGGCCGATGGCCGCGAGGCCGTCGAAACGGGCCTGGCGCTGCTGGACGGCTTCGCGCCCGCCGAGCAGGAACCGGCCTGCCCCGGCGGCGGTCCGCTGCAGTTCCTCCGGCGCCCGGGGAAGCTGATCGGGGCGGTGCGCGGAACCCTGTCGAAATCCGGCGAGACGCTGGGCATCGCCTCGTCGGTGGTGCGCAACATGCGGATGCCGGTCCCGGATTCGCCGTTGCGCGCCTCGTCCTCGACGGCGCGGCGGGTGGCGCTGGTCCCGATCGACCTCGCCGACCTGCGGCGCATCCGCGCGAAGCACGGCGGCACCACCAACGACGTGGTGCTCGCGGTGCTCGCCGGGGCGTTCCGCCGGTGGCTGGCCACGCGCGGGCATCCGGTCGGTGAGCTGCCGGTGCGGGCGCTGATCCCGGTCTGCCGTCGGCGCGGCGACGACGTGAGCGGCAACAACCGGCTCTCCGGTTACCTGTGCGATCTGCCGGTGGACGAGCCGGATCCGGTGGCGAGGCTGCAGGCGATCCGGGCCGCGATGAGGCGCAACAAGAGCGCAGGTCCGCTGCGCGGGCCGGGCGCGTTCCCGGTGCTGGCCGGGCGGGTGCCGCAGATCGTGCACCAGGTGGCCGCCCCGCTGGCCGGGCAGAGCGCTGCGCTGCTGTTCGACACCGTGATCACCAACGTGCCGCTGCCCGACTTCCCGGCGACCCTGGGCGGGGCGGCGTTGGCGGAGCTGTACCCGGTGGCCCCGCTGGCGGCAGGGCAGGCGCTGGCCATCGCGGTTTCGCAGTACCGCGACACCGTGCACGTCGGCGTGCACGCCAACCGCGCCGCGCTGCCGGACCTGGAGAAGTTCAGCGGCGCGCTGCCGCTCGCGGTTGCCGAACTCGGCGACCTGTCGTGACCGATTCGCCCGCGCCGCCACGGTTTTCCTGGTTATATGGTGGTATGGATCTTGTGGTGCGGACCGAGCACGGAGCGGTGCGCGGCACCGTAAATGGTGAGATCAGCGCGTTCAAGGGAATCCCGTACGCGGCGCCGCTGGACGGCCCGCGCCGGTTCCAGGCCCCGGTCGCGCCCGAGCGCTGGGGCGGCGTGCGCGACGCCTCGGCGTTCAGCGCATCGGTGCCGCAGCCCGCGATCATGCCGGGCGTGCCACTGCTGTGGAATCCCGGCGACCGCACCGATTCCCTCAGCCTGAACGTCTGGACCCCGGACCTCGGCGGCGGGTTGCCGGTGATGGTCTGGATCCACGGCGGCGCGTTCCTGGGCGGCGCGACCGACAGCCCGGCGTACGACGCGGCGCGGCTGGCGAGCGACGGCGTGGTCGTGGTGACGGTGAACTACCGCGTGGGCTACGAGGGCTTCGGCTGGGTCGCTGATGCTCCCGCCAACCGCGGCATCCTGGACCAGCTCGCAGCACTGCGCTGGGTGCGGGAGAACATCGCGGCGTTCGGCGGCGATCCGGGCAACGTGACGATCTTCGGCGAGTCGGCCGGGGCGACCTCGGTGGCGGCGCTGATCGCCGGTTCGGCCGGGCAGGGCCTCTTTCACCGCGCCATCGCGCAGAGCCTGGGCAACCTCTACTCCGACGAGGACGAGGCCCGCAAGATCGGCGAGCTGATCGCCGGCCGGCTGGACGTGCCGGCCACCGCCGAGGCGCTGGGCTCGGTGCCGTCGGAGGCGATCCACGCGGCCCAGTCCCCGGTGATGCAGGAGATGAACGCCGACCGCGCGGCCTGGACGAACTCCACGGCGTACGCGGTGGTCCTGGACGGGGAGGTGCTGTCGGAGCTGCCGTGGGAGGCGCTGCGCTCCGGTGCGGCCCGCGGCGTGGACCTGATCAGCGGCTACAACACCGACGAGACCAAGATGTTCACGGTCGGGCTCCCCGCGGAGGCCAAGGACCCGGCCGCGATGGCGCAGGGCTTGCGGCTGGCGCCGTCGGTGGTCGACGAGTACCGCGCCGGGTACCCGGGCGTCGACGACGCGGAACTGTACACCGTGATGCTCAGCGACCAGCTGTTCCGCATGCCGTCGACGTGGCTCGCCGAGGGCCATGCCGCCGGTGGCGGGCGGAGCTACCTGTACGAGTTCTCCTGGCCCCTCCCGGGGCTCGGCGGTGCGCTCGGTGCCTGCCACGGGCTGGACGTGCCGTTCACCTTCGGCGTCTCGGAAAGCGAGCTCACCGCGGTGTGGTTCGAGGGCACGGTTCCGCCGGACTTCGAGGACCTCTCCGGAGAGCTGCGCGGGGCGTGGGTCTCCTTCGCCACCACCGGCGACCCGGGCTGGCCCGCCTACACCGCCGCGGACCGCTCGGCCCGGATCTGGAACGTGCCGCCGACGGTGGTGGCCGACCCGATCAAGCCGTCCCGCGAGATCTGGCGGCACCGCTTCCCGGCGTGATCGCCGCCGGCCGGGATGGCGACTTCCCGCCATTCCGGCCGACGGCGCAGCAGGCACGGGATTCTCTTGCGCATGCCCGGAAGATCGGCTCGTGCGGCAGCGGTTCTCACGATGGCGCTGGCCGTCGCGGTCCTACCGGCGACCGCGGCCGCTGCACCGTACTGCCAGAGCATCACGGAGACCTCGAACTCGGACTGGATGGCGGGCCTACCGGACGACGCCAGCCTCGCGAAGCTGTCGATCCCGGGCACCCACCAAACCCTGTCGCTGCACGGCGGTTCCTTGACGCAGACGCAGGAGAACCACGGCGACAGCGCGGAAACGCTGGGCGTGCAGCTGCAGTCGGGCATCCGGGCCATCGACATCCGGGTGCGGCGCTACGACGACCTTTTCACCCTGCACCACGGGCCGTTCTACCAGAACGCCAACTTCTCCGACGTGCTGCGCGAGGCGGGCGAGTTCCTGGCCGCGCACCCCGGCGAAGCGGTGCTCATGCGGCTGAAGGCCGAGTGCACCGGCGAGATGACCTCGTGCACCGACGAGAACAGCCAGCTCGACACCGCGCAGATCCTCGACTGGTACCGGGACAACGATCCCAACGGCGGGTACCTGCTCGACCCGGCGGGCGGTGACGTGCCGACTCTGGGGCAGGCGCGCGGCAAGATCGTGCTGGCCACCCTGCAGGGCGCGGGTGGCGGGCTCTACGAGGGGCGCGGGCTCGGCCAGTTCAACAACGACACCTGGGGCGAGTACGTCCAGGACGCCTACGACGTGCCGACGCTGTTCGACATCGACGACAAGTGGTTCAAGGTCCGCGACCACCTGGACAAGACGGCGGCCGCCGACGCCGGCCGGATGTTCCTGAACTTCTCCAGCGGTTCCAGCCCGGCGGCGTTCCCGGACGCGGTCGCCTGCGGCGCGTCCGGCTTCCGCGGAGTCAACGACTACGCCCTGGAGCACCTCAACGGCAACGACCTGCCGAGGACCGGGGTGGTCATGATGGACTTCCCGGGAGCGGACCTGGTGAACGCCATCATCGCGGCCAACCGCTGACCGGCCCGGAAGTTCGCGATTTCAGGCAAAATCGGAACCACCACACACACCGAACTACGCCCGCCTCGGAAAATCCCAATTTTAGGCAAAATTGGGAGTCCTCCTCTGCGGGAGCGCGGGCTCTGATGTGCCCAATTTTAGGCAAAATTGGGAGCTCTCCTCTGCGGGGCGTGGGGGCTCTGAGTGTTCCAATTTTAGGCAAAATTGGGCGTTCCCTCGGGTGCTTGGGCGTCATCGGGGCGGTTTTGGGCGGCGTTGGGGCGCATCGGTCGGGCGGAAGGGAGAATCGCGGCGGAAGACCTGTCCTCCGGGGCGGCGGAGACGCTCCGTCATCTGGGCAGGGGCGGCTTGTCGTCGGGGATCGTGGTGAGTTCGAGGTGAGTGGGAAGTTGGGACGCTGGATCGACGTCGCCGATGGCGTGCTGGTTCGTCGCTACGAGGAGCTGGACCTCTCGGTCGGCCTCGTCGTGGGCGGTGAGCGCTGTCTCGTCATCGATACCGGCGGCGATGCCGGGCAGGGTGCCGAGCTCGCCGCGGCGGTCCGCGAGGTCACGCCGCTGCCCTGGTCGGTGGTCCTGACCCACGCGCACTTCGACCACAGCTTCGGCACCGAGGCGTTCCTGCCGTGCCAGGTATGGGCGCACGACCGGTGCCGCGCCCAGCTCGTGGCCACGGGGGCGGATCAGCGCGAGAAGTGGGCTCGGCACTACCGGGAGCGGGGCGAGCACGAGGTCGCCGATCGCATCGAGGCGGTCCGGATCGCGTTGCCCGACAACCTGGTCGGCGACCGGCAGGTGCTCGACCTCGGCGGGCGCGACGTGGCGCTGCTCCACTTCGGACCGGCACACTCCGACCACGACCTGGTCGTGCACGTGCCGGATGCGGGTGTCGTGTTCGCCGGCGATCTGGTCGAGCAGGGTGCGCCGCCGCAGTTCGGTGACGCGTATCCGCAGGGGTGGCCCGCCGCGCTGGACGGCATCCTCGCGCTGGACGCGCCGGTGGTGCTGCCCGGGCACGGCGAGCCGGTGGACCGGGAGTTCGTGCGGCACCAGCGCGCCGAGCTGGCGACCGTGGCCGAGCTGTGCCGGGCGGTGGGGGCGGGGGAGCTCACCGCGGAGCAGGCGGTGGAGCGCTCGCCCTTCCCCGAGAAGTTCACCCTGGACGCCCTGGCGCGCTGACCTCACTGCGGGGGTTGATGCCCGCGTTGGTTAACGTGAGTAAGTATCGCGGCGGACGGAGGACGGCATGTCAGGCACGGCGGAGAAGGCGCTCGCGGCGCTGCGCGCGGACTGCGCGAGCCGGTGCTGCTGACCGACCCCGATTCCGTCGCCCGCTTCGCCCACGACGAGGCCGAGTGGGCCCCGCACGGCGAACCGCTGGCGGTGGTGCGCGCGACCAGCACCGATGACGTCGTCGCCGCGGTGCGGATCTGCGCCGAGCTGGGCGTTCCGGTGGTGCCACGAGGCGCCGGGACCGGCCTGTCGGGCGGCGCGAACGCCATCGACGGCTGCGTGCTGATCTCCTTCGAGGGCATGAACGAGATCCTGGAGATCAACCCGCGCGAGCAGCTCGCCGTGGTGCAGCCCGGCGTGGTCAACGACGATCTGCGCGCCGCCTGCCGCGAGCAGGGCGCCTGGTACCCGCCGGACCCGGCCAGCTCGCCGTGGTCGACCATCGGCGGCAACGTCGCCACCAACGCGGGCGGTGTGTGCTGCGTGAAGTACGGCGTGACCCGCGACTACGTGCTGGGCCTGGAAGCCGTCGTCGGCAACGGCGAGGTGGTGCGGCTGGGGCGGCGCACCGCCAAGGGCGTCGCCGGCTACGACCTGTGCGGGCTGTTCGTCGGCTCGGAAGGCACGCTCGGCGTGATCACCGAGATCACCGTCAAGCTGCTGCCCGGCCTGCGAGCCCCCGAGCGCACCGTCGTCGGGTACTTCGATTCCCTCGTGGCGGCGGGCGAAGCGGTGGCCGCGGTCGCCGCGGCCGGGATCGTGCCGTCGGCGCTGGAGCTGCTCGACCAGCACTGCCTGAAGGCCGTCGACGAGTGGAAGAACATGGGCCTCAGCGCCGAGGCGAACGTGCTGCTGCTCGGCCGTTCCGACACGCCGGGCGCGGCGGGGGAGCAGGAGGTCGACGGGCTGCTGCGCTGCTTCGACGAGGCCGGCGCGACCTGGAGTGCCCGTTCCACCGACGAGCACGAGGCGGACGCGTTGTTCGCCGCGCGCCGGCTGGCGTATCCGGCGCTGGAGCGGCTTGGCCCGGTGCTGACCGAGGACGTCTGCGTGCCGCGGGCGAAGGTGCCGGAGATGCTGGGCCGCATCGAGGCGGCGGCGCAGCGGCACGACACGCAGATCGCCAACATCGCGCACGCCGGCGACGGCAACCTGCACCCGCTGATCATCACGCCGCCCGGTGACGACGCGTCGCGGCTGCGCGCGCAGCGGGCCTTCGACGACATCGTCGCCGACGCCATCGCGATGGGCGGCACGGTGACCGGCGAGCACGGCGTGGGCCTGCTCAAGCGCAAGGGCCTGCACGCGGAGCTCAGCCCGGCGGTGATCGGGATGCACCACGCGGTCAAGAACGCCCTCGACCCGGCCGGGATCTTCAACCCAGGCAAGGTCTTCGGCGACCCGGACAGCTGAGATCCCGCACGTCGGGGACCACCCGGGTGAGGCCCGTTTCCCAATTGCTGCGGGAAAGCCGCGCTTGGAGGCTGCGCGAATCGGTGCCTCGCCTCGGCCCTGGGAAGCGGCGTTTTCGCGCGAAAACGGCGTTCGCAGGCGTGGCGAATGCCGTTTTCGCGCGAAAACGGCGTGCAGAGCAAGTTCCCGAGCAGCCTTGTCGCCGTCAATGCACCCATGGCCCGTGAGCGGCGGAGCGCCGTCAGCGCTTCGCGAGTTCCAGGGCCGCCGTTTCGGTGGTGTCCTCGTCGAGCAGGACGTGGTAGGCCGCCGCGCCGAGCGGGATGAAGCTGTCCTCGCTGGTGACCCGGGCGATCGGCCCGGCGAAGCCGCCGTCGACGAGCGCCGTCACCACCGGCTCGGAAACGCCGCCGCTGCGGCGGGTTTCGTCCACCACCAGCACCCGGCCGGTCGCGCGCGCCGCGGCCAGCAGGTCCTCGACCGGCAGCGGCGCCAGCCAGCGCAGGTCCAGCACTCGTGCCCCGAGGCCGCGCTCCCGCAACCGCTTCGCGACCCGCAGGCTCATCGGCACGCCGTTGCCGAAGCTGACCAGCGTCAGGTCGTCGCCGTCGCCGTACTCGCGGGCCCGCCCGATCGGCACGTGGTGCTCACCGGGCGCGGGATACCGCGCCAGCCACTCGCCGTCGCCGGGTTCGTGCAGGTCGCGCGTGTGGTAGAGCGCGATGGGCTCCAGGAACACGCACACCCGGCCGTCCTCGTGCGCGGCGGCGACGCAGGTGCGCAGCATCGCGGCGGCATCGTCGGGCCGCGACGGCGAGGCGACCACGACGCCCGGCAGGTCGCGCAGCGCGGCGACGCTGTCGTCGTTGTGGAAGTGGCCGCCGAACCCCTTCTGGTAACCGTAACCGGCGATGCGCACGACCATCGGATTCCGGTACTGGCCGTTGGAGAAGAAGCTCAGCGTGCTGCCCTCACCGCGCAACTGGTCAGCCGCGTTGTGCACGTACGCGAGGTACTGGATCTCGGGGATCGGCAGCAGCCCGGCGAGCCCCGCACCGAGCGCGGTGCCCAGGATGCTCTGCTCGTCCAGCAGTGTGTCGAACACCTTGGTGCCGCCGAACTTCTTGCGCAGCCCGCGCGTCACCCCGTACACGCCGCCCTTGCGCGCGACGTCCTCGCCGAAGACCACGACGCCCGGGTCGCGGCCCAGCTCCTCGGTCAGCGACCGGTTGATCGCCTGCGCCAGGGTCAGCGGCCCCTCGGCTTCGGGCAGCTGATCGGCGAAGACCTCCGCGCGTCGCGGCGGGACCTCGCCCGCCCGGCGCGCAACGGCGTCGGGCCGGTCCTGGTAGATCGACGCCATCACCTCGGCGGCGCTGTCCAGCTTGCGGCGGCCGAGCGCATCCTCCGCGATGCGCGCGACCTCGGCCCGTTTGTCCTCGTAACGCGCGAGCACCTCGCCTGGCTCCAGGATCCCGTTGTCCACCAGTGCTTTCGCCGTGCAGAGCAGCGGGTCGCGCTGGTAGTCGGTGGTGATCTCGGTGCGCGATCGGTATCCGGACTCCACGTCGGACCCGGCGTGACCCATCAACCGCACCGTCCGCAGGTGCAGGAACGCCGGGGCGCGGTGCTCGCGAACCCAGTCGGCGGCCTCCCGCGCGACCGCCAGGCACTGCACCGGGTCGGCGCCGTCGACCGTGAAGTACCGCAGGCCGGCGCGGTTGCCATAGGTGGACTCGATCCAGCCCTGCGGAGTGCGCACGCTGATCCCGATGCCGTTGTCCTCGCACACCAGCAGCAGCGGCATCGGAAGGCCCTGGAAGGCGCAGTGCAGCGCCGAGTTGATCGCGCCGGTCGCGGTCGAGTGGTTCGCCGAGGCGTCGCCGAAGCTGCACACCACCACCGAATCCGCCGGCCACGCGGTCGGGACGTCCAGTTTCGCCGCCCGTCCCAGGGAGAACGCCAGGCCGACCGCGCGGGGCAGGTGCGAGGCGATGGTCGAGGTCTGCGGGATGACGGACAGCTCGGCGTTGCCGAACACCTTGTGCCGCCCGCCGGAGATCGGTTCGTCGGCCGAGGCGACGATGCCCAGCAGCACGTCGCGCAGCGGTTGCTGCCCCGGCACCTGCCGGCCGCGGTGGACGTAGAAGCCACCGGAGCGGTAGTGCAGCAGCGCCGGATCGGTCGGCCGCAGCGCGGCGGCGACCGCGGCGTTGGACTCGTGCCCGGACGAGCCGATGCTGTAGAAGCCCTTGCCCTGCGAGCCCAGTTGCCGCGCCTGGAAGTCCAGGTGCCGGCTGCCGGCCTGCGAGTCGAACAGCGCCAGCAACTCGTCGCCCGGCCCCGACCCGGTCGACGGCCGTGCGGACCAACCGGCCACGGCGGCCCGGAAGAACTCGTCAACGGGCTCGGTCTTGTCGCTCATTGATCCTCCGTGTTGCAAGTGAGCGGGGGTCGTGAGTGCTTTGTGCCGCTACAGCGACACAAAGCACTCACGAGCCGATGCGGTCACGGCTCGCGCGGTTCCGCGTGCCAGCCGTTGGCCACCTGGGCGCAGGACTTGGCCAGGCACTCCAGCGCGATCGGCAGCAGCGGGTTGGTGTTCTGCTTCCGGTACAGGGCCTTCACCCTGCGGTGCGGCTGCCAGCCGGAGATCCGGGAGATCCGCACGTGGTCGTCGGGGATCGCCAGCCCGGGCAGCACCGCGACCCCGAGGTCGCGGGCCACCAGGTCCCGGATCACCGAGTAGTCGTTGCTGCGGAAGGTGATCCGTGGCACGAACCCGGCGGCGGCGGCCAGCCGCACCAGCGCCCGCGCGCCCGCGGTGTCCTGCCGGGTGCAGATCCAGGCGTCGTCGGCGAGCTCGCGCAGCTCCACCTCCGGGGCGCCGGCCAGCCGGTGCGTCTCGGGCAGTGCCAGCCGCAGCGGCTCGGCCATCAGCTCCTCCACGCACAGCTCGATCGGCCACTGCCGAGGATCGAGGTCGTACTCGAAGACGACCGCCGCGTCCAGGACGCCTTCGAGCACGTCGCCGAGCACCTCGTCCGGTTCGCCCTCGTCGAGCTGCACCTCGGCGCTGGGCCGCTCGGCGACCACGGCGGCCAGCACGTCGGGCAGCACCCGCGCGTTGGCGGTGGCGAAGCTGGCCAGCCGCAGGCTGCCTTCCTCGCCGGCGACCATCGCCCGCACCTCGCGTTCCAGCGAGTCGAGCGCGCCGAGCGCGTCGCGGCTGCGGTCGGCGAGCCGGACCGCCAGCGCGGTGCTGCGGGCGGAGCGGGCGGAGCGTTCGAACAGCGGCGCGCCGACCGCGCGTTCCAGCAGCACCATCTGCTGCGACACCGCCGATGCGGTGTAGCCGAGCACCCTGCCGGCCTCGGCGAACGAGCCGGTGCGGACGCATTCCTGCAGGGTTCTCAGGTGGATCGGGTTGAGCACGCCTGCCCCCTCAACTCTCGTCTTCCAGACCGCGCACCAGAGGCCGGCTCGCCCCGGGTGTCGACCGCAATTTCCATTGAAATCGAAGGTTCGATCTCAATGGAAATTGCGGAGCCACGCGATGTGGGTTCAGGTTCAAAGCGGCCCTCACACGGCGGCGGTGCTGGGCAACCGGCCGCGCAGCTGCATCGCCGTCCGCACCCGCTGCTTCGCCAGGTCCAGTGCCGCCTGGTGCGGCAGCACGCCGTCGGACTGCGCGGTGTCCAGCACCAGCACGGTGTTGCTGCGGGTCCGCTCCGCGACCGCCCGCAGGATCGCGGTCGGCTCCGGCCGGAAAGCGGAATACCGCGCATCCATCGCGAAACCGGCCGCGATGGCGCCGCCGGCGTTGGCGATGAAGTCCGGCACCACGGTGATCTCGCGGGTGGCCAGCAAGCGGCGGGCCTCCGGCGTGGTCGGCAGGTTCGCGCCCTCCACGACCAGCCCGGCCCGGATGCCGGCGGCGACGGCTTCGTCGATGACGTCCTGCCCGGCGGCCGGGATCAGCACGTCGCAGTCCACCAGCAGTTCCTCGCCGCGCGGAATCCGCTGCTGCGCCGAGGCCTTGGCCACGCACGCGTCGCCGAACTCGGCGCGGGCGTCCAGCCACTGCGGCACGTCGAGCCCGTCCGGGTCGTGCACCGATCCGTCGATCGTGGACAGCGCCACCAGTTGCGCGCCGAGCTCGTGCAGCCGCTTCGCCGCGGCCGCCCCGACGGCGCCGAAGCCCTGCAGGGCCACCCGCGCGCCGGCCACGCTGCGGCCCTGCCGGGCCAGCGCCGCGTCCACGGCCTCGGCGACGCCGTGGCCGGTCACGCCCAGCTGGTCGTAGGGCACGCCGCCCAGCGATTCGGGCACCCCGACGGCCGCGCCGCGATCGCCGAGCTCGTCCTGGATGATCGCCGCGTCGTGCTCGGTCATGCCCATGTCCAGCCCGGCGACGTAGCTGGCCGGGATCTGGTCGGCCAGCCGCCGCGCGAATGCCCGCACGATCCGCTCCTTGTCCGGCGAGTCCGGGTCGGCGAAGATGCCGGCCTTCGCGCCGCCGTGGAACAGGTCGACCGCGGCCCACTTCCAGGTCATCACGCGGGCCAGCCGGGCGACCTCGCCGACGGTGACGGTCGGGCTCATCCGGGTGCCGCCCTTGCCGGTGCCGCGGGCGGTGTTGTCGATGACCAGCACGCCCCGCATGCCGGTGCGCGCGTCGGAGACGCACACGACCTTCTCCGGGCCCCACTCGTCGATCTCCTGCAACAGATCACGCACGGTTCGCGCTCCTTCGTCGGCTGCGCCGCGCAGCCCGGTCGGGAAATCAGTTCTCGTTTTTGAAGCGGTGAAGCCGCTTAGCCCACCCTCGCAACCGGCACCGCCGCGGGTCCTCAGGCGTCGTCTCGGGAGGACAGCCCCAGCGCTGTGTATTGGACATGCATGAGTCGGGGATCCCGGACCGAGACGGCGCCTGAGGTTCCGCTACCCGCACAGCTACGCAGAAAGAGTCCAAAAACAGCCTTTCAGACGCAGTTGTGCTCGGGGCGGACATCGGCCCCGGCGAAGCGGCGGGCGTCGAGGCCGGAGACGTCGACGACCGGCCGGCGGCCGAGCACGAGGTCGCGCATCACCTCGCCGATCGCCGGCCCCTGCAGGAAGCCGTGGCCGGAGAAGCCGGTGGCGTACAGGAACCGGCTCGCTCCCGCCGCCTCGCCGATCAGCGCGTTGTGGTCGGGCGTCATCTCGTAGAGCCCGGCCCAGCCGTGCGCCACGCCGATGTCGGCCAGCCGCGGCGCGCGCCGCGCCACCGCGTCGGCGAGCCGCCCGAGCCAGCGGTCGTCGGTGTTGAGCCGGAAGCCGTACTCCTCGTCGGGGTCGGACATGCCGATGAGCAGGCCCGGACCCTCGTCGTGGAAGTAGAAGCTGGTGCCGAAGTCGATGGTGAACGGCAGCCGCGGCGGCAGGTCCGGCACCGGCTCGGTGACCAGGATCTGCCGGCGCAGCGGGCGAACGGGCAGCTCGACGCCGGCGAACTCGCCGACGGCCGCCGACCAGGCGCCCGCCGCGCAGACCACTGTGGACGTTTCGACGGAGCCGAAGTCGGTGTGCACCGCGGTTATCTCGCCGCGGCTGACCTCGATGCCGGTGACCGGGCAGTTCCGCCGCACCAGCGCGCCGTGGTGCCGGGCGCCCTGCGCGTACCCCTGCACCACCGCC
The DNA here is from genome assembly GCF_004348985.1 of Saccharopolyspora elongata. Classification (GTDB taxonomy): domain Bacteria; phylum Actinomycetota; class Actinomycetes; order Mycobacteriales; family Pseudonocardiaceae; genus Saccharopolyspora; species Saccharopolyspora elongata. The sequence goes on along the minus strand of NZ_SMKW01000023.1, from coordinate 34,125 downwards.
TCGGGCGTGCAGTGCCCGTCGGTGGGGGAGAAGGCCGCCGCCCGCAGCCCGTCCGGCACGACGTACGGGGAGAGCTCGCAGGCCTCCCGGACGGTCAGCATCCGGCTGGGCACGCCGAACTCGTTCTGCAGCCGCACGCCGCGCTCGAAGGCCGCGACGTCCGCGTGATCGGACAGCAGGAACAGGTAGCCGTGCTGCTTGAGGTCGATCTCGCCGCCGGGCCGCCGTGCGAAGTCCTCGAACGCCCGCAGGCTGCGCTGCCCGAGCTCGATGTTGACCGGGTCGGAGAACTGCGCCCGCACGCCGCCGGCGGCCTTGCTGGTGCTACCCGCGCCGAGCTCGTCGCGCTCCAGCAGCAGCACGTCCACGCCGGCCTCGGCGAGGTGGAAGGCGGTGCTGACGCCCACCACCCCGCCGCCGATCACGACGACCTCGGCCCGGTGCGGCAGCATCACCGCGCACCGCCGAGTTCCGGTGGCAGCCGGAAGTCCAGCTCCGGCTCGACGGTGTCGACGTCCATCTGCGCCTTCTGCAACTTGCCGGAGAAGTCCCAGTTCAACGACTGCCAGCGGGTGAACTGGTCGAGCACCCAGACGCCGGACTGGCGGCTGCCGTTGCCGGACTTGCCGTTGCCGCCGAAGGGCAGGTGCGCCTCCGCGCCGGAGGTCGAGTTGTTCACGCTGACCATGCCCGCGCCGATGCCCTCCCGGAACCGGAACGCGGTGGCCGGGTTGGTGGTGTAGATCGCCGCGGACAGACCGTAGCCCGGGGCGTTGCCCAGCTCGATGGCCTCGTCCAGCGTGTCGTAGGTGGTGACGCCGACGATCGGGCCGAAGGTCTCGTTGCGGAACACGTGGTCGTCCGGCCGCAGCCCGTCCAGCAGCACCGGGTGGTAGTACAGCCCGGTCGACGGATCGCCCCGGAACCCCTTGCGCGGCGCCGAGTCGGTGATCCGGCCGACCGACTCCGAACCGAGCACGGTGTGGTGCTCGGCGATGTTGCCCAGGATGGACTCGAAGTTGTCGGCGAACTTCTGGTCCAGCAGCGGGCCGTAGAGCACGTCGCCCGCCGGGTCGCCGATGCTGGCCGCGCGCAGCGCCGCGTCCAGCCGCCCGACGAACTCGTCGTGCACGTCGCGGTGCACGATCAGGTTGCCCAGCGAGGTGCAGCGCTGCCCGGCGGTGCCCCACCCGGAGAACAACGCGCCCTCCACAGCCAGGTCGAGCTCCGCGTCCGGGGTGACGATCATCGGGTTCTTGCCGCCCAGCTCCAGGCACGGGCTCTGCAGGTAGCGGCCGCACAGCTCGCCGACCCGCGCGCCGACCGCGCTGGAACCGGTGAAGCCGACCTTGTTGACGGTGCCCGCCGCCAGCGCGGACTCCAGGCCCTTGAAGGTCGCCTCGCCGTCGGTGTAGACGAGGTTGAGCACGCCCTTGGGCACCCCGGCGCGCCAGGCCAGCTCGGCCAGCGCCCGCGCCGCGCCCGAGGCGTACTCGGCGGGCTTCCACACCACGGCGTTGCCGCACAGCAGCGCGGGAACCATGTACCAGGACGGCACCGCGACCGGGAAGTTGCCCGCGGTGATCACCACCGCGACGCCTACCGGCATGCGGAAGGTGAACAGCTGCTTGTCCGGCATCTCCGAGGGCACGGTCTGCCCGTAGAGCCTGCGGCCCTCGCCGAGGAAGAAGTCGCAGGTGTCGATGATCTCCTGCACCTCGCCGAGCGCCTCGGCGTAGGGCTTGCCGATCTCCCGGGTCACGAGCCGCGCCAGCGACTCCTTGTTCGCCTCGACCAGCCGGCCCAGCCCGGCCACCACCCGCCCGCGCACCGGCGCGGGCACCTGCGCCCACTCGCGCTGCGCCCGCTGCGCCTGTTCGGTCGCGGCCAGCAGCGTCTCGGGTCCGCCGAGGGAGACCTCGGCGACGACGTCCTCCAGGTTCGCCGGGTTGCGCGAGAGGTACTCGCCTCCGCCGTCGACCCGGGCGGGGGCGTCCGGACCGATCACGGAGCTCAACGTCGACTGCACCGACATGCACCTCTTCCAGCTCGTTGGGGTACTCGCGCGAAGGTGTGCCGCGGGACACCTCCGCCGTCGGGATCACCGTAAATCCCCGGAGGTGTCTTCGCGGAGAATCAGAAGAGTGATTTCTTCTCCCCCTGAGCGACAGCGCGGCTTCTGCTCGCGATGATCTCCACGCGCCGAGATGTCGATCTCTACCGCTGCGGCCGGAGGTGTGGCAGCGTGCCGCGCATGGACGTGTGGAGCGACGCCGACGTGGCCGCGGCGCTGGACCTGGACACCGCCATCGCCTCGCAGCGACTGGCGTTCGAATCGCTCGGCCGGGGCGAGGCGCAGCTCGCCGAGAAGGTCGCCATCCGAACGGGCGACGACACGACGCTGTGCTACCTCAGCCGCCTGTCGCCGAGGCACGGAGCCGTCAGCAAGCTGGTCGCGGTCCACCCCGGCAACGCCGACCGGGACCTGCCCGCGATCTCGGCGACGGTGCTGGTCCTGGACACGGCCACCGGCCGGCCGGTGGCGACCATGCAGGCCACCGCGCTCACCGAGATCCGCACGGCCGCGGGCAGCGCCGTCGCCGCCGACGCGCTCGCGGTGCCCGACGCCGACGAACTCGCGATCCTCGGCTCCGGAGTGCAGGCGAGGGCGCACGCCCGCGCGATCGCGCGCGTGCGTGAACTGCGCGAAATCCGGATCTACAGCCGCGACGCGGCGCGCCGCGAGGACGCGGCCGCGGAACTGGCCGGCGAGCTGGGTATCGCGGTGCGAGCCGTGGCGAGCGCCGGAGAAGCGGTCCGCGAAGCGTCGCTGATCGCGGCCTGCACCCTCAGCGCGGAACCCGTCGTCCCGACCGCCGCGGTCGCGGCGGGAGCGACGGTGATCAGCGTCGGAAGCTTCGAGCACCACCGGTGCGAGGTGGACGCGGAGCTGCTCCGGCGCGCCGGAGCGGTCGTGGTCGACGAAGTCGGCACGGCCGCGACGCACGCGGGACCGATCGTGCGCGCCTTGGAGCGCGGCGACATCGAGCGCGCGAAGCTGCGAGCGCTCGGCGCGGTGCTGCTGGGCGAAGCCCCGGGGCGCGTCAGCGCGGAGGAGGTGGTGTTCTACAACAGCGTCGGCCTGGGCGTGCAGGATGCCGCCGCGGCCCACGCCGTGCTCGGCTCCCTCTGAAGCGAATCCCGGTCCGTCGCGTGGAAAGGCGAAGGGCTGCTTGGGGTCAGGGGAAGGCATCCGCGTGCTTCGCCGTCTTTCCCGGATGGTCCCCATCGACGAACATCCCCGCATCGCGTGATCGCCAACCGGCGTTGCCAGCGGGGAGGTACTCGGTGCGAGATGAGACAGCCGCGACCGGTGGGTCGCTGTTCGGGACCGGGCCGAACGGGATCTTCCGCCGCACCGTGCCGAAACCCGAGGCGCAGGGCGACCGGCGGATGCTCCGCGTGCTCGGGTTGCCGCAGCTGACCATGATCGGCGTCGGCGCCATCATCGGCGCCGGGATCTTCAGCCTCGCCGGGGCCGTCGCCCGCGACGTCGCCGGTCCCGCCGTGCTGGTGTCGTTCCTCATCGCCGGCGCCGCTTCGCTGTGCGCCGCCTTCGCCTACGCCGAGTTCGCCGGGATGGTGCCGCGCGCCGGATCGTCCTACACCTACGCCGCCGCCGTCCTCGGCGAGGTCGTCGGCTGGATCATCGGCTGGGACCTGCTGCTGGAGTACACCGCGATCGTCGCGACCGTCTCCATCGGCATGTCCGGCTACGCCGGGTTCCTGCTGGACGCCATCGGCGTCGACCTACCCGCGTGGATGCTCGGCGCGCCCGGCACCGGCGAGGGGCACCGGGTGGACCTGATCGCGATGCTGATCTGCCTGGGCGTGGCCTGGCTGCTCAACCGCGGCACGAAGACCTCGGCGAAGGTCGACGTGACGCTCACCGTCGTGAAGATCGCCGTGGTGCTGCTCGTCGTGGTCGTCGGATTGTCCCAAGTGGACTTCGGGAACCTGACGCCGTTCGCGCCCTTCGGCTGGGGCGGCTCGGTCACCGGGGCGGCCACGGTGTTCTTCGCGGTCTTCGGCTACGACGCGCTGTCCACCGCCGCCGAGGAATCCGTGGAGGCCCGCAAGCTGATGCCGAAGGCGATGGTCTGGTCGCTGGCCATCTCGATGGTGCTCTACGTCGGCGCCTGCATCGTGCTCACCGGCATGGTGCCCTACCACGAGGTCAACCCGGACAGCGGTTTCTCCAGCGCGTTCGCCAGCGTCGGCATGTCGGGCGTGGCGACCGTGATCGCGGTCGGCGCGATCCTCGGCATCGTCACGGTGAGTTTCTCGTTCATGATGGGCGCCTCCCGGCTGTGGTACGCGCTCAGCCGCGACGGGCTGATGCCGAAGTGGTTCGGCGAACTGCACCCGGTGCGCCGGGTGCCGCACCGCGCGACGTGGATCCTCGGCATCGTCTCCGCGGTGCTGGCCGGTTTGCTGCCGGTGCAGGAGGCCGCGGAGCTGACCAACATCGGCGTGCTGTTCGCGTTCGTCCTGGTCTGCGCCGCGATCGTGGTGCTGCGCTACCGCAGGCCCGACCTGCCCCGCAGCTTCCGCTGCCCGGGCATGCCGGTGGTGCCGGTCCTCGGCGTGCTGTTCTCCGCCTGGCTGATGTCGTTCCTGGCCGGCGAGACCTGGCTGCGCTTCGCCGGCTGGCTGGTGGTCGGCCTGCTCGTCTACGGCCTCTACAGCTACCGGAACACGCGGCGGGTGATGCCGGGCGGCTCGGTCGACCTGAGCGCGCTGGACGAGGAGAAGCAGTGACCACCGCAGCGGTCTCGACCTGGAAACCACGCGCCGCCGCAGGCGTTTTCGGCGCCTCGATCGCCACCGGCGCGGCGGTCCTCGCCACCGGCGGGGCGGGCACCCTGTGGGGCCTGACGCCGATCGTGGTGTACGCGATCCTCGTCCTGCTCGACGTGGACGTCGTGCTCGCCACCCTCGCCGCGCTGGTCGTCGCGGCGCTGGAGACCGGCACGGCGCCGCTGGAGCTGGGCACGCTGATGGGCGAGTCGCTGGGCTCGTTCATCGCCGTGGTCGGCATGATCATCCTGCTCGGCGGCGGCCTCGGCCGGGTCGTCACCGAGACGGGCGCGGCCGCGACAATGGTGCGGATGGTGTTGCACGGCATCGGGATCAGCACCCGGCTGCGGTTCCGGATCGGCGTGATGCTGTCGGCGACGCTGCTGGGCGCGGCGCTGGGCACGCTGTCGGGCGCGAGCGCCCTGCTGGTGCCGATCGTGCTGCCGATCGCCGCCGCGATGCGGCTGACCCCGCCGTCGATGGCCGCGATGTTCCACGCGGGCACCGCCGCGGGCCTGGTCACCGGCCCGTTCACGCCGCCGGTGGTCACGATCATGGGCACCGCGCAGATCGGCTACGGCGAGTACCTGCTCAACGCCGGGATCCCGATGGCCGCCACCGTCTGGCTCACCGGGCTGGGCATGTCGCACTGGATCCAGCGCCGCACCGAGGGCACCGACTCCTATCCGGACGACGTCGCCGAGGAGGCCGAGCACGACCCGGCGACCGCCAGGCGGGCGACCATCGGCTTCCTCGGCAGCATGGTGGTCCTGGTGGCGCTGGGCATCGCGTTCCAGGCGAGCTACACCTACGTGCTGGTCGTGATGCCCGTCAGCGCCGCGGTCACCGCCCTGTGCGGCCGCATGTCGCCGACGGCGGCGCTGCACGCGATGTACCGGGGCGCGCAGCCGCTGCTGTGGTTGTTCCTGCTGTTCTGGCTGCTCAACCCGATGCTGGAGCTGCTGGAGCGCTCGGGCGCCTACGACGCGATGCAGCGGCTGGTGGCGCCGACGCTGGGCGATGTCGGGCCGTGGCTGTTCTGCATGATCGTGCTGGTCGTCGGCTGGCTCGGGGTCTCCGGCGCGGCGGTCGCGCAGGTGGTGCTGCTGCAGAAGCTGTTCGGCCCGGCGCTGGCCGGGCTGGGCATTCCGCCCGGCGCGTGGGCCGCGGTGCTGCTGGGCTCCTCGCAGATCGACTGGTTCGGGCCGTTCCCGGGGCCGGACATGATCGGGCAGATGGGCCTCGCGCGCTCCCGGAACTTGCGGATGATGATGTACAACGGCTGGGCCATCATGGTCGCCAACCTGGCCCTGTTCGCGGTCCTGTTCCTCGTCCTGATCTGACCCGGGCAGGGCCCGCCCGAGGAATCAGTTGGGGAGGCGCGTGGTGGGGTTTGCGGAGCGGTTGCGGGCCGAGGCGGCGTTCGGGGGCCTGCCCGGGCGGATTGGGTTCGCCGCCTGGGATCTCGACGAGCGGGAACCGGTGCTGGTCGACGCCGAGCGGGTCGTGCACGCCGCCAGCACGATCAAGGTCTTGATCATGATCACCGCGCTGCGCGCCGTGCACGAGGGTCGGCTCGGGCTGGACGCCGAGGTCGAGCTGCCCGCGGAGCGGGCCGGCGGTTTCGGGGTGCTGCGGGAACTTCCCAGCGTGACGGCGATCTCGCTGCGCGACCTGATCACGCTGATGATCGTGATCAGCGACAACGCCGCCACGAACGCGGTGATCGACGCGGTCGGGTTCGAGGCGATCCGGGCCTGCGCCGCCGACCTGGGCTGCACGGCGACCCGGGTCCAGCGGCGGCTGATGGACGTCAACGCCCCGGGCCGCAACGAGACCACGGCGCTGGACCAGGCGCGCGTGCTCGCCGCGCTGGCCGAGGGGTCGGCGCTGCCGCCGGAACTGACCGAGCACGCGCTCGACGTCCTGTCGCGGCAGCAGGTCCGGGACCGGCTGCCCGCGCTGCTGCCGGACGGCGCGCAGTGCTGGAACAAGACCGGCGAGCTGCTCGGGCTGCGCCACGACGTGGGGCTGATCGGCGACGCCCGGCCGCGCGCGGTGGTGGCGGTGCTGGTCGACGAGCTCACCGACGAGCGCTCCGCCGCCGGCTACCGCGGCGGGCCGGCCTGCGATGCGATCGCGAGCCTCGGGCGGTCCGTGCACCGCGCTCTCGGCTGAGCGCGGCCGACCCGGAGCGGCGGAACGACTGATCCTGCGACGAGATCTTCGCAGTTGCCGCTCGTCAGCGACTCCAGCCGGCCGGGTCGGTAACCGGGCGGGCGTCGGTTGGCGGGGGCTCGACCGGTCGCCCCTCGTACTGGGTGGACAGCACGACGTACGAGTGCATCTCGCCGTGCTCGCCGAGCCGCTCGAACAGGCCCTCCAAGTGCCGCATTGACGTCACCCGGACCTTGAGCATGCTGCACGAGCTGCCGCTGAGCTTGTGCACCTCGACCACTTCGGGAAGGTCGGCCGCGGTGGTGGTCTTCAACAGGCAGCGGCCGAGTTGGCAGCGCATCTGCACGAACGCAGTCAGCGGCAGGCCCGCCTTCGCCGGGTCCACCCGTGCCTGGTAGCCGGTGATCACCCCGGCTTCCTCCAGCCTGCGCACCCGTTCGGCCACTGCGGGCGATGACAGGTTGACCCGGCGGCCCAGCTGGTTGTACGACAGCCGACCGTTCTCCTGGAGTTCGGCGAGGATGCGCCAGTCGGTCTGATCGAGCGGCTTCTCCATTCGGAAAGTATCAGGGCATCGTCGCTTTGCGATCAACAACCGAGCGGCATCGATCACCGCTGTTCGAACATTCAAGTCGCCGAACCGGTTTTCTACTGTGATGACCATGCTTCGAGCTGGGACGATCGATCGGCGGCGACGCGCGACCCGAGCGCTGTGCGCGGGCACCGTGGTGATGAACGCGGCGATGGGCATCGCGAGCGCGGTGAGCACGATCATCGCCGGAGCTCAGCTGGGCACGGCGTGGGCCGCGGTGCCCAACACCGCCGGTGTCGTCGGCACCGGCCTGGGCGCATTGCTGCTCAGCCGTGGGATGAACCGGTGGGGCCGGCGGGCCGGGCTGCTGCTCGGTTACGGCTTTGCCACCGCGGGTGGTTCGGCCGCCACCCTGGCCGCGATCCATCAGGATGCGGTCGGACTGTGCGTGGGATTGCTGTTGCTCGGTATTGGCAACGCCGGCGCGCAGTTGTCCCGGTACGCGGCCGCGGAGATGTACCCGTCGCACCGGCGAGGGCAGGCGATCGGCGTGGTCGTCTGGGCGGCCACCCTCGGCGCCGTGGGCGGGCCGCTGCTGATCGCGCCCGCTGCGGCGCTTGGCGGGCTGCTCGGCTGGCCCGGGCCGGCCTGCGCCTTCCTCGCCGCTGCGACCTGTTGTGCGGTGGGTGTGGCCGCTGGGTTCGGCGCGCCTGCCGGAGCGGGCGCGGGGGGCGGGGTGCCGGGAGTGCGGCCCGGGCGTCTGCTGCGGGTGCCCGCGGCCCGCAGTGCGCTGCTGGTGATGGCGAGCGCGCAGGTGGTGATGGTCGGGATCATGACGGCGGCGCCGCTTGACATGCACCACCACGGTGCGGGGTTGGGCATGGTCGGTGCGGTGTTGTCAGCGCACACGCTCGGCATGTTCGTGCTCTCCCCGGTCACCGGGCGATTGGTGGACCGGTTCGGCACCCGGCCGGTGATGGCGTCCGGCCTGGCCACGCTCGTCCTGTCCAGTGCGGTCGCCGCGTTCGGCGAGGGCGATCCGCTGCGCATGGCGGCCCTGTTCCTGCTGGGCTACGGGTGGAACCTGTGCTTCGTCGGTGGCAGCGGACAGATCACCCGGCAGTTGCCGGCAGCGGACCGGATGCAGATCGAGGGTGCCGTGGACGCGGCGGTGTGGGGCGCGGCCGCGGCCGCAAGCCTCGCCTCCACGGCGATCCTCGCGGCAGGTGGATTCGCGGCGCTGGGGGTGGTGGGTGGAGTGCTGGCCCTGCTGCCGTTAGTGCTGCTGGTACGGCGGAGGTGATCGGTGGAGCCGCCGCATCCCGAGCACCGACGAGCCGGTTGGCGATGCCGGCGCACCACCCGGTGGTGCCGCCGGCATCGCGACTGGTCGGGCGTCGCGAACCCTCGAAAAGGTGACGAACAAATGTTCTAAAACCGGCGCCGGGGTGCTAGAATGATGTTGTCGGGCAGGGGGATTGGGCACATTTGGACCACTGTGGACCGTCACTTTCGGGGGCGGATCGCAGTGGCGCTGAATGCTGCCCTCGACCGCGGGAAGGGGCACTCGTGGACGGTGTGCAGATCAGTCTCGGTTCGTTCCTCGACTACATGCGCAGCACGCCGCGCGGTTGCGCGGGCATCGTGCGGGACCAGCGGGATATCTACCTCGATGAGACGAGCATGGCCTGGGCGTTCTACGGGCCGTTCCGGCTGGCGCTGCGGCGGGCGGTGACCTCGCCGGATGCGGTGGAGATCGTCGCGGCGGCGGTGCGGCAGGCGCGTCCGGTGCAGCAGCCCCACTTCCAGGAGCTGCACGCGGGATTCCAGCGCTGGTGGGGCAGGGCGAAGGCGGTCGGTGTGCCGATGACCTCCGCGCGGTGGAACATCGGCGGCCTCGCGGTCACCATCTCGGACCGGAGTTCGCTGGCGCTGCGGCGCCAGGACGGCCGCACCGAGGTCGTGCTGCCGTACCTGAAGGAACCCGAGCTGGGCACGGACTCCGCGAGCCTGGCGCTGCGGCTCCTGGAGCATGCGATGCCGGCCCTGCGGCCGGAGGCGACGCCGATGGTGCTCGACGTTCGCCGCGGAAAGCCGTTGCGGCTGCGCAAGAACGCCAACCGGGTGGAGCTGGACGCGTTGCTGGCGGCCGAGGCGGCCAAGTACCTCGCGCACTGGACCGCGGTGGTGGGAGCGTCGGCGCCGTCGACCGCGTCGAGCGAGGTGGGGGTCCGGCCGAGGCTGGTGCCGGAGATTCCGCTCCCACGGGTGGGCGGCATCTAGCGTCTACCGCTCGCTCGGCCGGGGCGCGACCCGGATTTCCAGGGTTGTGCCCCGGCTTCGCGCCGGTTCGCCGTTTCGGCGCGGTGAATCGGCGGGAACGGCGCGGTCCCCGGCTTCAGCCGCGCCGGGGCTGGCGGTGCATCAGCCCGAAGCGGGACCACTGGGTCTCGGCCGCTTCGATGGACTTGCGGGTTCGCTCGGGGTCCACTGTGGATAGCTGGGCGACGATGGCCTGCGCGACCGCCAGTCCTGGCGCGAGGGACGGGAAGAAGGCCACGCCTTCGGCGGGGATCAGCAGCACCTCCTCCGCCGCGGCGGCCAGGTCCGGGCTGGCCGCATCGGAGAGCACGAAGACCCGGGCGCCGCGGCTGTGCGCTTCCTCGGCCGCGGTCACGGTGTGCTGGTACAGCCGCCAGAAGCTGATCGCCACCAGCACGTCGCCGGGTTCGATCCGGGACACCGCGTTGGCCAGGTCGGCGTCGTACGTCAGGGTCGCGTCGTACCCGGCCAGCCGCACGTTGTGGCTCAGCGCCGCGCCGATCGAGGCGTAGCTGCCGTGGGCGACGATCAGCACTCGCCGCGCCTGCGCGATCGCCTCGGCGATGGTGCGGATCTGCTGCTCGTCGAACCGCCGGTCGAGCATGGCCAGCGACTCCAGGTCCCGGCGCAGCGACGCGGCACCGAGCTCGCCCTCGGTGTGCTGCGCCGCGGCGACCTCAGGGGCGCTCAGCGAGGACAGGAAACGCGCGCGCAACTCCTGCTGCAGGTCCGACCAGCCGCTGAAGCCTAGCGCCTGCGCGGTGCGGCTGACCGTCGCGACGTTGACGCCGGCCAGCTCGGCGGCCTCGGCGGCGGAGCTGTAGGACGCCCGCCGGGGCTGCGTGAGCAGCACCTCCAGCACCGACGCGCCCTTGCTGCGCAGTCCGCGCTCGGGCACGCGCCCGCGCAGCCAGGTCTCGAATCCGTCGGATTCCCCGGCCGCGCTGGTGGTGGCGCTGTCGGTGGTCATCGTGTTCCCCTCGTCGGCCGTTCGGTGTCGGCACCTCTCGAAGCACACTGTAACGAGCCGAAAACGCAACAGGTATTGCAAATCAAGATTACTGCACTATATGTTGCCAGTCACTTCGTCCGGTGCTGTGAAACTCCTGGAGGCACCCTTGTCCCTGCTAGCCCGGTTGGACCGGCTCCCGCTGAGCCGACCGCACTACTTCTTGTTGTTGATCGGCGGGCTCGGCTACACCTTCGACGGGATGGACGCGGCCGTCGTGGCCTTCCTGATGCCGAGCGTGCAGGACGTGTGGGGCCTGACCAACGCACAGCTCGGCCTCGTCGGCTCGGCCGCCCCGTTCGGCTTCCTGTTCGGCGCCACCTGCGCCGGGCTGCTCGGCGACCGCATCGGCCGCCGCAAGGTCATGATGTGGGCGCTGGCGGTCTACGCGGTGTTCTCCGTCGTCGCCGCGGTCGCCCCGAACTACGAGATCTTCCTCGTCGCCCGGGTGCTGGCCGGATTCGGGACGGGCGCGGAAAGCGCGATCATCGCGCCGTTCCTGTCCGAGTTCGTCCCGGCCGCGCGGCGCGGCTGGTTCGTCGGCGCGCTGGCCGGCTTCTTCTCCTTCGGCTTCGTCGGTGCCGCGCTGCTCGGCCGGTTCGTGGTGCAGCCGATGCCCGAGGGCTGGCGCTGGGCGCAGGTGATCACCGCACTGCCGATCCTGATGCTGCTGTGGTGGCGGCGTTCGCTGCCGGAATCGCCCCGCTACCTGCTGGCCAACGGCAGGACCGCCGAAGCCGAAGCGATCGTCGTCGACCTGGAGCGCAAGGTTCGCGCGGCGACCGGGGCCGAACTCCCGCCGGTGCCGGAGGTCGCGGTGGAAAAGCCCGCCGAGGCCCGCAAGGTCGGCCTGTTCTCCGCGCTGAAGTACCTGTGGAGCGGCCGGATGGCGCGGCGCACCGCGATCACCTGGCTGATCTGGTTCGTGATCACCTTCTCCTACTACGGCTTCTTCACCTGGATCCCGACGCTGCTGGTGAAGCAGGGCATCACCGTCACCAAGAGCTTCGAGTTCTCGATCATCATCTACCTCGCGCAGGTGCCGGGTTACTTCTCGGCGGCGTGGCTGGGCGAGTTCCTGGACCGCAAGAACACCATCGCGCTCTACCTGGCGGGCTCCGCGGCCAGCGCGTTCTGGATGTCGCAGATGACCGACCCGGTGATGATCACGGTTGCGGCGGCGGTGCTGTCGTTCTTCCTCAACGGCACCTACGCGGCGGTGTACTCCTACACCCCGGAGGTGTTCCCCACCTGGATCCGCGCGTCGGGCACCGGGCTGGCCAGCGCGTTCGGCCGCGTCGGCAGCATCATCGCACCGTCGGTGATCGGCGTGTTCGCCGCCTCGCTGGGCTTCGGGGGCGTGTTCGGCATGACCACCGCGGTGCTGGCGATCGGCGTGGTGTGCACGCTGCTGTTCGGCCTGTCCACCGCGGGCCGGTCCCTGGAAGACGTGGCAGAACCCGACGCCGAGAGGGCGGGCGTGCGATGAATTTGTCCACAGTGGAAGAAGAAATCCGGCGGGAGATCGGCGTCCGGCTGTTCACCGTGCTGGCCTGGCTGCCCGGCCGCCGCGTGCTGCACCGGGCGCACACCAGCCACCCCGAGCAGTACCCGGTGGGCGGCGAGAAGTCCGTCGAGGTCGCCGCAGACTGGCTGGACCGCTGCATCCGGCGGCAGAAGCCGTTCTTCGGGCCCGATGCGGAGTCGGTCCGCCAGGTCTTCGCCGACCACACGTTGATCGCGGAGCTCGGCTGCGGCTCGGTGATCAACGTGCCGGTCATCGGCACCGACGGCACCACCCTGGGCACCCTCGCCCTGCTCGACGCCGAGCACGCCTACGGCCAGGCCCAGGTGGACCGCGCCGCCGAGCTGGCGGCGCTGGCCGTTCCCGCGCTGGCCGAACTCGTCCAGCGCCTCGACAACACCACGGAGGAGTCGAACTCGTGACCGCCCTGCTGCTGCGTTCCGGCAAGCTGCTCGACGTCGAGACCGGCGAGTACGCCGAAGGCGACCTGCTGTGCGTCGACGGCCGGATCGCCGAGACCGGACCCGGCCTGACCGCGCCGGACGGCGCGCGGATCGTGGACCTGGCCGGCGCCACCGTCCTGCCCGGGCTGATCGACGCGCACGTGCACGTCACCGCCGCGACCGCCGATCTCGGTGCGCTGCCCACGTGGTCACCGTCCTACGCCACCGCGCACGCCGCGCAGATCATGGGGAAGATGCTCGACCGCGGCTTCACCACGGTCCGCGACGCCTCCGGCGCCGACTTCGGGCTGGCCGACGCGCAGGCCGAGGGGCTCATCCGCGGGCCGCGGCTGGGGTTCTGCGGCAAGGCGCTCAGCCAGACCGGCGGGCACGGGGACAGCCGTCCGCGCGGCACCCGGGTGCACGACGGGCACCAGTGCTGCGCCGGGCTCGGCCGGATCGCCGACGGCGTGGACGCGGTGCGCGCCGCGGCGCGCGACGAGCTCCGCAAGGGCGCGCACCACATCAAGGTGATGGCCGGCGGCGGCGTGGCCTCGCCGACCGACCGCATCGACTCCACCCAGTACTCGATGGAAGAGCTGCGGGCCATCGTCGAGGAGGCGGACGCCGCCAACCGCTACGTCGCCGCGCACGCCTACACGGCGCGCTCGGTCAGCCGGGCGCTGCGGGCGGGCATCCGGTCGATCGAGCACGGCAACCTCATCGACGAGTCCAACGTGGCCGAATTCCTCGAACACGACGCGTTCCTGGTGCCGACGCTGGTGACGTACTGGGCGCTGAAGACCGAGGGCCGCGAGTTCGGGCTGCCGGAGGACAGCTGGCGGAAGGTCGACGACGTGCTGGGCGCCGGGCTGGCGGCGCTGGAGATGGCGCACCGCGGCGGCGTCAAGATCGTCTACGGCAGCGACCTGCTCGGCGGCATGCACCGCCACCAGAACGAGGAGTTCCGGATCCGCGGCGAGGTCCTGCCGCCGCTGGAGGTCATCCGCTCGGCGACGACCACGGCGGCGGACCTGCTCGGAATGACCGGCGAGATCGGCACGCTGCGGGTGGGTGCCCTGGCGGACCTGGTGGTCCTCGACGGCGACCCGCTGGAGGACATTGCGAACCTCGCGAACCCCGAGCACATCCGCCACGTCGTCCAGCACGGCGCCCTGGTCTGAGGTGAACGGACCGTTCGCCTCGTCTATCGAGGTGAACGGTCCGTTCGCGCCGGCTTGGCGGTGAGGTGAATGGACCGTTCGTCCCGCCTATCGCGGTGAACGGTCCGTTCACCCCGGCTCAGCCGAGCACCGGGTCCCAGTCGGAGGACAGCCGGGCCAGGGACGTGCCGAGGCCGGTGGGGCCGGGGAGCACGCGCCTGGTCAGGCCGACCGGGATGTTGTGGCGCAGCTCCGAGTCGAAGTACCGGCGGCATTCCCGGTGCCAGTTCAGGATTCCGGCCATCCAGTCCTGCAGCTCCGAGGCGTAGCGGGTGAGCGTCGCCCGCGCCTCGGCGTCCAGTTCCCGCTCCTCGAACAGCGCCGGCAGCTCGACCTCCACGGTGTGCTCGAACTGCTTCATCCGCGCGGTCATCAGGTCGTGCACGATGTCGAAGGCCCGGTCCTGCCCGCAGTCCAGGAAGTTCTGCACGACCAGCACCGCGTTGTGCACCTCGCCCTCGTACTCGATCTCCTTGCGGTACGAGAAGACGTCGTTGACCATCGTCGCGTAGTCGATCGCCGAGTTCTCCATGTTGCGGATCGTGCGCGTCCTATAGATCTCCGGCGGCACCGACTGCCCGTGCGAGAAGCGGGACAGGCTCATGGTGAGGTCCGAACCGAACGTCCGGCGCCGCATCTCGACGTAGTCGATCGGGTCCGGGATGTGGTTCTGGTGCTGGTTGTCCAGTTCCCACAGCCAGCTGTCGATCATGACCTCCACGGACTTCCGGAAGGCCCGGCGGGCTTCGGGCGGCATCGGGCCGGTCGTGCGCTCCCACAGGTCGGCCAGACCGCGTTCCAGCATGTTCACCGGGACGACCGGACTCGCGCCGTCGAGGGGGAGCAGTTCCTTCAGGCGGGCGTTCTGCGCCTTCGCGCCAGCCATGTTCCGCCCGTGGCCGAAGACCGACGGGTAGTAGTCGTCGCCGTAGGTGCCCCACGTCAGCCACGCCGCCGACAGGTTGAGCTCCTCGACGGTCGCATCGGGGTCGAGCCCGGCGGAGCAGTGCGGGAGGTCGTTGTCCCGCAGCATCTGCTCGGTCCACACCTGCGGCACGTCGTCGAACATGCCCATGGCGCGGGCCCATTCGACGTTGTGCTCCCGCGAGACGTCGAGGTGCGGGGACATCGACACCTCGTAGGGCATGTAGATCTCCCGGCGCGAGATCTCGCCGACGGGCTGGAAGGGGACCCGGGTGAAGCTGCGCATCCGTTGCGGCGCCGTCGAAAGCAGCGACGAGACGATGTGCGCCGCCGCGGTCCCGAACCCGTTCGGCCCGGCCAGCACGGTCGGCGTGCTCGATCCGTCCGGGTAGCGGCCGGACTGCATGTGCCACTCGTGGCCGCCGGACTGCCAGTCCTGCAGGCCCTTCACGTAGCCGAGGACGGCCAGCCGGCCGACCGGGTCGATGCCGTGCTCGTCGAGCAGGCGCGGCACCTCCGTCAGCGCGGTGTGCTCGAACTGGTGCAACCGAGAAGTGAGCAGGTCGTTGACCGCGTTCGCGGCCTCCTGCGTCGTGCAGTCGAGGAACTTCTCGAAGACCAGCACGCCGTTGCTCAGCTCGCCCTCGTCCTGCACCTCGCGCTCGTAGGAGAACAGGTCGTTGCGCAGGTGCACGGCGTCGGAGAACGTGTCGCGCAGCACCTCCATCGGGCGGGTCGCCGCGATCTCGGCCGGCACCTCCGCGCCCACGGCGTGCTCCACCAGGTTCGCCGACCACGGCGCGCCGCCCACCTTGCGGCGCATCTCCACGTACTCGATGGGATTGGACAGCCGGTTCTCGGAGATGTTGGCCAGTTCCCACAGCGATTCGTCCAGCAGGTGCTTGGTGTTCTCGGCGAACCGCCGCCGCCAGTCCGCGCTCATGGCAGGCACCGTGCGGGTCCACAGGTCGGCCAGGCCGCGTTCCACCGGGTTCGCCGGCTCCGCCGTGATCGGGCCCTCCACCGGCATGAACGCGGCCAGCCCGTCGAGGTACTCGCGGGCCCCGGCGAGGTCCGGATTCCGCTTGTACAGCTCGACGAAGTGGTCGTCGAAGTAGAACACCCACACGTACCAGTCGGTGATCAGGTCCAGCTCCGGGCCGTCCGCGTCCGGGTGCGTGTAGGCGCACAGCAGCGCGTAGTCGTGCCGGTCGAGGTCCGCCTCGTCCCAGATCGGCACGCCGTCCTGCGGCACGTCGATCATGTCCATCCGGTAAGCCCATGCCTTGCTGTGCTCTCGTGCCCGCTCCAGGTTCGGGTTCAGCCGGGCCGGGTAGGACAGGTAGAAGTCCGGCAGTCGGAAGGGCTGCATGGTTTCGCGCACCTGACCTCTCTGCGATGGTCGTCGACCCTGCGCACGAAACCAGCGTTGGCGGTGGCCGCCAATGCCTTCGGTGGGGTTACACACGATCGAGAACCGGTGTCGCCCGACCAGCCCAGCACGACGCTGCGTTGGGTCACGCCTTCCGCTCGTGCACGACCACGCCGTCGACCATCGTGAGGTCCACCCGGCACTGCCCGATCTCCCCTGGTGGCAAGGAGAACGGGTCGCGGTCGAGCACGACGAGGTCCGCGGCCTTGCCGACCTCGATGGTGCCGGTTTCGCCGTCCACGTGGTTCACCCAGGCGCTGCCCGCGGTGTAGGCGGCGAACGCATCCACGAGATCGAGCGCTTGTTCCGGCAGGAACGGCGCGTCGTCGGTGTCCGGTTCGCGCCGGTTGACCGCCACGTGCACCGCCTGCACCGCATCGGCGTCGGACACCGGCCAGTCGCTGCCCGCGGCCAGCACCGCGCCCGCGGCGCGCAGCGACCGGAACGGGTACTGCCAGCCGGCGCGCCGATGTCCCAGGTGCGGCACGGTCAACTCGGTCATCGCGGCGTCGTTGACCGCCCACCGGGGCTGGATCGTCGCGACGACACCGAGTTCGTGGAACCGCGGGATGTCGCTGGGGTGCACGACCTGCACGTGGGCGATCTGGTGACGCAGGTGCCGCCCGGGGGCGGCGGCGAGCGCGTCCAGCACGTCGCGCACCGCGCGGTCGCCGATCGCGTGGAAGTGCAGCTGGAACCCGTCGGCGGCGAGCTCGGGAACCACCTTGGCGAGGACGTCGCGATCCACGAAGGACATTCCGCGGCCGTGGCCGCCCAGGTACGGGAGTTGCAGCGCGGCGGTGAAGTTCTCGCACACGCCGTCCTGCATGATCTTCACCGCGTCGGCGCGGAACCGCCGCCCCCGCGCCCGCTCGCGCCGCTGCCGCAGCTCCTCGATCTGCTCCCGCCCGCGCCCGCGGTCCCACCACAGCGCGCCCCGGGCCTTACCGGTCAGCAAGCCCTGCCGGTCGGCCGCCAGGTAGGTCTCCAGCGTGTCGTCGTAGCCGAGGTACGGGCCGATGATCGCGTCGTGCCAGGACGTCACGCCGCACGAGTGCAGGTGGCGCTGGCCCTCCAGCAAGCCCGCGAGGTACTCCTGCGCGTTGGTCGGCGGCAGCACCCGCTCGACCAGGCGGGTGGCGCCCTCGTGCAAGGTCCCGGCCGGTTCGCCGTCGGCGTCACGCTCGATCCGGCCGTCCGGCGGGTCCGGGGTGTCGCGGTCGACGCCCGCCAGCTGCAGCGCCGCGGAGTTCACCCACGCGCCGTGGTGATCGCGGTTGAGCAGGTACGCCGGCCGGCCGCCGGTCACCGAGTCCAAGGCAGCGCGGTCGGGCGTGCCGCCCGGGAACTGGCCCATGTCCCAGCCGCCGCCGAGCACCCAGCCCGCCTCCGGCCGGAACTCGGCGATGAGCCGCAGGCATTCGGCCGCATCGAGGCAGTCGGAGAGGTCGCAGCGAAGCCGTTCGATGCCGCCGTACACCGGGTGCACGTGCGCGTCGTGGAAGCCGGGCAGCAGCAACCGGCCGTCGAGGTCGATCACCTCGGTCGCCGGGGTCAGCCGGGCGCGCACGGCCGCGTCGCCGACGGCCGCGATCCGGCCGTCGCGCACGGCGACGGCATCGGTGAACGAGCGGGCGGCGTCCATTGTGGCCACCGGCCCGCCCGCGAAGACGACTTCGCGCATGCCCGGATTGTCGCAGGACCGCGCCCCGGGGCGGCCGAAGCGGGCGGAGGAGGTCGTGAGTGGTTTTGGCCGCCATGGCGACTGTTGCCACTCACGACCGTCGTCAGATGCGCTGTTCTCCGGTGATGACCGCGACCGCCTGCTCGCGGACGGGCTCGCCGACGTCCGGGACCTGGAAGCCACGGCTGCGGATGTGCGCCACCAGCTCCGACTCGGGGGCGACGCCGTGCTGGCGGAGGTAGTAGCCGACCGCGCCGGGCCAGATCCAGCTGCCGTCGGTGTGGAAGGTCATCGGCACCGCCGGGCTGCGGTGCGGGTCCAGCCGGTCGGTGTCGTAGCTGCGCGCGGCCAGCACGATCGGCGCCCCCTCCAGGTATTCGGCCACCTGGTCGCGCTCCGCCGGGTCCAGCTCCGGCCGCTCGGTGATCGGCCGCCCGCCGTCGTCGAAGACCTCGGCGGTGCGCAGGCCGGCCGGCCCGGTGCTCGGCGGGGCCAGCCAGTCCGGCGTGGCGGCGGCGGGCCGCGGGTAGCGGCGAAGCTCCTCGGCGAAGGCCTCCGGCGGGGGAGCGTTGCGCCAGCTGGGCTGGTAGTCGCCGTTGAAGTCGACGGTGTAGCTGCCGGGCCGCTGCAGCCGGTAGAGCGCGCTGACCCAGGTGCCGCGGTCGGGCTGGTACATGCCGTTGCGCAGCCGCAGGAACAGCTCGGCGACGTCGATGGGGACGGCGAGCGGGACGGCCGTGCCGTTGGGGGCGAGCAGCTGCGCGACGAGTTCGCGGTGGTCGCCGAGTTCGCGGTATTCGACGGTGGCTTCCTGCCAGCCCGGAGGCAGGGCGCGCACGACAACCCGGCCGATCTCCTGGATCAGCTGCTGCTGCGCGACCTCGTCCAGCGATCCCGGTCGGTCATGGGGTCCCGGTTGGCTCATTCCTGCATCCTCCCAGTCGCGCGGGAACCGTGGGAGTCGTTTCGGCCAAGATCGCACACCGGTTCGCGCGACGCAGTCGTACGTCGTGCCCGGAAGCTTAGAACCCCACCGGGTGGGCGGTCGCGGCCGAGTTGATCACGTTTCCGCACCTCATGGAGCCGCCCCGAACCCGCAGGTAACCGGGAGATACGCACCCGTTCCGGCGACGTAACCGCAGATTGTTGACAATCCGACGACGTGGCGTTTAATTTCGAGCCATTCCGGCCGTATGTGGGAGGTGGGCTATGCGAACCGAGTCCTTCCGCAACCCCCGCCCGGCCCGATGGTTGTCTTCTTCCTCGCTCTGGCTGCGACATCACTGACCGACTCCTTCGGCAGTGGCCGGTGACCGTCGCGGGTGCCCCGCGGGTCGCCTGAACATCGTTTCCCGATGAAATCCGGGCGTGCGCGCCCGCGTCAGGTATGCGCTCTGAGAGGAGGTTCGGCCCGTGGTATTCGTCGACCGCGACCCGCTGATGAGGGTGATCTGGACGGACTCGGTAACCGGCTGCAACGGTTACCTGGTCGTGCACAGCCTCGTGTCCGGTCTCGCCACCGGCGGGACTCGGATGCGTGCCGGTTGCACGCTGTCCGAGGTGGAGGCGTTGGCCCGTGGCATGGCGCGCAAGACAGCCGTGTTCGACCTGCCGGTCGGCGGCGCCAAGGGCGGGATCGACTGCGATCCGAAGGATCCCGCCGCCCGCGGCGTGCTGAGCCGCTTCCTGCAGGCGATGCGGCCGTGGGTGGACGCGCACTGGGTGACGGCCGAGGACCTCGGGGTGCCGCAGCACCTGATCGACGATGTGTTCGCCGAGCTCGGGCTGCACCAGTCGTACCACGCGGCGATCCGCCGGTCGCCCGACGCGGAGCGCACGCTGCGCCGCGTCCGCGCCGGGCTCAACGCGCCGGTGCCGGGCGGCCTTCTGCTCGGCGACGTGGTCGGCGGCTACGGCGTCGCGCAGAGCTGCCTGGGTGTCGTGCACGCCCGCGGCTGGGCGGAGGCGGAGACCACTGTGGCCGTGCAGGGCGTCGGCACGATGGGCGGCGGCGCGGCCTACTACCTGCACGAGGCAGGGCTGAAGGTCGTCGCGCTGGCCGACGCGGCGGGCACGCTGTGGCACCCGGACGGGCTCGATGTCCCGGCATTGCTGGAAACCCGCGACCGATTCGGCGAGATCGACCGGGCCCAGGTGCCCCCGGACGTCGAGCAGCTGCCACGCGAAGCCGTCCTCTCCGCCGAGGTCGACGTGCTGATCCCGGCGGCGGTCTCGTTCACCATCAAGGCGCCGCAGGTGCCGGAGGTCAACGCGAAGGTGATCATCGAGGCGGCGAACACCCCGGTCACCGAGGACGCCGAGGAAATGCTCGCTACGCGCGGGATTCCGGTGATCCCGGACTTCGTGGCCAACGCCGGCGCCGTGGCCTGGGCGTGGTGGCTGCTGCTCGGCCGAGTCGACGCCGACCCGGTGCTGTCCTTCCAGGTGTTGCGCGAGGAGATGCTGGCCAAGATCCCGCCGCTGCTGGCGGCTTGGGAGACCGAAGGCCTCACGCCGCGCGCCGCGGCGCTGCGGCTCGCGGAGCTCCGCAGCGAGCAGAACCGCGCCGCCGAGGAGAGCGGGCAGGGTTTGCTCAGCATCCCCTGACACCTGCGGTTTTCGACCCGCAGCGGCTGCGGGTTGCACACGTCGTTCACGCACTGCGATCGATGTGTGACAACCCGCAGTCCGAGTGCTAGCGTTTGCGATGGTTGCAGTTTTGGTCCTAGCAGTACTGGAAAAGTGCCTGCCAGAACGCAGGCGCTTTTTTTGTGCCGTGGTGTTCCGGCCGCGCCGGGCACCGGGTGATCAGCTCGGCGACCGGGGGTCTGCGAAGTGTGGACCCTGGCCAGCAGAATCAGGAGAAACAGGGAATGGCTACCGGTACGGTGAAGTGGTTCAACGCGGAGAAGGGCTACGGGTTCATCACCCCCGACGGCGGTGGCGCTGACGTCTTCGCCCACTACTCCGCGATCCAGTCCACCGGTTTCCGCACGCTGGAGGAACAGCAGCGGGTGGAGTTCGAGATCGCTCAGGGGCCGAAGGGGCCGCAGGCCGCGGACATCCGCGCGGTCTGAACGGGATCGTGCCCTACGGGCATGACGACGCATCGGAGATAGCTCTGATGCCGCCTCCGATGGGGCGGCAGTACCGGGCCGCCTGCGGTGCCGGTCTGCCGCCGAGGAGGACGGCCTTTTCACCCGTTGAGGGGTACGTCGCCGGGGTAGGCTTCCAGCCCGCTGACGTTTAACCCGGTGCGAGGTCGATGTGCCCCTGCGTGTGGTTGTCGCCGGTGCGACCGGCGTTGTCGGGAGAACCCTGCTGCCGTTGTTGCGGGATCGCGGTCATCATGTGACCGCGCTAGTCCGGCACGCGGACCGACTTGATGGTGCGGTTGCGGTCGACGACGTCGCCGTCGCCGATGTGCTGGATCCGCCGCAATTGCGCCGGGAGCTGGCCCGCGTGGAGCCGGAAGTGGTCATCGACCAGACGTCCGGTTTCGGTGGTGCGGACCCGGATGAGGGCCTGCGCCGGACCGCGCTGCTGCGCGAGAACGGATCGAGGAACCTGGTCGACGCCGCCGTGGCGGTCGGTGCGCGGCGCATCATAGGGCAGAGCATGACCGCCGCCTATCGTCCGCACGGGCACGACGTGCTGGACGAAGAATCTCCACTGTGGACGGAAGCACCGGGCTGCTGGGGTGACGCGGTGCGCGCCTTTGCGGCGATGGAAGAAGCGGTGCTGACCCGCCCGGACATCGAGGGCGTCGCGCTGCGCTACGGCGCGCTCTACGGCCCGGACACCCAGTACGCGCCGGGCGGCGCGATCCACGCGCGGGTGTGCGGCAGCGAACTGCCGCTGGTGGACGACGGCGTGGGCCTGACGTCGTTCACCCACGTCGACGACGCGGCCGGGGCGGTGCTCGAACTGCTCACCAAGGGCGAGCCCGGCACCTACAACGTGGTGGACAACGAGCCGGCCGAATCGGCGGAATGGCTCCCGGCCTACGCGCGGATGGCCGGCGGCCCGGCCCCGGTGTCGCTGACCATGGATCAGGCTCGGACCCAGCTGGACTGGCTGACCGTGCACCAGCTGACCGAGCAGCGCGGCGCCACCAACTTCCGGTTGCGCGAGACGCTGGGCTGGCGGCCGGCGTGGCCGAGCTGGCGGGAGGGCTTCGCCTCGTTGTTCGGCCTCTGGGCGGGCTGAGACTGGGATCCCCGACTCATGTGCGTCGCGGGGCTGGGAGATCCGGGGTGGCACGGGTTAGGTTCAGAGGTAAGACCATGCCCCCCGAGGTCGGAGACGAGAGCAACCGATGACCGCCACTGACGTGCACCCGCTGCGAGAACTGCTGCCCGACGGCAGCGTTTTCGACGACGCCGACGTGCTGGAGGCCCACCGCAGGGACCGGGCCACCTTCTGCCCGGCCGGGACGCCGTCGGTGCTGGTCCGCGCCCGGTCCACTGAGGACGTTGCGACGACCTTGAGGTGGGCGCACGAGAACCGGGTCCCGGTGGTGCCGCAGGGCGCCCGCTCCGGGCTCTCCGGCGCGGCCAACGCCATCGACGGCTGCATCCTGCTGTCGCTGGAGAAGATGGACGCCATCCTCGAGATCGACACCGGGGAGCAGATCGCGGTCGTGCAGCCCGGCGTGGTCAACGGCGTGTTCGCGGCGAAGGCGGCCGAGCACGGGCTGTTCTACCCGCCCGACCCCGGCTCCCGCAGCATCTCGACCATCGGCGGCAACGTGGCCACCAACGCCGGCGGCATGTGCTGCGTGAAGTACGGCGTGACCGGCGACTTCGTGCGCGGCCTGGAGGTGGTGCTCGCCGACGGCCGGGTGATGCGCACCGGCCGCCGCACCGCCAAGGGCGTCGCCGGCTACGACCTGACGCGGCTGCTCGTCGGCTCCGAGGGAACCCTCGGCGTGGTCACCGAGATCACCGTCGCGCTGCGGCCCGCCACCGCGCAACCGCTGACCGCGGTCGCGTTCTTCCCGACCATCGCCGACGCGGCACGCACCGTGGCCGGGTACCTCGGGGAGGGCTACCGGCCGTCGGTGCTGGAGTTCATGGACGCCCCGACGGTGCACGCGGTGCAGCGCATCGCCGACCTCGGCTTCCCCGACGGCGTGGCGGGGATGCTGCTCGTGCAGTCAGATCGCGGCGACGCCGCGCCTGGCGACCTGGCGGCCTTCGAGCGGGTGGCCCGGTCCTTCGCCGCCACCGAGGTGGTCGTCGCCGATGACCCGGCCGAGGGCGAACTGCTGATGCAGGCCCGGCGGCTGGTCGGGGACGCGCACGAGAAGCTCGGCCTGGCGACGCTGGTCGACGACGTGTGCGTGCCCCGGCGGCGCCTGGTGGACCTGGTCGAGGGGCTGACCCCGATCGCCGAGCGGTACCGGGTGCAGGTGCTGTGCGCCGGGCACGCGGGGGACGGCAACATGCATCCGGTGGTGGCCTTCGACTCCAGCGACCCGGAGGAGTCGGCCCGCGCCCAGCAGGCGTTCGACGCGATCATGGCCCTGGGCCTGGAGCTCGGCGGCACCATCACCGGCGAGCACGGCGTCGGCCACCTGAAGCGGCGCTGGCTGGGCGAGGAACTCGACGAGGCGGGCCTGTGGACCCAGCAGGCGATCAAGAACGCCCTGGACCCCCGCCACATCCTCAACCCCGGCCGGGTCCTCCCCGACGCGGGGTGACCGCCGTTTTCGCGCGAAACCGCCATTCGGCAGGCGTGGCTGCGACGGTTTCGCGCGAAAACGGCGCATCTCCGGCCCGACGCGAAGCGCACGCCTCCTGCTGGGAGACGTCACTCGCGTCTCGGCCGGACGGAGGTCAGTCGTGGTCGTACGCGTCGTCGACCGGGACCGGGCGGTGCTGGTCGGCGAGGTCGGCCGGGTCGGCGTCGAGCGGAACCTCCAACTGCTCCGGCTCCTCCTCTTCGGGGATCTCCTCGGCCTGCCGGGCCTGCTCGGCGGCGTCGGCTTCCGGGGTTTCCGCGTTCATCGAGTCCTCCCGTCGATAGCTGGTCGGATCAACCGCCACGGTAACGAGCCCGGCCGCGCGGCGCGCGGCTCACGCCGACAACCGGGCCAGCCGGTCGCCCAGGTCGTGCAGCCGGGTGAGCCCCTCGATCCGGCGCAGCCACGATTGTGGCCACCCGGCGGCGCCGCGCAGCGCCCCGGCGAGCGCCGCCGCCATGCTGGCGATGGTGTCGGTGTCACCGCCCGCGCGGATGCACTGCCGCACGACGTCGACCGGGGCTTCGGCATGGGCTAGGAACGCCCACAGCGCCAGCGGCACCGAGTGCGTCGCCCGCACGTCGTTGCCGAGTTCGTCGGCGGCGCGGTGCGGGTCCCGGTGCCCGAGTTGCGCGGCGACGGAATGCAGCCGCCGCACCCATTCCGGTTCGTGGATCACGTGGGCCAGCTTCTCCAGGAACGATTCCGGGTCGAGCGGCCCGTGGTGGTGCAGGGCCAGGTACGCGCTGCACGCCTGCATCGCCGCTCCTTCCTGACCGTCCGGGTGGGCGTGGGTCACCGACGCCGCGCGCCGGCCCAGTTCCGCGGCTTGGTGGGCGCTTTGCGAGGCCAGCGCCACCGGAGCGCTGCGCATCGCCGCGCCGTTGCCGAAGGAACCCTGCCCGTGGCACACCGACACTGCCGCGTCCCGCCACGGCATGCCGGAGTCGAGCCGCTCGAACATCGCCGCCGCCGAGTCGGCGAACCCGCGCCACGGCTCGCGGGTCCAGGCGCAGGCCAGGGCGGCGGCCAGCTCGCCCTCGTCGAGCAGGTGCCCGCCTCGGCGGGCGCGTTCCAGCAGGTGTTCGGCCACGGCGATGGTCAGCGCGGTGTCGTCGGTGTAGCGCAGCTGGTGGGGGGCGCGTTCGAACTCCAGCAGCGCCAGCTCGGTGACCGACGGTTGGCCTTCGAACGCGGCCCCCATCGCGTCGCCGAGCCCGACTCCCGTGAACAGCCCGCGGGCGCGGTCGTGCGCCGGCGGGGGACCGGTCGAGTTCACCCGGGGCCTCCCGAGAACACAGGCGGTTGGTGTCAACGGTACGCCCGGAGCGGGTCGGCGAACGTGGTCAACTTCGCCCGCCGACCGGCGGCCGCCGGATAGTCTCTGCCGCGAAAGCGCTTTTCAACCCGGGAGTTCATGGTGGCGGTCGTCCTCGGCGCCTTGATCGTCTTGTCCGCGGTGGTCGCCCTGGTCGGCTGGCGGTGGCCGCGACGGCAACGCGACTCGCACCCAACCCTGTTGCGGCACCCCGGTTTCTGGCTGCTGGTGGTCACCGGCGCGATCTACCTGAACCAGGTGTTGTGCACGATCTACCTGATGCGCGTGTGGCACGGCGACCCGGAGTTCATCGCGCGCTACCTGCCGGCCGGCTGGTTCGCGCTGGCCGACGACAACCCGGTGCTCGCCTGGCTGGCCGGGGTGTGGCCGCGCCCGGAACTGCTGTCGTGGAGCCTGTTGCGGGTGCCGGCGCTGCTGGAACTGCCGTTCGTGCTGCTGGCGTACCTGACGATCTGCCGGTGGTTCGGGGCCGAGGTGTTCCGGCGGGTTCTGGTGTGGCCGGTGGCGGCGTCCTACACCGCGACGTTCTGCTTGATCGAGTGGTCGCTGGCCAACCCCTACACGGCCGAGGACATCGCGCTCCGCGTCGTGTCCGGGCTGGTGGCGCCGTGGCTCCTGGCGAGGTTGACCGCGGGTCGCCGGGAGCGGGTCGGCTCGGTGGCGGAGCTGGTCGCGTTCGTGGTTTCGGCTGCGGCGCTGGGCGTCCTGGTGCTGGCCGTTTACGACACCGCGTTGCTCTACAACCTCGGGCACCTCGCGGCAGCAGCGCCGGTGATGGCTGCGGCGGCCGGCGTGCTCGTCGTGGCGCGGCTGGTCGCGCGCCGGTTGCCGACCGCGCAGGCCGGGCCGGGCATCACGGCGGTCAGCGCGTCGCTCGGCTGGTTCCTGGTGTTCTTCTTCGCGCCCGCACTGCCGATCCGCTACGGGATCTCCTTCGGCACTCCGATGTTGTCGGCGACGGTCGGCTTGATCACCATCGCCGCCGCGGTGGTCTGCGGCGTGCACGAAGCGGCTCGCGGCTCGGCGATGTCGTGGCGGGTCCGGGCCGTCGAGCTGGTCTTGGCGGCGGCGGTGGGCGCGGCGGCGGCGTGCGCCGGATTCCTCGCCACGGGCGGATATCCCGAGGCCCGGCTGCTCGCCGCCGCCGGCGCGTTCTTCGTCGTGGCCATCGCGGTGTGCGCGGCGCTGGACCGGGTCGTCGCCGCCAGGTGAGCGGGACTCCGGGGAGTCCCGCTCACGCTCAACCGATGGACCGCCCCGCGTACTCCGGAGGCTGCTCGGTCAGCGCGGCGAACCGCTCGGCGATCGCCGCTGGGAACGGCGTGGTGCCGCCCTGCCCGCCGTCGACGTGCAGCGCCATGATCTCCTCGGTCGCCACCACCGTGCCGCCGACCGCCATCTCGTGACAGATGCGCACCTTCTTCGCGCCGGTGCCCACGATGCGGCTGGTGACCACGAGTTCCGAATCGGGCCCGACCTCGCGCAGGTAGCGCACGTGCGCCTCGACCGTGTACAGCGAGCACCCGGTGTCGGCGCGGTACGCCGCGTCGAGCCCGACCTGGTCCATGACCGCGTCGGTGGCGAAGCCGAACACCAGCACGTAGTACGCCTCGCTGAGGTGACCGTTGTAGTCGATCCACTCTGGACGGACGCGCTCCCGGTGCTCCCGAAGCCCGGTCACGGCTTGCCGTTCCGCACGCCGTCGATCGCGCGCATCACCGCGATCACCGCCCGGTCGCGGTCGGCGACGAGCTCGGCGATGCTGCGGCCGTCGGCGGCTTCTTCGCAGCCCTGGACCATGGCGTCGCGCAGCTCGTCGGTGAGCTCCGGTGCCTCCAGCCGGGTCCACGGCGACTTCAGCGACGGGCCGAAGTGGTCGAGCATGTGCGCCATGCCGCCTTCGCCGCCGGCGAGGTGGAAGGTCAGGCACGGACCGAGCAGCGGCCAGCGCAGGCCGGGCCCCTCGGTGATCGACGCGTCGATCTGCGCGGGCGTGGCCTCGCCGTTGGCGACCATGTGCAGCGCCTCGCGCCAGATCGCCTCCTGCAGCCGGTTGGCGATGAAGCCCGGCACCTCGCGGTCCATGGTGATCACGGACTTGCCTGCGACCTC
Organism: Saccharopolyspora elongata; assembly: GCF_004348985.1. Lineage (GTDB taxonomy): Bacteria > Actinomycetota > Actinomycetes > Mycobacteriales > Pseudonocardiaceae > Saccharopolyspora > Saccharopolyspora elongata. The sequence goes on along the minus strand of NZ_SMKW01000023.1, from coordinate 6,796 downwards.
GAAGAACTCAGCGGCCCACTGCACCGCCCACGGCTCGGTCCGCTCGCCGCCGACGACCTCGACCAGCGGGATGAGGTAGGGCGGGTTGAACGGGTGCCCGACCACGAGCCGCTGCGGCGTCGGGCAGTCCACCTGCATCTCGGTCATGCCGTAGCCGGAGGTGGACGACGAGATCACGACGCCCGCCGGGGTCGCGGCGTCGATGCGGGCCAGCAGATCCCGTTTGAGGGCAAGGTCTTCCGGCGCGCTCTCCTGCACGAACTCGGCCTCGGCGACGGCGTCTTCCAGCGTCGGGGCGATGACGAGGTTGTCGCGGGAGGCGCGGTCGGCGAGCCCGAGCTCCATGAGGGCGGGCCACGCGGCGTCGACCAGGCGGCGCAGCTTGGCCTCGAAGCCGGACGCGGGATCCCACGCGGTCACCTGGTAGCCGCGCGCCAGGAAGTGCGCGACCCAACCGCCGCCGATGACACCGGCACCGATGCACGCGACCCGCCGCACCGCCGCGGGGGAGGGGGTGTTCTCGTTCAACTTGGGGAGTTCCTTTTCGAGGTCGTCTTCGATGCGCGGCTGCAGCCGCTCACGTCGTGGAACGGGCGATTTCGAGCGAAATCGCCAGGCCCTACGGAACGTTCGACGTCAACGCTTCTGGAGGCCGAGCTGCTCTCGGGCCTGGTCCGGGGTGGCGACCTTCATGCCCATGCCTTCGACGATCGTCACCGCGCGCTCGACCAGCTGTCCGTTGGTGGCCTTCACACCCCGGCTCAGGTAGAGGTTGTCCTCCAGGCCGACTCGGACGTTGCCGCCCAGCGCGGCGGTGAGGCCGACCCAGCGCAGCTGGTCGCGGCCGATGGCGAAGCTCGCCCAGTTCGCGCCGGCGGGCAGCATGTTCACCATCGCCTGCAGCAGGCCCGGGTCCGGCGGGGCACCCCACGGGATGCCCGCGCACAGCTGGAACAGCGGCGGGGCGTCGATCAGCCCTTCCTCGATCAGCTTGGTGGCGAACCACAGGTTGCCGGTGTCGAAGATCTCCAGCTCAGGCTTGACGCCCAGCTCCTGGATCCGCTTGGCGCCGGCGCGCAGCATGTCCGGGGTGGAGATGTAGAGCTGGCTGCCCTCGCCGAAGTTCAGCGAACCGCAGTCCAGCGTGCAGATGTCCGGCAGCAGCTCCTCGACGTGCGGCAGCCGCTCCAGGCCGTTGACCAGGTCGGTGCCGTCCACCGGCTTGAGCGGGTCGTCGGCGTCGATGACCAGGTCGCCGCCCATCCCGGCGGTCAGGTTGATGACCACGTCGATGCCGGTTTCCTTGATCCGCTCCACCACCTCGCGGTAGAGCGAGACGTCGCGGGAGCCCTGCCCGGTCTCGATGTTGCGGACGTGGATGTGCACCACGGCCGCGCCGGCCTCGGCGGCCTCGACCGCGGACTTCGCGATCTGCTCCGGGGTGACCGGGACGAACTCGCTCTTGCCGGTGGTGTCACCGGCGCCGGTGAGCGCGGCGGTGATGATCACTTCGTTGCCCATCGGGCTCTCCCTTCCATGGGTGCGGCTGATCGCCCGGGCACGCCGTGATCCGCGCCCGGGTGGGTTCTTCGGGTGTCAGTGGCGGACGATCTCGCGCTCGACGAACTCGCGCAGCACGCGGCGCATCCGCTCCACCGACCGGCCGGGCCGCCCCGCGAGGACCTGGATGCCCAGCCCGTCGATGAGCGCGGTGAGCGTCACGGTGAGCTCTTCGGCGTCGGTGTCGGTGAACACGCCCTGCTGCTGGCCCTGTCGGATGGTGCGGGCGATCGTGTCGTGCCAGCGGGTGTAGGAATCGTTGTGCAGCACCTGGAGATCCGGGTTCAGGGCGCTCTCGGTCCACACCTGGAGCCAGATCGACCACTCCGCGCGCAGCAGGCCCGGGGTGGGCAGCTGGAGTTCGACCAGCCGCAGCAGGCGTTCGTGCGCGTCCTCGATGCTGTGCAGCTCGGCGACCTGCCGGTCGAAGGCCAGTCGCACCGAGTACCGCAGGGTCTCGGTGAGCAGGTCGTTGCGGCCGGGGAAGTAGTAGTGGATCGTCGCGGCGCTGGTGCCGCAGGCCTTGGCGACATCCGCGATCCGCACCGAGTGGTAGCCGCGCTCGGCGACCAGCGTCCAGGCGGCGTCGAGGATCTGCTGGTACCGGCCCGCCTCGCGGAGGTCGCCGGGTTCGCGCTCGGGCCGCGCGGTGCGCTGCGGCGCGGCGGCCACCGCCTCGACGTCGGCGCCGCCGTAGATCAGCCAGTTCACCGTGACGCCGGTGAGCTCGGCGATGCGGGTGAGCTCGATCGGCGTGAACCGGCGGGTGCCGGTCAGCGACTTGGACAGCTTGGTCGGGTCGAGCCCGATCTGCTCGGCGAAGGCACGCTGGCTCCCCGGGTACTTGCGCAACGCATCGCGCACTCGCTGGCGCAACGCCGCAGTCGTGTCCTGCACGGGACGGAACGCTAACAGTCCATTGCGAGAATCGCAATTAGTCGGTGGTGTTGCGATCCGGTCGGGCTGCCGCCGATCGGGCCAACGTGCCTAGCCAATCGCCTGAATCGGGATCCCGGCGACGACCGGCGGGGAGTCGGACTGTGATTGATACGTCAGTAGGTCGCAATGTCGGGCCGGGCCGGATGGTGCGAGGGTAGTACGAACGTGCTGAGCTGGACCCGTGAACCACATCGAGCCGGCGACGACGACGGAGCGGCGGGAGAGCGCGCGGCGCTGGCGGGTGCTGGCCATCTGCCTGGTCGCCGGGTTCATGACCCTGCTCGACGTCAGCATCGTCAACGTCGCCTTGCCGTCGATCCAGCAGGGCCTGGACGCGCCGGCGGCGGCGCTGTCGTGGGTGGTCTCCGGCTACGCCCTGACCTTCGGGCTGGTCCTGGTGCCCGCCGGGAGGCTCGGCGACGACCGGGGCCGCAGCCGGATGTTCCTGCTGGGGCTGGGTGCGTTCACGGTGGCCAGCGCGCTGGCCGGGTTCGCCATGACGCCGCTGTGGCTGGTCATTGCCCGGTTGCTGCAGGGCGTCGCGGGCGGACTGCTCAACCCGCAGGTGCTCGGCCTGATGCAGCAGCTGTTCCACGGCCGCGAGCGCGGCAAGGCGTTCGGCCTGTTCGGCGCGGTGGTGGGCATTTCGACGGCGATCGGCCCGCTGCTGGGCGGCCTGATCATCCAGCTCGCGGGGCAGGAGAACGGCTGGCGCTGGGTGTTCTTCGTGAACCTGCCGATCGGTGTCGCGGCGGTGCTCTACGGGCTGAAGGTGCTGCCTCGCGACGGCGCGCGCGAGCAGTCCCGCAGCCTCGACCTCGTGGGGGTGCTGCTGCTCGGCGGTGGCCTGCTGTGCCTGCTGCTGCCGCTGGTCGAGCAGGAGGGCGGTGCGCCGTGGTTCCTGCTGATCGTCGCCGTCGTGCTGCTGGCGCTGTTCGTGGCATGGGAGCACTGGTACCGGGTGCGGGGTCACTCGCCGCTGGTGAACCTGCGGCTGCTGAAGATTCGCAGCTACTCGTTCGGCGCGACGCTGGGCCTGCTGTACTTCGCGGGGTTCACCAGCATCTTCTTCGTGCTGGCGGTGTACTTCCAGCGCGGGCTGGGCTACTCGGCGCTGCAAGTGGGACTCGCGCTGACGCCGTTCGCAGTGGGGTCGGCGGTGGCGTCGGCGCTCGGCGGCCGGATCGTATACCGGATGGGCCGCCGCCTGGTGATCATCGGCCTGGCAGCGGCGCTGCTCGGCCTGCTGGCGACGGATCTGTTGCTGGCCATGCACCCGGGTGAGGCGGCGGGGCTGGTGACGGCGCTGCCGCTGCTGGTCGCCGGAATCGGGAGCGGCCTGGTGATCTCGCCGAACCAGACGGTGACGCTCAGCGAAATCGACGCGGCGCACGGCGGAACGGCGGCAGGCGTCCAGCAGACGGGCCAGCGCATCGGCTCGGCGGTGGGCACGGCGGCGGCCTCCGGCCTGTTCTTCGGGACGCTGACGACCAGTGGCTTCGACGCGGCGATCTCGGACGGCCTGATCGTCTCGGTCGGCTTCGTCACGGCCGCCCTGGTCGTGGCCCTGGCCGAGGTCTTCCTGTTGCGCCGCCCCGCTGATCCGTCGGCCGGGGGCTGACGCCGAGAGCGGCCGATCCCCGGGCGAGCGTGCCAGAATCGCGGGATGCGGTGGGCGCCGGATCGAGAAGCGCTGCGCGGGCGCGTCGCTCTCGTCGCGGGGGCGACCCGGGGTGCCGGGCGGGGTATCGCGGCTGCGCTGGGGGAAGCCGGTGCGACCGTCATCTGCACCGGGCGCAGCAGCTCGACCGGCCGTGGCGGGTCGGACTACGACCGGGCCGAGACGATCGAGGAGACCGCCGAGGTCGTAACCCGCCTCGGCGGGGCCGGGATCGCGATGCAGGTCGATCATCTCGACGCGGAGCAGGTGCGCCGCCTGGGCGGACGCGTCCGGGCCGAGCACGGCCACCTCGACGTGCTGGTCAACGACATCTGGGGCGCGGAGCGGCTCAAAGGCGGGCCCGCCGACTGGAACACCCCGATCTGGGAGCACGATCTGGCGGCCGGCCTGCGCATCCTCCAGCTCGGCGTCGAGACGCACCTGATCACCTCGCACCACCTGTTGCCGCTGCTGATCACCAAGCCCGGCGGCCTGCTCGTCGAAGTCACCGACGGCACCGCCGCCTACAACGCTTCGAGGTACCGCATTTCGGTGTTCTACGACCTGGCCAAGGTCGCGGTGAACCGCCTGGCGTTCTCCCAGGGCCACGAACTCGCGCCGCACGGCGCAACGGCCGTCGCGATCACGCCGGGCTGGCTGCGCTCGGAGATGATGCTCGACAACTACGGGGTCACCGAAGCGAACTGGCGCGCCGCATTGGAACCCGACCGCGCAGATGGACGCCCGACTGCTCCGGATGGATTCGCCTCGTCGGAATCACCGCGCTACGTCGGCCGGGCGGTCGCGGCACTGGCCGCAGACCCGAACCGAGCGAGGTGGAACCAAAGCTCGGTCACCTCCGCCGAACTCGCCAGGGAGTACGGCTTCACCGACACCGACGGAACCCAACCGGACAGCTGGACCCAGCAGTACAGGACATGATCGCCATTTCAGCTGCTGGAGACCCGTGTGCACGTTGTGCTGCTATGACGACTGCTGCTATGACGACCAAAAGTACACACGGCCCGTGACCAGCTGAAACGCTACGCCTTTAAGGACGCCAGGAAAGTGCGCCAAGCGGCGGAGCCGAAGCTCAGCACGCCGTCCTCGGGAGCCTTTGAGTCCCGAACCCGCACGGAGCCGGCGAGCAACCGGACTTCGACGCAGTTGTCACTTGCTGCGGCGCTCCTCGAGCTCTTGAACCAACCGGTGTCCCGCGCAAGCCGTGGCATGGTCAGCCATCCTTCATGATTCTGTCGATCAGTTGTCGCGACTCCTGCGGACTCAAGGCGAGCTCGTGGAGCCGCTGGAAGACACGAAACATCGTCGCAGTATCGGCTTCGTCGTGGAAGTAGGTGGAGGGCCCGTAAACCACGTTCGCGAACGCCACCGGAGAGCCCTGACCGGCGAACTCGAACAGCGTGAAACCGCCTCCGCGAGCCGGATTCAGATAGCTTTCGGGAGACAGGATTTGGATGGTCAAGTCGTCGCGTTCGTCAATCAGGGCGAGCAGGTGTGCTAGCTGCTCGCGCATGACCCCCGGGTCTCCGACCCGTGCTCGAAGTGACTCTTCGGTGAGTATGAAAGCCATCTTCTTGCCCGTTGACGTGCTCAGCGTTCGTTGCTGACGATCAAGGCGGAACGCTACGCGTTGCTCGAGTTCGGCTTCTGATGAATCCCACCAGATCCCGTCGCCTTCGTTGATCAGGGCTCGGACGTACCGGGGTGTTTGCAACAGCCCTGGCACCATTCCGCACTCGTAGCTGCTGATCTCGGTGGCGCTGGCTTCGAGGTCGGCGAAGCGTTGGAAGGCTCCGGGGAGCAAGTCCGTGTAGGTGCGGCCCCGTTGGCGCTTGCGTGCCTGCGCGCCGAGGGCGAGCACCGTTTCGCGCTCGTCTCCGGATATGCCGTAGAAGTCCAGGAGGTCGACAAGATCTTCTCGGCTCAGCGTGCCCTTGCCGTCTTCCAACTCGACGATGCGGGAGCGGACTCGGCCGATCGCTTCGGCCGCCGCTTGCTGGGTCTTGCCGGATTCTTCGCGGATTCGGCGTAGTGCCAGGCCGAGTTGCCGTCGCTCCAGGGTTTGGCGGGCTCGCGCCATCGACGACCTCCACGATCTCGAAATACCCGATCAGGGACATGACCTAAACGCGACAGTCGCCCTAACCTTAAACGCGACGGTCGCGCTTGGCGACGGTCTGGTTGCAAGCAGTCACCCTAGTCGTCCACTGAGGAAGGTCGGGAGCATGGCCCTGTTGCACTACTCCGGGATATCCATCGACTCGTTCGTGGAGATGGAGGACGAGGTGCCGATGCGGTATGAGATCGATCGGCTCAACGACCTCGTGGTCCTCTACTGTGGACGGAACAGCGAGTACGTCCTCAGCATCGGCCGGGAGAACCTCGCCGCGCTGATCTCCCTCGGCGCGAAGGCGATCGAGGAGCTCACCGCGGCCTGAAGCGCCATTCGAAGTGGTGAAGGGCATCTTGGCCGGCTTCTCCGGTCGAAGGCGCCCTTCACTTCGAAGGGGACGGGTTGGCCAGGCGGGCGTGGCGGTGGCCGTAGAGGAAGTAGATCGCCAGGCCGAGGACCAGCCAGGCGCCGAAGCGGATCCAGGTGATGACGTCCAGGTTGGA
>NZ_SMKW01000231.1 GCF_004348985.1 Saccharopolyspora elongata | reverse complement strand
TCGCTGAAGGATTTCTCGGGTGCGCAGTTGGGTGGGTTCGCGATCCGGGCTGCGTTGGAGCGGGCCGGGGTGCGGCCGGATCAGGTCGAGTACACGATCATGGGTCAGGTGCTGACCGCGGGTGCGGGGCAGATTCCGGCGCGGCAGGCCGCGGTGGCGGCGGGTGTTCCGATGGATGTGCCGGCGTTGACGATCAACAAGGTGTGTTTGTCGGGGCTGGATGCGATCGCGTTGGCGGATCAGTTGATCCGGGCGGGTGAGTTCGATGTGGTGGTCGCGGGTGGTCAGGAGTCGATGACGCGGGCGCCGCATCTGCTGACGGGGTCGCGTGAGGGCTTCAAGTTCGGTGATGTGCAGATGCTGGATCACATGTCGCATGATGGTTTGTTCTGCGCGTTCGACCAGGTCGCGATGGGGTTGTCCACGGAGAAGCACAACGCGCGGTACGGGTTGACGCGGGAGGAGCAGGACGCGTTCGCGGCGCGGTCGCATCAGCGGGCGGCGGCGGCTGCGGAGCGGGGTGTGTTCGCCGAGGAGATCGCGCCGGTGGAGGTGCCGCGGCGCAAGGGTGACCCGCTGGTGGTGGACGCGGATGAGGGTATTCGGGCGGATACCACGGTGGAGGGGCTGGCGAGGCTGCGTCCGGCGTTCGCATCGGATGGGACGATCACGGCGGGGTCGGCGTCGCAGATTTCCGATGGTGCGGCGGCGGTGGTGGTGATGAGCAAGGCCAAGGCCGAGGAACTCGGGCTGTCCTGGCTGGCTGAGATCGGTGCGCATGGTGTGGTCGCCGGGCCGGATGCGAGCTTGCATGAGCAGCCGTCGAACGCGATCAGGGCGGCGTGCGCGAAGGAGGGGATCGAGGCGGCGGGTCTGGATCTGGTGGAGATCAATGAGGCGTTCGCGGCGGTGGGGATCGCGTCGATGCGTGCGTTGGGTGTTGATGAGGGGCGGGTCAACGTCAATGGTGGTGCGATCGCGTTGGGTCATCCGATCGGGATGTCGGGTGCGCGGTTGGCGTTGCATCTGGCGTTGGAGTTGAAGCGTCGTGGTGGTGGGGTTGGTGCGGCGGCGTTGTGCGGTGGTGGTGGGCAGGGTGACGCCCTGATCCTCCGCGTACCAACAGCCTGAC
>NZ_SMKW01000230.1 GCF_004348985.1 Saccharopolyspora elongata | reverse complement strand
CCCCGACTTATTGATGGGTAACTCAAATGTGGCGTGATCGTTGGTTATGGTGTGAAGGTGGCGGTGGTTGATGTCAAGCGGCTTTCTCCTGTCTCGCAAGAGGATTTGCGGCGGAGGGTGGTTGCGGCGGTGGAGTCCGGGCGGACGCAGGCGGAGGTCGCGGAGACCTTCGGTGTGGGGCTGCGGTCGGTGTCGCGTTGGGTGAATACGTTTCGAGCCAGCGGGAATAAGGGCCTGAAGGCCCGGAAACGTGGTCGGCGTCCCGAGGAGCAGAAGGCGCTGACCGCGCGGGCGCAGGCCCGGGTGAAGCGGGCGGTGGTGGGCAAGTTTCCCGATCAGCTGGCGTTGCCGGGGCTGGTGTGGACCCGGGGGCAGATCGCGGAGCTGATCGAGCGCTGGTTCGGTATCCGGCTCTCGCGGGTCACGATCGGTAAGTACCTGCGTTCGTGGGGTCTGTCGCCGCAGAAACCGATCCGGGTCGCCTACGAGAGAGACCCGGAGGCAGCGGCGGGCTGGGTGGAGCGGGACTATCCCGCGATCGCCGCCCGCGGCCGCAAAGAGCAGGCGGTGATTCTGTGGCTGGACCAGACCGGGCTGCGTTCGGATGCGGCGGTAGCGGCCACCTGGGCGCCGACCGGACAGACCCCGGTGGTGCCCAAGGCCGGCGTGCGGTTCGGCGTCAACGCCATGTCCGCGATCAGCAACAAGGGCGAGCTGTACTTCACCGTGTTCACCGGCGGGTTCAACGCCAGCATCATGATCGGCTTCCTCAAACGGCTCATCCGCCAACTCGACCGCAAGATTTATCTCATCGCAGACCGTCACCCCGTGCACCGGGCGAGACTGCTCACAGACTGGCTGGCCCGCCACCACGACCGGATCGAGATGCATTTCCTGCCCGGATACTGCCCCGAACTCAACCCCGTCGAACTGCTCAACGGAGACGTCAAACATCACGTGACCGCAACAACAAACCCTCGCACCAAGTCCGAGCTGGCCGCAGCGACACGCACCCACCTGCGCCGCCGCCAGAACCAGCCCGACCACGTACGGGCCTTGTTCGGCAAGGAAGAAGTCCGCTACGCCGCCGACTAGACACGCCACAATTGCCCTACCCCTCAATATGTATGACCAATAC
>NZ_SMKW01000229.1 GCF_004348985.1 Saccharopolyspora elongata | reverse complement strand
CGCTAGTGTGCTCCGCCGGAAGTCCACTATCTAATTGTAGGATGCGGTGATGGCAGGTCGCGGACGGCCCAGGGCCGAGTTGGTGCTCACCGATGATGAACGTGAGACGCTGCAGCGTTGGGCACGGCGGGCGAAGTCGGCGCAGGCGTTGGCGTTGCGGTGTCGCATCGTGCTGGCATGTGCCGAGGGATTGTCCAATGTGGAAGTCGCGGAGCGGTTGGGGATCAACCGGATGACCGTGGGCAGGTGGCGTTCCCGGTTCGTCGCGCACCGTTTGGACGGGCTGGTTGATGAGGACCGGCCGGGCCGGCCGCCATCGATCCCCCTCGAGCGGGTCGAGGAAGTGATCGTGGCGACGCTGGAGGAAACACCGCACGATGCCACGCACTGGTCGCGTGCGTCGATGGCGGCGCGGTCGGGGCTGTCGAAGTCCACGATCGGGCGGATCTGGCGCGACTTCGGGCTCAAACCGCACCAGACCGACACCTTCAAACTGTCCACCGATCCGTTGTTCGTGGACAAGGTCGTCGACGTGGTCGGGCTGTATCACAACCCGCCCGAACGCGCGGTGGTGCTGTGCACCGATGAGAAGAGCCAGGTCCAGGCGCTGGATCGGTCCCAGCCGGTGTTGCCGATGATGCCCGGCATGCCCGAACGGCGCAGTCATGACTATGTCCGCCACGGCATCACCACCCTGTTCGCCGCGTTCAACATCGTCGACGGCACCGTGATCAGCGAACTGCACCGCCGCCACCGGTCCACCGAGTTCAAGAAGTTCCTCACCACGATCGACAAAACCGTGCCCGAAGGACTGGACATCCACCTGATCTGCGACAACTACGGCACCCACAAGACCCCGGCGATCAAGGCATGGCTCGCCAAGCATCCCCGGGTCACGATGCACTTCACCCCGACCGGATCGAGTTGGATCAACCAGGTCGAGCGCTGGTTCGCCTTCCTCACCGACCAGTTGATCCGTCGCGGCGTCCATAGAAGCGTTGCGGCACTGGAAAAGGACATCCGCGAGTGGATCAAAACATGGAACGACAACCCCCGGCCGTTCGTGTGGCGCAAGACCGCCGAGGAGATCATTGACTCACTCGCCCGATATTGCCAACGAATTTCCGGCGCAGCACACTAG
>NZ_SMKW01000228.1 GCF_004348985.1 Saccharopolyspora elongata | reverse complement strand
CCCGGATGCCCACACCTCACCGGACCGCTCGTTTTGTCATACCTACGGTCGCGGCAAGGACCAGCACCTGATGATCCCCGGCTGGCCCTACTCGATCGTCGCGGCACTGGAAACGGGCCGTACCTCGTGGACCGCGCTGCTGGACGCGATGCGGCTTGAGCCGGGAGCCGATGTGGCAGCGGTGACCGCCGTTCAGATCCGCCAGGTCGTCGAGCGACTCATCACGGCTGGTCAGTGGCGTGACGGGGATCCGGAGGTCCTGGTCGTGCTGGATGCCGGCTACGACGCCCCGCGCGTCGCCCACTTGCTGGCAGAGCTGCCGGTGCAGATCGTTGGCCGGATGCGCTCGGACCGCGTCCTGCGCAGGCCTGCGCCACCACGCCTGCCCGGCACGAACGGTCGGCCACCTAAGCACGGCGGTGAGTTCGTCTTCGGCGACCCGGCCTCGTGGGGCACCGAGCAGGCGGTGACCGCTACCGACACTCACCGATACGGACAGGCCCGGGCTCAGGTGTGGGACCGGCTGCATCCGCGGCTGACTCGTCGAGCAGCGTGGGCTGATCACGAGGGGCCGCTGCCGGTCATCGAAGGCACCCTCATCCGGCTGACCGTCGATCACCTGCCCAGTGGAGGTAAAGCGAAACCGGTGTGGCTGTGGTGGTCCACAGTGGATGTCACCGAGGCGGACGTTGACCGCTGCTGGCAGGCATACCTGCGACGTTTCAACATCGAACACACCTTCCGGCTGTTCAAACAAACTCTCGGATGGACCGTCCCGAAGCTGCGGAACCCCGAAGCCGCCGACCGCTGGAGTTGGCTGATCATCACCGCATACACCCAACTCCGCCTGGCCCGGCCACTCACCGATGATCTACGGCGACCATGGGAAAAACCAGCCCCACCCGAGCGGCTCACACCCGCCCGTATCCGACGCGGGTTTCGAAACCTGCGCGCGAAGGCCCCCTCACCATCACGTGCACCAAAACCCTCCCGGCCCGGCCCCGGACGACCACCCGGCTCGACCAACCGCCACCGCGCCACCCGCCACGACGTCGGACGAATCCTCGCCACCGGCCAGGCCTACCAACGCCCCACCCACCACAAGACAGGCACCAAACCCAGGCGCAAGGGTTAAAGATCAAG
>NZ_SMKW01000227.1 GCF_004348985.1 Saccharopolyspora elongata | reverse complement strand
ACATTGATAACGCCCAATCTTTTTGCTCAGACTCTAACTCATTGATACTCATTTATAAACTCCTTGCAATGTATGTCGTTTCAGCTAAACGGTATCAGCAATGTTTATGTAAAGAAACAGTAAGATAATACTCAACCCGATGTTTGAGTACGGTCATCATCTGACACTACAGACTCTGGCATCGCTGTGAAGACGACGCGAAATTCAGCATTTTCACAAGCGTTATCTTTTACAAAACCGATCTCACTCTCCTTTGATGCGAATGCCAGCGTCAGACATCATATGCAGATACTCACCTGCATCCTGAACCCATTGACCTCCAACCCCGTAATAGCGATGCGTAATGATGTCGATAGTTACTAACGGGTCTTGTTCGATTAACTGCCGCAGAAACTCTTCCAGGTCACCAGTGCAGTGCTTGATAACAGGAGTCTTCCCAGGATGGCGAACAACAAGAAACTGGTTTCCGTCTTCACGGACTTCGTTGCTTTCCAGTTTAGCAATACGCTTACTCCCATCCGAGATAACACCTTCGTAATACTCACGCTGCTCGTTGAGTTTTGATTTTGCTGTTTCAAGCTCAACACGCAGTTTCCCTACTGTTAGCGCAATATCCTCGTTCTCCTGGTCGCGGCGTTTGATGTATTGCTGGTTTCTTTCCCGTTCATCCAGCAGTTCCAGCACAATCGATGGTGTTACCAATTCATGGAAAAGGTCTGCGTCAAATCCCCAGTCGTCATGCATTGCCTGCTCTGCCGCTTCACGCAGTGCCTGAGAGTTAATTTCGCTCACTTCGAACCTCTCTGTTTACTGATAAGTTCCAGATCCTCCTGGCAACTTGCACAAGTCCGACAACCCTGAACGACCAGGCGTCTTCGTTCATCTATCGGATCGCCACACTCACAACAATGAGTGGCAGATATAGCCTGGTGGTTCAGGCGGCGCATTTTTATTGCTGTGTTGCGCTGTAATTCTTCTATTTCTGATGCTGAATCAATGATGTCTGCCATCTTTCATTAATCCCTGAACTGTTGGTTAATACGCTTGAGGGTGAATGCGAATAATAAAAAAGGAGCCTGTAGCTCCCTGATGATTTTGCTTTTCATGTTCATCGTTCCTTAAAGACGCCGTTTAACATGCCGATTGCCAGGC
>NZ_SMKW01000226.1 GCF_004348985.1 Saccharopolyspora elongata | reverse complement strand
TTGCGGTGCAGGACGCCGACCGCGGCCTTGGCGCCCATCACCGCGACCTCGGCCTCCGGCCAGGCGAACACGGTGGTCGCGCCCAGCGCGCGGGAGTTCATCGCGATGTACGCGCCGCCGTAGGACTTGCGGGTCACCAGCGTCACCCGCGGCACCACGGCCTCGCCGAAGGCGTGCAGCAGCTTCGCGCCGCGGCGCACCACGCCGCCCCACTCCTGGCCGACGCCGGGCAGGTAGCCCGGCACGTCGACGAGCACCAGCAGCGGCACGCCGAAGGAGTCGCACATCCGCACGAAGCGGGCGGCCTTCTCCGCCGACAGCGAGTCCAGGCAGCCGCCCTTGCGCAGCGGGTTGTTGGCGATCACGCCGATGCTGCGGCCACCGAGCCGGCCCAGGCCGACCACGATGTTCGGGGCCCACTTGGCCTGCAGTTCTTCGAAGTCCGCGGAAATGTTGCCGGCTCCGTCGTCCTTCTTGTCGAGGATGCCGCGGATCACCGGCTTGACGTCGTAGGCGCGCTGCGGGCGGTCCGGCAGCAACGCGCGCAGGTCGTCCTCGTCCTGCACGGAGTGCAGGTCGAACAGGCCCGGCTTGGCGAACAGCCCGGTCAGCCGGCGCGCCCGCACGAACGCGTCGGCCTCGTCCGCGGCGGTCACGTGCACCACGCCGGACTTGGCGCCGTGCGCGGAGATCCCGCCGAGCCCCTCCTGGTCGATCTGCTCGCCGGTGACGCTGCGGACCACGTCCGGGCCGGTGACGAACACGCGCCCGGCGGGGGACATGATGACCACGTCGGTCAGCGCCGGGCCGTAGGCGGCGCCGCCGGCGGCCGGGCCGACGACGACGGAGATCTGCGGGACGCGGCCGGAAGCGCGGATCATCGCCGCGAACATCTGGCCCATGCCGTCCAGCGATTCCACGCCCTCCGGGATGCGGGCGCCGCCGGAGTGCCACACGCCGATAACCGGGCAGCGCTCGCGCACCGCCATGTCGATGGCGTCCACGATGTGCCCGCAGCCCTCGGAGCCGAGCGCGCCGCCCATCTTGGTGGCGTCGCTGCAGTAGACGATCACCCTCGTGCCGTCGATGCGACCGCGCACCGCGTACATCCCGCTGCTGTCGCGGGGGTGCAGTGGTTCGATCGACTCCGGGTCGAGCAGCTGCTCCAGCCGCACGTCGGGGTCGCGCGGATCC
>NZ_SMKW01000225.1 GCF_004348985.1 Saccharopolyspora elongata | reverse complement strand
GCGAGGCCAATCGGTCTGCGGATGCGGTTGGAAGTGAAGGCCTGGATCCCCGATCTGCGTCGGGAAGAGGCCTTTCGCGTGTACGCGGGAGTCCGCTGGATCCTCCGCTCGCCGGGTTATCGGGCTCTGGTCGCCAGCGCCAGCAGCGCCCCCAGCGCGGTCATCACCCCCAGAACGAGGAACAGGGCCGGGTAACCGCCCAGGGCCTGCGCCAGGGACGCCCCGCCCCAGGGGGCCAGGGCGATGGCCAGCATCAACGGCGCCGACAGCAGCCCGGACAGACGCCCGTAGGCGGCGGTGCCCCACCGGTCGGACACGGCGGTGGCCTGCAGCAGCGTGAACACCCCGCGGGTCATGCCCACCAGCATCGCCGCGGCCACGAGCAGCAGCGGCGGGCTCGGGATGAGCCCGAGCAGCACCGTGGCCGCGGCGCAGGCGGCCAGGATGATCACGGTGCGGCCGCGGGCGCTGGTGTGGCGTTGCAGGGGCGCGTAGCCCAGACGCCCGAGGACCTGGCCGAGCCCGCCGAGGCCGAGGGCCCAGGCCGCCAGCTGAGTGTCGAGTCCGCGTTCGGTCAGCAGCGGCACCTGGTTGATCACCACCGCATACACGCCGAACCCACCCACTGCCATGGTCGCCAGCAGCGCCAGAAACGCGCGGCTGCGAGCGATCACGGCGGCGTCACCGTTGCCCGATGCCGGGCCGTGGTGCCCGTCCTCGGGCCAGGGCAGGCTGAGGCTCGCGTGCAGCGGGATCGTGACGGCCCCGACGATCGCGGCGAGTACGAGGTAGGTGGCGCGCCAGTCCAGGTATTCGTTCAACGCCGCGGTCAGGGGTGCGAAAACGGTGCTGGCCAGGCCGGCCACCAACGTGAGGGCGGTCAGCGCGCGGACGCGGTCCGGCCCGTACCAGCGGGTCAGCGCGGCGAACGCGGGCGGGTAGAAGGTGGCCGCCATCGCCAGCCCCGCCACGGCCCATGCGAGCAGGAACAGCTCGTAGGTGGAGGCGTAGGCGATTCCGACGAGGGCGGGCAAGGCCAGGATCGACCCGGCGGTCATCACCGCGCGAGGCCCACGCCGGTCCAGCCACCTGCCGACGGCGATGCCCGCGAACGCGGAGACGATCTGGCTGACCGAGAACGCCCACGTCACCGCCGGCACCGACCACCCCGTCTCCACACTGATCCGCGGCGCGAGCACGGGGAAGGCGTAGTAGAGCACGCCCCAGCTGGTGATCTCGG
>NZ_SMKW01000224.1 GCF_004348985.1 Saccharopolyspora elongata | reverse complement strand
CTTGGTCTCAAGGGGTGGGTGCAACATCTCCTGGAATGATCTTGGTGGAGGTGTTGTGGTGTCGGTGGTCGAGCGGCATGGCGATGAGGTGTGGCGGCTGTGGTTGGAGGGGTTCGGGCAGCGGGAGATCGGTCGCGAGTTGGGGATCTCGCGTAACTCGGTGGCCAAGGTCGTGGCGCCGGCGGGTGGGATCGCGCCGGTGCCGCGCCGGCGGGCGGTGAGGGCGTTGAGTTTCGCCGAGCGGGAGGAGATCTCCCGGGGGCTTTCGGCGGGGAAATTCCTGCGGGAGATCGCCCGTGAGCTGGTGCGGGACGTGTCGGTGATCTCGCGGGAGGTCGCCCGTAACGGCGGCCGCGAGGGCTACCGGGCCACCGACGCCGAACAAGCGGCCTGGCGGCGGGCCCGGCGACCGAAAACCCCGAAACTGGTGAACAGTCCCCGGTTGGCCGACGAAGTCACCCAGCGGCTGAAGAAGCGGTGGGCGCCGCAGCAGATCGCTGCCACCCTCCGCCGGGACTACCCGAATGACCCGGAGATGCAGGTGTCCCACGAAACGATCTACCGGAGCCTGTTCGTGCAGGCCAAAGCTACTTTGAAGGCGGAGCTGGTCCAGTACCTGCGGCGTAAGCAGCGCCTGCGGCGGCCCCGCGCGGCCGCGGCCCGGGCCGCGAAGAACACCAGCGGGCGCGGGCAGATCCCCGACCGGGTGCCGCTGTCGGCACGCCCGCCGGAGGCCGATGACCGGGCCGTGCCCGGGCACTGGGAAGGCGACCTCATCCTCGGCTCCCACAACAGTGCCGTGGCCACCCTGGCCGAACGCCATTCCCGCTACCTGCTGCTCGTCGCCCTACCGGACGGCAAGACCGCCGAAGCGGTCCGTGACGCCCTCGCCCGCAACATCACCCGGCTGCCCCGCCTCCTTCACGAATCCCTGTCCACACAGGACGTGTGGAAGTCGCTGACGTGGGACCAGGGCAAGGAAATGTCCCAGCACGTCCAGTTCACCGTCGACACCGGTGTGCCGGTCTACTTCTGCCCGCCCGGCCAGCCCTGGCTACGCGGCACCAACGAGAACACCAACGGCCTCGCCCGCGACTACCTCCCCAAAGGCACCGATCTGCGCCCCTACACCCAAGAAGACCTCGACGCCATCGCCCACGAACTCAACACCCGCCCCCGCCAGACCCTCGGCTGGATGACACCATCACACGCACTAGCCCAAGCGCTTGGTGTTGCACCCACCCCCTGAAAACACA
>NZ_SMKW01000223.1 GCF_004348985.1 Saccharopolyspora elongata | reverse complement strand
CCCGTACACCAGCACGGTCGCTGCGAACAGCACGATCACGACGGCGAACGTCCGGGCGAACACCTGGCCCGACCTGGCTTCCCGATGCCTGCGCCCCAGCCAGACCAGCACGACGGCGCCCGCTGCGACCACGACGAGGACCGCCCAATGCGATGGGCCGTAGGGCGAGAAGGTCCGCTCGGCCTGGAGTGTGTTCACGCATTCCACGGTAAGCCCCGGCCGAATCACAACGGCACTGCTGGAGCCGACGACGCCCTAGCCAGGGTGAGGTAGGCCGTGGCTCCGGCAGGAATGAGCGGGTACCAGCGGCGAAAGCTGGTGGCGATCCTGCGACAACCCGTGGCAGCGTGCTTGATCTGCGGGCACGGCATCGACATCGAACTGAAGTTCCCGACTTTCGCAGGGTTTTTCTCAGTCGTGGCGTGGTCGGAAGAGGTGGAGTCGGGCGTAGAGCCAGCCGTCGGCTTCCAGGCCGTTCGGATCCACTCCGGCGGCCCGCAACGTCTCCAGTACCCGCGATTGTTCCTGCACGGAGGTGAACCGGCGCTGTTTGAACACGCCAGGTACGGGAATGATTTCGTATCCCAACGCCGCTAGGCCGTCTGCAATCGGTTCTATCGGAAACATCCGCAGCACGAAATGTGCCATCCAGGGCCGGTGTTGCCGGGCGATCCTGGCCAGCGTCCGTTCGCCGACGTAGCCGATGCAGCCGGTCGAGATGACCAGATCTGTTCCGGTGAGCTGCGCGCGTTGCTGTTCGGTGGGGTCGTGCGCTTCCAGATCCGCGTGCACCGCGTCGTCGAGGAACCCTGCCGCAAGCGCATATGAGAGGGCCGGCTCGGAGTTGTCGAGTCCGACGAATCGGATGTCGCTGAGCTGACTGCGCGAACGAACCAGATTCCGGTCGCGGGCCAGCAACCAGTCGCGATCCGCCGTGCGGGCATCAGTACGGCAGTAATGCTCATTGAGCTCGTCGATCGTGGCGTCACATTTCAACAAAGCCGCGTTGATGCCGTAGGAACAGCCGAGGTCGAGGATGGTGGGCACGCGAACCCCGTGGGATTCCCGGTATTCCTGGATGACCTTCTGGAAGTACGGCTTGGCCTGCTGTGGAATGCAGTAGTCCAGCTTGCGCAGCGTGTTGAAGTAGGCGCGTGGATCGGGCTGTGTGTAGATCTGGTCGAGCAAGATCTTTCCGGTGACGTCGAACTGCACGGACCGTCCTCCTCGCTTCTGGCAGTCGCCGACTGGTCTGGCGCTCAATCCAGCAGC
>NZ_SMKW01000022.1 GCF_004348985.1 Saccharopolyspora elongata | reverse complement strand
ACCCACCTGCGCCGCCGCCAGAACCAGCCCGACCACGTACGGGCCTTGTTCGGCAAGGAAGAAGTCCGCTACGCCGCCGACTAGACACGCCACAATTGCCCTACCCCTCAATATGTATGACCAATACACAGCGCTGGGGCTGTCCTCGCCAGACGACGCCTGAGAACCCGCGGCGGTGCAAGTTGCTTAGGTGGGCTAAGCGGCTACGCCGCTTCAAAGACAAAGACCGGGTTCAAAAACAAATAAGACAGACTGGGAAGGGACGAGATGAACGTCGCCGAGGTCGTCGGCCGCACGGTGGCCGCACTGGGCGCCGACCACGTCTTCGGCGTAGTCGGCAGCGGCAACTTCCACGTCACCAACGCACTGGTCGCCGCGGGTGCGCGGTTCGTGGCCGCCCGCCACGAGGGCGGCGCGGCGACGATGGCCGACGCGTATGCGCGCACCAGTGGCCGCCTCGGGGTACTTTCGGTGCACCAGGGCTGCGGGCTGACCAATGCGCTCACCGGCATCACCGAAGCGGCCAAGAGCCGGACCCCGCTGCTCGTGCTCGCCGCGGAAACGGCCTCCGCGGCCATCCGCTCGAACTTCCGGATCGACCAGGATGCGCTGGCCACCGCCGTCGGCGCCCGCGCGGAGCGGGTGCACAGCGCGGCCACCGCCGTCGATGACGTGGCGCGGGCGGTCCGGCTGGCGACCGAGGGCAGGCGGACCGTGGTGCTGAACCTGCCGCTGGACGTCCAAGCGGCGGAGTTCGACAGCGAACCGCACGTCCCGCAGCTCCCGGCGCTGAACCCGGTCGCGCCGTTCGCCGCCGCGGTGCGGGAACTGGCCGACCGGCTGGTCACCGCGCAACGCCCGGTCTTCATCGCCGGTCGCGGTGCCCGGCACGCCGGCGCCGAGCTGCGGGCGCTGGCCGAGGCCTGCGGGGCGCTGCTGGCCACCTCGGCGGTGGCGCGGGGTCTGTTCCGCGACGACCCGTGGTCGCTGGACGTCTCCGGCGGGTTCGCCACGCCGCTGGCCGCCGAGCTGATCTCCGGCGCGGACCTCGTCGTCGGCTGGGGCACCGCCCTGAACATGTGGACCACGCGGCACGGCAACCTGATCGGCGCCGGGTCCGCGCTGGTGCAGGTCGACGTCGAGAGCGAGGCGATCGGCGCGCACCGCCCGGTCGACCTCGGGGTGCTCGGCGACGTCGCCGCGACCGCCGAGGCGGCCCGGGCCGAACTCGCCGACCGCGGCGTCCGACCCGCCGGTTACCGCGATCCGGAGGTGCGGGAGCGGATCGCGAGCGCTGGTTCGTGGCGCGACGTGGCATTCGACGATGAGTCCACACCGGACGCCATCGATCCGCGCGCGCTGACCATCGCCCTGGACGCGCTGCTGCCCGAAGAGCGAGTGCTGGCGGTGGATTCCGGCAACTTTATGGGCTACCCGAGCATGTTCCTGCGGGTCCCCGACGAGCAGGGCTTCTGCTTCACCCAGGCCTTCCAGTCCATCGGCCTCGGCCTGGCCACCGCCATCGGCGCGGCGCTGGCCCGCCCGGACCGGCTGCCGGTCGCCGCGCTCGGCGACGGCGGAGCGCTGATGGGCATCGCCGAACTGGAAACGGCGGCCCGGCTCGGCCTGCCGATGGTGATCGTGGTCTACAACGACCACGCCTACGGCGCGGAGGTCCACCACTTCGGCCCGGACGGCCACCGGTTGGACACCGTCGAGTTCCCGGACACCGACCTCGCCGCCGCCGCGCGCGGCTTCGGCTGCACCGGACTCACGGTGCGCGCCGAGGCCGACCTCGCACCGGTGCGCGACTGGCTGAACGGACCGCGCGCCACGCCGCTGGTGATCGACGCCAAGATCGCCCCGGGCGAAGGCGCCTGGTGGCTCGTCGAAGCATTCCGCGGCCACTGACCCTCGCGGATTCGCGACGGGCCCCGGAGCCGGCGCAGGCTCCGAGGGTTCGTCGTCCCAGCGATTCTGTTCCAGCGCAAGCAATTCTGGCGCTCGGCGATCTGCGGTGCCGCGCTCTTGACTTCGTGCGTACGGGGATTCATTCTCGCTGAAATACTTCACCCACACCGAAGGCGCGAAGCCATGATCGGCCCTCACCTCCGGGAGTTGCGCCAGAAGCGCAACCTCACCCTCAAGCAGCTGGCCGAACTCACCGGCCTGTCCACCGGACTGCTCAGCCAGGTCGAGCGCAGCATCCACGACCCCAGCCTGGAAACCCTGCGACGACTGGCGAAAACGCTGGAAGTTCCGCTGTTCAGCCTCTTCGCCGAGGACGACGTGCAGCAGGTCGCCGTGGTCCGCCGCGAGCGGCGGATGAAGGTCGGCTCGCCGCACGGCGGGATCGGCTACACGCGCCTGTCCCCCGGATCGGGCCGCCTGGAGCTGCTCGAAGGCCGCCTGGAGCCCGGTGCCGCGTCGTCGGAGGAACCGTGGAGCCACCCCTCCGAGGAATGCGTGCTCGCCCAGGCGGGAGAGCTGCTGGTCGAGGTGGGCGACTCCCGGATCAGGCTGGAACCGGGCGACAGCTGCTACTTCGACTCGCGAGTCCCGCACCGCTTCATCAACCCGGGTACCGACACCGCCACCTTCCTGGTATCGGTGACCCCGCCGAGCTACTGACCCGGCCGAATCCGCACACCCGCAGAGGAATCGCACCGTGAACCCCACCCCGGCACAGCCCGCCGAGACCATCACCGACCCGGACCTCTTCCGCGCCTCCTTCCCGTCGCTGGCCGAGAACGTGCACCTGGCCAGTTGCAGCCAGGGCGCCGCCTCCTACCAGCTCAGCGACGCGCTCGCCGAGTTCCAACGCTCCATGCACGTGCACGGAGCGCCGTGGGAGATCTGGATGGACCAGGTCGAACAGGCGCGTCGAGGCTTCGCGAAGCTGATCGGGGCCGAGCCCGACGAGGTCGCGGTCCTGGCCAACGCCACCGAAGGCGCCTTCCAGGCGGCGTCGACCAGGTCCTACGCCGAACGGCCGCGCATCGTCACCACCGACATGGAGTTCCCCTCCATCGCGCACGTGTGGCTCGCGCAGCGCGCCCGGGGAGCCGAGGTCGTCCACGTCGGGGCCAAAGACGGGCAGGTTCGCACCGAGGACTACCTGGACGCGATCGACGAGCGGACCCGGCTGGTGTCGGTGCCGCTGGTGTCCTACCGCAACGGCCTCCGGCTGCCGGTCCGCGAGGTGATCACCCGCGCGAAGGAGCAGGGCGCGACGACGTTCGTCGACGCCTACCAGGCCGCGGGTGTGCACCGCATCGACGTCGAGGAGCTCGGCTGCGACTTCCTCGTCGCCGGCGCGCTCAAGTACGTGCTGGGCATCCCAGGCATCGCGTTCCTGTACGCGCGCCGCGGCGTGCAGGATGCGGTGGCACCGCAGCTGACCGGGTGGTTCGGCCGCGAGAACCCGTTCGCGTTCGATCCGCGCTCGGTGGACCACCCGGCGCGTGCGAGCCGCTACGAAACCGGCACGCCCGGCATCCCGGCCGCCTACGGCGCGAACGCGGGCCTGGACCTGGTCAACCGCCTGGACGCGACAGCGGTGCACGACCACGTCAGCGGGCTGACCCAGCGGCTGCAGGACGAGCTGCTGGTGGCGGGCGAGCGGCTCTGGTCGCCGACCGATCCGGCGTCGCGCGGGCCGCAGATCGCGCTCCTCGACGACGCCCCGGGCGAACTCGCCGCATGGCTCGCCGAACGCCGGATCGCGACCAGCCCGCGCGGCACCGTGCTGCGGATGTCCTTCCACTTCTACAACAACGAGTCCGATGTGGACGCCGTCGTCGCGGCCATCGCCGACTACCGCAGATCCGGGAGATGAAATGGACTCCACCACAGGCAGCGCCACCGAGGTGGGCACGACCGGCACCGGACTGCGCCGGCAGCTGACGCGCCGCCAGGTGACCATGATCGGGCTGGGCGGCGCGATCGGCACCGGCCTATTCCTGGGGTCCAGCCTGGCGATCTCGCAGGCCGGGCCGGCCACCGTGCTCGCCTACCTCGCCTGCGCGCTGGTCGCGCTGGTGATCGCCTGGGCGCTGGCCGAGATGGTGGTCCAGCACCCGGACGCGGGCGCGTTCGGCGCGATCGCGCACCGCTACCTGGGTCCGTGGGCAGGATTCGTGGTGCGCTGGACGTACTGGACCATCCAGGTGATCGCGGTGGGCGGCGAGCTGATCGCGGCCGGGATCTACACGCAGTTCTGGTGGCCCCAGTTGCCGTTGTGGCTGCCCGTGGTGGCGTTCTCGGTGCTCATCCTCGCGGTGAACGCGGGCGCGGTCGGGCTGTTCGGCACCTTCGAGTACTGGTTCTCGATGATCAAGGTCACCGCGATCGTGGTGTTCATCCTGCTGGCGCTCGCGCTGGTGACGGTCGGGCTGCCCAACGCCCAGCCCACCGGCTTCGACAACCTGGTGGCGCACGGCGGATTCCTGCCCAACGGGTGGACCGGCCTGTACCTGGCGATGGTGTTCGCGCTGTTCAGCTTCATCGGCACCGAGGTCGTCTCGGTGACCGCGGCCGAGTCGGAGAACCCGGAACGCGACATCCCCCGCGCGGCCCGGCAGATGGTGCTGCGGTTGTCCCTGTTCTACCTGCTGGCCATCGCCCTGGTCCTGACCGTGGTGCCCTGGACGACGGTCGCACAGAGCAGCGGGGTGTCCGAGAGCCCGTTCGTGACGGTCTTCGGCGCGGCCGGAATCCCGTTCGCCGCGCTGGTGATGAACTTCGTGGTGCTGACCGCGGCGCTCTCCAGCGCGAACACGAACCTCTACCTGTGCACCCGGATGCTGCACTCCCTCGCCGGGCACGGCTACGCGCCGCGCTGGACCGCCCGGTTGAGCAAGGGCGGGGTGCCGCGCAACGCACTGCTGCTCAGCGCGGCCGGGCTGCTCGTCGCCACCGTGCTGTCGGCCGCGCAGGGCAACGCCGCGTACCTGGTGCTGTTCGGGTTGTCCATCTTCGGTGCCCTGGCGGTGTGGATCCTCATCCTCGTCACGCACCTGGCGTTCCGGCGGACCCGCGCCGCGGCGGGCCTCCCGCTGCCGAAGGTGCGCCTGCGCGGCGCGCCGGTCACCGGAATCGCAGCGATCCTCTTCCTGGTGGCCATCCTGGTGTCCACGGCGTTCATCGACGACCTGGCGGTCGCCTGGTGGGCGGGCGTGCCGTTCTTCATCGTGCTGAGCGCGATCTACTTCGCCATCGGCCGGAAACCGCACAGGAGGTCTTCCGCGCAACCGGAGCGCAGATGAGTCTCGCGCCGGCTGCCTTTACACTGCAGGTGCAGGCAGGTTCGTCTCGTGAGGAGCGGTCATCACAACCGACGGTTCCACCAAGCGAGCAGCCCTGGTGGTGAATGCACGAGCCCGCACGGGCGCCAAGGCATACGCGCGGGCGATCGACAAGCTGCGCAGCCTGGGCGTGCCGCTGGACTCGACCTTTCCGCTGCACGATCCGGCCCGGCTCCCGGAGACCGTGAACTCGGCGGTGGACGCTGGCCACAACCTGATCATCCTCGGCGGCGGTGACGGCAGCGTCAGCTCGGTGGTCGACGTCCTCGCCCACCGCGGCGTGCCGTTGGGCCTGCTGCCACTGGGCACCGCCAACGACTTCGCACGCACCCTGCACATCCCCACGGATCTCGACCAGGCCTGCCGCACCATCGCACACGGCAGAGTGGTCGACATCGACCTCGGCCTCTGCGGGAACAACTACTACGTCAACCGCGCGTCTGTCGGTCTCGGTGCGGGCGTGGCCGAGGCGATGTCGCCGACGCTGAAGAGGTGGACCGGAGCACTGGCATACCCGGTGGCGACCGTCAAGGCATTGCTGCGCCACCGACCGTTCTCGGCGCGTCTGACGTTCCCCGATGGCGACCACGAGCCGCAGGAGCACCACGGATTGCTGCAGCTGTCGATCGCCAACGGCCGCTACTTCGGCGGCGGGCAGCTCGCGGCGCACGACGCCGGCATCGACGATGCGACGCTGGACATCTCCGTCATGCGGCACGGCAGCCTCCACGACCTGATCGCCGCTGCGCGCGATCTCAAACGCGGCGCGCTCGACAGCGAGCACGTTCGTCATTTCCGCACCAAACGGGTCGACGTGGCGACCGGGCCCGACCTTCCGATCAACGTCGACGGTGAACTCGTCGACGGCACCCCGCAACGCTTCTCGGTCGCGCGCGACGCTCTCCACGTCCTCGTTCCCCGAACCTGGAAGGACGCCAGCAACCCGGACTTCTAGGACGGCGGAGTTCGTCGCCGGAAGCGGAGACGGCGCTTCACGTTCCGCGAGTGGTCCACAACGGACGGATTTCCTGGAAAGCCCGTCCGATCAACGGGATTTACATCGGCAGAGCGTCAACGATGGTCTGGCCGCAGCCCCGACTCGCGCAGCAGTTCGGTGAGCCGGTCGCGCGGCAGGGCCGGGGAGCGGTGCCCGTCGCGACCGGTCATGTCCGCGTTGGCGGTCAGCGCGTTGAGCACCGCCTCCTCGGTGGCCTGCACGGTGGCCTCGTAGAACGGGTCCATCCGTCCCCACGGCACGAACCGCAGCTGCTCGTAGGCCGCCCCGCCGGAGCCCATGGTGCTGGTGAGCGCGCCCGGGTTCGCGGTGGAGAAGGCGAGGAACAGGTCCCCGGAGAAGTGACTGCCGGTGGTGCCGGTGCGGGCCAGGCCGAGCGGCACCCGCCGGGCGAGCGCGGTGCACTGCCCCGGCAGCAGCGGCGCGTCGGTGGCCACCACGACGATCACCGATCCGGCGCCGGGTGCGGCGAACCGGTCGGCGTCCTCCATCGGGTTGTCTGCCGGCAGGTGCGCGCCGACCGGCACGCCGGCGACCACGAGTTCCCGGCGGGAGCCGAAGTTGGCCTGCACGAACACGCCGACCGCGTAACGGTCCGATTCGTATGCCACGACCCGGGACGCGGTGCCGCTGCCGCCCTTGAAGGCGTAGCAGTTCATCCCGGTGCCGCCACCGACCGAGCCTTCCTCGATCGGGCCGGACCGGGCGGCGTCCACGGCCGCCGCGGCGTGGGTGGTGCGGACGTGGGCGCCGTTGATGTCGTTGAGATAGCCGTCCCAGGTCTCCGCGACCACCGGCAGCAGCCACTCGCGGCCCAGCTCGGGGCGGTTCTCGACGACCCAGTCGATCAGTCCACGATGGACCGTCCCGATCGCGTGGGTGTTGGTGATCGCGACCGGCAGCGTCAGCGAACCGGTCTCCTCGATCCAGGCGGTGCCGGTCATCTCCCCGTTGCCGTTGAGGGAGAACCAGCCGGCGGCGCACGGGTCGGCCACGCCGTCCCGGCCGCGGGGCAGGATGGCGGTGACCCCGGTGCGAACCGGGCCGCGCCCCGGGTGCAGCGGGCCGTCCCCCTCGATCAGGGTGGCGTAGCCGACCTCGACGCCGGGGACGTCGGTGATCGCGTTCCACTCGCCGGGCGTGCCGTCGAGCGGAATCCCCAACGCGCGGGCCCGGGGCAGCCCGGCGGGAGTGCGGATGGCGCTGGTCATCGGGTTCCCTTCCGGGGCCGCAGGTGGGTCACCTCGGAGCCGGCCGGGTCGCCGGTCAGGTCGGCGCATCCGGTGGCGTCGCGGGCGTAGGACAGGATCAGCTCGAACGCGCGTTGCGGGGGCATCACGGCGTTGCCGGCGATGATCTCCAGACCGTAGCCGTTCTCCAGGCACACCAGGTTCGCCGCGATGTCCGCGACCGGCGATCTCGGCTGGAAGTGCCCCTGTGCTCGGCCGATCTCGAGGACGGCGCCGTACATGGTGACCTGCCGGTCGAACAGGCTCTCCGCGATCACCGAGTAGATCGGGTCCTGCCGGACGGCCGTGGTGAACTCGTACAGCACGGTGACCAGCTCGTCGTCCGCCCGCCACGGGATACCCGCGCGGGCCGCGGCCACCAGCTTCTCGCGCGCATCATCCATTGTGGACAGCATGGCCGCGCGGTCGGTGCAGAACCGCTCCACCGCCTGCCGGAACACCTCGCGCAGCAGCTCCGACAGGTCGGGGAAGTAGTAGTGCACCGAACCGCGGACCACGCCCGCCTGCTCGGCCACATCGGCCACCCGCAGCGTGGCGAGGCCCTGGCGGCCGACGGCGCGGGTCGCCGCGGCGACGAGGTGTTCGCGGCGCACCGGCTTTCGACTGGGACGTGCCATGCCGTGATTGTCTGGCACTCGTGCCAATCAAGTCAACAAGATGACGCAATGGCCATTGACATTGCGGACCCGATCTTTGACCCTTGCGCCAAATAACTGTCGCGAGGGTCGAGGTGCTCGATGACCGACGAAGTCACGCCGCGAACCGGCACTCCCCGATCAGCCGCCTACCGCCAGGACCTCTCCCGGTCGCTGACCTTCCGGGAGAACATCCTCATCACGCTCTCCGCGGTGACACCCGCGTCGAGCGTGTTCATCATCGGCCGTCGGTGCTCCAGGGGGTGGCCGGCGCCTCCGCGGTGGTGTTCGCCGTCGCCGCGCTGGTCGGCGTCGCCGTACTGCTGGGCACGCCGAGCATGCCGGAGCTGGTCAACGCGGACTCGCCGATGAACTACTTCCTGCTCGCCCGCGGCGGGCCGGCGGTGAACACGATCGTCAGCCTGGGCATCGCGATCGCGGTGATCAACGCGGTGATCGCGATCATGCTCCAGCTCGGCCGCAGCCTGTACTCCGCGGCCCGCGACCGCTCCTGGCCGGACGCCATCAGCGGGCCGCTGACCTGGGTCCACCCACGGCTGCGCACGCCGGTGGTGGCGACCCTGACGGTGGCGGCACTGGGCACGCTGGCCTACTGGCTGCTGCCGTTCCAGGTGCTGCTGCTCGGATCCGGGGCCAGCCTGGTGATCACCTACGTGGTGGTCGGGCTGGCGGCACTGGTCGGCCGGATCCGCGGCCGCACCCGGCGAGCGGCCTACCGCATGCCCGGCTGGCCGCTGCCCCCGCTGCTGCTCCTGGCGACAATGGTGGTGGTCGTCTACGAGAACCTGGTCAGCGACTGGGTCCCGGTTTCGATCGCGCTTGCCATCCTGGCCATCGGCTACGTCTACTACTACGGGTACATCCACCCCCGTCGAGAAGACCGCTGGACGCTACCCGACCCGGTCGACGAAGAACCCTGATCCGTCCACTTCGGACACGCCAGCGGCGTCTCGGCCCGACTGCGGATGTCCGGCGCCGCCGGAGTCATCCGTCGAGGAAACGCACCAGCTCCGCGGTGACGAACTGGGGGTTTTCCTCGGCGAGCCAGTGTCCGGCGCGCGGCACGTCCACCGCGCGAACGATGTTGGCCATCCGCGGGTCCACTGTGGCCCGGATCGCGTCGAGTTGCCCTTGGGCGGTCATGAGCAGGGTCGGGATGCGTACCGGTGCCGCTGACACGGTGTCGCGCACGTCCTTGTCGAGGGCGCGGTAGAGCTCGAAGCCGCCCGACAGCGCCTCGGGCCGGCTGTAGGTCCGTGCGTACTCGTTGATCTCGCCGTCGGTGAACGGAGACCGATCCGAGGTGCCGCCGAATGCCGTGCCCTCGAACGAGACCTGGGGGTAGAACAGTGCCAGGTACTCGCGGACGTCGTCGCCCACGACCGCCTCGGGGACCCGTCGCTGAGAGTGGAGGGCGATGTGCCAGCTCAGCGTGCGGTACGTGGATGCGTCGATCGCGGGCCCGGGTAGCGGCAGGTCGAGGTATCCGAGGCGGGCGGTGTCGCCGGGGAACTGGCTGGCGTACTGGAACGCCACCGCGGCGCCGAAATCGTGCCCGATGACGGCGGCGTCCCGGACCCCGAGCCTGTCGGCGATCAGCGTGTGCACGTACCGCGCCAGGGTGGCTTTGTCGTAGCCGGTCGGTGAGCCGGTGCTGTCGCCCAGTCCGGGAAGGTCGACCGCGTAGACGGTGTGGTGTTCGGCGAGGGCCGGCATGATCTGCCACCAGCCGTACCAGGTTTGGGGCCAGCCGTGGATCAGCACCACCGGCGTGCCGCTGCCGCCGGTCACGTAGTGCATGCGGACACCATCGACGTCGGCGAACTCGTGCCGGAAGGTGCCCTGGAACGCCGGATCGTCCTGGGTGGCGACGGCGTAGGGAGCAACGTCGCCCGCGGTCGGCGCGGAACAGGCCGCGCCGCCGATCGTGAGCAGAAGGGTGAGCGCGAGGGTCGCCATCGTGCGCGCGGGCCGGCGGAACCTGCGCGTCAGCGGCCGAGTTGCGGTGATCATGTGTTCCTGTCCTGCGGAAGAAGTGGTGGAGTCAGCGCCCGGTCGCGCCGTCGATCAGCGCCCAGTCTCAGCGGGCGCGCACCGATCTGGCACGAAATCTTGCCGTTCTGGCAAGACGAGCGCGTGGACCGCGAAGCGGAGAAGTCCGAGCCGACGTCCTGGTAGCGGGCGTCGCGGGCGCGTCGATCACTCACCAGCGGTCAGCCGGGTCTGTGCGAGATGGGGCCTTCCGGGAGCGAGTTCGGGGCGGCCAGTTGCGCCAGCACCGCGCCGGCGAGCAGTACCACCGCTCCGGCCAGTTGCGTCGGCCTGAGCGCCTGGCCGAGCAGCAGCCAGGCGAGTCCGGCGGCGACCAGCGGTTCCACCAGGGCCAGCACGCTGGCCAGGGCCGAAGGCAGATTGCGCAGCGCCCGCAGCCCGGCCAGGTAGGGCAGCGCGGTGCCGACCGCGGCCAGCACCAGCAGGGCCAGCCACACCGGAACCCGCAGGCCGCCGAGCTCCGCAGGGGTGGTGAGCAGTCCCGTGGGCAGCGTCCACGGCAAGGCGACCACGGCCACCACCACCGCGCCGATCGCCAGCCCGGCCGCGGTCAGCCCGAACGAGTCGTACCGGCTCGCGCCGTGCTCGCCGAGCAGGAAGTACCCGGCCGAGCAGATCGCCGCGGCCAGACCGGCGGCGACACCGAGCAGGTCCAACTCCGGTCCCTGCCAGATCCCCGCGACCAGGACCAATCCGGCCACGGCCAGCCCGATACCCAGCCACATCAGCCCCGGCAACCGGGTGCGCCGCACCACCCGCACCCACAGCGCGACCAGTGCGGGCGCCAGGTTGACCAGCACCATCGCCACCCCGACCGGGATCCTTGCCACGGCCAGGAAGAAGAACAGCTGCACCCCGGCGACACCGAGCAGGCCATAGCCGAGCAGCAGCCACAGGTCGGCGCGGTGGAACCGCAGCGCCTGCGGCCGCAGCACCGCGACCACCGGCACCAGCAGCACCGCAGCCAGCGCGATCCGCACCGAGGTCACCGCGGCCGGGGACCAACCCGCCGCCATCACCGCCTTGGCCAGCGGGCCGGAACTCGCGAACAGGACCCACGAGGTCAGGCTCAGCCCCGTCGCCCACGCCCGGCCCGGTGCCCGCGCGGTCTTCTCCAGTACGGCCACGCCTGCAGTCTGACCGCGGCATGACCGCCCCGGCCAGCGGTTTTCCGGCGCGCGAGCTCAGGTCGGGACGCATCCCGGGGGCGCCCGGGGCCGGACGCCGGTGGCGATTTCGCGCGAAATCGGCAGCCTACGCTCCAGACGACCACGTCCCAGGCGGGCCTGAGCACCAGTCTGAAACGGCCTCTCAGTCTGGTAGAAGGCTCGAATCGGCGACAATTGTCCACAAGGGACGATGGTTCAGCTGTCGGCGGCCAGGCGGGCGAGGCGTCTGGGGGTCGGCCAGCGGACGTGGGAGGCCCAGCCGAGCCTTTCGAAGATCCAGATCACCCGGGCCGAGATGTCGATCTCGCCTCGCCGCACCCCGTGCCGGGCGCACGTCGGGTCGGCGTGGTGCAGGTTGTGCCACGACTCCCCCATGCTCAGCACCGCTAGCGGCCAGAAGTTGGCCGCCTTGTCGCGGCTGCGGAACGGGCGATCCCCGACCAGGTGGCAGATCGAGTTCACCGACCACGTCACGTGGTGCAGCAGGGCCACCCGCACCAGCCCGGCCCAGAAGAACGCCGTCGTGGCGCCCCACCAGGTACCCGTGATCACACCGCCGCACAGCGCGGGTAGGGCGAACGTCGCCACCGTCAACGGGCCGAACAGCCGGTGCACCAACCGGATGTCGGGGTCGGCCAGCAGGTCGGGCGCGAACCGCCGCTGGTTCGTCAGGTCCCGCTCGAAGATCCAGCCCATGTGCGCGTGCCAGAACCCGCGCGCCAGCGCGGCGGGAGACGTGCCGAACGCCCACGGCGAGTGCGGATCGCCTTCCCTGTCGGCGAAGGCGTGGTGGCGGCGGTGATCGGCCACCCAGTGCAGGATCGGCCCCTGGACCGCCATGCTGCCCGCGACCGCGAGCGCGATGCGCAGCCAGCGCTTGGCGCGGAACGCGCCGTGCGTGAAGTAGCGGTGGTAGCCCACCGTCACGCCGAGGATGGTGAACACGTACCAGCCGGCCGCGAGCAGCGCGTCCCACCAGTGCAGCCCCCACCCCCACGCCAGCGGCACCGCCGCCAGCAGCGCCAGGAACGGCACGAGGACGAACACGTACACCGACAGGTGCGGGGCCAACGGCCTGCGGCCGGCCAGCAGCGGTTGGGGCGTCGACCCGGACGGTTCGGTGGCGACCATCGCAGCAGGAACCTCGAATCTGCGTCGCGGGAAGTTCTACCACCACACAACCGGTCTCGTGCCCGGAGCACAACGAATCGGCCCGCAAGGATGGGTGAACGTCAGACGAGGGCACGGTGTCGGTTCCCGTCCGACACGCCGGGCTCAGGCTTCGGCCGCCTTGAGCATCCCGGTTCCGGGCGGCGATCAAGATCGACGTTACCGCGCCCGCACCCCTGTCGTCGGCGCCCGATGCGGCGGTTTCAGCGTGGCAGCGGCGGCAACTCGGTGCTGTCCAGCCATTTCGTGAAGAACCCGGCGAGCGACCGGTTCGCGAATTCGTCGGCCAGCGCCGTGAAGTCCGCCGTGGTCGCCGTGCCGTGCCGGTGGTCGGCGACCCACTTCCGCAGCAGCTCGAAGAAC
This sequence comes from Saccharopolyspora elongata, assembly GCF_004348985.1. Classification (GTDB taxonomy): domain Bacteria; phylum Actinomycetota; class Actinomycetes; order Mycobacteriales; family Pseudonocardiaceae; genus Saccharopolyspora; species Saccharopolyspora elongata. The sequence continues at coordinate 110,529 of NZ_SMKW01000022.1, read as the reverse complement.
GGCTCGTCGCCCAGTTCGCGGCGCAGCGCGTGCAGCGTCAGCGCGCCGCGCTTGTAGATCTGTTCGTCGAACATCCCGGCCACACCCGGATCGGCGATCCGGAGATCCGGCGGACCTGCGGCGATGTGCGCGTGCCAGTTCGCCGCGTGCTGCTGCGCCGACGGGCCGCCCGAGAACTCCGACCACAACCATTCGGCGTAGGTGGCGAAGCCCTCGTTGAGCCAGATGTGCCGCCAGTCCGCGATCGTCACGCTGTTGCCGAACCACTGGTGCGCCAGTTCGTGCACGACGAGCCGCTCGTTCGTGCGCCGGCCGTCCAGGTGGCCCGCGCCGAAGACCGACATGCCCTGCGCCTCGACCGGCTCGTCCAGGTCGTCGTCGGTGACCACGACGACGTACTCCCCGAACGGGTACGGGCCGAACAACCGCTGCAGCACGTCCATGATCTGGCCGTGCCGCGCGAAGTCCACCGCGAAGCGGTCGCTCAGCCGCGCAGGGATCGCCGCCCGCTGCGGCACCGGGCCGCCGGCCAGCTCCACCTCGGTGTACAGGCCGACCTGGATGCTCATCAGGTACGTCGCGGTCGGTTCCGGCCGCTCGTATACCCAGGTCGTGGTGCTGCCGCGGCGTTGCCGCGACACCAGGTTCCCGGTCGCCTGCACCGAGTACGGCGAGGCCGTCGTGAACGAGATCCGGTAGCCCGCCTTGTCCGCGAGGTGATCGTTGCAGGGAAACCACGACGGCGCGCCGACCGGCTGGCCGGCGACCAGGGAGCCGTCGGTCAGCTCGTCCCACCCGATCTCGCCCCACCGGCCGGAAATCGGCTGCGGATTGCCCGAATACCGGACATCCACCCGGAATTCCGCCGCCGCGGCTACCGGGCGCGCCGGTTTGATCCGGAGCTTCCCGCCGCCGTGCGTGAACTTGGCGGGACGGCCGTCCACGAGCACCCGGCGAACCCGCAGGTCGGCCAGGTCCAGGCTGAACCGCGACAGGGCCTGCGTCGCCACCGCCGAGATCGTCGCCTGCCCGGCGAGCCGGTTCGGGCCGACCTGGTACTCCAGGTCCAGGTCGTAGTGCTCGACGCGATACCCGCCGTTGCCGTGCTCGGGCAGGTAGGAATCCGTCGACCGATCCGCCCCCGGTGCCGGCGCACCCGGCTGGTCAGCACCAGGGTTCACCGGCGACGTCCTCCCGCTTTCCGCCACGTCGAGATCGGGTTGCCGAGCCACCGCGAGTGCGCGGGCACCTCGTCTCCCCGGGTCACCAGCGACCCGGGGCCGATGGTGGTGTGCGCACCGATGCTCGCACCGGGCAGCACGATGCCGTGCGGGCCCAGCGTAGCGCCGGCGTCCAGGCGCACCTCGTCCAACCGCATGACCCGATCATGGAACAGGTGGGTCTGCACCACGCAACCGCGGTTGACCGACGCGCCGTCGCCGAGCCGCACCAGGTCCGATTCGGGCAGCCAGTAGGTCTCCAGCCACACCCCGCGGCCGATCTTCGCGCCCATGCTGCGCAGCCACGCCGTCAGCAGCGGTGTCCCCCCGGCCGAGCCGATCAGCCACGGGACGGCCAGCACCTCCACGAACATGTCCGCGAGCTCGGTCCGCCACACGAAGGAGCTCCACAGCGGGCGTTCGTCCGCCCGGTAGCGCCCGACCAGCAGCCACTTCACCGCGGTCGTCACGGCGCACGACAGCAGGCCCGCGACCAGCAGCACCGGCCCGGCCAGCAACGCGGCCAGCCACAGCCCGCCTGCGGCATGCAGGAACGCCAGCGCCGCCAGCACCAGCACCGCCAGCGTCGCGCTGAGCACGACCGGCACGAACCGGAACAGCTCGACCACCGCGCGGGCGATCTTCAGCCGCAGCGGCGGGGCGAACGTCCGGCTCGCGTCGGCCTCGTCGATGGAACGGCGCAGCGGCATCGGCGGCATGCCCAGCCAGGACGAGCCCTTCTTGGCCTTGCGCGGCGTCGAGGACAGCACCCCGACCAGGCCGCGCTTGGGCACCGAACGCCCTGCCGCGGTCATGCCCGAGTTCCCGAGGAAGGCCTGCTTGCCGATGCGGGCCGGGGCCACGTGCAGCCAGCCGCCGCCGAGCTCGTAGGTGGCGACCATGGTGTCGTCGGCGAGGAAGGCGCCGTCGGCGACCTTCGTCATCTTCGGCAGCGCCAGCACGGTGGAGGCTTCCACGTCGCGACCGACCTTGGCGCCGAGCAACCGCAGCCATACCGGTGTGAACAGGCTGGCGTACAACGGGAACAGGCCGATGCGGGCCATGTCCATCAGGCGCTCGGTCGCCCACACCTGCCAGGCCATGCGGCCGTGCACCGGGTGGTAGCCCTCGCGCATCCCGATGCTCAGCGCGCGCACGCTCACCAGCACCAGCAACGCGTAGGAAACGAGGTAGCACGCGCTCGCCAGGGGCACCGCCAGCAGCGCCCGGGTCAGCGCCGAGCCGAGATCGGGTGCGCCGCTGAGAGCGAGGCCGAGCACCATGACGCCGGGCAGTGCCGCCAGCGCCGGCAGCAGCCCGAGCAGCACCGAGGTGACCCCGTAGACCGAGGCCCACACCTGCGACCTGGGCGGACGGCTCGACGGCCAGGTGCGGCCCGCTTCGCGCACCGGGACGGCCGGGGACCCGGCCCACCGCTGCCCCGCGGGCACCGAGCCGCGCACCGTGGAGCCGGCCGCGATCTCCGCGGACTTGCCGATCCGGGCGCCGGGGATCAGCGTGGTGCGGGCGCCGACGCGCGCGCCGGCGCCGATCCGGATCTTGCCGATGTGCACCTCGTCGCCGTCGACCCAGTGGCCGGCGAGGTCGACCTCGGGTTCGACGGCCGCGCCCCTGCCGACCTTGAGCATGCCGGTGACCGGCGGCGGCGAGTGCAGGTCGACGTCCTTGGCCACCTTGGCGCCCAACGCCCGGGCGTAGTGGGTCGTCCAGGAGGCACCGGACACACCGGTCGCGCCGCTGAACTCGGCGAGCCGCTCGGCCGCCCACAGTCTCAAGTGGACACTGCCGCCACGCGGGTAGGTGCCCGGGCGCACCCCGGCGAGCAGCAATCGCGCACCACCGGCCGACAACGCGATCCGGCCCGCGGGGCTGAACAGGACCAGCCACGCCGCGGCGATCCACCACCACGACACCGTCGGCGCGAACGACACGGATCCGGTCCAGGCCAGCACGTTGCTCAGCGCCGCCAGCACGGTCGTCCAGCGCAACCCGACGATGGCCAGCAGCGGCAGCATGATCAGGGCCTGCCACAGCCCGGTCAGCCGCGGCGTCGGCCGGACGACACGCCTCGAGGTCTCGGTCATCGCCTCCAACGCGTCCAGGTGCGCGGCCAGCGAACCGAGCGTCGGGTGCTGGTAGATGTCGGCGACCGACACCTGGGCGTGGCGCATCCGGATGCGCGCGATCAGCTGGGCGGCGGTGAGGCTGCCGCCGCCGGTGGCGAAGAAGTCCGCGGCGGGGTCGGTCACCTCCACGCCGAGGACCTCCGCCCAGCCCTCCGCGAGCCACGCCTCGGTCGGCGACATCGCCGACCTCGCGGCGGGATCGCCGCCGGCGGTGGGCAGCGGCCACGGCAGCGCGGCTCGATCCACCTTCCCGGAGGTACGCGTCGGCAGGTCGGACACGACCGCGAGCAGCGGCACCAGCGCGGCGGGCAACTGTTCCTGCAGCCGCCGCACCGCGCGGTCGTAGTCGAACCGCGCGTCCGCTGCCGCCTCGGACTCGGCACGCGGCACCACGTAGCCGACGAGGATTTGGTTCCCGGCGGCGGTGGTCTGCACGGCCGAGGCCGCCCCGGCAACGCCGGGCAGGGCCTGCAGCACCGCGTCCACCTCACCGAGTTCGATGCGGCGGCCACCGAGTTTGACCTGTTCGTCGGCCCGGCCGACGAACAGCAGCCCCTCGGGCTCGGCCCGCACCACGTCACCGCTGCGGTAGGCCCGGGACCAGCCGAGCGACGGCAGCGGCGCGAACTTCTCGGCGTCCTTGCCCGCGTCCAGGTACCGGGCGAGGCCGACACCACCGATGATCAGCTCGCCGGTGTCGCCCATCGCAACCGGCTCGCCGCGCTCGTCGACGACCGCGAGTTGCCAGCCCGCCAACGGCAATCCGATCCGCACCGGCTCCTCGCCGGTGAGCCGGGCGGCGCAGGCGACGACGGTCGCTTCCGTGGGCCCGTAGGTGTTCCAGACCTCGCGGCCTTCGACGGCGAGTCGTTCGGCGAGTTCCGGCGGGCACGCCTCGCCGCCGAAGATGAGCAGCCGAACCTCTTCCAGCGCTTCGACGGGCCACAACGCGGCCAGCGTCGGCACCGTCGACACGATGCTGATGTGCCGCGCCACCAGCCAGGGACCGAGGTCGACACCGGTGCGCACCAGAGCGCGCGGCGCGGGCACCAGGCAGGCGCCGTGCCGCCAGGCCAGCCACATCTCCTCGCACGAGGCGTCGAACGCCACGGACAGCCCGGCCAGCACCCGGTCCCCGGGGCCGATGGGTTCCTCGGTGAGGAACAGGCCGGCCTCGGCGTCGACGAAGGCCGCGGCGGCGGAGTGGCTCACCGCCACGCCCTTCGGCTTCCCGGTCGAACCGGAGGTGAAGATGATCCAGGCGTCGTCGGTGGGCGATGGTTCGCCCAGGCGACCGAGCGGCTCGCGGCGCAACGCGAACGAGCCCCCGTCGGAGAGCACGGCGCAGACCTCGGCTTCGCCGAACACGAGTTCGGCGCGCTCGTCGGGGTCGTCCGCGTCCACCGGAACGTAGGCGGCGCCGGCGGCCAGCACGCCCAGGATCGAGACGTAGAGTTCCGCGGTGCCGGAGGAAATCCGGATTCCGACCCGGTCGCCGACGCCGATGCCGGCTTCGGCGAGCCGTCGCCGCACGACGTCGATCTCGGCGGTCAGCCGGCCGTAGCCGAGCACCGTCGTGCCGTCGTCGATCGCCGGGGCGTCCGGGAATCGACGTGCCGTGCTGTCGAGAACCTCGACCAGGGTGCGCTGATCGGGCGCGAAGTCCGACCAGAAGACCGCGCTGGCCGTGGTTTCCGGAGATGCGGACGGGACGAGCTGTTCACCTGCTGCCGTCAGAGTCACCGAACGCGCCGTCCCACCGACGACCCGTTGCCCCGCTGCCCGCCGCGTGGCAGGTCCCGTGAGACGTCGCAACTCCGAACAGGACGTGAAATCACTGTCTCGCTCCGCAGTAGTCCAGGCGCGTACTCCGACGACCCGCCCAGGGCAGACAGGTCAGCTTACGGATCGAACGGGTTTCCGCATCCCGAAGGCCCCCGCGAAGTGCTTGCCATCACAACTGGAGACGGCGTTGGTCGTGCTGGTCCATCTCGGTGTCAAGCGATCGCTCGCCGTTTACCGCGCGCCGCGCTCCGGGTAGCGCTCGGTGAACGATCCGTTCCGAGTGGAACTGGAGGGAAGTCCGATGCCGGATGTGGGTTCGTTCATGGTGTTCCTCGTCGTCGGCGCCGCGCTGGTGGTCGCCGACGGTCAGCTGATCCGGCGCAGCGGAACGACCTACCTGCAGTCGACCGCCCGCGATTCCGCCGCCGCGGATTCGGTGAACCAACTGGTCGTGGTCGTGTTCCACCTGGCAGCGCTGGGTTTGCTCGCGCTGATCGCCGTCGTGCCGATGGACCTCGGCAGCGCGCCGGAAACCGTGGTGGCGCGGCTGGGGGTCCTGCTGCTGGTCCTGGCGGTGGCGCACGGCGTGACGATCTGGACGCTGGGCCGGATCCGCACCCGCCAGCAGTCCCGGGTGCTGCAGGAGGAAGTCGTCCGCGCCCAGGAGGGTTCGACCGACCGCTGACCGGAGTGAGCCCTGCAGGTGTCGGGCACGACGCTCCGGGTAGTCCTGAGTCGACAGTGCCCGATTTTCCGGAGGGCGCCATGGCAGAACGTCATGTCGTTCGCGACCACGCCGAAGGCACTTGGAAAGTCGTCGACGCGAGCACTGGAAAGACGGAGTCGCGAACCAGGACCCAGGCCGGGGCCATCGCCGAGGCGGCGGACAAAGCCCGGCGCACCGGTGGCGGTGACGTGGTCATCCACGGCTTTGACGGCGAGGTGAACGAGAAGCGCACGGTCGCGCCCGCCACCTGAATCCGCCGCGCTCGCTTCGGGCAGCAGGAGACCGACCGCCATCGGTGGGTGTTCGCTGACGTCGTGGCGCTGCCCCTGGTGTGCGTACGCGGGGCAGAGGTGTCCAGCAGGCTCCTCTCGACCCTGAGGACAGGCGTGGCTTGTCGCCCCGGGCTATGGGGCAGGCGGGCCGGTGCGACCGCACCGGCCCGCCTTCGATCAACGGCGTCGCCCGCGGCCGGGGACGAACTCCTGGACCTTCGCCTTCACGCCTTCCCGGACCACCGACCACGCCGCCGGATCGCCCTTGAGCAGGGCCGCCGCGACGTTCTCCATCTGGTCCAGTTCCGCGTGCGGCGGGATCGGCGGGATCGACGGGCTGGTGACGAACTCGACGACGCATGGCCGGTCCGCGGCCAGGGCCCGCTCCCACGCGCCGCGAACCTCGCCCGGGCTGTCGACCTTGATCCCGTGGAAGCCGACCAGCTCGGCGAAGGCGGCGTAGCCGAAGTCGGGAATGCGCTGCGACGGGAGGAACTGCGGGGAGCCGCTCATCGCCCGCATTTCCCAGGTCACCTGGTTCAGGTCCTGGTTGTTGAGCACCGCGATCACCAGCCGCGGATCCGCCCACTCCCGCCAGTACTGGCCCATGGTGATCAGTTCGTTGATGCCGTTCATCTGCATCGCGCCGTCGCCGACCAGCGCCAGCACCGGCCGGTCCGGGTGCGCGAACTTCGCGCCCGTCGCGTACGGGGCGCCCGGGCCCATCGTCGCCAGGGTGCCCGACAGCGAGCACCGCATGTGCCCGCGGATCTTGAGGTGCCGCGCGTACCAGTTCGCCGCCGAGCCCGAATCGGACGTGATGATCGCGTCGTCCGGCAGCATCGGCGACAGCTCGTGGAAGACCTGCTCCGGGTTGACCGGGTCGGCCTCGACGCCGGCCCGCCGCTCCATGACCTCCCACCAGTCGTGCACGTTGCGCTCGACGGTCCGCCGCCACGCCCGGTCCTCGTTGCGGCGCAACAGCGGGAGCAGCACGCGCAGCGTGTCCTTGGCGTCCCCGAGCAGGTTCACCTCGAACGGGTAGCGCATGCCGATCATGCTGGGATCGATGTCGATCTGCACGCCGCGCGCCTGCCCGTACTCGGGGAGGAACTGGCTGTACGGGAAGCTGGAACCGACCACCAGCAGGGTGTCGCAGTCGCGCATCAGCTCGTACGACGGGCGGGTGCCGAGCAACCCGGCGGCTCCGGTGACGAACGGCGCCTCGTCGGAGAGCACGTCCTTGCCCAGCAACGCTTTCGCCACGCCTGCGCCGAGAAGATCGGCGACCTCGACGACTTCCGGCGCCGCATCGCGGGCTCCCTGGCCCACGAGCATCGCCACGCGTTCGCCCGCGTTGAGGACCTCCGCGGCTCGTTCCACGTCCTCGCGCGGCGGAACCATGTGCGTGCGCGAGACTCCGAGGCTGGAGGGCACCATCTTGAACGCGTGCGCCGGCGGCGAGTACTCCAGGTCCTGGACATCGCCGGGGATGATCACCGCGGTGACCGTGCGGCGCGCCTGCGCGATCCGGAACGCCCGGTCGAGCACGTTGGGCAGCTGCTCGGGGACGGTGACCATCTGGACGTACTCGCCGGCCACGTCCTTGAACAGCGACAACAGGTCGATTTCCTGCTGGTAGGAGCCGCCGAGGGAACTGCGCCCCTGCTGCCCCACGATCGCCACGACCGGCACGTGGTCGAGCTTCGCGTCGTACAACCCGTTGAGCAGGTGGATCGCTCCCGGCCCGGAGGTCGCCGCGCAAACCCCGACCCGGCCGGAGAACTTCGCGTACCCGACGGCCTCGAACGCGGCCAGTTCCTCATGCCTGGCCTGCACGAACCGAGGCCGGTCGCCGGCCCGCTCCCAAGCGGCGAGCAGGCCGTTGATGCCGTCTCCCGCGTACGAGAAGACGTTCTCCACGCCCCATTCGCGCAGGCGCGACAGCACGTAGTCCGACACCTTCTGCGCCATCACAGCACCTCGACAAACCACATCGACGGCAAGCGTCCGAGGCCGGACGCCGGTACGCGCCTTCGGCTACCCGATCAGGCGCGGCGTCAATCGCGTTCCCGGTCGCGCTCTTCCTCGACGCGCTGCTACGGCTCCGCGCGTGGTCGCCGAGCGGCCCGAAGAAGAACCGCGACGGCCCGTCTGGCCTGCCATTCGTCCACAATGGTCGCTTTCGCGACCGCCACGGCCGCGGTTCGATCGTTCGCCATGTCAACGCTCCACCCCGCGCGGTATCCCGTGCCGCTGCAACGGGATTCGACCGGGATCGAAGCCGTCAGGGTGCTGGTGTCAGGCTTGGAGGTCTACGACGACCTTCACGTCGTCAGGTCCCGTGTCGAAGACATCGGTCCAGTTGCGCAACGGGATCCGGCGGCTGATCAAGGATTCCAGCCAGTTCCGATCTGCGGCGGCCAACGCCTGCACGGCCTGTTTGTAGTGGCGCAGGTTGGCGTTCACGCTGCTCACAACGACGTCGTTGTCCAGCATCAACTCGTTGTCGATCGCTGCCTCCGCGGGGAAGGGCATGGTGCGGTGGTGGCCCGCGAGACCGGTCAGCACGGTGATGGCGTTGCGCGCGGTGTGCTGCAGGACCTCGAACACCAGCCTGCCGGATCCGGTCGTCTCGATCACGACCTCCGGTTCGCAACGCAGATCGTCCAGCGAGGTGTGGTAGGTGGCGCCCAGCGCACGGACCAGATCGGGTCTCGGCCCCTCGGCGACCTGGTCGAGGACATGCACCTCCAAGCCGCGCTGGACGCCTAGCAGCGCGGCGAGCAGGCCGATCGGTCCAGCCCTGGTCACCAGCGCGCGGTGGGGAGCGAAGTAGGCGCGTCGACCGATCATGTCGACCTGCTCCCACGCCTTGGCCACCACCGATGCGGGCTCGGTCAGCACGCCCAGAGCGCCGAGCCCAGGACTGACCTTGATCGCGAACTGGGGCTCGACGGTCCATAGCTGAGCACCGAATCCGTCCAGGCCCCGGATACCGCGTTCGGTGTACTCACCGTTGAGGCAGAAGTCCCACTGCCCGGCGGCGCACGCCTCGCACGGCTGCGGGTCCGGACGCCGGACGACACCGACCACGTAGTCGCCATCCTGGAACCCGCTGATCGCAGGAGCGTGGATCGCCTGGCCGACGGATTCGTGGAAGAGGACCATGCGGTCCTGCCCCGGCGGCAAGGCACCATGCGCATGTTCGGTGACATCACGATCAAGGCGGCAGAACCCCACCAGCAGTCCTCGCACGAGTAGCTCGCCCGGCTGCGGAACGGGATCGGGCAGCTCGGTGACCGCCGACAGCTCCGGCTTTCCGGGCACCACGGTGGCAGCCTTCACCGGCACGCTCCTCCTCTGTGTTCTGTGCTCCCGGCCCGACGGAGATCATCACTCGACCCGGGTGGGCGCGGGGGCTTTCTCCTCACCGGGCAGGCGGATATCGGTGACTGCGATGTTGACCTCCACGACCTCCAGTCCGGTCATGCGCTCCACCGCGGTGATGATGTTGCGGCGCACCGCCCTCGCCAGATCCACCAGCGCGGACCCGTACTCCACGGTGATGTCCAGGTCGATGGCAGCCTGCGTCTCGCCGACCTCCACCGCCACCCCCGACGTTTGCGAAGCGCTCGAGCCAGGGATCCGTTCCCGGATCGCGCCGAATGCCCGGGCCGCTCCCCCACCGAGTGCCGCCACTCCCGAGACTTCGCGAGTGGCGACTGCAGCGATCTTCTGCACCACCCCAGCGGCGATCGTCGTGCGACCGTGCTCGGTCTCGGCGACCTCAGCCGTCGGTGCAGCCTCTCTGACTCGTCCCGACGTGGTTGCCCAGCTCCCTTCCGTGCTGACGTCCTCACGACTCCGCTTCCCGGTCTCTTCCTTGGCCATCACCACCGCCTCCCCTCCTCGTTTCGCCGGCCGACCCCCTCGACTTCACGATCACGGACTCGGCGCGCCGCGGTGTTGATGATCGCGGCCGCGGGTATTGCGTGGTCATGGCCAAGGACAACAAGACCAGCAAGATCGTCACCGATCCGGACCGAGCTCTTGCCCGGGCACGAGCGGCCGCCGAACAAATCAAGCCGAAGGATGAAGCGCTGTACTGGGCGACGATGGCTCAAGCCCTGCTCTTGAGCGAGATCCGCGACATGATTCGGGAAACCCGCGCTCACCAAGGCGGGAGCGTGGAACTACCCGAACAAGCGCCGCCACGAGAGACGGCCAGGGTCACCGTCGTCGAGAAGTAGCCGCACCGTGATCGCGTAGGCGTCTCGGCATCGCTGGCCGAGCGCGTGACTCCTGCGAGGTCGGCAATCGTCGGCCGTCAGCGGGAACCACGAAGCCGGGCCATTCGACCTCGCTTCCCGGTACTGGTCGTTTCGGCTGCCCTGGCTGCCGGGATGGCGTCCTCGGGTGGGAACGTCTCCCCGGCCGGCCGGGCACCCTCGTCAGTCGATGCTTCGGCTTCTTCGGGGGCTTCCTCCCGCCCGAGCCGACGTTCCTCCGGTTCCTTCGACGAACGCACCATGCGGTAAACGACGTACGCCATGGCAGCCGCTGCTGCGCTCCCCGCTGCCACCATGCTCGTGCGCCGCAAAAGCACCATCCGCCGCTCGTGGACCTTTGACCTCCGGGTGAACCTGCGTTTGCCGTGACGCCTCGACGCACGAGTTTTAAGCACGTCCTGGACAGTCTTTCGAACGAGGCGCAATGCGATCTTGGCCATGCCCCAGACGCGCAGCAAATAGCCAAGGAGCGTGGCCAGATAAGCGTTGATCTTTATCATGTCTCGAGCTCCAAATCAGCGATGCCGCCACACGTGCCAACGGTTGCAACCCATTCTTCAGCCGCAGGGAGCCGGACGCCATTCGCGAGTTCATACCTTCAAGCATCGCCCGATCCAGTGAGGCACGATCAAGCAGTGCCTCAACCTCGCTGCGTTGCCGCGCGGAACGCCACCACAACGGCACGCACGATCAGCACCAGCAGGAGGACCACGCCCAACACGACCAGCAGGATGGGCAACAAGATCATCGCGGCCACCAAGATGAGCTTGGTCTGCCAGCTCATTCCGGCTATTGCACCCTTGATCGCCGCCCAGACCGGACTCTTCCCGAGGAGCGCTGCCCGCGCCGCCCGAAGCGCAGCCCCAGGCACCGGCCCGGACTTGTCCGCGCGTTCGGCGAGTTTGCCGACCGCTCTCTCGATCTTCGTCGAGATGAGCTGTGCGCAGGCTTCGACCGCGGCGCGGACGAGGCGCAAGAGGCTGTTCTCCAACCGCTCCATCGCAACTGCCATGCCCTCGCCGACCTCAGCGGGTGCACCGCTGCGATCGGCCACGTTTCCGGCGGTCGACTCCGCCGACGCGAACGTCGGCCGCCTGTGGGCTCGTCCGGACGATGCGATTTCTCGTTGCGATCGGGACTCATCCCGCCCACTTCGATCGCCGATGACCGCCCCGGTCTGTTCCTTTCGCCGCCCCGGAGGGGCATTTGCTTCTCTCACATCAACCCCGTTTTCCAGAATCGCCTCCGACCTGGGATCCCTCTGCCGATCGGAGGCGAACACGCGACTATCTCTTGCCGCCCCGGAGTTTCATTCGCTTCCTGTGACTCGCACCTGCCCGCCCCGAGCGCCTTCCTCGACTGGAACGACGCCCGAAAACGCTTCTCGATTTCTTGGCACTCCCGGAGAACCCGAACCTTCGCCCGCGCACCACACCTGGCACTGCCCGTGAAAGCTTTCCGAAAGCACCCGCGAGTGCCGCGGACACCGTTCGAATCCGTTGGAATGCTTTGCGGCCGAGGCGCCTCAAGGCCGGTTTCACCCCACCCCACCAGCCGAGCAAGATCCTGACGAGGTTCGCCAGTGCCACCTTGATCCGAATCATGGCCATCACCGAACCTTGAGTTTCCATCGGGTACCCGGGACCGCACAACGGGAATCCGGGCAATGGACGAGTATCCGAATAGGTTGTCGAGCGGCAACCTATTGCCTACTTCCAGCCTCGTAGCAATCCGTGCACAACAGCAGTGTCACACGTCACAAGTACCTCAAGGTGTACGACCAACGCGTCGGGGGTAAGCATGGAGCGACTTCGCAAGACCATCGGGTTGAGCTTTACGCGAAGGCGTGCGGGGTCTCAGCAGCCGTACCAAAGGAGCATGACATGGGCACAGGCGACAAGGCCAAGCACAAGGCCGAAGAAATTGCCGGCAAGGCGAAGGAGAAGCTCGGTCAAGCCACCGGCGACAAGGAGAAAGAAGCCGCAGGCAAGGGCGAGCAGACTACGAGTGCTCTGAAGCAGGCGGCGGACAAGGTAAAGGATGCCGTCACCGGGCACAAGGACAAGAAACCCGACCAAGACGGCTAGTCACATGTTTCGTGGGCCGCGCACCCCCGCTGGTGTGCGGCCCACTTCGCGATGTCCACAAGAACGCGCTGCCAGGTGACCATCACTGGTCGTCCCGCGGCAGCAGGGGGCCGAGCGGACCGAGGTCGAGGTTGAGATCGTCGGCGGAGAGCTCAAATCGGTCGCGCAGTTCCGTCATCGCCTGTTCCAGCTTCATGAGGGCCAGCCCCAGCTCTTCGACCTGCTCATCATCGAGCGTGCCTTGGTCGACTCGGCGCAAGGCCTGGCGCTCCATGAGCTGGCGCAGCAACTCGACGATGGTCAGCACGAGCCGGACCAGATCGCGCTGGACCGACTCCGCATCGGTTTCGATGCGGTGCTGCAGTCTTCCCGACCGGCCGATCCGTTGTTCTCCGGACGGTTCACCCATCGCTGCCCCGCTCCCAGGAGTCGACGTTCATCGTGCTCTCTTGGATCGATGTGATGATGGCCCGCAACGAGACCCGCACCAGGTCCACTCCAGCCAAGGAGATGGTGACGTCTCCGGTGAGCACCACTCCGCCGGCCAGCAGCCGGTCGAGAAGGTCGACGAGCGCGATCTCACGAGCATCCCGAACAGTTCGCGTGCTGACGTCTTGTCCTGTGGTCATCGCCGCGCTCACTGCCTCTCCGCAGATACCACCGCGAACGAGTACGGCGCCCAAGGCCCCGTGAGCTCGATCTGCAGGGAGCTTCCGCTCTTGATTTCGTCGATCGCGGAGGTGAACTCCTCGGTCCGCGCGTCGTCGACCAGGTAGGCACCGTTGAGCACCATCAAGCCTCGATAGGCCGCGAGGTCGCGATTCTGCGGCGGGTGCACGCGGTTCGCGTGAGCGAGCTCGCTCAAGGCATCGTGGATCTCACTTGCTCGCTCCACTGCTTCATGCTCTGCCTCGGCCCGCCCCTTCCTCTGCTCCCGGATCTTGCGGAGGTAAGCCTGTCCCGGGCGCTCACCCTCGCCGGTCTCCGGCTCAGCAGGTTCCCCGGACGTACTCCCGACGAGGTCCGCGTATGCCTTGACCCCCCACTCCGTGCGGCCGGCTATCAGCTCCAGGACGTCGAGGAACATGGGCGCTTGTTCGGTCAATGCAGCCTGGACCCGAGCATCGTTGTAGTAGACCGTGGCCAACGCCAGTGGCGCGACGGTCGAGGTGGCAGCTGCTGCGTCGACGACGCGATTGTGCTCGCGCACCGTTCTTTCCAGCCACCGCAGGTCTTCCAAGTTCTTCCGCAGCCCTTGCTCGCCGAACTCCTCAGCGGACACCGTGCTGACCAACGCCGTCAACTCGCCAGAGCTGACCAGCCGAACCTCCGACCCGGCGATCCCCGTGGCTCCGGGCTGCAGGTCGGCGCCCTTCCGGGAGATCGCGTAAACGTAGGACAAGGTTTCAGCCACGGTCCTGCTCCTCAGAGGTGCGCCGAGGAGGTGCGCTTCGATGACGCTCACGGCGTTGTTCGTCTTCGTCTTGCTCTATCGCGCCCTGCGGTGTGCCGCGTTCGGACTCGAGCGCCCGGACCTGAGAGCGCAGCTGCCGGTTCTCTTCGGCCAGATCGCGGTGGCCGGACGACAGAGTGGGGTCGTGCTCCCACCAATCGATCCCCATCTCGCGGGCGCGTTCCACCGAGGCGACCACGAGCCGGAGTTTGATGGTCAGCAACTCGATGTCGAGCAGGTTCACCTGGATGTCACCGGCGATGACGATCCCCTTGTCCAAGACGCGTTCGAGGATGTCCGCGAGATTCGCGGACTCCTGTCTGGCAGGTGGTGCCGCGCGCTGTCCGTACCAGGCGGGTGCCCGCGCCCCGCCGCCTCGAACCTCCGGTGCCGTCATCCGCTCCTCGCGATCGTGCCCGTTCATCGTTCGTCGCCTCGTCCCCTCGAGTAGCGATCGACCCTGCGGTAGGAAAGGAGGTCGCCGTCCTGGTCCAGCTCCGCTTCGTACACCGCCAGGATGTCCGCCGTGTCCGGAACCCGGTGGCTCTCGACCACCTCGACGCTTACGCGCCAGCCGTTTTCCACGCGCTCGAGCGAGGTGACGCTCTCTGGCTGCCTGCCCGTCAGTTCATGCACTTGGCGGACGGCCAGCTGGGCGGCCTGGGCTGCCTTGAGCGAACGTCCCCCATCAGCACTACCTCGCCTGTCCTCTTCACCTTCCGGTTCCCGACGCACTCGCTGCGGCTCGCGGTCCTTCTCTGCACGGTCGTCGCGTGGCGCCGACGCCTTCGATCCCGTTTGCCGCGGCCGAGGTCGCCGAGGGCGCTCAGCAGGTGGCTCGCGGTCCCGGGCGTCGTCGTCCCGCGTGGTGGCCACCGGAGTCACATCTCCCCAGCGTCACGTCGGCGTTGCGCTTCGAACAGCCTTGCCAGCAGGTCCGCTTGCAGCTCGTCGCGCTCGTGATCGGTCAGCTCGCCGGCGGCGTGCGCGTCGTCGACGTCGGCTATCTGGCGCTGGATCAAGGCGGGGTCGTAGTACTGCCGCTCCGCGTGCTGCTTGATCTGCTCAGCCACCCATGCGGCACCTCGGACCGGTGCCAGCGGAAGCGTGAGCAGTCCGGTGATGAGCCCCATGTCAGGTCTCCGGCAGGAAGTCGTAGGGAGCGAGAGGCCCGATCAACCGCAAGTTGACGCGCCCATCCCACTGCCGTCCGAGATCATCCACTGCTTGCTCGAACTGCGCCACCGCCTCGCGATCAACAAGGAACGCGACGTGCATGGCGTCGTCCTCACCCGCGACCGCATGTGAAGCGGAAGCAGCGGAGAACTTCTCGAGAGAGCTGATCAGCGTCTCGGTATCAACTTCACGTTTCCTGACCACCGCGTTGTTGACCAGCTCGCCCAGCCTCAAGCGCTCGGCGTAGCCCGCATCCTCGGGCAGCCCTTGAAGGGCGGCGCGGAGTTCCTGGATCTCGGGCTCTTCGGAAACGATCTCACGGAGGTGCGCGTTGTTCGCGTACCGGCCGCGAACGGTGAACTGCACCAGCCCGGCGAGCTCTTCGAGCATTTCCTCGAAATGCCCCTGATGGGGTGCCAAGAGCTCGTCGACGACGGCTTCCCTGGTCCTCACGACGGATCCGAAGCGCATCGGTATCACCGTCGCCTCCGCCGCGAGGGTGTCGAGTACCCGTTCATGCGCGAGCAAATCCTCGCGCGTCCCTAGCGGACGAGCGAGCTGCACCTCGCTGACCAGGGCGGAGAGCTTGCCGTACGAGGCCAGGTCCACCTCTTCCTCGCCATCTCCGACCGAGGGCAGATCGTCCGGAAGCTTCTCCCGGTGGCCGACGATCCCGTACACGTACACGCCGCGATCGACGCCGTCTTCCTGTCCTAGTAGGACCTGATCGCCTCGTTCTGCGCGTGTGGCCATCATTCACGCTCCCGACTGCGTGATTCCCTGCGCCGTACGGGTTGCTTCTCTCTCCTGTCGCCCTCGTCGGCACCGCGGAACTCGTCGAACTTGTCCTTGGCCGCGTCGATCATTCCCTTGGTCTTACCTTTCGCACCGCTCTCCGTCATGCCCTGCATGAGCTCTGGAAGGTCCTTGCCGCCCTTCTGATCCAGGTCCAGCCTGTTGGTCGCTTCAGCGAAGCGCAGGTAGGTGTCCACACTGGCCACGACGACGCGCGCATCGACCGTGAGGATCTCGATCCCTACGAGCGAGACACGCGCGAACACGTCGATGACCAGCCCCTTGTCGAGGATGAGCTCGACTACGTCTGCAAGAGTCCCTCCAGTTCCCCGCTGTACCGGGGACCCGCCGCCGCCCTGCATGCTTGCGACGGTCATGCGATCACCTTCTCCGACTGGATGTCACACGTTCACTTCGACGCCCTCCGCGTTCCTCCTCATCTTCTTCGTCGCCCTCGTCACCTTCCCGGTACTCCTGGTCCTCGTCTCCGTACTCCTCTTCGTCCTCGTATCCTTCGTCCTCTTCGGATTCGGCCTCTTCATCCGCTTCGGCGTAGTCCTCGTCTCGCTCGGCCTCGTCTTCCTCGTCGCCGTAGCCTTCTTCTTCGCCCTCTTCTTCTTCGGGCTCCTCATCCACCTCGGCGCGCTCGCCTTCGTATTCCTCTTCTTCCTCGGCGGGTTCGCGGCCGTATCCTTCCTCCTCCTCGCGCAGGGCGTCCTCGTGAGTCCTGACGACCTCCCTGTCGCGGATCTCGCCGCGCCATCCTTCGATCTTGTCCTGTTCCAAGATCGTCCGCGTCATCATGTGCCGTTTGATGTACTTGAAGTCCGCTCGCACACGGCGCCCTTGCGCACGCCACATGTACGCCGTCTTCTCGAAGAATCCTTGCGGATAGTATTCGAGGACAAGCAGGATTCGCGTCATGTTCGGCGCGAGCTCGTGGAACGTGACCGATCCATCCACGGTCCCCTTCGCGCCTGTCGAAGTCCAGATGATTCTGTCGTCGGGCACCTGTTCGACGATAGTGGCTTCCCAGCTTCGCTTCGACAGGAAGATCTGCGCCTTCCAGTTGACCTTCTCGTCGGACTCCTGGTCCACGCTGAGAACTTTCTTCGTCATGTCAGGAAAATCTTCAAACCTGGTCCACTGGTCGTACACAACGCGAAGCGGCAATCCCACATCATTGTGCTCGATGATGTTGACAACCTTGGCCTTGCCCTTCTTCCCCCCTTTGCCTCCACCCATGCCCAGCTTCTCTTTTGCCTTTTCCTTCAATCCGGAGAAGCCGGCCTTCAGCGCCGACTTGACCGGGGATCCTCCCTCAGCCAACGCCTTACCCCCCGTCATTGCGGCCATCAACCCGGCACCACCGCTTTCAGCCGACTCCACGAGCTTTTCGGTCATGTCCTCGACCTTGTCGCTGACGAAACCAGCCGCCCGTTCCCCGGCTGCGGTCAACAAATCCTGAAATCCTGCTTTCAACGGTTCGAGCGGCAGCTCGCTCAACAACCCGCGAGAACCGGAACGACGCCCATCGGTCTGCTCCGCCATGGTCATCACCTCAGCTACGCTCAAGACGACTTCTTAGTGGTGGACGACTTGGAACTCGTTCCCGACTTGTGCTGAGTCGACGTTCCGGAGCCGGTCTTGCTCCCTGCCCGGCCGCTCGAGCGGCCCGCAGCCTTGGCCGATGCCCCACTGCTGGCCGTCGACCTGGCGCGCTCGGTGGCCTTCGACCGTGACTCGGGTTCCTTCTGCGCCGTGGAACTACCCTTCCGACCACTCGGCTCAGAGCGACGCGTGCTCGCGCGAGCCGATGCCGAACGTTCTTCCGTCCGGCCGCGGGCATGCTCGGTGCTTCGCGGTGACGGCACCGCAGCTCGCTCTTCCTCCTGCTCCTCGGTTGCCGCCTCACCCTCGTCCACGTCTTCCTCGGGAGTTTCCCCGGCGGTCCGCTTGCCGAGGCCAGACGCGCGCTTGCCGAGTCCGGCCGCTTGCTCACCAAGACCAGCCGCCTGTTCGCCGACGTTGGAAGCCCGCAAACCGGCGGCCCGCTTGGTCAGATTGTCGCCAATCGAGTCGATCTTGTTCGTCGCCGCCGCGATCGCAGCGGATTTCGCCGCGTCCATCAGGCGCTCACGCGCCTCACCCGTCAACTTCTTCAACTCGGGGGATCCTGCGATCAGTTTGCCCCCCTGCGCGAGGAGATCCTTGGGATTGACCCCGACGCGCCGCCCTGCCATCACCCCGGCGGTCGCGATCGCGAGCTTCATCTTCCGACTGCGCCCGAGGACGTAACCGATCGCAACTGCGAGCGCGATCTGCGGTCCGGATTTCATGATCAACCTCCTGCGGGCGTCTCCGGCGGGCCGGTCGCCCGTAAAACCGAACGGCTCCCCCCGTGTTGACATATTGCCGAGCCGCTACGGCGATTGTCTTGAGTGGCTACCCTCCTACTAGTCGCCCAAACCCATTGCCACGGGACAACTTCGTGATCGAGTGGGCTTCCCGCGAGAACAAGATCGAGACCACGCCGAGGCATCCGAGATCGTTTCCACGGCAAGCGAAGCGTGACTTTCCAATTCCATGAACAGCTTCGAGCGCGAACACCGAGAGAGGTCAGTCGACCAGGTCCGCATCTCGAAGCTCCTCTTCGACAATCTCCCTCACCCAGCGCCGCAGGGGAGACCTCCGGTCGGTCACGCGCCCCTCGCGGTGACCTCTTCTCCACCCGTAGGTCTGCTGGTCGTCTGCCGACTTCACGACTTCTTCGTCCGCTGCGTCAGAACGAATGGTCAGGCCGCTCAGCGCGCACAGCACACCGCGGCCGGCTGCCAACGTCGCCGCGATGTTCCGCGTCTGCGAATCGCCGGGCAGAAGATCCAGTACCGCTGCGTCACCGAGGTCGGCCGTCGCACGGGCCACGACGGCCAGCCGCAGCGTTTCCGGACTCGGCGCGAAGGTCATTGCCAACCCGGAAAGTACGTCTCGTACACCGATGCCACGGCAGAGGACCGCGGTGGTCGGCGCGACGTTCCCGTCCGAATCACCCATCCCGCAGGCACTCGCGAGGGCCTCCGGACGCAGCACGACGACTGCACCGGCCGCGGCCGTTCCGATGCCGAGCAGGCGAGGAAACCACGTCATGGCGCTGCACCTCTCCTCCAAGGATGTCGATGCCCTTCGGGCATCATCCTTGATCACTAGCGCCTCGCGGTGTCCGGCACAGCACGGACACCGCGCTCGCCACCAGTATGCGCCCAACGCTGCATGCGGAAAGTTTCTCCTGCCGCGCCGATATGGTCGCTTCCCCAGGGGTATGCCCACGGTGGAATCGCTCGCACAATCCGGCAGCGCCAGGGCCTCGGAGGCGGCAGATCATGTTAAGCACGCACGACTCTGAGCACGTCCCAGAGCAGCCTCACAAGCACGAGAACGTTCAAATCGTGGTGGTCGCCCAGATCAACGCGCCCTGGGTGAGCCGAAGCCTGGTCGACGTTGGCGCATTGATCCGCACCCCGAACGCGGCAGCAGCCATCCGTGGGGGCCTGCACGTGATCGCAGACATCGTTGCGGCAGCGTCGAAGATCCTCTCTGACGGCCGCCTGGAGGATGTCCCGCCCGAGGAGCGTCCGCGGTTGGTAGTCACCGCAGAACGTGCAGACATGCCGAAACCCGACGCTCGCCGGCAGCATTGACAACCCGTGCCCGTCCCGGCAACCGCGAGCGTGTACAATACCAACGCGAAAGTGCAGGAAGCGCGACAGTCACACGAGGATCACCAGCATCAGAACAACGACGCGCAACTTCAGCAAGAGATGATTTCAGAACAGGTTGGCGTGGCGGTGCGGAATGGGCCGCCCACCTGGTCACGGGCGGCCCATTGAGAAAGACCGGCTGACGATCGTCCATTCAGGACCAGGAATGATCGAACAGCTCCCCGTTGCCCCACTCGGATTGATGCCATGTCCGCGCGGCAACCCGGTGCGATGCTGTCGTCCGGTCGCTCGGTCGTTTGCCCTGTGGCAACGGGATTGTTCCGCAACCCAGCACCTTCGGCGTCAGCCCCTGATTCCGCGGGACTTGTGGAACGCCAGCCAGTAGACGGCCAGCAGGATCAGAAGATCGTGCTCACCGGTCCTGCGGCCGGCGGCGCTTTCCCATGAGCGAACCAGACCGAGGTGCGCAAGGAGTCACTCGACTCGCGAGGGGGCGGGCTCCGCTGATTCCTCCGCCTCCAGGTGGATGTCGTTTACCGAGATGTTGACCTCGATGACCTCCAAACCTGTCATCCGCTCCACGCCGTTGATCACGTTGCGCCGCACCGAGCGGGCCAGATCGACGATGGATGATCCGTATTCCACGACGATGTCGAGATCGACCGCGACCTGCTTCTCACCGACCTCGACCTGCACCCCGGAGACGGCCGAAGTGCCGGTTCCAGCTCCGGGAATCCGTTCCTTGATCGCACCGAACGCGCGGGACACCCCGCCACCCATGGCATGCACACCCGCGATCTCCCTGGCGGCGATCCCTGCGATCTTCTGCACGACCAGCGCCGCGATGCTGGTCCTGCCCTGCGATGTGTCGTTCGCGAGCCTGGCGGGGCTTTCGCCGCCGGCCCGGGTCTGCGGCACGCCCCTGCTCTCGTTCTTGGCCTCCGAACCGGCGTGGGCGCCACTGGTCTGAGCCATGGGAACCTCTTTCCGATCATCCTGCCGATCGTGTTCGGCCAGGGCGTGGCCTGACATCGAAATCGGATTCGGGACGCTTCAACACGATGCTTCGAGTGTGTCACAGGGCATGTGGTCTCGTGTCCCTCAGTCGCCCCCGCTTCTCCACGCGTGCAGGTCACTCCAGCGCAATTGGTGCAGTCGGACAACGAAGCCGAACACCTTGCTCACCAGCAACGAATCTGCCGGCGAGCAGAGGCGTCCTGAACATCCAGCCGTTCACAACGCCCCGGCCGTAGGCGTGCCCATGCCGTCGGTTCAACGTTCGCGCAGGGCGTTGCTCAAGCTCCGCTGCGGATCTCGTTGCTTCTCTGCAACCTCGGCGAACGCTTCACCTTGTCATTGCACGGGATTCTCCCAGCCCTTCGCGTGAGACAATGGATGCATCACCTGAGGTGATCGTGTGCTGAAGCAAGGGAAACGACCCTGGTACGTCAGCCTGATCTACCACCAGCCGATCTCCTCGACGAGATCGAGACTGCAGCCCGGGCGCTCGTCGTGGTCTGGGCACGCAGTGCGGAACGCGTCCGGCCGGAGGTTTCGGCATTGCAACTGCGCGCCCTGATCGTGGTGGATCGTCACCCTTCGATCAATCTCGCCGGGCTCTCCGACGAGCTCGGCTCAATCCCCTCTGTCACCAGTCGCTTGTGCGATCGCCTTCAGACAGCCGGTCTGCTCGTACGTCGAAGCAGCGCCATCGACCGTCGTGAGATCGTCCTGCAGCTCTCCCCTGACGGACGGCGTTTCGTGCAGCGCTTCCGGCGTGCTCGAAAAGCGGACCTCGCGGCAGTACTTCAGCAGATGAGCGCGCGGAGCCGAAATGCCCTGCTCATGGGCTTGGACGCCTTCTACTCGGCGGCCGTGGAACTCGGTCACGCAGATGACGAGCTCGCTTGAGCGAACCTGGTCGAGGTGTAGCGCTATCGACAGCCGGTGTCGAGCGTTCACGACGTGGACGGCGACAGGACCGGTTCCTCGGCCACACGAGCTCAGCGGTTACCCGAGAATTTCGCCGGGTAGCCGGAGTTGTCGTCACTTCCGCTTCCCATGAGGGGAAGCCGTGAATACGACGGGAGCAGCACCGGGCCAAGGAGGAGACCAACGATGAAGGCGCCCGAGAGCCCCCAGCGCGTTGTCGTCGTTGGGGCGACCGGAAACATCGGAACCAGCGTGGTCGACGCACTCGACAGGGATCCCGCGGTCGGCACCATCATCGCGCTGTCACGGCGAGAGCCACCCGTCACCAGCTCGAAGGTGCGCTGGGAACGCACGGACGTCACCGAAGACGATCTGGTGGCGCGCTTCGCCTCGGCCGACGTGGTGGTCCACCTCGCCTGGTTGTTCCAGCCGACCCACGACCCGATCACGACCTGGCGCAACAACGTGCTCGGCGGCATACGGGTCTTCGACGCCGTCGCGGCGGCCGGTGTCCCGGCCCTGGTGCACGGGTCTTCGATCGCCGCCTACAGCCCGGGGCCGGACGCGCGGCCGATCGACGAGTCGTGGCCGACCCACGGGTGGCCCGCCGCGGCGTACAGCAGGGAGAAGGCGTACCTGGAGCGGTACCTCGATGCCTTCGAACTCCAGCACCAGGACATCCGGGTCGTCCGGATGCGGACCGCGTTCTGCTTCAAACCGGAATCGGCATCCCAGCAACGACGGCTCTTCCTGGGGCCCATGCTGATCAACCGGCTCGTCAGGCCAGACCTGCTGCCGGCCCTGCCGACTCCGGGCGGCATGCGTTTCCAAGCGGTGCACAGCGACGATGTCGGCGAGGCGTACCGGCTCGCCGCGCTTTCCACCAGCGCCGGAGCGTTCAACATCGCCGCGGATCCGCTGATCGACACGGGTGTGCTGGGCGAGCTCTTCGGCAAGCCGACGGTGGGTGTTCCGTCCCGCATCGCCAAGAGCGTCCTATCCGCCGCTTGGCACCTGCACCTCGTCCCCGCGTCGCCGGGCCTGTTCGACGCCTTCCTGCGGCTTCCCGTCATGGATGTGTCGCGAGCCCGGGACGAACTCGGCTGGTTCCCGCGGCACAGCTCCACGGACGCCGTCGAAGGATTCCTCCACGGCTTGCGAGAAGCCGCAGGCGGCAAAACCCCGCCTCTCGCGCCGCGCGTCCCGGGAGGCCGCCTGCACGAGCTCGCCACGGGTGTCGGTCAACGCCCCTGAGCACGACGACCACGTGCGGTTGAGGTCCGTTCCGGTGGGTAAGCCGGTGGGTGTTCGGCCCGGCAGGACAGATCTTGTGAGGTGGCCCGGTGTCACGTTCCCAGCACTCGAAGACCCGAGACCTGGTCCGCGCCGGGGCGCGGGGACTCGTCGGTGCCATGGCGATGACCGGCATCCGGACCCTCACCGGGAACGTCGGCCTCGTCGAGGAAACACCTCCGGAAGCGATAGTCGGCAAGCACGCGCCGGAGCCCGTCCAGCAACTGCCCGTGGAAAGCCGCACCGCGCTCACCGCGGCCGCGCACTGGTCCTTCGGCGCATTCGCCGGGCTCGGGTACCACGTCCTGCCGCGGAAGATCAGATCGCTCCCCTGGTCCGGCCCGGCGTACGGCCTGATCATCTGGCTGGGGTTCGAGGCCGTCATCGCGCCGTTGCTGGCCGTGCGCCCGACCCGTCGACGGCTGCTCGGCCGTCTCATCATCGCGCTCGACCACGCCATCTACGGCATCGTGGTGGCCGGTCGGCTCGCGCCCGATCCCGATGCGGTCAAGCGGCCGACGCCGTCCCGGTTCTGGACCTAGGCGACCGCCAGGGCACTTCCTGGGTCAGCTGCGGCTGAGAGCACGCTCCAACTGTTCCTTGGTCATCTTCGAGCGACCCTTGATGTTCTGGCGGCGGGCGTCGTCGTACAGCTGCTGCTTGGTCCGGCCACCGGGGCCCTCCCGCTTGCCCGACCTCTTCCCACCTCGCCGCTGCGGGGACATGTCCTGGGTCGACGTCTCGCTCCGCTGCCGCGCCTGCCCCTGCTGCGCCCGGTCCTTGTTCACGGTCCGCGCAGCGATCTCCTTCGCACGTCCGGCACTCGACCCGCGTTCCTGAGCCTGTTCCTTGATGTGCTCGTACTGCCGCTCTTGCTTCTTGTTCCAGGCCTGCTGCGGCATCGTTCGCACCCCCTCACAGGGTTTCCACCCACATCGACTACCCGCAGACGACACGAAGAACACCTTCCGGGCACCTCAACAGGCCACATTGGATTCCGGCCGCCGCCGTCGTCAGTTGCAGAACCGTGCGAGCCGTTGCTCCATGTCGTCACACGCGTTCGGCAGCCGGAACGCGGGCGAGGCGAGCACGCCGGGGCTGTTCCCGCGGACAGCGTCCCAAAGGAACTCCCGCACCGACGCGGATTCCGGCAGGATGTCCTCGCCCAAGAACTCCAGCGTCGCGGTCCCGCCGCAGCCGTCGGTGTCGATCCGCAGCGCCCATCCGCTCACCTCATCCCAGGTCAGCAGGAGCGGGAACTCCTCGAACACCGGTACTTGGGAATCAACGAGAATGATCACGGTCGCGAGATCGACATCGAGGTTGATGTCGATCTCGAAGACGTCGACGCCGAGATTCTCCGCCACGGAGGTGGCGTAGCCGACCAACCCGTCTGCCGCGAGGCTCATCGTGTCCATCACCGATCCTCCCATCCGACCTCGCTTCCCGTTCGATATCAACAGGCTGCTGCTCATCGGGTAACCGGTATCGCGCCGGCCTAGTCAACCGGCGGCCGTCGCGGGACGTACCGGTAACCGCGCGGCGCTCAAGCGCTGCAAGCGCTGCCGTTCACCCTCGACGAGGGCACTGGCCTAGTCGCCGGGGCGCAGCAGGACCTTCACCGCGCCATCCTCCTTCCGCTGGAAGATGTCGTAGCCGTGCGGGGCCTCGTCCAACGGCAGCCGGTGCGTCGCGAGGTCGCGCACCCCGAGCGGGTCCGCCTCGTCCCGGACCAGGGGCATCAGATCACCGATCCACCGCTTCACATGGGCCTGCCCCATGCTGACCCGCACGCCCTTGTCGAACATCACCAGCATCGGCAGCGGGTCGGCGGTGCCTGCGTAGACGCCGCTGACCGAGATCGTCCCGCCACGCCGGACCGCGTCGATGCACTGGTGCAGGACCGTGAGCCTGTCCACGCCCGCCTTGGTCATCAGAGGCTCCGCGACCGCGTCCGGGAGGACGCTGACCAGCTTCTGCATGAACTCCGCACCGGGCGAGCCGTGCGCCTCCATGCCCACGGCGTCGATGGCGGAATCCGCGCCGCGCCCCTCCGTCATGGCACGGACCGCGGACGGCACATCGTCGTGCGCGCGGGCGTCGATGACCTCGATCCCGTACCGCAGGGCCATCTCCAGCCGGTCGGGTTCGAGGTCCACCCCGATCACCCGGGCGCCCCTGAAGGCGGCGATCCGCGCGCTCATCTGCCCGATCGGGCCGAGGCCGAACACGACGACCGATCCCCCTTCCGGGACGGCCGCGTACTCGACCGCCTGCCATGCGGTCGGCAGCACGTCCGAGAGGTAGACGAACTGCTCGTCCGGTGGGCCGTCGGGCACCTTGATCGGGCCGAACTGCGCCTGGGGCACGCGCAACAGCTCCGCCTGCCCGCCCGGCACGCTGCCGTAGAGCTTGGTGTACCCGAACAGCGCCGCACCGCTGCCGTGCTCGCGCACCTGCGTCGTCTCGCACTGGGCGTACAGCCCGCGGCGGCACATCCAGCAGTGCCCGCAGGAGATGTTGAACGGGATCACGACGCGGTCGCCGGGCTTGATGTGGGTGACGTCGGAGCCCGTCTCCTGGACGATGCCCATGGCTTCGTGCCCGAGCACGTCACCCGGCTCCAGGAACGGCCCGAGGAGTTCGTATAGGTGCAGGTCGGAGCCGCAGATGCCGGTGGTGGTCACCGCGATGATCGCGTCGGTCGCGGCTTCCAGCCGCGGGTCCGGCACGTCGGTCACCCGGACATCGCGCGGTCCCTGCCAAGTGAGCGCCTTCACGCGCACCTCCGAGATGGTCGTTCCGTTCGGCGTCACCCGGGGTGGGTCTCGCCGCCGACGGGTGCCAGCACTTCACCGGTGTAGTAGCTCGAAAGCCGCTCCGATGTGACGGGCGCCCGCGAGTTGCGATCACGCTTCCCCGCAACCCTCCGCGCGGAGATCGCGTTCCGTTGTGTCCACTTGGGACGGACCAGGCATCCGCGCGTGCCGTAGCCGACTCCGCCCGGCCCGCTCTGCGCGAGCAAGCGGGCTCGCCCTCGGCGCAGCTCACTGCTTCCGCGGACGATCTGCCTTGGGCTTGCCGGGAAGTCCGCCGATGCCGTGCCGCGGCGGGTGCATCGGTTCCGGCGAGCCGCTGGGCTCGACCGGGGAGCCCCCGGGGGTGTCCTCGGCCTCCACGGGCTGCGCCTCCTGCGTCCCGCCCGACGGCGTCGCGCCCTCCCGCAACTCCTGCAACCGGTTTTCCAGCACCTCCGTCACTTGAACCCGGTTGTTGTGCACGCGCTCGTAGTCCAGCAGCTGCTGGATCTGCTCGCCGTCCAGCGACCGGATCCGGTGCTGCAGGGAGCCGACCGGTACGTTGTCGTAGTCGATGAGGGGAAGCTCTTGCGGGGCCATCTCTCCTCCTTTGCAACAGCTACAGGCGTTCCCCGTTCCCGGCCGGATCATGCTTGGCGCGGCGTGATGCCGCTCAGCGCCCGGCCTTCCACCGCGAACGCCGGGACCTCCGGTGGGACGACCTGCTGCCGGTCCACGACCAGGGCCCCAGCCGCAGGGACCACGTCATCGCACCGCGTCGTCCGCGATGCCAGCTCAGCGGGCCTATCTTCCCGCGCCGGGCAAGCGAGTTCTTCATCTCCTACCCCTTCCGATCGCGATGCTCCGACCGCCGACAGCATCCTGGTGCGACGCCGATTTCTCCGGAGCAGGAACACTTCCCGGCCAAGACGGGGAATCCCTCCGGCACGACCGCTAGTCCTGCTCCCGCGATTCCCGGCGGCGTCGGGCGCGGCGTTCGCGTTCTCGCCGGCTGTAGGTCGCCCGCCGGACGGCCGTCTCCGTTTCGAGGCTGGACCCCAGCGCACCCGCCACCGTGCCCATGGAACTCGCCAGCCAGGAGAGGCTGGCGTAGTCGATGAACGTCGCCGCATGCCCCAACTGCTTCCCCAGGTAGTCCACGCTGATCACGGCGGTGGACCCGATCAGGGTGATCACGAACAGCAGGGCGTACATGCAGGCCACCCCGATGGTCAGGGTGATCAGCGTGGCCGCGTTGTACAGCACGACCTTGTTGCGGTCCTCGCTGTTGCGCGGCCTTTCCCACAGGCTGTTGTGCAGCGTGATCCACGTGACCATGGCGAAGACCGCGACCAGGTTGATCACGACCAGGCGGACGACGCTGAGGTTGTCCGCCAGCGACCAGATGGTCGGGAAGAAGATGCCGAACGCGGCGGTCGCGGTGGCGGCCGCGATCGCCCGCGAAAGCTCCGGGACCAACCGCCACGGCCGGTTGTCGCGCACCATCCCGAAGAGGAGACGCAGCCGGCCGCGCGCCCCGGGCAGCACCAAGGTCACGTCGGCGTGGCCGTTCCCGGCGGGAACCTGGCGGATCTGCGAACCGGGCCAGCCCCACCTCCGCGCGTGGTGGTGCCCGCCCGCCGGGCGGGAGTCCGTGAGCTTCAGCGTTTCCCGCACGAGCAGCCCTACCAGGTGCACGACGACGTCCCGGACGTACGGCCGCAACCGGATCCAGCCGATCGCCGGCAGCGACGCCAGGCCGACCCCGTGATCGGTGTCGACCTCGGCCACCACGGGCTGGGTGGCATCGCGCCGGGGCAGATCGGTCAAGCAGACCAGCAGGTCCCAGCCCTCCGACGACTTCTTCTCCTGCGCCTTGCCCGCGATGTCGATCCGGCCGTCCTCGCTCAGCGACAGCGCCTCGGACCGGACCTCCACGGACCAGTCGAGGTCTTGATCGATTCGCGCGCAGAACTCGTCCGGGAGCCCGTCGGCGATCCGGTGCGCGATCTCCGTGGGCACACCGGGGTCGGCGACCACACCCACCGTGATCGCGCGGTTGCTGCCTCGTCCGGCCGACGACATGCCACCTCCCACTCCGGCACCATCCTTGCCATTCCCGGGGCGGGGCGGTTCCGAAACAACCGCCGCCCGACGAGTTGCTCTCCACCATCGCGGGAGCCGGGCGGCGACACCGGGTACTTCACCGTTACCGGGCCGTCCGAGCCGAGGAGGCACTCGCCATGCCCGAGTACGAACACCCTTTGGAAGCGCTGCACAGCGGACGCGACGCCGTGGCGACGGCCGTGAGCCGGCAGGCCAGGACCCCGCAACCGTCCCTGCGGGAGCTCCACGCCTTCGGCTCGGCGATCGTGTCGACGATCGCCCAGCTCAGCCAGTTGAGCTCGGTGCTGGCCGAACAGGTGGGGCGCTTCGACGAACGCGAGCTGGAACGGGCCAAGACCAGCGATCACCCCGGCGACAAGCTGAAGGTCGCCGGCACCCACCTGGCCAGGCTGAGCGATCAGTTGGAGGTGGCCGTCACGGACGCCATCCGGTACTGGACCACGATCGAGAGCGTGGACCTGCACACCTCGGGCGACCTCAGAGCACGACCTGAAACCGAGGCATAACGATCAAGAACGCCGGACCGGCACCGCCGTCAGCGGAGCTCGGGACCGGGTGCGCCGATGAGTGCCCGGAACTCCGGCGCCGGCAGGGGGCGTGAGAACAGGAAACCCTGGCACGCGTCGACGCCGAGGCCCTCGAGCAGGCGGCGTTGGGTGATGTTCTCGACGCCTTCGGCGATGCAGGTCCGCCGCATGGCCCGGGCGAGTTCGACCACGGCGCGGACGATCCCGAGGTCGGCCGGATCGGTCCCCATGCCGGTGACGAAGCGCTGGTCGAGTTTGACGATCTGGGTGGGCAGGTCCTTGAGGCGGGCGAGCGAGGAATAGCCCGTTCCGAAGTCGTCCATGGCGAACCGCACCCCGGTGCGGGCCAGGTCGCTCATCGTCCTGCGTGGCTTCGACGGCAGGTCCACCAGGGACGTCTCCACCATCTCGACGACGACCCGGTCCGGCGCGATGCCGGTCTCGCTGATCGCGGCGGAGATCTCGTCGGCGAAGTCCGGGGCGTCGGGGCGCAGCCCGGAGACGTTCACCGTCACGCCCACGGGGTGGCCGTCGTGCGACTTCCAGGTGGTCGCCTCGCCCAGCGCGGTGCGCAGGACCCAGCGGTCCAGCTCGGGCAGCAGGCCGCCCTTCTCCGCCACCGGCAGGATCACGTCCGGCGCCAGCGGTCCGAGGTCCGGGTGCGGCCACCGCACGAGCGCTTCCGCCAGCACGATGGACCGGTCCCGGGCGACGATCGGCTGGTAGTGCAGCCGGAGCCCGTCGTGGCGCAATGCGTCGCGGAGCTCTTCCTCCAGGGTCAACTGCGCCCCGCCGGTGGTCGGCGCGGTCCGCGTGAGGCGTCCGTGTCCGCGTTTGGCGTCGAACATCGCCGCGTCGGCGGCGCTGATGATCTCGTCGATGGTGGCACCGTCCTGGACGGCGACCGCGCCGATGGAAGCCGTGATGGAGACCAGTCGGTCCTGCAACGGGATGGCCGCGCTCAGGATGTCCGAAACGTTCGTGGTGAGCGCGTCGATCCCGCCGCAGCCGGGCACGTCGGAGCAGACCACGAGGAATTCGTCCCCGTAGAGCCGGGCCGGTGTGCAGCAGGGCGGGAGCTCGGTGGTCAGGCGCTGAGCCAAGGCCAGGAGCAGCTCGTCGCCCGCGTCGTGGCCGAGCGAGTCGTTCACGCGTTTGAAGTTGTCCAGATCGCAGAACAGCACGGCCGCTCGGTCGGTGCCGCCGCCGGCGAGCACGGGGGTCAGCAGCTCGTTGACGCCCTGCCGGTTGAGCAGCCCGGTCGTCTGGTCGTGCGTCGCCTGGAAGTGCAGGGTCTCGGCGTGCCGGACCTGCTCGGTGACGTCCTGGAACACCGCCAACCAGAACCGGTTCCCGTCGTCGTGCACCGACGCCGCGCACCGCACGTCGCAGAACACCGGTCGCCCATCGGCGCGGGCCAGAACGCGGGGTGCTGCCGGCTGCTGATCCAGTTCGGCCGGGCCCGCGGGACTCGAGATCAGTCCCGCCCGGGAATCGCTGGGGTGCATCAGATCGGCGGCGCTCTTGCCGTGCAGCCGGTCGCCCAGCAGGTCGCACAGGGCGCCGTTGGCGTCCAGGATCCGTTCGTCCTGGTCGAGGAGGGCGATGCCCACCGGAGCGAGTTCGAAGAGGTCGGTGAACCGCCGTTCCGAGCGCTGCCGCTGGGCGTGCGCCTCGGTCTCGTCGCGGACCACCTTGATGAAGCCCTCCAGGCTGCCGTCCGGCGCCCGCTGCGCCGTGATGACCACGTGCGCCCAGAACCGGGTCCCGCCCTTGCGCAGCCGCCACCCCCGGTCGATGAAGAACCCGCGCGCCATGGCTTGGCCCAATTCCCAGTCCGGATACCCGGACTCGACCTGCTCGGGCGGGTAGAACACCGAGAAGTGCCGCCCGATGACCTCCTCGCTGTCGTAACCCTTGACCCGCCGAGCCCCGGCGCTCCAGCTGCTCACCCGGCCATCGGCGTCGAGGGCGAAGATGGCGTACTCGCGCAGGTCGGCGACGAGGTCTCCGATCAACGGATCTCCAAGAAGCGCCGCTCCCGGTCGCCGGATGCCGCTGTCGGGCCGATCGCCGACCACGTCCATCGCCTGGTTGTCGGGGAAATTCACCACATCTCCGTCCTGAGCTGCAGCCGACTCGCGCGTGCGAGGAACCGCACCGCGCTCCCGCAACACCACCCGGGCGCCGGGCCCAACGCGCGTGGGCACGGAGCCACTCGAGCAATGCCACGCACTGTACATACCGCGAACGCGAAAATCGCTATGTCACCCACGAGGGCCACAGCTGGTCACAGCAGGTATCAGGAGCGTTCACGAGGCAGTGGCCACGGCTCGGGACACCGCCGGCGTGCTCGGGCGCGAAGTCCGCTCGGCGGCCCGACAGGTTGCCGAGATCCGATCATCGGACGAGGCTTGCCCGGACGTGTGCGCTCCAGACGGCGAGCAGCGCACAGGAACGGACAGGAAGGCACCCGATGACGCAGTCCCACGACGACGCGCGGCCGAAGGCAGCGCACTTCGAAGGCACCCTGCCCTCGGGGCAGTACTGGCAGGGCTGGACGGTCGAGCGGCCAGTCGGCGTGGTCGTGCTCGTCCACGGCGTGCACGAGCACAGCGGCCGCTACCGCCATGTCGCGGAGCGGCTCAACGCGGCCGGCTACACCGCGTACGCCCTCGACCACCCCGGGCACGGTCGCTCTCCGGGGAAGCGCGGCAACATCGGGAGCATGGCCGCTGCCGTCGCCGGGGTCGACCTCCTGGCGCGGCTGGCCGTCGAGCGCCACGACGACGCGCCGCTGTTCGTCTACGGGCACAGCCTCGGCGGGCTGATCTCCTTGCAGTACCTCACCGGGACGCCGCTCGACCGGATCGCCGGTGCCGTGATCTCCGCCCCCGCGCTCAACACCGGCTCGGTGTCGGCCGTGGAGCGGGCCGCCGCGCCGCTGCTGTCCAAGCTGCTGCCCGACCTCGGCGTGCGCAGCCTCGACGCGAGCACCATCAGCCGCGATCCCGAGGTCGTCCGGGCCTACCTCACCGACCCGCTCTGCCACGATGGGAAGATGCGGGCGCGGACCGCGACCGAGATCATGCTGGCGGTCGAAGCGATGCCGCAGCGCCTGAAGTCGCTGACCATGCCGCTGTTCGTCCTGCACGGCGGCGCGGACCGGCTGATGCCGCCGGCCGCCAGCGAGCTGGTGCGCGCCCACGCCGGATCGCCGGACCTCACCCTGCGGATCCACGAAGGGCTCTACCACGAGCCGCACAACGAGCCGGAGCAGGACCGCGTGCTCGACGAGATCGTAGACTGGCTCGACGCCCACCGGAAGGCCTGAAACGCCGGCGGGATTCGATCGGCGCCGGCGGTGATGTTTCCTCATCCCCGTGGGCGTAAACCCTCGTGCCGAGGCAGCTGAAACCCGCGCACGAGGAGGTCTTGGATCTCATGTGGAACACGCGACTTCGGAACATCCCGGCACAGCTCCGCAAGCGGTTCGGGCGGTCGCACACCAGAACGGCGCCGGAGCCCGGGCGCGACTCCGATCCGCTGCTGCACAAGGGCCCCAGAGTTCCGCCGGAACCGCTGCGGCGTAGGCGACGACTGGGGTGAGCCGAACGTGCAGGGGCCGACGAACTCCCGGTTCGTCGGCCCCTTCGCCGTTGCTGCCCACCTTCGCCGTGCGTGAGGATTTCCCTTGCGCCATCTCGGAAAACGGCCGGGCGCTACTGATGCACGGGAAAGCGCAAGATCGCACCCGCCCCGTCGGTCAGCCCGGTCCCAGCGGGCACGAGTTCGACGCCGGAGGTCGTCTCGGCGCAGGTCTTGAGCAGGAACGCCTCGTGCTCCGCCGGCGCGTCGTCCTCCAGCAGCAACGTCTCGACCGCGCCCTGCTCGGCCGCCCGCACCACCGGGTCGTCCCCCTGGACCGCCCGGCCGTGCGTCAAGCCCGCCTCCATCCTGTCGGCGCTGTCCGCCGCCCTGCGCTTGCTCTCCTCGCCGGCGATCCGCACCAGCTCTTCGTCGAGCGCCTCATCGGAGGCGTTGTGGGCGAGCCCGCCCCGCTCGGTCTCGACGACGAGCTCCGCGAGCTCGACCGGCAGGTGCTCCCGCACCTCGGTCCGCGCCTGCACGCCACCGGCGAGGACCACCACCTGCGGCCGGAACTTCGCGGCGACCGCGTTCACATGGGCCACCACGTCCTTCGCATTGCGCTGCAACGTTTCCTCGGCGCGCCGATGAATGCGCTTGTGGGACAACGCCCCGTGACGCGGCTTGTGCACAC
Source organism: Saccharopolyspora elongata (assembly GCF_004348985.1). GTDB lineage: Bacteria > Actinomycetota > Actinomycetes > Mycobacteriales > Pseudonocardiaceae > Saccharopolyspora > Saccharopolyspora elongata. The sequence goes on along the minus strand of NZ_SMKW01000022.1, from coordinate 77,897 downwards.
CCTCGTGCCCCGTGCCTTCCACGACCTCGGTGTCGATCTCCTGCGGTCCGCGATGCTCGGTCACCACGTCCTGGCGCACCTGCGCGCCTTCCTGATCCGCGATCACCACGAGTTCGGACACCGAGCGCGCGGCCTCCCGCACGTAGGCGCCGAGTTGCGGGAGCGCATCCCAGTACGCGTCGTCGCCGGCTCCGGGCTCGACGTCCCACGGCTCGTCGAGCAGCACGGCGGACCCGGCCCCTACCAGCACCCGGCCCCGAGCCTGCTCCTCGCCGGGCGCACCGCTCAGCGCCGACTCGATGGCGTCCAGCGTTTCCGCCGGCGCACCGGCCGCCTGGAGCCGGTCGCGCAGCGCCCGCCACCGCAGCTCGACCTGCTTGCCCGCGTCCTCCCCGGGCGAGCGGGCCTCCAGGTAGACGGTCGCGAACGGCCCCTCCTGCTCGTACACGTGACGCAAACCAACCAGTTCCATCGCTGAGCTCCTCAACTCGAGGTGCACGTCGCCGGGTGGCTGCCCGGCGCTTGCCGATCAACGGCTACCCGGGCGACCGCCCCGGCAACACATCCCATCCACGACCGCATGGCTCTCCTCACACCACGCATCGATGCGCTCGGCCGGGCCAGACGAGCACTCGCCCGGGTGTCCACAGTGCACCAGCGCCGGTCGTGCGCTGTTCGTGACGCGGCTTCGCGCGAGGAGTTCGCGCGGAGCGAAGCCGAAAACCGCCCACGGTCCGCGGGCGAGCGTCACGGTGCCGGGGGCTGCCGTTGCGTGGTGGCGAACCGCTGGCGGTAGTGGGTCGGCGTCGTGCCCAGGTGGCGGGCGAAGGCACGGCGGAGGGATTCGTCGGTGCCCAGTCCACTGTGGCGCGCGGCCGAGGTGACGCTGTGCCCGTCGAGGAGGAGTTGCCGGGCGCGGTCGAGGCGGACGCGTTCGACCCAGCGGGCCGGTGTGGTGCCGAGTTCGGCGCCGAACAGGCGGGTCAGGTGCCGGGTGCTGACGGCCGCCGCGACGGCCATGGCCGGCAGGCTGTGGTCGGCGGCCGGGTCGGCGACCACGGACGCGATCACCGAGCGCAGCACGTCGCTTCGCGCCGGCGGGGTGGCGAGGGCCGTGGAGAACTGCGACTGCCCGCCCGGGCGTTGCAGGAACACGACCATTTCCCGGGCGATGTCCCGGGCCACGTCCGCGCCGTGGTCGTCTTCCACGAGGGCGAGGGTGAGATCGATTCCGGCGCTGATGCCGGCCGAGGTGACGTAGCGGCCGTCGCGGATGTGGATGGCGTCCGGCTCGACGCGCACCCGTGGGTAGCGGCGGGCGAGCGCTTCGGCGTGCCGCCAGTGCGTGGTCGCGCGGCGACCGTCGAGCAGCCCCAGTTCGGCGAGGACGAAGGCGCCGGTGCAGACCGACGCGACCCGTTTCGCCTGCGTGGCGAGCGTGTGCACGGCCGCCAGCAGGTCGTCCTCCGGTCGCTGCTCGGCCAGCCGGTCGCCGCCGGCGACCACCACCGTGTCGACGGGACCGGCCTCGGCCGCCGCAACGGTGCCGGCCAGCCCCAGCCCGGCGGACGTGTCCACCTGCGCACCGCTCGGCGAGACCAGCACCAACTCGTACGGGTGGCCTTGCCGACCCGCCTGGTGCAACACCTCCGACGGGCCGCTGACATCGAGCATGGTCACACCGTCGAACACCACGACGGCCACCCGGTGCGTCATGTCCGGATCTGTGGTTCTTCTGGCCGGAAGGACATGGCATCAGGGTAACCGCCCGGGGGAACCTGGAAGCCGTCACCGACCGAGCAGGAGGCAGCGGAGATGAAGGAATCCATCGCAGGCGTGCAGATCCCGGACAGCGCCCTGGCGCGGGAGGCCACCGAGCTGGTGCGCGAGGCCGCGTCGCCGTTGCTGTTCGACCACTCCCGGCGGGTGTTCCTGTGGGGGTCGTTGCGGGGCCGGGAGCAGGGGCTGCGGTTCGAACCCGAGCTGCTGTACGTGGGCGCCATGTTCCACGACCTGGGGCTGACCGAGCGGTTCCGCCGCGCGGACCAGCGCTTCGAGATCGACGGCGCCGACGAGGCCCGCAGGTTCCTGCAGGCCCACGGCATCGACGGCGAGTCCGCCGACCGGGTCTGGACCGCCATCGCCCTGCACACCACCCCCGAGATCCCGCTGCACATGGCGCCCGAGGTAGCCCTGGTCACCCGCGGCGTCGAGCTCGACGTCCTGGGCATCGGCTACCACGCGGTCTCCGACGAGCAACGCGCCGCCGTGGTCGAGGCGCACCCCCGCCCGGACTTCAAGAACCGGATCCTCGCCGCGTTCACCGAAGGCATCGAGGACCGCCCCGAGACGACGTTCGGCAACGTCAAGGCGGACGTGCTCGCCCACTACGCCCCGGGCTTCGTGCGCAGCGACTTCGTCGAGGTCATCAAGAACTCCGACTGGCCGGAGTGATCCCCCGCCGAAGGAAGAACGGCACCGCCGATTCGACGGATCCCCCGGGCGACCGTTTTCAGGATGGCACCGCCCGGCTCCTCCCGAAGACGGCCGGTGCGTGACGTCGGCGCCGATTTCGCGCGAAACCGCCATCCCACCCCACGCGGAACGGCGATTTCGCGCGAAATCGGCGCCCTGCGCTCCCGGCGGCCACATCCCGAACGTGCGAACGAGCCCTGAACCCGGTTCAGCTCATCGCCAAGGCGCGAGCGTCTGTCCAAAGTGGAGCGTGGCGTCACGCGCCGGGGTCGAGGGTGAAGCGGGCCGCTAGGCCGCGCAGGACGCAGTCCAGCCCGGTGGCGAACTCGTCGTCGCGGGCGCTGCGCAGGTTCTGGCCCCGCTGCGCGGCGTACAGCTTGCGCTGCCGCGGGAATTCGTGCACCGCTCGTTCGGCGGCGGGCCACAGGCGCTCGGCCCACTCCTGCTCGCTCTGCCCGCTGCGCGCGAGCATGGTCAGCCAGGCCGCCTCGCTGGTCGACACCCCGACGACGTAGGCGAAGACCGTGTTCATCGCCCGGTCGGCCGCGTCCAGCGGGAAGCCCCCTTCCTCGAAGGTGGCGAGGATGGCCTCGGTCAGCCGCATCATGTTCGGCCCGAGGTAGGCCACGCCCACCTCGCCGAGCACCGAGACGATCCACGGGTGGCGCAGCAGCGTCGACCGGATGCTGTGCGCGCAGCCGGTGATGGCCGCCCGCCAGCCCGCTGCATCGCCGGGGACCGGCACCTCGATCTCGCCGTAGACCTCGTCCACGACCAGTTCGATCAGCTCGTCCTTGTTGGCCACGTGCGTGTACATCGAGGTGGCCCCGGCGTTGAGCTGGGCGCCGAGCTTGCGCATGCTCAACGCCCCGATCCCCTCTGCGTCCAGCAGGCGTAGAGCCGCGGCCACGATCTGCTCCCGGCTCAGCGCCGGCTGCTCCCGCCGCTGTCGTTGCGGGCGGGCCCACACCGAGGGAAACGACTGCTCATCGGCTGGCATGCGGTCTCCTCGCTCCTCTCGCGCGATCCCTCCGAACAGTGTACGTCCTTGCGAACAACGCACGGCCTCAGTACGGTGTGCGGACATCCGCACACTGTTCGGTTCGCAGGTCAGAGGAGATCTCCAGCAATGCCAGTACCGCAATTCGACGTCGACCGGTGGCAGGCCAGGCTCGACGAGCTGCGCGCCGCCCACCACGTCCCGGCAGCCGCACTGGCCGTGCTGGCCGGCGGCACCGTCCACGAGCTGGCCAGCGGCGTGCTGCACCGGGGAACCGGAGTGTCCGCCACCCCCGATTCGGTCTTCCTGGCCGGATCGCTCGCCAAGACCTACACCGCCACGCTGGTGATGCAGCTGGTCGACTCCGGCGAGCTGGACCTGGACGCGCCGGTGGTGGGCGTGCTGCCGGAGTTCGCCACCCCGGACCCGGAAGCCACCGCGACGATCACCGTCCGGCAACTGCTGTCGCACACCGGCGGGGTGACCAACGACTTCTTCCACGACTCCGGCCGCGGCGACGACTGCCTGGCGAAGTACGTCGAAGCCGCCAGGGACGTGGCGCTGGACTGCCCGCCGGGCACGGCGTTCTCCTACGGCAGCCTCGGCTACGTCGTGCTCGGCCGGATCGTCGAGGTGCTCACCGGGCAGACCTGGGACCAGGCGCTGCGGGACCGGCTGTTCACCCCGCTCGGGCTGGAGCGCTCGATGACGCTGCCGGAGGAAGCGCTGCGGTTCCGGGCGGCCATGGGCCACCTCGGCCGGGAGCCCGAACCGGCGGCCGTCTGGGACATGATGCCGCGCTCGGCGGGGCCGTACGGCCGGGTGATCGTCTCGGCCGGTGACGTCGCCCGCTTCGCCAAGATGCACCTGGACGGCGGCATCGCCGCGGACGGCACCCGGGTCCTGTCCGCCGATGCGGTCTCCGCGATGCAGCGCCGCGAGGTGGACAGCCCGGACAAGTGGAGCATGTCCGCGGACGGCTGGGGTCTCGGCTGGACCTTGCACGACTGGAACGGGGTCTTCGGCTTCGGCCACGACGGCAACGCGGGCGCACAGCAGTCCTACCTGCGCGTCATCCCGCGGGCGGGCGTGGCGGTCGTGCTGCTCACCAACGGCGGTGACTTCGCCCGGCTCTACGCCGACCTGTTCCGGGAACTGCTGGCCGAACTGGCCGACGCGCGCATGCCGGTCCCGTTCGCGCCGCCGGCGAACCCGCCCGAGGTGGATCTGACACCGCTGCTGGGCAGCTACCGGCGCGCCGGAGCCATCACGACCATCAGCCGGGACGACGCGGGCGGCGCACGGATCCGCTACGAGTTCGCCGACGAGCTGGAAGGCATTGCCCCGCCGATGGAAGCGAGCCTGCTGCCGGTTTCGCCGACGGTCTTCGCCGCGCCCTTCAACCTCGGCGGCGAGGCGTACAGCCCGGTGGTGTTCGCCACGCTGGCCAACGGCACCCCGTGCGTGTACGTCAGCATGCGTGCCGCCCCCAAGGCCGCCTGACCGCGGGTTCGCCCGCGATCAGGAAGGTCATTCCAGAACGGCTCCGCCCGGCTCAACCCGAAGGCGCCCGGTGCCTGACACTGGCGGCGATTTCGCGCGAAATCGCCACCCAGCCCCACGCGGAACGTCGATTTCGCGCGAAATCGGCGCCCCTCGCCACAGACGGCTGCGTGCCCGCGCGCCATTCCGAAGTGACCCTTCAGGCCAGGTCGGCCAGTTCCGCAGCCACGGCGGTGAGCTTGCCGCTGATGCGAGCGACGGCGTCGGCTCCGAGCGGCAACCGCAGCGGCGGATCCTCCCGTTCCGCGACGGCGACGAGCTGGGCGGCGGCCCACGCCGGGTCGCCACCCGGCTCGCCGTCGTCGTATTCGGCGAGCGTCTCGCCGACCTGGCGGTAGTCGTCGATGGACCGGCCGGTCTGCGCCGAGCCGACCGACGCGAAGTCGGTCTGGAAGACCCCGGGTTCGGCGATCGTGACCGCGATCCCGAACGGCGCGAGCTCCTCCCGCAACGCTTCGGCCAGTCCCTCGACCGCGAATTTGCTCGCCGCGTAGACGCCGAATCCCGCCCCGGAGGCGAACCCGCCCATCGAACTCATCATCAGCACGTGCCCCGACCGCTGGGCGCGCATCACCGGCAGCACCTGGTTCGTCACCGACAACACCCCGAGAACATTGGTGTCGAACAGGGTTCTCGCCTCCTCCACGGAGGTTTCCTCGACGGCACCGAGGAGTCCGAGCGCGGCATTGTTGACCAGCACGTCGATCCGGCCGAACCGCTCGACCGCGGCCGCAACCGCCCTCCGCACGGTGTCCGGATCGGTGACATCGAGGCGGCACCTGAGCAGCCGATCCTCGTGCTCCGACGAGACGGCGGCGATGCGTTCGGGAACCCGGGCCGTGGCCACCACAGCGTCCCCTCGCGCCAGCACCGCGTCGACGAGCGCCGCCCCCAACCCGCGCGATGCGCCGGTAACCAGCCAAATCCGCATGCTCACCCCTTCTCGTCAGGTCCCGGCATCACGATAGGCCGTCAGGCGCGATCCCGGGCGGGGTTCCGGGCAATCGACTGGACGGTTCTCGCGGCAAGATGTCCGAGAACGTTTGGCATGCAAGGTTTTTCGACGAGAACCCAGATAGCGGGTCATCTGCCGCGAGCGGCGCTTCGGCGGCTGCGCTTGGCGTATGGCAGCGCGAACATGTACAGGCCGCTGAGCAGGAGCAGCGCGAGCGGGAGCAGCGGTACGTAGGAAACCCAGACGACGGGCTCTTCCTGTGCCAGGGCGACGAAGGTGACGATCACGGTCACCGTGAAGGTGATGGAAAGCCAGCGGTGGCTCTGCCGAACCCACTTGTTCCAGTTCATTCGGACCTCCTGTGAAATCGGGGAACCCCGGGACCAGCCGGGTGGCGACGTTCGTGGTGGTCGGCCGGGCCCTGCCCGGCGACCGGTGATGTCCACTCCGGTCACGCTAGGCGCGGGCACGCGGCCGTCGCTTCTCGATTCCTGACCGGTCTCGCCACCTGCTTCGCCCCGCCCGACCCGCGGCCGCGTCGATGTGTGGAAGAGGTTCGCTCGGGGTGGGGCTGGTGAACCATCGTTTCGCCTCGGTCGGTCCGTTCGGCTGGACGTGTCCAGTGTCTTTGGTCCCGGTTGCGGGGACATTCGTGGCACTACGTAGGTCGCTACGTAGGTGTCGAGGCGTGCGTGCCGACCGGCTGCGGGCGCAGGCCCCCGACTGATCTGTCCACATGCGACCGTCCGGCCGCTGCGCGTGCGGGAGAACCCCGTGGCGGCCGCCGCGAAAAAAATCAGTTGCCCCGGCGGGGCGCCGCCCCCTAGCCTCCTCGGTACACAGGAAAGGAGGTGGTCCAACGTTGAATACCAACAGGACTTGTGAGGTGGCTGTCCGCTAGGACCGCCCACGGCTCTCCAGCCGACCCGACGTGCGATGCCCCTGTGGAAATCAACGCGGGCAAGCGGTCGGCGAATACCAGGCAGCTACCCGACCCCGAAGCCCCGAACTGTGTCCGGTTCGGCCTGTGCGGACACCGCCAGGAAGCGGCTTCGGGGTCGCTGCTTTTTCCGGCCGGGCCTCGGGAATAGCCGGGCGGGAGTTCGTTCACGGGTGGGACTGCGGAGCACCACCGCGGTCAATGGTGCGGCCCGCTGGGCGGGCGGGCGTCGAGCAGGACCGCGCAGGTGATCAGCAAGGCGGTCACCACGAGGACGGTCACGGCGAGTTCGACGAGGATTTCGGTGAACATGGTCAGCTCCCGGGCGTGGAGTCTTCGGCGCCGCGGCGGGCGTGCAGGCTGGTCAGTGTGACGGCAGCCAAGACCACCACGATGACCGCGAGTGAGAGCGGGGTCGGGATCTCCGGCACGGCGGGCCAGATGCCGTGCGCCCAGTGCAGCACCAGCTTCAGCCCGATGAACGCGAGGATGATCGCCAACCCGTGGTTGAGGTGGGCGAGCTTGGCGAGTGCCGTCGCCAGCACGAAGTACCAGGCACGCAGTCCGAGCAGGGCGAACGCGTTGGTGGCGAACACCAGGTACGGGTCCTCTGTGATGCCGTAGACGGCGGGGACGGAATCGACGGCGAACACCACGTCGGTGGCGAAGACCGCCACGACCACGACTGCCAGCGGGGTCAAGGCACGCCGGCCGCCTTCGCGAACCGTGAGCCGGGGGCCGCGGTAGTCGTCGGTGACCGGCATCAGCCGCCGCAGCAGCCGCACCGACCGCAGCTGCGACACGTCGCGCTCGAAACCGGACCCGGTGAGCGCCTCGTGCAGGATCTTGACGGCGGTGGCGAACAGGATCGCGCCGAAGACCAGGAACGCCCAGGTGCCCGCCTGCAGCAGGGCGGCCCCGGCCGCGATGAAGATCCCGCGCAGCACCAGAGCCCCGACGATGCCGTACAGCAGCACCCGCTGCTGCAGTTCGGCCGGTACGGCGAAGCCCGACAGCAGGATCATGAAGACGAAGAGGTTGTCGACCGACAGGGACTTCTCCACCACGAAGCCGGTGATGAACTCCAGCGCCTGGCTACCGCCGAACACACCCCACAGGAAGAACCCGAACACCAGCGGCAAGGCGAGGTAGAAGACCGACCAGCCGATGGCCTCGCGCATGAAGACCTCGTGCGGGCGGCGGGTGACCAGGAAGTCGGCGCACACCAGTGCCAGCAGCACGGCGATGCTGATGCCCCAGAGCCACGGCGAGCCGATCGAGTCCGATGGGGCGGCGAGAACGGTCGGACGAGGCATGGAGACCCCCTCGAACTCGGTTGCGTTCGAGGTCTCCTTCACCCGTTGCGGGCGGCCTGCCGGGGATGCCAACGGACATCCGTCCTGACCGGGCAGACCCTGCGGAAGTACTCCCCCCCGAGCCGAGTATCGAACAGCACCCGAACGGCAGCCACCTCAAGGCACTCGCCGGGCCTCCCGGAGATCGCTGCGCCGTCGGCGACTCCGGCCGGTGGCGCCGAAACCCTTGCGGTGCCCGCGCGCCGTCAGCCGCCGACCTTGGACCGGAGACCGTCCAGGACGAGTTCGAGCCCGCGCTCGAAGTCCGCCGGTCCGCCGGGCGCCCGGTCGATCGCGCCGGCGCTCGCCGCTTGCAGCGCCATCTGCTCTTCCACCGTGTGGCCGAAGACGAGGTGCAGGAGGGCCCGGGTGCCGACGTCGACCAGGTCGTCGGGCAGGCCGCCGTCGCGCAGGGCCGCCCGCAGCTGGTTCGCGGGCTCGGCGGCGCCGAGGCCGAAGGTGTGCGCCGTGACGACCACCTCCGCACCGTCGCGGTAGGCGAGCATCGCGTCCCGGAGCTCCGCGCAGACCTCGACCACGCGCCGGTCCCACTCCCGTGCCCGGTGCGGTCGCTTGCCCCGGGTCAGGATCTCGTCGGCGACCGCCGCCAGCAGTGTCTGCTTGTTCGGCACGTGGTGGTAGAGAGCGCTCGGTTGCACGCCGAGCTCGGCGGCCAGTCGCCGCATCGACAGCGACTCCAGCCCGTACTCGTCGAGGACCGCGATCGCGCGATCCACGACGTCGCTCCGGTGATACCGCACGCAGACCCCTCCCGTTGACCGATCGCCCCGCCCAGTCTAGCCTGAACACCGTTCAGGTGAACACCGTTCAGGTTGCCGCACCTGCCGACACGGGAGAAGCGATGAACACCACCTTCCACCAGCTCGCCGATGGGATCCTCGCAGGGGTGCCGGCCACCCCGGAGGACGCCCTCGCGGTGCTGCGCGCCGACGACGCCGAGCTGATGTCCGTCGTCGCTGCCGCCGGCCGGCTGCGCCGCGCACACTTCGGCAACGCGGTGAAGGTGAACTACCTGGTGAACCTGAAGTCGGGGCTGTGCCCGGAGAACTGCAACTACTGCTCGCAGGCGCTGGGCTCCGACGCGCCGATCCTCAAGTACTCGTGGCTGTCCAAGGACGAGACCCTCCGGCAGGCCGGCGCCGGGCTCAAGGGCGGCGCGAGCCGGGTGTGCCTGGTCTCCTCCGGCCGCGGACCGTCCACTCGGGACATCGACAAGGTCACCGAGATGGTCGGGGCGCTCAAGGACGAGTACCCCGACGTCGAGGTCTGCGCCTGCCTGGGGCTGCTCAAGGACGGCCAGGCCGAGCGCCTGAAGGCCGCCGGGGTGGACGCCTACAACCACAACATCAACACCGCCGAGAGCAACCACGACAACATCGTCCAGACCCACACCTACGCGGACCGCGTCGACACCGTGGAGAAGGCGAAGGGCGCGGGGATCTCGCCCTGCTCCGGCCTGATCGCGGGCCTGGGCGAAACCGACGAGCAGCTCGTCGAGGCGCTGTTCGCGCTGCGGGAGCTGGGCTCGGACTCGATCCCGGTCAACTTCCTGATGCCCTTCGACGGCACCCCGTTCGAGAACACCTGGGAGCTCTCCCCCACCCGCTGCGTGAAGATCCTGGCGATGGCGCGCTTCGTCTGCCCGGACAAGGAGATCCGGATCGCCGGCGGCCGCGAGATGCACCTGCGTTCGCTGCAGCCGATCGCGCTGCACGTCGCCAACTCGATCTTCCTCGGCGACTACCTCACCTCGGAGGGCCAGGAAGCCAAGGCGGACCTCGAGATGATCCGCGACAACGGCTTCGTCGTCCTGGGCTCCGAGGAGGACCTCGCGCAGCAGACCGGGCGGCTGGAGCCGGTCGATCCGGCGATCCGGCGCCGCGGTGCGGGTACCGACGTCCTCCCCAACGCCTGACATGACCGCCGAAGCACTGCTCTCGTTCGACCGCGAGCACCTGTGGCACCCGTACACATCGATGGCCGACCCGACGCCGACGCGCCTGGTCACCGGCGCCGCGGGCAGCCGGATAAGCCTGGACGGCGTCGGCGAGGTGGTCGACGGGATGGCGTCGTGGTGGTCGGCGATCCACGGCTACCGGCATCCCGTGCTCGACGCGGCGGTGTGCCGGCAGATCGAGCAGATGTCGCACGTGATGTTCGGCGGGCTCACCCACGAGCCGGCGATCGAGCTGGCCCGGCGCCTGGTCGACCTCGCGCCCGCCGGCCTCGACCGTGTCTTCCTGGCCGACTCCGGGTCGGTGAGCGTCGAGGTGGCGATGAAGATGGCGCTGCAGTACCAGCGCGGCGCCGGCCGGCCGGAGCGGTCCCGGTTCCTCACCGTCCGCGGCGGCTACCACGGTGACACGTTCGACTGCATGAGCGTGTGCGACCCCGACGGCGGGATGCACGCCATGTGGTCCGGCGTGCTGCCGGAGCAGGTGTTCGGCGAGCGCCCGCCACGGCTCGACGGCGATGTCGACGCCTGGGCGGCGGGCTTCCGCGCGCTCGCGGCCGAGCACGCGGACCGGCTCGCCGGGCTGATCGTGGAGCCGCTCCTCCAGGGCGCCGGCGGCATGCACCCCTACCCCGCCGCATGCCTGCGGGTGTTCCGCGAGATCGCCGACCAGCACGGACTGGTGCTGGTCTTCGACGAGATCGCCACCGGATTCGGCCGCACCGGAACACTTTTCGCCGCCGACGCCGCCAGCGTGACGCCGGACGTGCTGTGCGTCGGCAAGGCGCTCACCGGGGGCTACCTGTCGCTGGCCACCACGCTCTGCACGACGGAGGTCGCCCGTGGCGTGTCCGCCAGCGACTCCGGCGTCCTCATGCACGGCCCCACCTTCATGGGCAACCCGCTGGCCTGCGCCGTCGCCTCGGCCAGCCTGGACCTGCTGAGCACCGGCGACTGGGCGGCGGACGTGCGCCGGATCAACACCGGTTTGCAGGCGCTGCACGACATCGACGCCGTCGACGTGCGGGTCCTCGGCGCGGTCGGCGTGGTCCAGCTCGACCACCCGGTCGACGTGGTCAAGGCGACCGAAGCGGCCCTGGAGCAGGGCGTGTGGTTGCGCCCGTTCCGCGACCTGATCTACACCATGCCGCCGTACGTGTGCACCGACGACGACATCGCCGCCATCTGCGCCGGGATCGCGGCCGCTGCGGAGGCCGGATGAGCGGCTGGGAAGCGTGGTTCGCCGAGCAGCGGATCAAGCGCGAAGACGCCGGGTTGCAGCGCACGCTGCGGCCACGGGCGGTCGATGACGACGTCATCGACCTGGCCAACAACGACTACCTGGGATTGAGCTGCGATCCCGAGGTGCGCCGAGCGGCCGCCGACGCCGCCCTCGCCTGGGGCGCCGGGTCGGGCGCCTCCCGGCTGGTCACCGGCACCACCACGTTGCACGCCGACCTGGAGCGCGAACTCACCGAGTTCACCGGTCGCGAGGCGGCACTGGTCTTCTCGACCGGATACCACGCCAACCTGTCCGCGGTGACCGTGCTGGCGGATAAGCAGACGCTGATCGTCTCCGACGCGCACGTGCACGCTTCGCTGATCGACGCCGCACGGCTGTCCCGGGCGGCGATCGAGGTGGTCCCGCACAACGACGTCGCCGCGGTCCGGGCCGCGTTGGCCGAAGCCGGTGGCCGACGGGCGATCGTGCTGACCGAGTCGGTCTTCTCGGTGCTCGGCGACGCCGCCCCGCTGACAGACCTGGCGGCGGCCTGCGCCGATCACGACGCGCTGCTCGTCGTCGACGAGGCGCACGGGCTCGGCGTGGTCGGTGACGGCGGCCGAGGACTGGTGCACGCCCACGGCCTGGCCGACGACCGGCACGTGGTGATGACCGCGACGCTGTCGAAGTCGCTCGGCGCGATGGGCGGTGCGGTGCTCGGCTCCGCTGCGCTGATCGACCACCTCACCAACCGGGCCCGCCCGTTCATCTTCGACACCGGGCTGGCACCGGCGCCCGCCTCTGGCGCGCTGGCAGCCCTCCGCAGGCTGCGCGGGCAACCAGGTTTCCCGGCGCTGATCCACCAGCGCGGCGGCGAGCTGGCCGACCGGCTCGGCGTGCCGCGGTCGGCAGGCGCCGTGCTCTCGGTGCCCATGCCGTCTCCGCAGGTCGCCGTCGCCGCGCAGGCAGCGGCGCTCGCGTCCGGGGTCCGGGTGGGGTGCTTCCGGCCACCGTCGGTGCCCGACGGGATCTCCCGGCTCCGGATCACCACCCACGTCGGCCTCGACGACGAGCGCTGGGCGCGCGCCGTCGACGTGCTGGCCCGCACCATCGACGACCACCGGCGGCAGGCATGATCACCATCATCACGGGCACCGACACCGGTGTCGGCAAGACCGTGGCCACCGCGGCGCTCGCGGTCCGCTCCGGTCCGGGAACGATCGTCGTGAAGCCCGCGCAGACCGGCGTCGGCACCGACGAGCCCGACATCTCCGTCGTGGCGCGGCTGGCGGGCTGCGAGGTCGCCGAGTTCACCCGGCTCGAAGATCCCCTCGCGCCGGACACTGCCGCCCGGCGGCGCGGCATCGGGATCCCGCCGATCAGCGAGCACGCGGGCCGCATCCGCGGGCTCGCCCGGACCCGCGGCACCGTGATCGTCGAAGGCGCGGGCGGCCTCCTGGTCCGCCTCGACACCGAAGGCGGCACCCTGCTGGACCTCGCCACCGGGCTCGCCGTGGACCACCCGGTGCGGGTCTACGTCGTGACCCGGGCCGGGCTCGGCACCCTCAACCACACCGAACTCACCGTCAACGCCCTGCGCTCGCGGAACCTGGAGCCGGCGGGACTCGTGCTCGGCGCGGTGCCGGAGGCGCTCGGCCTGGCCGAGGAGTGCAACCTCGCCGAGCTGCCCCGGGTCACGGGAGTGCCGATCGTGGCGGCGATTCCCGACGGCGCAGGCGGTCTCGAACCGGAGCAGTTCCGGGCGCGAGCCGGCTCCTGGCTGGCCGACCGCCCGAGTTTCCGGGCCGGCTACGCCGTTTCGTAGCCGAGCCGGGCGCCGAGGCTCCTCGCCGCCTCGCTCACCGCGGCACCGAAGATGGCTTCGTTCTCCTCGGTCAGGCGGCTCATCGGGATGTTCACGCTGAGGCTGGCGATCGGCTTCTCCGGTCCCTCCAGGACGACGGCGGCGACCGAGCCGACGTCGGCCCGCCATTCCCCGTGGTTGAGCGCGAATCCGCGTTCCCGGATCCGGGCCAGCTCGGCGAGCATCTGGTCCGGATCGGTGATCGTGTTGTCGGTGTAGCGCGGTAGCTCGTCGGCGAACAGGCGCTTGAGGACCTCCGGGCCGCTGTTGGCGAGGACCGCCTTGCCGTTGGCGGACGCGTGCAGGGGAAGCGCGTGTCCCAGGGCCATGCTGATGCGCAGCGGCTTCGACGTTTCCAGCCGCTCGATCAGGACGACCCTGTCCTCCTCCGGGACCGTGAGGTGGATCGTCTCCTCGGTGCGCCGGCGCAGGTCCTCCATGATCGGCCTGGCCGCGTCGCGCAGGCCGAGGTCACCGCTGGCGCGGCCGCCGATCGCGAGCGCCTTGGTGGTCATCACCCACCGCTTGACCTCGCCCGATGCCGGACGTATCCACCCGGCCTCGTCGAGGGTGAGCAGCGCGCGCTGGACCGAGCTCTTGGGCATGTCCAGCGCGCGGGCCAGTTCGCCGACGCCGATCGGCTGCCGCGCGGCGACCTCTTCCAGTACCCGCAGCGTGTTCAGGACGTTGCGCAATGCCTTGACTCCCCAGTCCGCCGTGCCTACTCTCTCGGCGCTTTCATACGGCACAGCGTACCACGTCACGGCACAGCGTCACCTGATCGGCTCAGAAGGGTTTGGTGCAATGGCCGCCAACAGCGGACGGCATTTCCTGCAGATCCCCGGACCGACCAACGTCCCCGACAGCGTGTTGCGCGCCATGGCGCAACCCACGATCGATCACCGCGGGCCGGACTTCGCGGAACTCGCGCAGGACGTGCTGCGCAGGGTCCGGCCGGTGTTCGGCACCGATCGGCCCGTCGTCATCTACCCGTCCTCGGGCACCGGGGCCTGGGAGGCGGCGCTCGTCAACACCCTGTCCCCCGGCGATCGCGTGCTCGCGTTCGAAACCGGCCACTTCGCCACCTTGTGGCGCGACATGGCGGAAGGCCTCGGGCTGGTCGTCGACTTCGTCCCCGGGGACTGGCGGCGAGGCGTCGACCCGGCCGTCGTCGCCGAGCGGCTGGCCGCGGACGAACAGCACGGCATCGCCGCGGTGATGGTCGTCCACAACGAGACGTCGACCGGGGTCACCAGCCGCGTGCCGGAGATCCGGGCGGCCATCGACGAAGCGAACCACCCCGCGCTGCTGCTGGTCGACACGATCTCCTCGCTGGGCTCCATCGACTACCGGCACGACGAGTGGGGCGTGGACGTCACGGTCAGCTGCTCGCAGAAGGGCCTGATGCTGCCGCCGGGGCTGGGGTTCAACGCGATCAGCGAGAAGGCGCTCACCGCCGCCGAAGGAGCGCGGCTGCCGAAGTCGTACTGGAACTGGACTCCCATCCTCGAAGCCAACGAGCGCAGCTTCTTCCCCTACACCCCGCCCACCAACCTCCTCTACGGACTGCGGGAAGCGCTGTCCCTCCTCGAAGCCGAGGGACTGCCCAACGTCTTCGCCCGGCACGACCGGCACGCCGAGGCCACCAGAGCAGCCGTGCGGGCCTGGGGCCTGGAAGTGCTGTGCGCCGACGAACGCGAGCACTCCAGCTCGCTGACCGCCGTGCGGTTGGGCGAGGAGCACGACGCGAACAAGGTCCGCGAGGTCATCCTGGACCGCTTCGACATGTCGCTGGGCGCCGGCCTGGGCAAGCTCACCGGTCGCGTGTTCCGCATCGGCCACCTCGGCGACTTCAACGACCTGACGCTGGCCGGCACCCTCGCCGGCGTCCAGATGGGACTCGAACTGTCCGGGGTGCCCATCGACCCCAACGGTCTCCAAGCAGCACTGGAGGTGTTGCGCGGCTAGGGAATGTTTTGAATTTGGTTTGCATGGCGGTGCGGGCGGCGGAACCTCAGATGCCCCCTCGCTGTGGGATCCCCGACATCATGAATGACCAATTCACCACGTCGGGGCTGTCCTCGCTGGGAGAACTCCAGAGGAGTGGGCACCGTGAACCCGCGGCGGTGCGAGTTGAGTCCCACACCGCAAGCGGCTACCGCCGCTTAGAAAACACGACCTAGGGAAATCAGCGCTGCGCCTTGGTCCGCCGGCCGGGCGCGGCGGCTGCAAGGACGAATCGGTGGAAAGGAATCGCGATGACCGTCCCGACAACTGACGCTCCCGCCGCACGGCAAACCCTCGGTTCGCGCCTGGAACGCGCGCTCCGCGCCGCGCTGGACGGCGAGGTCGCCTTCGACGACTACACCCGCCACCTCTTCTCCCGCGACGCCAGCATGTACTCGATCACTCCGCTCGGCGTCGCGTTCCCGCGCCACAACGACGACGTCGCCGCGGCAGTGAAAGTCGCCGCCGAGCTCGGTGTGCCGGTCGTGCCGCGCGGCGCGGGAACGAGCCTGGTCGGCCAGACCGTGGGACCCGGCCTGGTGCTCGACATGTCCCGGCACATGAACCGGATCCTGGAGATCGACCCGGTGGCCCGCACGGCGCTGGTGGAGGTCGGCGTGGTGCAGGACCAGCTCAACCAGGCCGCCGCCGCGCACGGGCTGATGTTCGGCCCGGACACCTCCACCAGCAACCGCGCCACGATCGGCGGGATGATCGGCAACAACTCCGCGGGCAGCGGCTCGCTGACCTACGGCATGACGATCGACCACGTGCGGGCGCTGGACGTGGTGCTCGCCGACGGCTCGTGCACCCGGTTCGAGCCCGTCGACGAAGCCGAGCGGGCGCGCCGGGCGTCGGCGGAGACCCTCGAAGGCCGGATCTACCAAGCACTTCCGGGCCTGGTCACCGCCAACGAGGACGTCATCGAGGCGAAGATGCCGGCGTTCTGGCGCCGCGCCTGCGGCTACCGGCTCGACCGGCTCGTCGGTTTCGGGCCGGAAAAGCCGTTCGACCTGGCGAAGTTCGTGGTGGGCGCGGAGGGCACGCTGGTCATTGCCACCCGCGCGCTGGTGGACCTGGTGCCCAAGCCCCGGCGGACGGTCTACGCCGTCGGCCACTTCACCGACACCGCGAGCGCCATCTCGGCCACCACGGACGCACTGAGCTGCGATCCGCACCAGGTCGAGCTGATGGACCGGACGATCCTGGACCTGTCGCGGCAGAAGATCGAGTTCGCAGACCTCGGGAACGTGCTCGTCGGCGACCCGGGTGCGCTGCTGTTCGTCTCCTTCACCGGGGACGACGAAGCGGACCTGGTCGCCCAACTCGACCGGCTCGATGCGCGGTGGCAGCAGAACGGGCACGGCTACCACACGCTCCGCGCGGTCACGCCCGCCGAGCAGCAGGCGCTGCTGAAGGTCCGGAAGTCCAGCCTGGGCCTGCTGATGGCCGCCGGCGAGGGAACCCGCCGCCCGCTGGCCTTCGTCGAGGACACCGCGGTGGACCCGGTGCACCTCGCCGAATACACCAAGCGGTTCAAGGAGATCCTCGACGAGCACCGGATGGAGGCCGGGTTCTACGGCCACTGCTCGGTGGGATGCCTGCACATCCGCCCGTTCGTCGACCTGACCGACCCCGACGAGGTCGCCAAAATGCGCGCCGTCGCGGAAGCGGTCAAGGACCTCGTTGCCGAGTACGGCGGGGTGAACTCCAGCGAACACGGCGACGGCCTCGCCCGCAGCGAGTTCAACCGGGAGATCTTCGGCGACGAGCTGTACGAGGCCATGCGCGAGGTCAAGCGGCTCTTCGACCCCGGCGGCGTCATGAACCCCGGCAAGATCGTCGACGCGCCGTCGATGACCGAGAACCTCCGCGACCGCGACGCGCTCCCACCCGCGCCACCGCTGCGGACGATGCTGGAGTTCGAGGTCGTCGGCGGCATGCGCGGCGCCGCGGACCGCTGCATGAACATCGGTGCCTGCCGGAAGGCAGGCGTGGGCGTGATGTGCCCGTCCTACATCGCGACGAAGAACGAGGAGCACTCCACCCGCGGCCGGGCCAACGCGCTGGTGAAGGCGCTGTCCGAACCGGATCCGCACGCGGCGCTGGGCGGCGAACGCCTCCACGAGATCCTCGACCTCTGCCTGATGTGCAAGGCGTGCAAGAGCGAATGCCCGATGAGCGTGGACATGGCCTCGCTGAAGGCCGAAACGCTCGCGCACCACCACGAGATCCACGGGACTCCGCTCCGGTCGCGCGTGTTCTCCTCGATCCGCGCGCTCAACCGGCTCGGCTCGGCGACCGCCCCGCTGTCGAACCTGCCCGGCCGGATCCCCTTCCTCCGCCGGATCCTGGACCGCACGCTCGGCATCGCGGCGGCCCGCCCGTTGCCCACGTTCCAGCGGGTCAGCCTGCTCCGCTGGTTCCGCCGCCGCACATCCGCGCCGCCCGCCGCGCCGCAGGGCGCGGTCACCTGGCTCGCGGACTCGTTCACCACCTACACCGAACCGCACATCGGCCGGGCGGGCATCGAGCTGCTGGAACGCTCGGGCTGGCGGGTGGATCTCGCGGGCGGCGGCTGCTGCGGGCGGTCGAGCCTGTCGAAGGGAATGCTCGACGACGCGAAGAAGAAGGCGACGGCGCTGGTCACCTCGCTGGAGCGGGACACCGCGCCGGATTCGCCGATCGTGGGCTGCGAGCCGTCGTGCGTGCTGATGCTCCGCGAGGAGCACAAGGCACTGCTGCCCGACTCCTCGTCGGTGCGCGCCGTGGCGCAGCGGGTCAAGCAGGTGGAGGAACTCCTCGTCGAGGCGATCGACGCGGACCGGCTGACCCTGCGCGCGGATTCCTGGCTCGCGGGGCGCCGCATCATCTTCCACGGCCACTGCCACCAGAAGGCCGAAGTCGGCACCGCCGCCACGGTCGCCCTGCTGCGCCGGATCCCGGGGACGCAAGTCGAGGAGATCGACGCGGGCTGCTGCGGGATGGCAGGCTCGTTCGGCTTCGAGTCGGAGCACTACGAGACGTCGATGACCGTCGGCGGGGACCGGCTTTTCCCGGCGCTGGCGGCGGAACCCGAGGACACGGTCGTGGCCGCGACCGGGGTTTCGTGCCGACAGCAGATCTTCCACGGGGCGGGCCGCACCGCGTGGCACCCGCTGGAGCTCGTGAGCGAGGCCTTGGCCGTCGACTAGAGAGCCTGTTTCCGAACTTGCTCTGCGTGGCGGTGCGGGTAGCGGAACCTCAGGCGCCTTCTCGCTGTGGGATCCCAGGCTCATGAATGCCAATTCACCACGTCGGGGCTGTCCTCGCGAGAAGACACCTGAGAACCCGCGGCGGTGCGAGTTGCGTAGGTGGGCTAAGCGGCTGCGCCGCTTCAAAGACAAAACCCCGCGTAACCACACCTCACACCACGACATTCAAAACAGCCGCTAGGAGGGACCGTGCGAATAGTCCGCTACCGCCTCGGCGACCGGGTCGGCCGCGGCGCCGTCGTTGGCGACCTGGTGCACGAACTGCCCGACGGGAACGACAACCCGGGCCGAGCCTTGGGGACGCTGTCGGAGGTCACGCTGCTCGCGCCGTGCGAGCCGCGCGTGATCGTCTGCGCGGGCAGCAACTACGCCGACCAGATCGCCGAGAAGGGCCGCCCCTGGCCGGAGCAGCCATCGCTGTTCCTCAAGGCTCCCAACGCGATCACCGGTCCGGATGCGGAGGTGCTGCGGCCGCCCGAGGTGCGGCGGCTGGAGTACGAGGGCGAGCTGGCCGTCGTCATCGGCCGCACCGCGCGCAACGTGCGGGCCGATCGCTTCGCCGACGTCGTGCTGGGCTACACGTGCGCGAACGACGTCACCGCGGACGACTGGCGGGCCGACGGCCAGTGGACGCGGGCGAAGAGCGCGGCCACGTTCTGCCCGCTGGGCCCCTGGATCGAGACCGAGATGCCCGATCCGTCGGCCCTGCGGATCACCACGAGGCTGGCCGGGGAGGTCGTCCAGCGAGGATCGGTCGCGGACATGGTGTTCGGGCTCGGGGAACTGCTGGCCTTCGCCACCCGCTGGATCACCCTCGAACCCGGCGACGTGCTGCTCACCGGCAGCCCTGCCGGGGTGGGGCCGATGGTGCCCGGAGACGTCGTCGAGGTCGAGGTCTCCGGGGTGGGCGCACTGCGCAACGCGGTGGCCGACCGGGTCTGACCCGGCCGTCCGACCGCCAGATTCCGTCGTCGTACCAACGAATCCACAACCCCTGCGAGCCAACGTCAGCCTCGAGGAGTGTCGATGTCCTTACAGGTCATATCGATCATCGGCCTGGTTCTGATCTTCGCCTTCGCGACCGTGCGCTCGGTGAACATGGGCGCGGTCGCGTTCCTGGGCGCCTTCCTGCTCGGCACGTTCGTGTTCGACAAGTCCAACGACGATCTCTTCGCCGGATTCCCGGGCGACCTGTTCGCCACCCTGGTCGGCGTGACCCTGCTGTTCGCCATCGCCAAGGCGAACGGCACCGTCGACTGGCTCATCCACAGCGGAGTGCGGGCCGTGCGGGGGCGAATAGCCCTCATCCCGTGGGTGATGTTCCTGGTCACCAGCCTGTTGACGATGGTGGGCGCCGTGGTGCCCGGCGCGGTGGCGATGATGGCCCCCATCGGGATGAACTTCGCGACGCGCTACCGGATCAACCCGCTGCTCATGGGGTTGCTCATCATCAACGGCGCGAGCGCGGGCGGCTTCTCGCCGATCAGCATCTTCGGCAGCATCACCAACGGCGTCGTGGAACGCAGCGGCCTGCCGGGAAATCCCGTGCTGCTGTGGATCAGCCTGCTGCTGTTCAACACACTGCTGAGCGTCGCGGTGTTCTTCATGTTCGGCGGGAAGCAACTGCTCGGCAAGCGGGTCAGCACCGATCCGACGCAGCAGGACGACGAGCCGGTGGGTGGCGGAGGTGCGGCGACCGCGACCCGGACGAACACGGCCGTCGAGGTGACCACCTTGAACGTGCAGCGGATCGTGACGCTCGTCGGGCTCGTCGCGCTGGCCGTCGGCGCGCTGGCGCTGGAGTTCGACGTGGGCCTGCTCGCGCTGAGCATCGCCACGATCATCATCCTGCTGTGGCCCGATGTCACCAAGAAGTGCGTGTCCGAGGTCGCGTGGCCGACCGTGCTGCTGGTCTGCGGCGTGGTGACGTACGTGAGCCTGATGGAGAGCGTCGGCACCATCGAGTACCTCGGCAACGGCGTCGTCGGCATCGGGATCCCGCTGCTGGCCGCGTTCGTCATCTGCCTGATCGGCGGCGGGGTGTCCGCGTTCGCGTCGACCACCGGGATCCTCGGCGCGCTCATCCCGCTCGCGGTGCCGTTCCTGCTGACCGGTCAGGTCGGCGCGGTCGGCCTGATCATCGCCCTGGCGATCTCGTCGTCCGTGGTCGACTCGTCCCCGTTCTCGACCAGCGGTGCGCTCGTCATCGCCAGCACCCCGGAGGAGGCGCGGGACACCACGTTCAAGCGGCTGATGACGTGGGGCATGAGCATGATCGTGGTCGCGCCCGTATTGTCGGTGGCGATCTTCGTGCTGCCCGGCTGGCTCTGACGGAACCCGGGGTTCGGCGGCCCGCGCCGCCGAACCCCAGGCCGCACGTCACGCCTGCAGGCGCTCTTGGGCGATCTTCACGTAGCCGTCGTTGCCCGTGTCGATCCCGTGGATGCCGAGCGAGACGCTGAACAAGAACGCCGACAGCTGCTCGATGTGCGCGCGGAAGTGCTCGCGCGGCCGCCCGCCCGCGTCGACGTAGGCCGCCAGCAACCGGTCGAGACCGGCTTCGCCGAACGCCCGGCGCGGGGCGATGAAGTCGAGCGCCGGATCGTCGACCGCGGCGTCGGTCCAGTCCAGGATTCCGGTCAGCGTTCCGGAGTCGTCCACGAGCAGGTGCCCCGGGTGCAGGTCGGCGTGCACCAGGCGGAGCCCGGCGGACTCGCCGATCCAGTACCGGTCGTCGTCGATCCACTCCCGCCACCGGCGAGCCCGCGGCTCCGGAACGTCCAATTCGGACACCGCGCGGCGGAGGTGGTCGTCGGCCTCTTCGCGCAACGCCGTGCGCTCCGACACCGGAACACCGAGCTCGGCGACCTCCGCCGCCGACGCGCGGTGGAGCTCCGCGATCACCGCGCCGAGGACCCCGAAGAGCTCCTCGGGCACGTCCATCCGCCACTGGTAGTCCAACGTCACCGGATCTTCCGGCCCCAACGGCGAACCGGGCAGCCGCCGGTAGGCGACGAGCTCGGAGGTGCACACCTCCCACTGCGGCAACGTGACGTCCAACCGCGGACGCAGAAACTCCAGCAGCCGGCGCTCCCCCGCGATCAGCTCGCTGACCTCGGGACGCCGCGGCATGCGGAGCACCCACCGCGCGCCGTCGGCATCCACGGCGTGCCCGACCTGGAAATCCCAGCCCGTCTCATCAACTTCGAGCACGCGAACGTGCAGCCCGTGCTTGCGGGCAAGATCGACGAACACGCCACGAACCGTAGCTGCCGGAGGCCGCTCGGCGCGATTCAATTTCAGGCGCCGCGGACCATGGCCAGCACCGCCTCCCACAGCGGGCCGTCGGTGGCGAGCCGCTCCACGGCATCGAAGTGGTGACCGTCGGCCTGGTCCACCACCTCGCACGGCACCCCGTGCGCCGACCACGCGCGCACGAGGTCCGCCTGCTGGCGCGCGAACTCCGACGACTCGGCGCCCCCGAAGGTCAGGATCAGCGGGGATGCGTGGGCGGGCTGCTGCCGGACCGGGCTGTTGCGCCGCGCGGTCTCGCGCGTCATGCCCAGCTTCTCGTTGAGGTAGGAGGCCTGGATCGGTTCGAGGTCGTAGAGGCCGCTGATCGCGCACGCCCCGGTCACCAGGTCGGCGGGCAGGCCGAAGTCCTCCCAGGGCGTGGCCATGGCCGTGGCCGCGAGGTGGCCGCCGGCGGAGTGCCCGGCGACGAAGATCCGCCCCGGGTCGGCACCGAACTGCGTGGCGCGCCTGGCGATCTCCGCGATACCGGCGCGCACGTCGGCGACGATCTCGTCCATGCCCGCCTCGGGCGCGAGGCGGTAGTCCAGCGAGGCGAAGCAAATGCCGCGGGCCATGTACGGCGCGGCGAGGAAGCCGAACATCTCCTTGTCCAGCGACTGCCAGTACCCGCCGTGCACGAACACCAGCAACGGGTCCGCCCCGGTCGGGTCCGCCGGCAGGTAGACGTCGAACGCCTGATTCGGATGGTCGCCGTAGCCGACCGACCGCACGTCCGCTGTGGAGCGCAGCTGCTCGCTCTCCGCAGTCCACCGGGCGAAGATCTCCTCGTGGTCCGGAATGCCGGCGCGCACGTTGTACTCGGCGTCCAGCCACTCCCGGCTACGCTCGATCCCATCGACGATCATCGGTCAACATCCTCCGCGTAGTCCCTGCACAACGGTCCGGCCCGAGCGCTCCTGCCTCCGACGCCTCGCAGGCACTCGATCACGCCCGTCGTTCGGCCGGACTACAGTCTCCGGCGGACAACCACTGGCTGTCTCGCGCGAACCGGTCATACATCGTCGAAGGGCTGCCAATGTTCGGCAAGAGCGAGGACCGCGAGGACTACCAGCGCACCGCCCGGCCGCTCGCCGCGATGGCCCGCGACCTGCCGGACGGCCACACCATCCCGGAGCACTCGCACCGCCGGGCCCAGCTGATCTACGGGACGTCCGGAGCGATCACCGTCACCACCCCGGATGGCACCTGGGTGGCACCGCCGCAGCGGGCGGTCTGGATCCCCGGTGGGGTTGTGCACGCGATGCGCACCTCCGGCGCGGTCCCGATGCGCACCGTCTACGTCGAGCCCGGTGCACGCCCGCACCTACCGACGTCGTGCACCGTGGTGGCGGTCACGCCGTTGCTGCGCGAACTGCTGCTCGCGGCGACCAAGATCCCGATCGACTACGACCCGCGCGGCCGTGACGGGCTGGTCATGGAGCTGCTGCTGGACGAGTTCGCGCCGCTGACCGTGGTACCCCTGCAACTGCCCCTCCCCCGCCATCCCGCCCTGCTGCAGGTGTGCCGACGCCTCATCGACGAGCCGGAGCTCGCGTGGACCACCGCCGACGCGGCGCACCACGCGCACATGAGCGAGCGGACGCTGGCCCGCCGATTCGTCGCCGAGGTCGGCTGCACGTTCGGCCGCTGGCGCCAGCAGGCGCGGCTGCTGGCGGCCGTCGAGATGCTCGCCAAGGGCGAGTCGGTCACGCGGGTGTCGGCGCAGCTGTCCTACGAGAGCCCAAGCGCGTTCAGCGCGATGTTCCGCCGCTGCCTCGGCAAGCCCCCATCCCAGTACTTCAGCAGCCTCCCAACGGAATGACCGCGCACCCTATTGATCCACTGTGGACCATGCCTGCGCAGGCGCTCCCGCCCACCCCGCTCCCCGGCCAGCCGGACCAGGCCGACTTCCCACACCCGCAAAAGGGACCCGCGGCCGGTCCTACGATGATCTCGTTCGCCCGCGGTGTGGCTCGCCACCCTCGGGGACGACGGGCGATGCGAAGGACTGGGGACCATGCGGGTGACAGTGCTCGGGCCGGTCGGGGCCTGCGCGGAGGACGGGACTCCGATCCGCGTCCCGGGTTCCGGGCCGCGCATGCTGCTGGCGAGGCTCGCGCTGAGCGCGGGCGAGATCGTGCCGACCGGTTCGCTCATCGACGACCTCTGGTACGACGATCCGCCGGCGGACGCGGTCAACGCATTGCACGCAGTGGTGTACCGGCTGCGAAAGGCGTTGGGGGACGCCGGGACGCTGGAGTCGACGCGGACGGGCTACCGACTCGCGGTGCCCGCGGAGAACGTCGACGCGCACCGGTTCGAGGAGATGGCCGCGCGGGGCAGGCGGGAACTAGCAGCGGACGTGCCGCGCGAAGCGGCCGCATCGCTCGGCGCCGCGCTCGCCCTGTGGCAGGGCACCGCCTTCTCCGACGTGCTCGACGCCCCGTTCGCCACCAGGGCCGGCGTGCGCCTGGAGGAACTCCGGATCGGCGCCGTCGAAGACCGTTTCGATGCGGAGCTGCGACTCGGCCACCACGCCGAGATCCTGGCCGACCTGGAGACGCTCTCCGCGGAGCACCCGCTCCGGGAACGGCTGGCCGCGCTGCGCATGCGCGCGCTGCACGCGGCCGGCCGCCAGGCCGACGCCCTGGCCGTGCACGAGGAACTCCGCGGCACGCTCGCCGACGAGCTCGGCGTCGATCCTTCCGCCGAGGTGCGGGAAGCACACCTGGCCGTGCTGCGCGGCGGGACGAACCGCCCGGCGGCACGGCCCGAATCGGCACCGGGCCGCCTGCCCGCGCCGCTGACCACGTTCGTCGGCCGAGACGACGAGTTGGCGCTGCTCGCCGAGTTGATGCAGACCTCCCGGCTGGTCACGGTCCTCGGGCCCGGCGGCGTGGGCAAGACCCGGCTGGCGGTGGAGGCGGCGTCCAGGCATCGGGCCCACCGGCGCGGCCGGTTGTGGCTGGTCCCGCTCGCCGGGGTGAGCGGACCGGGCAGCGTGGCCGACGCGGTGCTCGGCGTGCTCAGCTCCCCGGACGGCAGGATCTCCGGCGGCGGCCCGGGCGACCCGCTGGACCGGGTGGTCGAGCTGCTCGGCGGCGGAGAGGCCGTGCTCGTCCTGGACAACTGCGAGCACGTCGTCGGGGCCGCCGCGGAGTTCGCCCGGCAGCTGCTGGAACGCCAGCCGCAGCTGGCCATCCTCGCCACCAGCCGGGAGTCGCTGGAGGTCATGGGCGAGGCGCTGTGCCGCCTCGGGCCGCTCGACCTGCCGCGGCACCGCGCGGACCCGGCGGATGCGTCCGGGTCCGCCGCGGTGCGGCTTTTCGTCGACCGCGCGGCGGCCGTGCGGCCGGGCTTCGAGCTGAACATGTCCACTGTGGATGCGGTGGTGAACGTGGTGCGCAGGCTGGACGGCCTGCCGCTCGCCCTGGAACTGGCCGCCGCACGGCTGCGGGCGATGAGCCCCGAGCAGATCGAGCGGCGACTCGACGACCGGTTCCGGTTGCTGTCCACGGGAAACCGGGGGGCGCAGCCGCGCCAGCGCACCCTGCACGCGGTGATCGAGTGGAGCTGGGACCTGCTGACCGAGCAGGAAAGGCTGCTGGCACGGCGGATGTCGGTGTTCCCCGCCGCGACCGGTGGCGACGCGGCGGTGGCGGTGTGCTCGGACGCGGCGGACCTGCCTGCCGACGACGTCGGCTACGTGCTCGACGCGCTGGTCGAGAAGTCCATCGTGGAGCAGACCGGGAACGGGTACCGGATGCTGGAGAGCATTCGGGCCCACGCCGCGCACAAACTCCGGCAGGCCGGGGAAGAAGAGCCGGTCCGGGGCAGATTCACGCGCTACTTCGCCGAGTTGGCCGAGGAGCACGAACCGCTGCTGCGCTCCGCCCGGCAGCCGGAGTCCCTGCTGATCTTCGACGCCGAGTACGACAACCTGATGTTCGCACTGCGATCGGCCATCGACGACGAGGATCCGGGCACCGCGGTCCAGATCCTCGGCCCGCTGTACTGGTACTGGAACTCCCTGCGCTACGACGCGCGGTCCGACAACTACGTGGCCAGGGTGGTCGAGTTCGGCGACGCGCTGCCCGAGGACGCCCGCGCCGCGTT
This sequence comes from Saccharopolyspora elongata, assembly GCF_004348985.1. Taxonomy (GTDB): domain Bacteria; phylum Actinomycetota; class Actinomycetes; order Mycobacteriales; family Pseudonocardiaceae; genus Saccharopolyspora; species Saccharopolyspora elongata. The sequence goes on along the minus strand of NZ_SMKW01000022.1, from coordinate 51,877 downwards.
CACCGCGATCCACCTGCTGGCCGGAGACAGCGGGCCGAAGGCCGACGCCGAGCGGACTCACGCGCTGATCGAGGACTGCGCGCGCACCGGAGCGCTCCAGCGCTACCCGATGCTGCTGATGGCGACCCTGCCGATGGGGCACTTCCTCGGCCTGGACGAGCTGGTCGCACGCCAGATGCGGGAGGTCCGCGCCCGCTCCGACCGGTGGGCCACCGCCTGCACGTTCATGGTGGAAGCGTTCATCCACCGCGATCAAGGCGACTGGGGCGGCTGCTCGACGGCGCTGGCGCACGCGTTGCGCGGCTTCGAGGAGACCGGTGACCGCCTGTGGACGGCGATGGTGCTGTCCGGCCAGGCGCAGGTGCGCTCCGTCGACGGCGACCACGACGAGGCGATCGCCGCCTTCGAACGGAGCCTCGCGCTGACCCCGCAGGACGCGTTCTCGTACCGGATCGGGCTCGCCACCGAACGGATGCGCAGCGGAGATCTCGACGGCGCCCGGCGTGACATCGACGCCGCCGAGCAGGAGGCCCGGGACCGCGGCCAGCGGTTTCTGGAAGCCGAAACCCTGGTCGCCATCGCCGAGTTCCACCGCCGCTCGGGACATCCGGACCGCGCGGACCGGGTGCTCGACCGGATGGCGCTGCTGGCCCGCGAGACGCCGCTGCCCGCCGAGTCGATCGAGGCCCGGATCGCCTCGGCGAGGATGGCGAACCGGCTCGCAGCGGGCGACGCCGCGGGGGCGCGCGTGCTGCTCCCCAGCGCCGTCACGGCGGCATTCGCCCACCGGGACATCGCGCCGGCCGCCCAGCAGCTCGCGATGCTGCTGCGCCTGGAGGGCGATCCGGTCGGTGCTGCCACCGCGCTGGGTATGAGCCAGACCATCCGCGGTGCGTTCGACCACGGCGACCCGGAACTGCGCGAGCTCGTCACCGAACTCGCGCGGCGCCTCGGCCAGGCCGAATACGACGAGGCGTACCGCCGGGGCGCCGAAATGCCGCGCCATGAAGCGCTCGACCGGCTGACCGCTTACACGACCTGACAGCGGCGCGGCCGGGCTGTCAGGTCGCTGTCAGACGGCTGTCATCGCCGGTCGGCACTGTTGCCGGCGTGTCGAAAACGCAACCCAACCCACGACGCTGGCTCGTCCTGGTCGTGCTGTGCCTGAGCACCCTGGTCCTGACGATCGACAACCAGGTGCTCACGGTCGCGATCCCGGTGCTGGTCCAGGACCTGGGGGCGGACTCCCAGGACATCCAGTGGATCGGCGACGCCTACATCCTGACCACCGCGGGCCTGCTGCTCACCGCGGGCAGCCTGTCGGACCGGTACGGGCGACGGCGGGTGATGATCATCGGCCTGGCCCTGTTCGGGCTGGCCTCGCTGCTGGCCGCCGGCGCGGCGAGCTCGGGCGAGCTGATCGCCTACCGCGCCCTGATGGGCGTGGGCTGCGCGCTGGTGCTGCCGAGCACGCTGTCGATCCTGATCACGGTGTTCGACGACGAGGAGCGGCGCAAGGCCACCTCGGTCTGGTCGTCGGTGCTGATGGTCGGCATGATCGGCGGGCCCATCCTCGGCGGGGTGCTGGTCACCGGCTTCGGCTGGGGATCGGTCTTCCTCATCAACGTCCCGATCGCGGTCCTGGCGATCATCGCCGCGCTCGCCCTGATGCCCGAATCCCGGGCGCCCGCCCGCCGGGCCGACCCGCTCGGCGCGGTCCTGTCGATGGTCGGGCTGACCGTGCTGGTGTGGGCGATCATCGAACTCCCGGTCACCGGCCTGACCCACCCGGCCACCCTGACCCGGCTCGCGGTGGCCGTGGTCGTCCTGATCGCGTTCGCGGTCTGGGAGACCAGGACGGCGTCCCCGATGGTCCCGCTCGCGCTGTACCGGGACCGCGATTTCTCCGGCGGTAGCTTCGCGCTGGTCCTGACTCAGGTCGGATTCGGCGGGCTGGTCCTGGTGTTCACCCAGTACCTGCAGTTCGTCCTCGGCTACACCCCGACGCAGGCGGGCGCGATGATGGTGCCCATCGCGTTGGCCACGATCCTGACCAACGCCCTCGGCGCCACCCTCGGCGACAAGATCGGCAACCGGACCATGACCGCGGTAGGGCTGACCGTGGTGGCCGTCGGATTCGCCTTGCTGGGAAGCCTTTCCCCGGACAGCGGCGTCGTCGCGGTGGCATCGGCGCTGACGGTGTTCGGCGTCGGGGCCGGTCTCGCGCAGCCAGCCGCCGTCGCGGCGCTCATGAACGCCGTTCCGCCGGAGCACGCGGGCGTCGGATCCGCGGTGAACGACACGATGCAGCAGGCCGGCGGAGCCCTCGGGATCGCCATCCTCGGCAGCGTCCTGGCCGCGAACTACACCTCCGCGATGCCCGCGACCGCACCAGAACCGGCCCGCACCTCGATCGGCGATGCGCTCGCGCTGGGCGATGCCGGGCTCGCGCACGCCGCTCGCGAGGCGTTCAGCTCGGGCATGGCGATCACCTGCTGGGCCACCGCCGCGCTCGTGCTCGCCGCCGCCGTGCTCGCCCGCCTCGTCATGAAGGGCCGCACCACTCCCACCCCTCAGCGGGTCACCGCAGAAGTCTGACGTACGAACCCGAACCCATTGGAGCTCAACATGAAGATCACCGTGGACGAAGTGAAGTGCACCGGCGGCGGCCAGTGCGTGCTCGCCGCCGAGGAGGTGTTCGACCAGCGCGACGAGGACGGTGTCGTGGTGCTGCTCGACCCGGCACCGCGGGCCGACCTGCACGATGCGGTGCGGGAAGCCGCGATGCTGTGCCCCGCCGCTGCGATCCGCATCGAGGAAACGCCGTGACCATCCCCGACGACGTGCTGATCGTCGGCGCGTCCGTGGGCGGCCTGACCGTGGCGGAGGCCTTGCGCCGCAAGGGATTCACCGGCCGGATCAGGATCGTCGGCGAAGAACCTCGCCCGCCCTACGACCGGCCGCCGCTGTCCAAGGAGGTCCTCATCGGACGGTGGTCCGCGGAGGCGGTCCACCTGCGTCCCGCCGGCGGGCTGGACGAACTGCAGGTGGACTGGCTGCTCGGCCACCGCGCCGAGCGGCTCCGGCTCGACACCCGCACGGTCGTGCTGGACCGGGGCAAGGCCCTGTCGTACGGGGCGCTGGTGATCGCGACCGGCCTGGTGCCGTGCCGACCGGCCGGCTTCGCCGACGCGCGCACCCTCCGGACGCTGGACGACGCGCTCCGCCTCAAGCAGGACCTCCAGGCCGCACGGCGAGTCGCAGTGATCGGCGCGGGAGTCCTCGGCTGCGAGGTAGCGGCCGCCTGCTGCGCTCTCGGCAAGCAGGTGACGCTCATCGATCCGGGACCGGTGCCGATGGCGTTGCAGCTCGGGGCCGAGCTCGGCGGTCACGTCGCCGCACTGCACGAATCGCGCGGCGTGCGGCTGCGCACCGGCGTCGGCGCCGCCCGGCTCATCGGTGCCGACGGCAAGACCTCCGGGGTGGAACTGACCTCGGGCGAGGTCGTCGAGGCCGATCTCGCGGTGCTGGCCGCCGGGTCCGCGCCCGCCACCGGATGGCTGGCGGACAGCGGCCTGCACCTGGACGACGGGGTGGGCTGCGACGCCTCGCTGCGAGCCGCCGACGACGTGTACGCGGTCGGCGACGTCGCTCGCTGGCACGACCCCGGCACCGGCACCACCGCGCGGCTGGAAACCCGCACCAACGCCACGGAACAGGCCCTGGTCGTCGCCGAAAACATCCTCGGCGGCGACCGCCGGTACAGCCCGATCCCGTACTTCTGGTCGGACCAGTACGACACCAAGATCCAGGTGCACGGCGTCATCGCGCCGCAAGCGCGGATCCGGATCGCCGAAGGAAATCCCCGCGAGGGCCGCTTCCTCGCGCTGGCCGAAGGCGACGACGGGGTCACCGCCGCCATCGGCTGGAACCACCCCCGCGGCGTCCGAACCGCACGCCGCATGCTGCGAAATCCCTTACCAGTAGGAGGAATTCGATGATGGCAGAACCTTTCACCAAGCTGGAGCTGCTGTTCCAGCGGTCTCCCGAGCACCCGTTCCACCTGCCACCGGAGCTCGCTCGCCTGCGCGAGGAACAGCCGCTCGTGCAGATGACCTACCCGGACGGGCACGAGGGCTGGCTGGCGACCGGCTACGACCAGGCCCGCGCCGTGCTCGCGCATCCCGGGTTCAGCAACCGGTACGAGCTGCTGCACATGCCGATGCCCGGTATCACCGAGCCGGCGCCTCCCGCATCGCCGGGGGACTTCCTCGGGTTGGACGCGCCGGAGCACACCCGCTACCGCAGGCTGCTGGCCGGGAAGTTCACCCCGCGCCGCATCCGCCTGCTGGCGGATCGGGTGGCGGAGTTCACCACCGAGCGCCTGGACGCGATGCAGCGGCAGGGGTCTCCGGCCGACCTCATGGAGTTGTACGCGCGACCGATTCCGGCGCTGGTGATCTGCGAGCTGCTGGGCGTCCCCTACACCGATCGCGAGAAGTTCCAGCACCTCGCGGACGGCGTGGTGCTGCGGGACGGGACCACCCCGGAGGACCAGATCGCCGCGCTGAAGGGGCTGCAGGACTACATCAGCGAGCTCGTCCTGGCCAAGCGCGCCAACCCCACCGACGACGTCCTCAGCGAACTGACCACCAGTGACCTGACCGACGAGGAGCTGTTCGGACTCGGCGCCTTCCTCCTGTTCGCGGGCCTGCACACCACGGCGAGCGTGATCGGGATGGCCACCTTCGCCCTCCTGATAAACCCCGACCAGCTCGCCGCTCTGCGCAACGACCCGGACCTCGCCGACGGAGCGGTCGAGGAATTGCTGCGCTACACCGGAATCGGCCCCTGCACGGTTCGGGCCGCACTGGAAGACGCCGAAATCGACGGCCGCCTGATCAAGGCGGGAGAAAGCGTCACCGTCTCCATGGACGCGGCCAACCGGGACCCGGGCAAGTTCCCCAACCCGGACGCCCTGGACCTGCGCCGCAACGCGACCGGACACCTCACCTTCGTCCACGGCGTCCACCAGTGCCTCGGCCAGCACCTCGCACGAATAGAGCTGCGAACGGCACTCCCGGCACTCGTCACCCGGTTCCCGGACCTGAGCCTGGCGATACCCGCGGAAGAAGTGCCGATGCACACCAACTCGAACATCTACGAAGTGGAGAAGCTCCCCCTGACCTGGAACGCCTGACACCCACCGGCCCAGCGACCCCCCTCGCTGGGCCGAGTCACGCATGCCGTCGCCGCCACTCATCGCCGCAGAGAAGGCGTGATTCCATGCGCACCTCGAAGCCCGTCACGAACTCCGCGTCGCGGAAGTGCTCCCGACCAGGGCGCTGGAACGCGGACGTGTCAGCCGCCGCCCGGTTGGGTGCGGCCGGGAGCACAGTGGGTATTGATGCACTGTGCAACCGAGGGTGCAATACTGCACTATGAGATGAATCGTGCAACTAACATTCGCGAGCGGCGCATGGCCGCGACCGCTGCTCAGGTGACCTCCGTCGCTCTCCGGTTGACCGCCGAACGCGGGCTGTCCGGGTTCACCGTCGAGGAAGTCTGCGAGCAGGTCGACATCTCCCGCCGCACCTTCTTCAACTACTTCGCTTCCAAGGACGACGCTGTCCTGGGAATCACCGCACGCAAGGATGACGACGCGCTCACGGACCAGTTCCTGGCGCGCGGCTCCGCGAGCCCCGGCCTCTCGCCGACCCTGCTCGACGAGCTCGCCGAGTTGGCGGTGCAGCGCTGGGAACGCGCGGACATCACGGCCGAGAGCATCCGCGACGTCCTCGCCGTGTTCGAGCGCGAGCCCCGGCTGCTCACCCGGTTCGTCGAGAAGATGCAGCGCGACGAGCAGTCCGACGTGGAGCTCGTCGAACAGCGCGAGGGCCTCGCTCCCGGTGATCTGCGCGCCGCCGCCGCCGTGCAGGTCATCCGCGCCCTGATCTCGGCCGCCGTGCGGGAATTCCTCACCCTGTCGAACTCCGACTCCTTCGCGGAGATCCTCGCCCGCCGGCTGGCCGCCGCCCGCGAGCTCTTCGCGCCGAACCTCGAACGGAAGTCATGACCACCACCGCGCCCGCCCCGCTGCTGCTGACGCAGCGACGGATCTGGATCATCTTCAGCGCGCTCATCGCGGGCATGCTGCTGTCCAGCCTCGACCAGACGATCGTAGCGACCGCCATGCCGACCATCGTCGGCGATCTCGGCGGCGTCGAGCACCAGGTGTGGATCACCACCGCCTACCTCCTCGCGACCACGATCGTCATGCCGATCTACGGCAAGTTCGGCGACGTCCTCGGCCGGCGCCGGCTGTTCCTCATCGCGATCGCGCTGTTCACGCTCGCCTCGGTGGGCTGCGCGTTCGCCACGGACTTCTGGGCGTTCGTGGTGTTCCGGGCCATGCAGGGCCTCGGCGGCGGCGGGCTCATGATCCTGTCGCAGGCGATCATCGCCGACATCGTGCCCGCCAACGAGCGCGGCAAGTACCTCGGCCCGCTCGGCGGCATCTTCGGCCTGTCGGCCGTCGGCGGCCCCCTGCTCGGCGGGTTCTTCGTGGACCACCTGACCTGGCAGTGGGCGTTCTACATCAACATCCCGGTCGGCATCGCCGCCTTCATCATCGCGCTCGTCGCGCTGACCCTGCCGGACAAGAAGGCGACCCAGCCGATCGACGTCCTCGGCGTCGTGTTCCTCTCCACCGCCACGACGTGCCTCATCTTCTTCACCGACTTCGGCGGCGACAAGGCGCACGGCTGGACCGCGGTCGAGACGTGGGCCTGGGGCCTCGGCCTGCTCGCCGCGACGGTCGCGTTCGTCATCACCGAGGCGCGCGCCGCGGACCCGATCATCCCGCTGAGCCTGTTCCGCAACCCGATCTTCGTGAACGCCACCGCGATCGGCCTCGCGCTGGGCCTCGGCATGTTCGCCGCCATCGGCTTCGTGCCGACGTTCCTGCAGATGTCGTCGGGGACCTCGGCGGCCGCCTCCGGGCTGCTGCTCCTGCCGATGATGGTGGGTCTGCTCGGCACGTCGATCGCCTCGGGCACCGCGATCACCAAGACCGGCCGCTACCGGATCTTCCCGATCGTCGGCACCATCATCACCGCCGTCGCCATGGTCCTGATGACGACGCTCGCCGCCGACACCCCGATCTGGCTGATCTGCGTCTACCTGTTCATCTTCGGCGCCGGCCTCGGGCTCATCATGCAGGTGGTCGTGCTGGTCGTGCAGAACGCGGTCCCGCCCGCCATGATCGGCACCGCGACGAGCACCAACAACTACTTCCGCGAGGTCGGTGCCGCGCTCGGCACCGCGGTGTTCGGCACGATCTTCACCACCCGCCTCACCGAGAACCTCAACGGGGTCTTCACCGCCTCCGGCGCCTCGGCGTCGGACGCCTCGACCGCGACCGCGACGCTCGACCCCAAGACGCTGAGCCAGCTCCCCGAGCAGCTCCGCGACGGCGTGGTCACGGCCTACGCCGACGCCCTCGCGCCCGTGTTCTGGTACCTGCTGCCGTTCATCGGCATCGCCTTCCTGCTCGCCCTGGTCCTCAAGCAGATCCCGCTCTCGGACGTCGCCGGGCTCGTCGCCCGCGGCGAAGCGATCGGCGGCGAGGAGGCGGAGCGGCTGGAAGCCGAGCAGCGCACGCAGAACGGGCCGGAGGCCGCGAGCACCGGCGCACGCCGGGAAGGATCCGAAGATCCGGTTTCCTGACCACCACCTGCGAGTACTGCCGGCCTGCCGGTAGTACTCGCAGGTCTCCGGGGAATGCGAAGATCGAGCCATGCCTGAAGGACGCGACACCGCCACCACCGCACCCGCCGGGTGGGACGGCGAGGACTACCAGCGGCGGTTCGACGCATTGGCGGCTTCCGGGGCGGATGTCCACGGCGAAGCGGGCTTCGTCCGCTCCTTCTCCCCCGCGAGCGTCCTCGACGCCGGTTGCGGGACGGGCCGCGTGGCGATCGAACTGGCCCGGCACGACATCGAGGTCGTCGGGGCCGATGTCGACGGCTCGATGCTGACCACCGCCCGCCGCCTGGCCCCGGAGATCACCTGGGTCCGAGCCGACCTGGCCGGGCTCGACCTCGGGCGGACCTTCGACGTGGTCGTCATGGCCGGCAACGTCCCGCTGTTCACGCCGCCCGGCACGCAAGCGGCGCTCGTGGCCGGCGTGGCCCGCCACGTGCGCCCCGCGGGACTGCTCATCGCCGGTTTCAGCCTCCACCGCGGTTACCGGATCGCCGACTACGACGCGCACGCGGCGGCGGCCGGGCTCACGCTGACCGACCGGTTCGCCACCTGGGACCGGGCTCCCTTCACCGACGGCGACTACGCGGTTTCGGTCCACACCCGCTGAGCACCGGAGTCCACAAGAGACAGTCGAGCATTCCGCTGCCCTTTCAGGCTTCGCAACATGCCCGCAGGGACAGTCCTCGCTGGATGTGGCGCTGCCTGTCATGGGGCGTGGCTACGTTGGGTCTCGCTCGTGAGGTGCCGCCGGGCCGGGTGTCCCGGCGCCGTGGTTTCGAGGAGACTTCTGTGCAGTCGGCTTCGGGCGACGCTTCGGTGTTCGTCTTTCGCATGTGGCGGCGTGATCTGGCGGCCGTGGAGTGGGAGCCAGGCCCTCGGCTGCTGGTGCACCTCGCCGAAGACGGGAGCGCGGTGCCGGAGCAGCTGTCCTGGGTCACGCGGGACGGCGCGGAGTCCGCGCTCGCATTCGCGCCGGACATGAGCAGTTGTTTCGGCCACCGGCGAGCAGCCAGCGCCCATCTGGTCCAGGTTCGCGGCGAGCTCGAAGGCCACGAGGTCTTCGAGGACGCCGATGGTGTCCACGGGTTCGAGTTCACCACCGAAACCCTGGGCAAGGGGTGGCACCCGGCGGGACGGCTGCGGTTCCTCATCGATGACGGCGAGGAGTCGCCGCTGCAGTGGGCGGCGTGGCGCGACCGGTCGGGCAACGCGTACTCGGTCGGGCTGTGGAAGCCCGGCTGGTCCGGCGAGTCCGAGGAGTTCGTGGTCAGCGGCCTGACCCTCAAGCGATCCAGCGCCAACTTCATCGGCTACCGCCAACCGGCGGGCCAAGCCCCGGTCGCCTACCGGGGCACGCTCGTGGAACCCCCGGAAGCGCCGCTGTTCGAGGAGGCGCGCGAACCGGTGGCGCCAGCGGAGGTTCCGGCCGGCACGCCGCAGTTGCCGCTGATCGGGTCGGTGCCCCTGGTGCGCACCGATTTCTCCGACGACGAGGCGTGGGCCGCTGCGAGCAGCCAGGTGACCGCACCGCGCCAGGTGTTCGACGACGACGTCTTCACCGCGGACGTGGAACCCGTCGACGACATCAGGTTCGAAGGCCTGACCGCCGCACAACTCGTCCAGCTGGTGCCGCCGGACGCCGACTGGGCGTTGCTGGTCGTCGCCGACAAGGCGACCATGGAATCCCCCGAACGCCACGTGCTGGTCGTCGATCTCGACGAGGAAAACCTCGGCCAGACCTTCCGCGCCACTCCACCGGCGATCCAGGAGATCGAGAACAACCTCTCGATAGCGAACATGGACTGGGAGGAATTCGCCGGCAACGTGGACGAGAACGGCATCGTGCAGCCGATGCTCTAGCAGCGCGGACCGGAACCCAGACTCATTCGGTGCTCGCCTGCGGGGAATTGCAACTGGCCACCAACATGCAGCGAGGCTAGTCGCGCTCGGCTCCATCCGGCCAGATGACGGTGACCGGGAGATCACGCTCACGAGCGGCATCCACAACATCAGCCGTGCCCCCGTAGCCCCGAGCAGGCTTGCCATCCCACACCGCAACGAGGCGATCTGCCAGCTCGATCATCTTGACGCTGGCCGTCATGTGGGACTCGGAGGTCGAATCGGGGAAGTCGAGCCGGATGATCTCCGAGGCCCGGCTGAACAGTTCGTCGTAGTCGGCGTGGTGCTCTTCCGGAAGTTTCTCGCGGTAGTTGGCTGCCGGAACGATGACGATCAGCGACCCGCCTTGATCGAGGACCGCTCGTGCGAAGAGCGTATCCGCGCCGTCCGCGATGCAGCTCAGCCCGATCAGGGAGTCGCCATACTTCCCCAACTCGACACGGAGCGCATGCTGCACCAGTTCTGTGGTCTGCTGTGGCAGCCCTCGGTGTCCCGTCACAGCAAGTCGCGTCACAGTCGCTCCTTCAGTCGTAGAGGTCGATCAACATACGATCAAGCAACTTGGCGTCGCGGCACATCGTGCCCATCCGGGAACGCAGATCACGCACGCGCTCGACGATCTTTTCCGAGCCGTACTGCTTACCGACCTGAAGCGCCTCCACTGCGAGACGACACGCTTCATCCTCCTGGCGCATGGACACCATGAGATCCGCGAACTCGACCTTTGCAAGCGCCAGTGGCTTTGGCGCGGTGATCGTGGGGATCGCGGCTGTATAGGCAGCACGGGAGCCCGAGTAGTCGCCCAGCGCGGCAAGCGCGGTTGACTGGTATCGAGCCGCCTTGGCGGAAGTAAACGCGAACACCCACGGCCATTGAGCGTCGCTGGTCTGGCGATCGGTGTTGCGCTGAGCTGTTCGGAGCGCGTCCAACGTTTGCGCTCGATCTCCCATCGCGCCGAACGCGACGGCACGCAGGGAAGCCAGCCAGGCGCGTGCAGCAGCAGGAGTGTGACCGTCCTGGTACTGCGCAGCGCGATCGAGCAGATGCAATCCTTGGCGGGGATCACCCATCTCAACGGCGTAGTGCCCCAAGCTGGCCGTCATGTAGGAGACCAGCAGCGAATTTCGAGACGATTCCGCGTAGCGGATGCTCTCCTTGTAGCGAGCGCGAGCCGTCGCGGAGTCACCTCGATCTGCCGCAAGCCACGCTGCGAGGCCCGCGATCTCGCTCAACGTTGAAAAGCCCTTGCTGCTGCGAACTTTCTCATGCACTACCTGCTTGGCCAGTCGCAGGTGCCCTTCTGCGGCTGGAGCGAGGTACTGAGACGAGACGCTGGATTCCATGCGCCGGTAATCCTGGGTCGGGCCTGCGACTGCTGACACGAGATCGTCTTGCCCGCCTGCCAGTGCGGCGACGGCTGGTGTGGCGCGTGCCAGCGCAGCACCCGCTCCGAGACCGAGGGTGCTTCGTAAGAATGTTTTGCGGTCCACGTCCTCAGTGGTACACCCGCTGCCGCCTCTTCTAAACCCAAGGTCGGCGTCGGTTGCAACGTCAAGGACCGCTCGGATTGCTGCGCGATAGTGCGCAGCCGGCCACCTGATTACGCCTCGCTCCCACTTCCCAATGTGGTTGGCATCGATAGCCGTGACCTTCCCGGTCGAGCGGAAGACCTGCGCATTCACCGCCTCAGCCAGCTCCTCGCGGGTTAAGGGCTGCCCTGGTGACGACGGCGATTCGACGCTTTCGCGAGCGGCGCGCAGCGCGTCGTTCGGCTCAGACAAGTCGACTCCTTGGGACCAGGGTGTCGCTCAGTGTAATGGACTGATCGCGCAGCGGGGGGTGCAACTCTCCCCGAAGTCTCCCCTTGCGCTCCCTGTAATTCTCCCTCTTGCGACCCCCTCCCAGCGAGCACGCTCGTAATCAGGTGCTCGATCAACGGGGAGTGATGTCATCGTGTCGATGACCAAGCGCGCCACTTTCGGCGAGCTGACAGCTGGTACGAACGAGGAACTCGTGCGCTGGGTACTCCCAGTCGGCTCGGTGGTCATCCATGGCACAACGCGATGCCTGGCCGAGAGCTCCCAGGGCGGGCTCCTGGGCGGACTATGCGGGGAGCAGATGCAACTGCCACCAGAACCGCCCGCGCAACTGGACGCAAGCAGACACGATTTCTGCGGGGAATGCGTGCGTCAATTCATTGCGAATCTATTTGCCCATTGGGAATCAGTGGGATCGAGGTACCCAGATTGGATTCTGAACACTGGCGCAGTGCTGAATGCAATGTTGCCAGACAGCGCAGGCGAATGCTCCTCGAAAAAACAGAAGGAGGAAGAGGAATAAAGATCCTCTCCCCGGCCCCCGCACAAGTCACGACATGGACCGTCGATCAGGCAGTGTCATTTCGCGATCTTCTTAGCTGCCTCATTGAGGAATGCAGACACGATTCGGCCGGGTCAAAACCAGGAGGCACGTCTTGATGGTTCCGTTCACCGTTGTCTTGGCGATCATCGTGTTGGCGCTGAGCTGGCTCGCCTGGCGAGCTGGCGACGACACGGGGTGGCGACCGTGAGTCAGCGCGCTTGGGTCGCGAGCGCCCGCGAAGCTCGTTGGCACGTCTGCGATGTCACCGACTCCGGCGGATCGTTCGTTGTTGCCTGCGGCCACCGGCTCTATGGGCCTGTGCACCGCAGGATCAGAGAGGGCCCTCCCGTCGATCGCCGGTCGGTGTGCCAGGTCTGCGCGAACATCGTCAACTGGTTGCCAGCGCTGCCCTCCAAGGGCGACGAAATCATGTGGCCGTTCGACGACCCCGACGACCCACCGCAGACCGATCGGGCGCGGATCTTGGCCGAAGCGCTAGAGGTAGATCGTTCAGAAGTGGTTCCTGCCAGTCCTTACCTGGCAGGAACCACTTCCGCGAAGGCTACCGAGGTTTCTCGCATCGCCTGACTACAGATTCCCTGCCGGTGCTCGCAGCTCTCACACCGGACACCGAGCAGGGCCACCAATCCGACGAGTTGAGAAGGGAGGCAGTCCCAGCGTGGAGTGTATCGCCTGCGGCAACCCGAACCATCCGCCGCACGAACCAGGAAAACCCCGCCAGAGGTAACCCGATGCCCTCGTGCTGGCGCTGATCAGCACGAGGCAGCATCGGGTGATGCTGCCCAGTTGTGCACGCCCCCTGACACGACGGCGCAGCATTTTTCTCTTCCGGGATGAAGTGCCCAGCGCTGGAGCCGCCTACCTGATCGGAGAAATCGCGGCACAAGGCTGCCGAGCGACCCGCCGTCGCAACCGGCTTCATCCAGCGCTGGGCGCTTCCCTCTCCAGCTACCGAACCACGCACGACCGCTGAGAAGTAGTACCGACACGAAAGGGACAGGTTTCGCAGATGGAAGCTTTCGAGCGAGCGAACCTCGATGCCTACTTCGGCCGGATCGTTGCTCAAGTTCCCGCAGACGAGCGGCCAAGCTCATTCTTGATCACCCACGTGCTGCCCGAGCGCCCTGCGTTCGTTCGGGCCGTGGGCCACCTGACCGATCTGCGCGCTGTGCTGCCCAAGCCGAAGTCGATCGACAACGTCGCGGCACGTCAGGTCGAGGCGGACGGCTACGTGTGCGATCGACTCTCGCGTGATCTCTTCAGTGACGCAGACCGTGCCGTCGACTACCTGGAAGCGCGAGCCGCTGGGAGGCCGGTGGTCTTACTGGACGTCGGCGGGTACTTCGCGCCGGTCCTCACCGAGTTGTGTGACCGCTTCTCGGGGGAAGTTCTCGGCGTGGTGGAGGACACCGAGAACGGACACCAGCGATACCAAGATCTGAAGCTGCCGTGCCCGGTGGTCTCGGTGGCGCGGTCACCGCTCAAGGACCCTGAAGACTACCTGGTCGGACAGTCAGTCGTATTCAGCGCCGAAGCCCTCATGCGCAGCCGGGGCGACATCCTGCACGGGCGAAACGCGCTGGTGATCGGCTTTGGCAAGCTGGGGAGCTCCATCGCCCGGCTGCTCCACGTAAAGGGGGTCCGCGTCACCGTGTACGACATCGACCCCGTACGCCGAACGCAGGGCCTCTCGCAGGGGTTCACGGTGGCCCGAGATTGCCGGTCCGCACTCGTGGACGCGGGGCTCGTGCTCTGCGCCACCGGCCGCTTGTCATTGCACGGCGAAGACTTCCCGCAGCTCAGGAACGGCGCATACGTAGCCACCGTCACGAGCAGCGAGGACGAACTGGAAATGGACGGACTCACGGAGGTGTACGACCGGACTCCGATCACCGATGACATCACCCGATACATGACGACCGGCCACTACTTCTATCTCCTGAACAAGGGCAACGCAGTGAACTTTCTCCACGGCGCGAGCGTGGGGCCGTTCATCTTCCTGGTTCAGGCCGAGATCCTTGCCGCCGTTGCCAGGCTTTCCCAACGCAACCTGGAGCCCGGCATGCACGAAGTGGCCGACTGCCGACCCATGATCGCCGCAACATGGCTGAACTACTTCAACAGGTGAACAGATGCCGATCACACATGAAAACCTCTCCCAGACGGTCAAGACCTATCTGACGGTCCGGCCCGAGTACGTTGACGAACTCAAGATGATCACGGATCTACTCGACGCGGGCGTGGACATCACGCCTCGCACCGAGTTCCGTGGACACGCAACGGCTGGCGCTGTCCTCGTCAACGACGAGGGACTAGTTCTGCACATCCGTCACAAGGGGCTCGGCCGCTGGCTCCTGCCTGGTGGTCACCTCGAACCCGATGACGAGTCGCTGCTCGGCGCTGCGCTGCGAGAACTGCGCGAGGAGACCGGCTTCGACCTGGAGCTGGTATCGGTGGATGGGGAAGATCCGATCCACGTCGACGTTCACCCGATCCCCGCCAACCCAGCGAAGGGCGAACCCGACCACCACCACTTCGACTTCCGGTTCCTGTTCCGCACCAGCGGCGACGTTGGTGCGTTGCAGACCGAAGAAGTGACCGGAGCCGACTGGCTCAGCGTCGATGCCCTGCCGAACCCGCTCCGCGACCACGTGCGTGCGGCCATCGCCTAGGGCCAGACACAAAGAGAGCCCCGCATCGACCGGGATGTACCCGTATCGGTGCGTGGGCTCTCGCATGTCCAAGTGGGAACCCGGTGATCCTGTGCGGACAGCGTGCTCGCACCGACACCCGGGCACAATGACGAAATGCCGCTACTTCCCCGGAGCGGCTCGGGCAAATGCACACGAGCAGCGGCCGGTGATCGCCCCGAATCGTCACGCAGGCGCCGATGCGCACTCCCCCGCCCCGCACAATGAGGCGGACGACCTGGAAGATCGCGACGGAATGGGCGCATACACATGGCGGACGTCGATATCGCGCCGGGCGGCCCGCTGCGCGGCCTGGTGCATGCGTGCTTGGACGACCTGGACGAGCTGGTCGACGACTTCATCGCGGAGCTGAGCGCGATCGAGCCCTACGCCAGCGGCGCGGTGCCGAACGAGGAGCTGCGCGAGGACGCCGAAGCCAGCATCGAACTGCTCCTGCGCACCGCCGCGGGCCTGCCCGTGCCGCAGCGGCTCGGCGACACCTGCGAACGGATCGGGCGCAGGCGCGCGCACCTCGGCGTCCCGCTGGAAGTCCTGCTCCGCGCGGTGCGACTGGACTTCCGGGTGATGTGGTCGGCTTTTCTGCGCCGGGTGGACCGGTCCGAACTCCCGCTCCTCGTGCACAACACCGTTCGCGTCTGGGACGTGGTCGAGGAGTACAGCGCCCGGGTGCACCTGGCCTACGAGAACGAGGCCGCCGTGCTGGCCAGGGAACGCGACGACGAACGAAACCGCCTGGTGGATTCGCTGCTGGCCACCGGGGGACGTGATCCGCAGGTCGTCGAGCAGGTCGCGCAGGCGCTCGGCATGAACACGAAGGGCGACTTCCTGGTCGCGGCCGCCCCCGTCGACGCGCCGCGCCCGCTGCGCCAGGCGGCCGACCGGTTGCGGGCCACGCCCGTTCCGGCCCATCTGCAGGACGTCGACCGGCGCCAGGTGCTCATCGCCGAGTTGCCGAACCGGGCGCCGGGGACACCGGGGCCGTGGCTCGACTCCGTGCCGTGCGGCGTCGGGCCGATCGCGAACGGGCTCGCCGACGTGCCCCGGGCGCTGCGGATCAGCGTGGAAGTGGCCGCGACGATCAGCGGCGAGGACGGCCGGCCGCACCACCTCGTCGAACGGTGGCCGCATGTCGTCGGCGCCCGCCTGGGCGAGGTCGCGGCAGCCCTGCGGGACGAGGTGCTCCCCGCACCGGCCGCCGGCACGCCGCATGAGCGGGCTCGCATGCTGGAGACCGTGCGGGCATATCTCCGGTCCGGTTCGATCAACGCGGTCGCGAACGAGGTCTTCTGCCATCGCAACACCGTGCTCAACCGGCTGCACCGGTTCGCCGAGCTCACCGGGCACGACGTGACCCGGCCGGAGCACGCCGCCGCGGTCCTGGTCGCCCTGGCCTGCCGAGAACGCGCGGACGGCGCGGTCGCCCCCGGTTGATCGGCTGCACCGCGACTTGTGCATACGCCCAAGGAAATCGCCGATTCCGGCGGCGGGCAGCAATTCCCCACGGACCCGGGTTCGGGTCGAATGGACGGCACGACGATCACGACAACAGCGACGACTGGGATCCGGCCGACCGGAGGATCCGAGGAGCCGCGAACCCGCCAGAAGGACCTGATCATGAGAAGCGCCTCCGCCTCGCCGGCCCCGGACGAGCAGAACACCGCACTGCTGAAGGACTTCGCGACGCTCTCCGCATTCGGAGCGACACCCGGCGGCGGAGTCGATCGCCAGGCCGCCACCGCTGCCGACGGCGAACAGCGCGCCTGGCTGCACCGGTGGCTGACCGGCCACGGCTTCGAAGTGCACTACGACGGCGTGGGCAACCAGTTCGGCCTGTTCACCTTCACGCCGGGCGCGCCGTACGTCCTCAGCGGTTCGCACCTGGACAGCCAGCCGCTCGGGGGCCGCTACGACGGTGCCTACGGTGTTCTGGCGGCAGCCCACGCCGCGCACCGAGCCGTCGAGCGCTGGAGGGCCTCCGGCGCTTCCCCGCGCTACAACGTCGCCGTCGTCAACTGGTTCAACGAGGAAGGTTCCCGGTTCAAGCCGAGCATGATGGGCAGCGCGGTCTTCGCCGGGAAGCTGCCCGCCGAGACCGCGCTCGCCACGACCGACCCGGCGGGGACCTCGGTGCGGGCCGCGCTCCGCGAGATCGGGACGATCGGCGACTACGCCGGGCCGGATTTGGCCGCATACGCGGAAATCCACATCGAACAGGGGCGAGAACTCGAGAACGCGGGCACCACGATCGGCCTCGTCGGCTCGACCTGGGCGGCACGCAAGTACCAGGTGATCGTCCGCGGCGAGCAGTCGCACACCGGATCGACGATCATGACGGACCGGCGCGACGCGCTGTTCGGCGCTTCCCTCCTGGTCGTGGCCGTGCGCGAACTGGCGGAGAGGTCCGCGGCCGTCCCGCTGCACACCTCGGTGAGCGAGATGTACATCGAGCCCAACTCGCCGGTGGTGGTGGCGCGCGAGGTGCGGATGCACGTCGACCTGCGGTCCCCCGACGAGGCATTCCTCGAAGACGCGGCCAAAGAGCTCGCCGAGTCCATCCCCGGCATCGAGGAGCGCGCGGCGGTCGACATCGAGGTGGTGCAGACGCATGGATGGGGCGTAGCACCCTTCCCACGTGCGGGGGTGGACCTCGCCGCCGAGGTGGCCGACGAGCTGGGGCTCCGGCACCGGACCATGATGACCATCGCCGGTCATGATTCGGTGAACATGAAGGACGTCACGCCCGCGGTCATGCTCTTCGTCCCCAGCGCCGACGGCATTTCCCACAACGAAGGCGAATTCACCCCCGATCACGACATCTGCGCGGGCACCGACCTGCTGACCGAGGTGATCCACCGCCTCATGTCGGGCGCCCTGGAATCCCAGCGGTAGCGCCGGAAACGGCGAGACCCCGTCCTGGTGGACGGGGTCTCGCTGTCCTCTTCGGACCGGTTCAGCTCGCCGGAGACGGGCTGAACCGGTCAGGATCAGGCGAGGTCGAACCGGTCGAGGTTCATCGCCTTGTCCCACGCGGCGACGAAGTCGCGCACGAACTTCTCCTTCGCGTCATCACTCGCGTAGACCTCCGCGAGCGCGCGCAGCTCGGAGTTCGAGCCGAAGACGAGGTCGGCGCGGCTGCCGGTCCACTTGACCTCGCCGGAGTCGTCGCGAGCCTCGAAGGACTGGGCGCGGACGCTCCGGTTCTTCTTCCGCCGCGACACCGGCGCCGGCACCACCCTCTCGCGCACCGGCCGGCACGACGCGGAGTCGATGGGCTACAGCCACCTGGCCCGGCGAGGTGCTGGTCGGCGACGAGGAGCCCGACCACTACGCCGACGCCTTCGCGCGCACGGGGTTCGGCGGACCGCTGGGCTGGTACCGCAGCATCCCGGGGAACTGGCGGGTGCAGTCCGAGGTGTTCCCGGACGGCGCCATCGCGAAGCTGACCGTGCCGGCGCTGATGATCGCCGCTCGCCGGGACGCGATCTGCCACCCGGACCTGAGCGACAACCTGCTCCAGCACGTCGAGACCCTCGAGCGCCGCATGCTCGACACCGGCCACTGGACGCAGCAGGAGGATCCGGAGGGCACCAACGAGATCCTCCTGGAGTGGCTCACCCGCCACTTCTGAACCGGCACCCCAGGGGTGAGCGCGCGGCGCCGGACGGCGCCGTGTGCCAGGTCTCCCGTGAGCTCGAGCGGCGCTGCAGCAGCGCGTCACGCCCCGCACACCACGCCACGACGAAAAGTGGTGCGCTACAACAGAACGACGACCCGCACCGTCACCGAGAACGCCCGCGTCACCAACGTCGCGACCCCATGCGGCTAGGCCAGGAGCTCCCTGGCCAGCACTCCACCCCACCACTGCTCGACTTGATCGGGCGACCAGCCGCGTTCCGCGGTGAGCGTGATGTAGACGTCGACGTTGCACAGGGCCCCGTACACGTCCACGGCGGACTGCACGTCCAGGCCCTGCCGAAGGGTGCCGTCCGGCCAGGCGGAGAACGCCTGGATGCGGGTCTCGTCTCCGCGCCGGCGCCCCTCTCCGTAGGCCTCCGCCAGCTCGGGTTCGGTGCGTCCCGCCTCGCGCAGCAGCACGATGACGTCGCCCGCGCGCTCGAACAGCCGCCTGTCGTACGCCGCCATCGCCGCGAGCTGCCGTGCGGAATCCTCCCCGGCGGCTTCGAGCTCGGCGACCATCTGCCCCACGTCGGCCGACATGTCCGCCGCATCCGCCAGGGCCCGGGTCAGCCCGGACTTGTTCCCGTACGCCGAATAGACCGTCGGCGCTGAGACTCCCGCCTCGCGCGCCACGTCCCGCACGGTGGTCGCCGCCCAGCCGCGGGCGACGAACAGCCTGCGTGCGGCGCGCGCGATCTCGGCCCGCGTCTCGTGCGCTTGCGCGGTGCGGCGCAACGAGTCGTACCGGCGCCGGCCTGGTTCTGCATCCATGGTGGCCCTCGTCGTTTGTCGCTGTCTATATTGATTATATGTTGCGTAAAACCAATTCGTTCGCACGGGTCGGCGGCGTCGCAGGCATCGGCTTCGCTGCCACCATCGTTGGCAGCAATGCGATCGCCGCGCCCGCCGGCCTGCCGCTGACCGGCGCCGACATCGGCGAGGTCAACGCGTTCTTCGGCACGAAGACCGGCATCGTCGGGATCTCGTCCGCGCTCACGCCCACCGCTTGGGTCTTGGCCACGTTGTTCGGCGCGAGCGTGGTCGCTGCACTGCGTCGGTCCGAGCACGACCGGGGCGAAGCCTGGTCACTGGTCGGACTGGCCGGCCTGATCCTGCAGAACGCCACGTTCGCCGGCGTTATAGCGATACGCCTCGCGCTCGGAGCGACAACCGCGCAGGACAGCACGGCCAACTCGGGGCTTTGGGCGTTGCACGACGCGTTGTTCACCCTCAACGGCACCTTCCTGGCGCTTGGGCTGGTCGGCCTGTCCATCGCCGGGCTGCGCGCCGGCCTCGTCCGGCCTTGGCACGGGGCGCTGGGCCTGTTGTCCGCCGCACTGCTGTTCAGCTCCGCGAGCCTCACGCCGGTGATCATGACCCAAGGCGGCCCGCTCGCCCTGCTCGGCCTGGCCGGGTGGCTGATGTGGGTCGGCTGGATCGTCCTCTACGGCGTCACGCTCATCCGCCTCGCGCCGGCGCGCGTGCCCGCCTGACTTTCCCTGCGGACGACTTCTCCAGACAAGGCGAGACGACCCTCGCACTGTGCTCGGAGCATGACGTGCTCCCGAGGTCGCCCCCGCTCACTGCGGCGGGCCCGCACCAACACCCACCGCATCCCCTGAGCCCCCCAGGGTGCGGTCCTCCCGCAATTTCCATTGAAATTGGACCTTCAATTTCAATGGAAATTGCGGGAGAAGTGCGGGCGGAGGGTCAGCGGCGGAGGTGGCGCAGTGCGCGGGCGGCCGCGTGCGCGCCGCACATGCCGTGGGCGCCCGGACCCGGCGGGGTCGCCGCCGAGCACTGGAAGTGGCCCGGCAGCCCGACGTCGTAGGGCTGCAGGGTGGTGCGGGGACCGAAGGTCAGCTGCCGGACGTCCATCGCGCCCGTCAGGATGTTGCCGCCGACGAAATTGGCGTTCTCCCGGGCTAATCCGGCCGGGGTGCGGACCGCGGTGCCGACGATCCGGTCGCGGAACCCGGGGGCGAACCGCTCGATCTGCGCGATGATCGCTTCGGTCGCGTCGCCGGTGTACCCGTGCGGGACGTGCGCATACGTCCACAGTGGATGCACATCGCCCACCGAGCGCGTCGGGTCGGCGAGGTACTGCTGGCCGGTCAGCACGAACGGCCGGTCGGGCAGCCGCCCGGCGTGCACCGCCCGCTCGGCCGCGGCCACCTCGGCCGCGGTGCCGCAGACGTGCACCGAACCGGCCCGCCGGGCCTGCTCGGCGGTCCAGGGCACGCCGCCCGCGACCGCGAAGTCGACCTTGAAAGCGGCGGGCCCGTACCGGAACCGGCGGTAGGCGTGGGAGATCCTCGCGGGCAGCCGGTCGCCCAGCGCGTCGGCCACCGTGGTCGGCGCGACGTCCCACACCACGACGTCCGACGGCGGGAGCTGCGCCGCAGAGCGGACCGCGACCCCGGTCTCGATCTTCCCGCCGTGGTCGCGCAGCAGTGCGGCCAGCGCGTCCGAGATGGCGCGCGAACCGCCCTCGGCGACCGCCCAGCCGTTGCGGTGACCGGCGGTCAGGATGCCGAGCCCGATCGCCGAGGACAGCGGCAGCTCCAGCGGCCGGAACGCGTGCGCGGCCAAGCCGAGCCACAAGGCCCGTGCCTTCTCGGTGCGGAACAGCCTCGCCAGCGCCGTGGCCGGCAAGAACGTCGAGATGCCGAACCGGGCGAGCCGCAGCGGATGTCGCGGCAGGCGCAGGAGCGGACGCAGGATGTCCTCGCTCAGCGCGTCGTAGCCGCGGGCGGGTCGCTCGAACAGCGCGCGCCAGCGGCGGCCGTCGGGCCCCAGTCCGCGGGCCGTCTCGGCC
The DNA here is from genome assembly GCF_004348985.1 of Saccharopolyspora elongata. GTDB lineage: Bacteria > Actinomycetota > Actinomycetes > Mycobacteriales > Pseudonocardiaceae > Saccharopolyspora > Saccharopolyspora elongata. The sequence continues at coordinate 30,622 of NZ_SMKW01000022.1, read as the reverse complement.
ACCGAGCGGTGCAGGACGCCGGCGGTGCCGTCGTCGAGCGGGTGCACGCAGTCGATCTCCGGCAGGCGCCAGCGCAGGCCGTAGCGGTCGAGTCCCAGATCGCGCAGGACGTGCGAGCCGACGGCCATCGGGTGGATCGCCGAGCAGTGGTCGTGCAGCAGGCCGGGCACGATCGCCTCGGCTGTGCGGGTGCCGCCGCCGATCTCGTCGGCCGCCTCCAGCACGGTGACCTCAACGCCCGCCCGGGCCAGGACTGCGGCTGCGGTGAGCCCGTTGGGGCCGCTGCCGATCACGATCGCGGTGCTCATCGGGGTTCCCTCCCGGGGTCGGTGTCGTGCGCTTCCTGGGCGGGGCGGAGGGCGGGCCGGTTTCGCCCTCCGCCCCGGAGTCTTCCAGCCGGAAGACCGATCGGCCCGGCTGCGGTCAGGCGGTCGTGCGGACCGCCGGGCCGGGCTCGCGGGTCCACGTGACGTCCAGCGGGATCGGCCCGTCCGGCAGCCACGGCTGGGCGGCCACCGCGCCGGAGACCTTCCAGGCGGCACGCGCCCTCGGCGCGAGCCGGTCGACGCTCTACGACCGGATGCGGGCGCTGCACATCCGCCGACCCGGGTCGCGGCGACCGGAAAACCCTTCCCCACAACGCCTTCGCCCGGAGTGTTCAACTTCTTGGACACGCCGATTCCGGAGATCCCCCTGCTGTCGCCGGGGACGCGGCAGAAACGACCGACGGGGGATGAACGGCTCACCCTTCCCGGCCCTTGCCAACACGATGCCCGCTGGAGACCGCAGTCCAGTGATCGCGAGCGATCCCCGACGCTCGCGACGTGCCGTGGTGGGTCGTCCGACGGCCACCGCCTGACGACGACCCCGGGCTCTTTCCCGAATCCCTTTGAGCAGCAACCAGTTCACGCCTGTGGGATCAGTCCCGCCATGGCGAGGCGGAACAGCCGGTCCGCTTGGGCCGCAGGATCCGGATAGTGCTCGGTGGCCAGGGCGATGCCGACGATCAGCGTGATCAGGTCTGCGACGGTGACGTCGGTCGCCACCGCGCCGTCCTGCACGGCGCGGCTCAGCAGCGGACCTGCCGCCTCTTCCAGCGCCGCCGAGCAGCTGTTCTCGTGCGCCGGGTCGGCCCCGGCACCGTCGTAGGCCAGCGCGGCCGCCAGCCCCCGGGCGGAGACGCAGTAGGCGACGACCTCACCCAGCCATTCCAGCAGCGCGTCACGGCTGTCGCCCTCGCCGGTCAGTTCCTGGGCGCGGACGCGCAGGGCCTCGATCCGTTCCCGGGAGACCGCCTCCAGCAGTGCGCGGCGGGTCGGGAAGTGCCGGCGCACGGTCGCCGAGCCGACCCCCGCGGTGCGGGCGATCTGTTCCAGGGAGGCGCCGGCACCCTGGGCGGCGACCTCTTCCCCGGCCACGGCGAGGATGCGCGCGTAGTTGCGCCGAGCGTCCGCGCGCTGGCGCTCGGACATGGCGTCACCTCCATGTTTGCTAAGTGGCGGGCCCCGCCGTATCGTACCCGAGCGAAAACGGCGGACCCCGCCGTTTAAGTTCCGAACGAGGAGCACCATGTCCGCAGCTTCCGCACCCGTCCTGGTCACCGGCGCCACCGGCAGGCAGGGCGGCGCCACCACCCGCACCCTGCTGGCGGCAGGCGTTCCCGTCCGCGCCCTGGTGCGCGACCCGGCAACCGACCGGGCCAAGGCCGTCGAAGCGCTCGGCGCCGAACTGGCCACCGGCGATCTCCACGACCGCGATTCCGTGGCCCGGGCAGCCGAGGGCGCCCGCGCCGTCTTCTCCGTCCAGATGCCCGGCATCACCGCGGAAGGCTTCGACTACGACGGGGAGATAGCCCAAGGCGTCAACCTCATCGAAGGCGCGAAGGCCGCCGGAGTGCCGCAGTTCGTGCACACGTCCGTCACCGGCGCAGGCCAGCACACCGGAACTCCCGGCTGGGCCGAAGGCCGCTGGGCGTCGATGGAACCCGTCCTGGGCGCCAAGAGCGCGATCCAGGACCATCTCCGCGCGGCCGGTTTCCCCCGCTGGACACTGCTCAAGCCGGGCTTCTTCATGGAGAACTTCCTCCCGTCCGCGGCATTCCTGTTCCCGCGCGGCATCGAGGGCGGCCTGGTGAGCGTCCTCAACCCCGACACCCGGCTGTCCCTGGTCGCGGTGGACGACATCGGCGCGGCGGCCGCCGCAGCCATCGCAGCACCGGAGCGGTTCCACGAGGTCGAGCTGGAACTGGCCGGCGACCACCTGTCGATGGCGGAGATCGCCGAGGCCCTCTCCCGCGCGCTGGGCAAGCCGCTGTCCGCGCCGGACATGACCGAACAGGAGGCACTCGCCGCCGGAATGCCGGCGATGGGCGCCTCGCACGAGTGGCTCAACGTGGCCGGTCAGCCGGGCCGACCCGAGTACGCGAGGGACCTCGGCATCCCGCTCACCGGCTTCGAACGGTGGGCGCACGAGCACATGCGAGCCGATGCCTGACGCGGTCGAGTGTCCAACTTCTTGGACAGTCGGGAATCCCGATCTCCCCTAGCGTCCACGACATGCCGCAGACGACCAACGAGGAACTCGCCCAGGGCTGGATCCGCGCGCTGTCGAACGCCGACGACTTCTACGAGCTGTGCGCGGCAGGCTCCCCGAGTCCGACAACTCCCCCTACACGTCGACGGAGAAGGGCTTCTTCGTGCAGACCTCGGCGACTCTGGAAGCCGCGGGCGTGTGGGTGCACGTCGTCCAGGTGGTGGCGACGAAGGACGGAAAAGCGATCTCCGGCACTCGTCGCGGCAACCGCCTGGGCCTGCCGCGCCCACCGCCTGCACGACGCCTCGGGGGCATGAGCGGGCGGCGGATCGCCCCGCGGCCGGTCCGGAGGCCAATGTCGCGATAGGACTTCTCGGCACCGTGCCGATCTTCTGGTCCACAAGAGACGGTGATCGCGGTCCATGCGCATCGGATTCCGCGCTGCACAGTGGACGGTCGGATCGGTGCGAGTCCGGCGCGTGTCGAGCGGGCGATGCGCGGGGAGTCCGATTACCCTGACCGGCGACCGATCAACAACACGCACCTGGCACGAGGCCGTTGCGATCCCGCCCGTCCGGGATCGGGTGTGCGGCGGCGCCGCGTTCCGAAGGTGACGGATCCACCGTCCGCCGCGACCGCCCGCACAGCACCAGCACGCCGGCGCCGCACGACGATTCCAAGCGGAGGGAACGTGCTCGAGATATCCACGCTGACCTGGGTGCTCACCATCGCGGTGATCGTCGGGCTGCTGGCGATCGACCTGATCATGGCGGCCGCGCGCCCGCACCGGGTCGGCTTCGCCGAGGCGAGCGCGTGGTCGGTTGCCTACGTCCTGGCGGCGGTCGTCTTCGGCGTCTGGTTCGCGATGCAGTACGGCGGCCAGGCCGGCACCGAGTACTTCGCCGGCTACATCGTCGAGAAGAGCCTCTCGGTCGACAACCTGTTCGTCTTCGTGATCATCATGACGACGTTCGCGGTCCCCGAGGAGCACCAGCACAAGGTGCTGACCTTCGGCATCGTGCTGGCGTTGATCATGCGCGGCATCTTCATCGCGGTCGGCGCGGCGCTGCTGTCGCTGTTCTCCTTCATGTTCCTGGTCTTCGGGCTGCTGCTGATCTACACCGCGGTGCAGCTGTTCCGGCACCGCGACGAGGATCCCGACGTCGAGGACAACGCCGTGGTCAAGGCGGCCCGCCGGGTGCTGCCGGTCTCGGACGAGTACGTGGGCGGCAAGCTCGTGGCGCGCGTCGGCGGGCGCTGGGTGGTCACGCCGATGATCATCGTGCTGATCGCGATCGGCAGCGTCGACCTGCTGTTCGCCCTCGACTCCATCCCGGCGGTCTTCGGCATCACCGCGGAGCCCTACATCGTCTTCACCGCCAACGCCTTCGCCCTCCTCGGCCTGCGCGCGCTGTTCTTCCTGGTGAAGGGCTTGCTGGAGCGCCTGGTCTACCTCTCGGCGGGGCTGTCGCTGATCCTCGCGTTCATCGGCGTCAAGCTGATCCTGCACTGGTTGCACGTGGACATCGACGAGCGCGTCCCCGAGATCCCGACGCCCCTCAGCCTCGGCGTGATCATCGCGGTGCTGCTGGTCGTGACCGTGGCGAGCCTGATCAAGACCCGGCGGGACCCGTCGGCGAAGGCCCACCCCGGTTCCCTCCGGGCACACCGCACCAAGGCATCAGACCCGGACACCCCGACCGACCAGTGAACCGTCGCATCGGTGCCTTGCGCCGCTGCGCTTTCGGCTCCTCCGACGCGGGCCGGGCCGCCGCGACCTCCTTCGCCGAGTACGGCCCCTCCTTGCCAGGAATCCGGCGCGACCGCTGCGGGTTGCGCGCCCCGCTCGTCAGAGGGTCTGGGTGGCGAAGAGGAAGGCGGGCGGCTCTCCCCCGCCGTGGCATTCGACCGAGGCGCCGCTGACGTACGAGGCGAGGTCCGAGGCCAGGAATAGCGCGACGTTGGCTACCTCCTCCGGCCGCGCCATCCGCCCCAGCGGGATGGTGCGCTCGATGGCCTCGACGCTCCCGTCGTCGCCGTAGTGACCGCCGGTCAGCTCGGTGCGGCACAGGCCGACGTTGATGGAGTTCAGCCGCACCTTCGGCGCCCACTCCACGGCCAGCGAGCGGGTCAGCGAGTCCAGTCCGGCCTTCGCCGCGCCGTAGGCCGCCGTGCCGGGCGAAGGCCGGAGGGCACTGACCGAGGAGATGTTCACGATCGAACCGCCGGCGTCCTGCTGCTGCATGGCGGCGTTCGCGACCTGGGCGACCAGCAGCGGCCCGAAGAAGTTGAGGTCCATGATCTTGCCGTGGAAGCGCGGCGACGCGTCCGCCGCCAGGGCGTACGGCGCGCCGCCGGCGTTGTTCACCGCCACGTCGATCCGGCCGTGCCGCGCGAGCAAGTCGGCCATCATCGCCCGGACCGACTCCTCGTCCCGCACATCGCACCGCAGGTGCGTCGTGCCCGCGGCCGGCTCGTCCGCTTCGGACCGCGCGCACGTCACCACCTGCGCGCCGGCCGCGACGAAGGCCGCCGCGATGGCCCGGCCGATGCCCTTGGTGCCCCCGGTCACCAGGACCACCTGTCCCGTCATGTCCAGCTGAACCGCCACGCGTCTCTCCGATGGGTCGAGAACCAAGCAGATGTTAGGGTACCAAGCAAATGATAGGTCAAGTAGCCCCGGAAGGTGGCACATGGGCATCACCTCGGACTTGCGTGACGACGGCATCCGCGTCGTCACCGTCGACTACCCGCCTGTCAACGCGCTCCCCGTTCGGGGCTGGTTCGACCTCGCCGCGGCGCTCGACGAAGCGGGCGCGGACCTGAACACCCACGTCGTCGTGCTGCGCGCGGAGGGCAAGGGCTTCAACGCGGGCGTCGACATCAAGGAAATGCAGCACACCGAAGGATTCGACGCCCTGATCGGCGCGAACCGGGGCTGCCACGCCGCGTTCAAGGCGGTCTACGAGTGCGCCGTGCCGGTCATCGCCGCCGTCAACGGGTTCTGCCTCGGTGGCGGCGTCGGCCTGGTCGGCAACGCCGACACGATCGTCGCCGCCGAAGACGCCTACTTCGGGGTGCCGGAGGTGGACCGCGGTGCCCTCGGCGCCGCGACCCACCTCGCCCGCCTCGTCCCGCCGCACCTGCAGCGCACCCTCTACTTCACCGGCCGCAACATCCCCGCCACCGACCTCGTCGGGCACGGCTCCGTCCTCGAAGTCGTCCCGCGCGACCGCCTCGACGAGGCGGCCCTCGCCGTCGCGGCCGAGATCGCCGCGAAGGACACCCGGGTCATCCGGATGGCCAAGGAGGCCATCAACGGCATCGACCCCGTCGACGTCAACCGCAGCTACCGGTTCGAGCAGGGCTTCACCATGGAGCTCAACCTCGCCGGGGTGGCGGACGAGCACCGGGACCGGTTCGCCGGCACCGAGAAGGCGAGGAGCGAATGAGCAAGCCCCGCGACAAGCGCATGACCGCGGACGACGTGGTCGCCCGGCTCGAGGACGGCATGACCATCGGCATCGGCGGCTGGGGCCCGCGGCGCAAGCCGATGGCGCTGGTCCGCGCGATCCTGCGCTCGAACCTGACCGACCTCACCCTGGTCTCCTGGGGCGGCGCCGACGTCGGGCTCCTCGCCCGCGCGGGCCGGATCCGCAAGCTGGTGTACGCGTTCGTCTCGCTCGACTCCGTGCCGCTCGAACCGAACTTCCAGCAGGCGCGGCAGAACCGGACGATCCCCGAGGTCGTCGAGCTCGACGAGGGCATGTTCCAGGCCGGACTGCGCGCCGCCGCCCAGCGCCTGCCGTTCCTGCCCATGCGCGCCGGGCTCGGCTCCGACGTCATGGTGAACAACCCCGGCCTGCGCACCGTGACCAGCCCGTACCCCGCCGCGGACGGCGTCTTCGAGGAACTCGTCGCCGTTCCGGCGCTGCACCTCGACGCCGCGCTGGTGCACATGAACCGCGCGGACCCGCACGGCAACGCCACCTACCTCGGCCCGGATCCCTACTTCGACGACCTGTTCTGCATGGCGGCCGACAAGGCGTTCGTGACCTGCGAGCGCATCGTCGACACCGCGGAGCTCACCCGCGAAGCCGCCGTCCAGCGCCTGCTGATCAGCCGGATGATGGTCGACGGCGTCGTCGAAACGCCCAACGGGGCCCACTTCACCACGTGCACCCCGGACTACGAGCGGGACGAGAAGTTCCAGTGCGCCTACGCCGCCGCGGCCGCCGACCCGTCGGCCTGGGAAGCCTTCGAACGGCGCTTCCTGCGCGGCACCGAGGACGACTACCAGGCCGCCGTGAAGGCGTTCCACGAAGAACAGGAGGCGTGAGGATGTCCGACGTGACGCGTGCCGAGATCTGCGCGGCGGCCATCGCCGACGCGTTCGCCGACGACGGCGAGATCTTCGGCAGCCCGATGGGACTGCTGCCCACCCTGGGCGTGCGGCTGGCCAAGCTGACGAGCAATCCCGATCTGGTGATCTCCGACGGCGAATCCCGCTTCCTCGCCGAGGTTCCCGCGCTCGGGGCCGGATCCGATGCGGTGGAGGGCTGGATCCCGTTCCGGAAGGTCTTCGACGTGGTCGCCTACGGCAAGCGGCACGTCATGATGGGCGCCACCCAGATCGACCGGTACGGCAACCAGAACATCTCCGCGATCGGCGACTTCGCGCAGCCGAAGCGCCAGCTGCTCGGTTCCCGCGGCGCCCCCGGCAACACCGCGAACAACCGCACCTCGTACTGGGTTCCGAAGCACGCCACCCGGGTCTTCGTGGAACGGGTGGACATCGTCTCCGGCATCGGCCCGAAGCTGGCCGAGCAGGCCGGACCGGCCGCGGCCCGGTACAACGACATCCACCGCATCGTCTCGAACCTCGCGGTCCTCGACCTGGGCGGCCCCGACCGCACGTTGCGGCTGCGCTCGGTGCACCCGGGCGTGACCGTCGACGACGTGCGGGCGGCCAGCGGGTGCGAGATCCACGCCGACGACGACGTTCCGGAGACCCGCACGCCCACCGACGCGGAGCTGACCCTCATCCGCGAGGTGATCGACCCGAAGAACCTGCGCGACCGCGAGGTCAAGCCGGAGGCCGCCCGATGAGCACCGAGCAGCTCCTGCGCACCCCGCTCAACGACCTGGTCGGCATCCGGCATCCGATCGTGCAGACCGGCATGGGCTGGGTGGCCGGGCCGAGCCTGGTCGGCGGCACGGCGAACGCCGGTGGCCTGGGCATCCTGGCCAGCGCGACGATGAGCCTGGCAGAGCTGGAGCGGGCGATCATCGCGGTCAAGCGCCGCACCGACCAGCCCTTCGGCGTCAACCTCCGGGCCGACGCCGGCGACGCGCCGCAGCGCGTCGACCTGCTGATCCAGCACGGGGTGAAGGTCGCATCGTTCGCGCTGGCGCCGAAGAAAGAGCTGATCGCCAAGCTCAAGGACCACGGCATCGTCGTGATGCCCTCGGTCGGCGCGCCCCGCCACGCCGAGAAGGTGGCGGCGTGGGGCGCCGACGCGGTCATGGTCCAGGGCGGCGAGGGTGGCGGTCACACCGGCTCGGTGCCCACCACGCTGCTCCTGCCGAGCGTGCTCGACGCCGTCGACATCCCCGTCGTCGCGGCGGGCGGCTTCTTCGACGGCCGCGGCCTCGCGGCGGCTTTGTCCTACGGCGCGGCGGGAATCGGCATGGGCACCCGCTTCCTGCTCACCAAGGACAGCGCCGTTCCCGATGCCGTGAAGCGGCTGTACCTCTCCCACGACGTCAACGGGACCGTCGTCACCGACAAGGTCGACGGCATGCCGCACCGCATGCTGCGCACCCGGTTCGTGGAGGAACTGCAGGAGACGAGCGTCCTGAAGCGGCTGGGGCCGACCATCCGGCGGACCCTGAAGTTCAAGAAGCTGAGCGGGATGACCTGGCGCGGGCTCGCCGCCGACGGCCGGTCGATGAAGCACGGCAGCGGCCGCTCCTGGTCGCAGATGGTGCTCGCGGCCAACACTCCGATGATGCTCAAGGCCGGCCTGGTCGACGGCGACACGAACGCCGGCGTGCTCGCCGCCGGTCAGGTGGTCGGCGTCCTGGACGACCTGCCGACCTGCGAGGAGTTGATCGACCGGGTGGTCACCGAGGCGGCCGAATGCCTGCGGAGGACCCAGAAATACGCGCTCTGAAAACCGGAGGCGGTGCCCACTGCGCAGTGGGCACCGCCTCTTTCAGCAGCTCCGGGATTCCGACCTGCTGACATGACAGGGCAGTTCAGTTGGGCCGGCTGGTGGCCATCTTGACGGCGAAGAAGCCCAGCAGGGTGCCGGATGCGAAACGCTGTGCCCGGAGCACGCGGGGGTGGCGGGCCAGATACCCGGCGAGCGCAGCGGCGGTGAGAACGATGAGGCCATTGATGGTCACGCCGACCACGATCTGCGCGGTTCCGAGCTGGAGGAACTGCCACCACGTCGCACCCAGCGCGGGATCGACGAACTGAGGGATCAGCGCGGCGTACAGGAGCGCGATCTTGGGATTCAAGAGGTTCGTCAGCAGCCCCATGCCGAACAGGCGGGCCGCCGAGTGCGGGACCAGTTCGCGCGGTTCGAACGGCGACCCGCCACCGGGGCGCAGGATCTGCCAAGCCATCCACGCGAGGTACGCCGCACCAAGGAGTTTCACCACGTGGTAGGCCTCGGGTACGGCCACGAAGAGGGCGGACAGACCGGCGGCTGCCGCGACGAGGTAGACGACGAATCCGAGGGCAACCCCGGCGAGCGACACGAGTCCGGCACGCCGCCCCTGCGAGATGGCTCGCGATGCCAGGTAGACCATGTTGGGCCCGGGGGTCAGCACCATGCCCAACTCCACCACCACGACGCCGAGCAACGAGGCGAGCGGTACGAGTTCCATGCAGCGAACGTATCGGGCGGTCAGTCGCCTTCCCCAGCCGGGCGTCTCGCCGCTCTTCGAGCGCCCAGCTCGCAGTTTCAATTGAAACTGCGACCTTGACCGCGCGGAATTCGCCGGTCCAGGCGGAAGATCCTCCGCAATCCGCCTGGATCAGGCGTTGCGGACGGTCAGGCCGCCGTCGACCGCGAGCACCGCGCCGGTGACAAACGAGGCGGCGGGCAGTAGCAGGGATACCGTGACGTGGGCGACCTCCTCCGGCTCTCCGTACCGCCGCAGCGCTGTGCGCCGCCGCGCGAAGACGGCCTTGTCCTCGTCCTGGATTCGCGCGGTCATGCCGGTGTTGATCGGGCCGGGGCAGACGCAGTTCACCGTGACTCCACTGGGCCCCAGCTCCACGGCGAGCGAGCGCGTCAGGCCGATCACGCCGTGCTTGGAAGCGGTGTAGGCCGTGATCCCGGCCGTCGCGCCGAGCCCCTCGGTGGAGGCGATGTTCACGACCCGGCCCGCACTGTTGCGGCGCAGGTCCGGAAGGGCCGCCCGGACGAACCCGGGATATGCGGTCAGGTTGATCGCGAGCGTGGTCGCCCACGCATCGTCGAAGCCCTCATCCGCCAAGCCGGCGTGGATGCTGACTCCGGCGTTGTTGACCAGGGCGTCGATCGGGCCGAGCGCCTCGCGGACCTCCGACACCGCGGCCGCAGGCGCGCTGGGATCTGCGACGTCCGCGACCACGGCGTGCACCTCGGCGCCCGCGCCGCGGATCTCTTCAGCAACCGCCGCCAGCCCGTCGGCGTCGCGGTCGACGATGCCGACGGCGGCGCCCTCGTCGGCGAGCAGGTGGGCCGTCGCCCGCCCCATCCCGCTCGCCGCTCCGGTCACGAGGGCAACGCTGCCGGCGACGGAACGGCTCAATCTGGTCAGTCGGGACATCGATGTCCTTCCGGTCGGGCGGGCGTCAGGATCGCTGCCGCGTGGCGAGCACCCGCTTCGTCTCGTCGGAGACCGGTGCGGCGAGCACCGCGGCCACCAGGTCGGTGAGGTAGTGGGTGAACAGGGTTTGTTCGCTGCGCGGGTCGTCCTTGGCGCGGCGGCTCAGTTCGAGGTGCGCGAAGTGGATGGCCGCGAATCGGCGGTGCAGCGGCGGGCCGACCGCCTCGGGCGGCAGCATCGGTGCCACCAGTCCGAGCCAGCGGGCCAGGCTGCCCCCGGGGTCGTCGAGCACGATCGCGGCAGGTTCCCCCGGCTCCACCATCCGGTTGGTCCGGCCGAGCAGTTCCGCGGTGATCTGCAGGTACTCGCGGCCGCCTGCGGGATCCGACAGCTTCGCGATCAGGGGCAGGACCAGTGCGGACGCCAGCGTGCGCAGGTCGTCGCGGCCGGTCAGCTCGTACTGGTCGAGCAGCGTGTTGCGGCGTGCCCCGACGTCCCGCCCGTGCTCGATCAGCACCTCCCGGAGCAGGCCTTCCCGGTTGGTGAAGTGGTACTGCAGCGCGGTGGTGTTGCGCTGCCCGGCGGCGCGGGTGATCTCCCGCAGCGACACCGCGTAGATCCCGCGTTCGGCGAAGAGCCGGGTGGCCGCTCGGATCAGCGCCGAACGCGCGTCCGTCGCGGGTTCGGCATCGCGCGTCGAGGTGTGGGTCATGGCGAGAACCTATCCGTGCCGCGATTCGCCGGCCGTGACCGCGCGGATCAGCTCGGTGCGGATCTGCCGCTTGAGGATCTTCCCGGAGGCGTTGCGGGGCAGCTCGTCCTCCTGCAGCCAGACGTGCGCGGGGATCTTGAACCGCGCTATCCGACCGTCCAGGAACGCGCGCAGTGCCTCGGCGGTCAGGGTGGTGCCGGCGAGGGCCTGGACCAGCACCCCCACCTCTTCGCCAAGGATGTCGTGCGGGATGCCGATCACGGCGCAGTCGGCCACTGCGGGATGCTCGTGGATCGCGGCCTCGACCTCGGCGCAGTAGACGTTCTCCCCGCCGCGGATCAGCATGTCCTTGGCCCGGTCGACGATGTAGACGAACCCCTCTTCGTCGATCCGGGCGAGGTCGCCGGAGCGCAGCCAGCCGTCGGTGATCGCGTCGGCCGTGGCGTCCGGCCGGTTCCAGTAGCCCTTGACCACGTTCGCGCCCTTGATCCGCAGCTCGCCGATCTCGTCCGCGGGCAACCGCTGCTCGGTGACCGGGTCCACCACCTCGACGTCGCAGATCGCGACCGCGAGCCCGATGCTGTCGGGCTTGGTCAGGTAGTCGAGTCCGCGGTTGGCCGTGGTCATCGAGGACGTCTCGGTGAGGCCGTAGCCGTTGGCCGGCGCCGCGCCGGGCAGGAGCGCGGCGGAGCGCTGCACGAGCGCCGGTGGCGCAGCCGCTCCTCCGGTTCCGACCGCGGTCAGGCTGGTCAGGTCGCGCCGCGCGAACTCGGGGTGCGCATAGAGTTGCGCGAGCATCGCCGGCACGCCGGTGAATTGCGTGACGCGCTCCCGTTCGATGAGTTCGAGCGCGGTGGCGGCGTCCCACTTGTGCATGAGGACCAAAGTGGCACCTCGGTGGAAGGCACCGAGCAGCACCGAGTGGCAGCCGGTGCCGTGGAAGAACGGAACCGCCACCAGGGCCGTCCCCGGCACCGCCTGCGCCGCGGCCAGATCGGCGAGCGACCCGCCCTGCCGGAGCAGAGCCCGGGCCGCCGCGTATCCCACGCTGGTCACGTTGCCGCAGATGTTGCGGTGCGTGCCGAACGCGCCTTTGGGAGTGCCGGTGGTCCCGGACGTGTAGAAGATCGTGGCGTCGTCCTCGGGGCCGAGGTCGACATCGGGAAGCTCCGCGGCGGCGGCCACATCGCGGATGTCGCGGCTGCCGGCGGGCAGCGGCCCGGTCGGCCGCGCCACGATCGCGGCGATCCCGAGGCCCGGTAGCACGTCCCGCAGCCGGTCCATCCGCTCCTGGTCCGCGATCAGCACCTTCGCCCCGGAGTCGCGCAGTCCGAACTCCAGCTCGCTCGCCGACCACCAAGCGTTCAACGGCACCACGACAGCACCTGCGCACGCGGCGGCGAAGAAGGCGACCGGCCATTCGGGGAAGTTGCGCATGGCGATGGCGACCCGGTCGCCCTTCCGGATGCCGTGCTCGTCGACGAGCTGCCCCGCCAACCCGGCCACCTGCTGGAAGTGCTCGCGGTAGGTGACCCGCTCATCGCCGTGGACGAGGAAATCCCGCTCGCCGAAGGCCCGCGAGCTCTCGACCATGGCCCGCAAGCTGGCAGGCGCGTTCCGCCAGGCACGCACTCGCACACCGCGGATGTCGACCTCGACGGTCTCGAAAGGCGCGCCCGGAGCGGTCAGCTCTGCACGGATGTCCTCGTGGTTCCTCATCGTTTCCACGTCCCCACCCTCGCCGGCTCGAACATTCCGTGAGACGGCTCGAATCTGCCTCGCCCGCAACGGAAAATCAAGTGCTTGTGCATCTAAGGCAGTCGCATTACGTTGACGCCCGGCACCGAAACCCGCACCGGAGGAGACCGCCGTGGCCTGGGAATTCGAGACCGACCCCGAGTTCCAGCGGGAACTCGACTGGATCGAGGAGTTCGTCCGCGAGGAGATCGAACCGCTCGACCACATCATCGACCACCCCTACGACCTCGACGACCCGATCCGCGCGGAGCTGATCCCGCCGTTGCAGGAAACGGTCCGCGAACGCGGCCTGTGGTCCTGCCACCTCGGCCCGGACCTGGGCGGACCCGGGTACGGGCAGGTCAAGCTCGCCCTGATGAACGAGATCCTCGGCCGGGCGCGCTGCGCCCCGATCGTCTTCGGCGCCCAAGCCCCCGACAGCGGCAACAGCGAGATCCTCGCCCACTTCGGCACGCCGGCGCAGAAGGAGCGCTGGCTGCAGCCGCTGCTCGCCAACGAGATCGTCTCGGCGTTCTCGATGACCGAGCCGCAAGGTGGCGCCGACCCGAAGGTGTTCACCACCAGCGCGGTTCGCGATGGCGACGAATGGGTGATCAACGGGGAGAAGTGGTTCTCCTCCAACGCCCGCTACGCGGCGTTCCTCATCGTCATGGCGGTCACCGACCCGGGCAACCCGCCCTACCGGCAGCAGTCGATGCTGATCGTTCCGGCCGACGCACCGGGCGTGGAGATCATCCGCAACGTCGGGCTCGGTGGTGACCCCGAAGGCGCGGGCTCGCACGCCTACATCCGCTACAGCAACGTCCGCGTTCCGGCCGACGCGCTGCTCGGCCCGCGCGGCGAGGCGTTCATGGTGGCGCAGACCCGCCTCGGCGGTGGGCGCATCCACCACGCCATGCGCACCGTCGGGCTGATCAGGCGGAGCCTCGACATGATGGCCGAGCGAGCGCTCTCCCGCACCACCCAGGGCGAGCAGCTCGCGCGCAAGCAGATGGTGCAGGAGATGATCGCGGATTCCTGGCTGGACCTGGAGACCTACCGGCTCCTGGTGCTGCGCACCGCGTGGCGCATCGACAAGTACCAGGACTACCGCAAGGTGCGCGCCGACATCTCCGCGGTCAAGGCGATGATGCCGCGCGTCTTGCGCGATGTGGCGTCCCGCGCGCTGCAGGTCCACGGCTCGCTCGGCGTCTCCAACGAGATGCCGTTCGCCGGGTACGTCACCCAGTCCTTTCACATGGGGCTCGCCGACGGCCCGACCGAGGTCCACAAGGCCACCCTGGCCCGGCAGGTGCTGCACGACTACGAGCCGTCCGACGACCTGTTCCCCACCCGCCACGAGCCGAAGTTGCGCGAGCAAGCCCGCCAGAAGTACGCCGACGTGCTCAAGCGACACGGGCGGCTCCCGGCGTGAGCACATCCCGACAATCCACAGTGGATCCCGCGCTGGTCGATTTCACCGCGCTAGCACGGTGGATGGACGACCAGGGCCTGCCGCCGGGCGACTTCACCGAAGTCACCGAACTGACCGGCGGCACGCAGAACGTCATGCTGCGGCTGCGCAGAGGCGACCAGGTCTACGTGTTGCGCCGCCCGCCACGACATCTGCGCAAGCGCAGCAACGACGCGCTGATCCGCGAGATGAGGGTGCTCGCGGCGCTCGCACCGACACCGGTCCGCGCCCCTGCGATCGTCGCCGGCTGCCCCGACCCGGAAGTCCTCGGCGGAGCGGTGTTCTACCTGATGGAGCACGTGGACGGGTTCAACGCAACGGTATCGCTGCCGTCCCGCCACGCCGCTGATGCGGCCATCCGGCACGAGATGGGACTGGGTGCCGCCAGGGCCATCGCCGCGCTCGGCGAAGTCGACCACGTCGCGGTCGGCCTGGGCGACGTCGGGAACCCCACCGGGTTCCTCGACCGCCAGGTCGGCCGCTGGCTGGGCGAGCTCGACTCCTACGCGGCGTTCGACGGCTACCCCGGCCCGGACCTCCCGGGCGTCGCCGAAGTCGCCGACTGGCTGGACCGCAACCGCCCGTCGACCTGGCGCCCCGGTCTCATGCACGGCGACTACCACCTGGCCAACATCATGTACTCCCGCGCGGGACCGCAGGTGGCGGCGATCGTCGACTGGGAGATGGTGACGGTCGGCGACCCGCTGCTCGACCTCGGGTGGCTGCTGGCCACCTGGCCGGAAACCGACGGCGGCCTGATCCGCCCCTCCGCGATCGCGGACGCGGGGGGCCTGCCCAGCCGCGCCGAACTCATCGCCTGCTACGCCGAGCACACCAGCCGCGACCTGGCCGCCATCATCTGGTACCGCGTCCTGGCCTGCTTCAAGCTCGGCATCGTCCTGGAAGGAACCCACGCCCGCGCCTGCGCGGGCAAGGCACCGGCCGGCATCGGCGACCGCCTGCACGCGCACGCCATCGGCCTGCTCACCCAAGCCCGATCGCTGATATGAACCCCGGTTGGAGCGCGATCCCATGACCGACACGACCTTCGACCTGACCGGCAAGATCGCCCTCGTCACCGGTGGCAGCCGAGGCATGGGCCGCGCGATGGCCCACGCCTTCGCGGCCAAGGGGGCAGACGTGATCATCGCCAGCCGCAAACTGGAAGCCTGCGAGAGCACGGCACGTGAGATCGAGGAGGAGCACAGCGTCCGCGCACTCCCCGTGGCCTGCAACGTCAGCCACTGGGACCAGTGCGATGCCCTGGTCGAACGCGCCTACGCCGAGTTCGGCCGGGTCGACGTGCTGGTCAACAACGCCGGCCTCTCGCCCCTGTACCCCAGCCTCGACCAGGTCGGCGAAGCCCTGTGGGACAAGGTGCTCGCCGTCAACCTCAAGGGCCCGTTCCGGCTCACCGCACTGATCGGCACCCGGATGGCCGAGGCCGACGGCGGCTCGGTCATCAACATCTCGTCGATAGCCGCGATCCGACCGGCACCGATCGAACTCCCCTACGCCGCGGCGAAAACCGGCCTGAACACCCTCACCGAAGGCTTCGCCCGCGCCTTCGGACCCAAGGTCCGGGTCAACGCCATCCAAGCCGGGCCGTTCCTCACCGACATCTCCCACGCCTGGGACCTCGACGCCTTCGCCGAACGGGCCAGAACCTCGATCGCGCTGGGCCGCGGAGGCGAGCCCGACGAGGTCGTGGGAGCAGCTCTCTACTTCGCCAGCGCCGCGTCTTCCTTCTGCACCGGAGCAATCCTCCGCCTCGACGGCGGCGTCCACTGATTTCGGTCGGCTGTCCCGCAATCACAGGTCCGAACCCGCGATTGCGGGACAACCTTCAGGCCAGGTCGGCCGGTCGCACCCGCAGCTTGGCCACGATGCCGGCCAACGCCTGCTGGTCGGTAGCGGTGAGCGGGAGGCGGTGCCCACCACACAGTGGGCACCGCTTCTTCCTGGGCCGCCTCAGAATTCGGCGTCAGCACAAGTCGGGGATCCCGGAGTCCGGACCGCAATTCCTGCGGGAGTCCACCACCCGTACCCCGGATTCATTGTTCTCGTGCGACAAGCGGGTCGAGGCGGCCGGTTAATGCTTGCTCGGGTAGCGGGTGGCACCGGACTCCCGCGCATCGACGATCTCGTCCCAGTGTTCCGCCGTCCAGGCGTAGACATCGAGAAGCAGTGCGAGCAGGCTCCGCCCGAGGGGCGTGAGTCTGTAGCTGATCGAACCGCCGCTTGGGTCGCGGGTGATGAACCCATCGCGTTCCAGCGATCGAAGTGCGCGGGTGAGCTCCTTGGGGCCGAGGCGCGGTAGTGCCCGCCGAATGTGGCTGAACGGTTGGGCCCCGTCGTCGAGCAGTCGCAACACGAGCGGTCCCCACTTGTGCTGCATCCGAACCGGAAGCATCGAGGACGGGCACAACTCATCGAAGGTGATGGGCGACGGCGGGCGCATACGACAAGCGTAGGTACCCGATCGGGAACCGGACGTTGTCCTACCGTCACGCGCATGTTGAAGATCGCGATCTTTGGGGCTGGCGGCCAGGCTGGTACCGCTGCCGTTATCGAGGCATCTGCGCGCGGACACCACGTGACCGCGTTGAGAAGGGCTGACGCGGACATCACCAACCCGCAGGCCGTGGCCAGGGCAGCTTTCGGTCAGGATGTCGCAATCGGTGCTGTGGCACCGGCTGACGGCGACCCGGCGGGGTTCTACCGTGCCGCTGCAAGCAGCCTGGCGGCCGGCCTGGTCGAAGCGGGCGTTGATCGTCTGGTGTGGGTGAGTATCGCGTCATTGCTTCCGAACGCCGCTGGAGTTGCTCCGGTTGACGCCGAAGGCTTTCCGGCGGAGTACCGTCCGTTCTCACTCGGACACCGTGCGGCGTTGGAGGTGTTCACGGGATCGGACCTGATATGGACCGCCGTGAGCCCAGCGGGAGATTTCGACCCCCACAGGTCGCCTCAGGGCGGCTACACCATGACGGCTGTCGGTGACCTCAGTGCACGTATCACCTATGCCGACCACGCTCGCGCGATCGTCGACCTTGCCGAGCAGCCGGGGGTGCGAGGTGGGCATGTTGGTGTTCTGCCGCCGTCACCGGGCGCACCCGCGGAACCGGGTGAGGGCGGTGCTGCCCGGGCAGATCGACAGTGACACAACCTCAGAGCAGCAACGCTCGAACGCCCTCTGCGTGTGGAACGCGCACTATAACCATCACCGCCCGCACGGCGCAGCAGGCGGACAACCGCCCGCCGCCATGCTGGATCAGCGTGTCACCAACGTCGTGGCGTCCTACCTCTAGGCCAGATCGACCGGTCGCACCCGCAGCTTGGCTGCGATGCGGGCCAGCGCCTGCTGGTCGGCGTCGGTGAGCGGGTCGAGGACGAGCCGCCGCACCGCGCGCACGTGCGTGGGCGCGGCGGCGACGACCACCTCGTAGCCGGCGTCGGTGAGCGCGGCGACGGTGTACCGGCCGTCGTCGGGATCGGGCGAACGCGCCACCCAGCCCCGCTGCTCGAACCGCTTCACGACGTTGGACAGGCGCGAGAGGGAACCGTTGGCCAGGTAGGCCAGCTCGCTCATCCGCAGGCGGCGCTCCGGGGCCTCCGAGATGTGGCTGAGGGCCAGGTACTCGAAGAGGGTCAGGCCGGCCTCGTGCTGCAGCGGCGACTCCAGCCGCCCCGGCAGCAGCAGGACCAGCGAGACCAGCCCGGTCCAGGCCTCCTTCTCGTCCGCGTTCAGCCACGGCGTCTCGTCCGGGGCGTCCGCGCCTGGGGTTGCGGTGGTGGCCATGGCGGCACCCTACCCAGCGGCCATGACTTCACGCGTGAAGTAAAACCGTGCTACGTTGACTTCACGCGTGAAGTGATCACGAAAGGACCCCATGAGCGAGCCGGAATTCTTCGCCACGCCCGGGTACGGCGCGCGGCAGCTGACCGACATGCACTACAACCAGGCGGTTCGAATCGGCGACCGCGTCGAGACCTCGGGCCAAGGAGGCTGGGACGACGACTGGAACTTCCCCGAATCCCTCGAGGACGAGATCGTGCAGGCCTTCGAGAACGTCGAGCGAACCCTCGCCACGGCCGGCGCCACGTGGCGCGACGTCATCTCCGTGAACTCCTACCACGTCCCCGAATCCGCCGAGTTCATCGGAGAGGTCCACAACCGCGTCATGGTGGAGCAGTTCCGCGAGCGCATGGGCGACCGCGCGCCCATCTGGACCGAGCTCGGCGTTCCGGCCCTCGGCGCCCCGGGGATGCGCGTCGAGATCCGCGTGACGGCCATCGTCGGCTGACCGCCCGCCACCTCCGATGCGCCTGCCGACCGGACGCCCCCGGTCGGCAGGCGCCGGCGCTAGCCGAACGAGACCGTCCCACCGGTCAGCACGGCGCGCTCCGCGACCGCGGCGCCGAAGGCGACCGCGCTCGCGTCGGCTCCCCAGCACTCGACCGAGAGCCGGTCGCCGGGGAAGACGGGAGCGGCGAAGCGACCCTCCAACCGGCGCAGGTCGGCCGGATGGGCGCCGTAGCGCCGCGCCACCGCCAGGGTCGTGCCCGCCAGGGCGCACAGGCCGTGCAGGAACGGCCGCGGCTGCCCCGCCGCCTCGGCAGCTGCGGGATCGATGTGCATGTGGTGGCGATCCCCCAGCAACCGGTACAGCGCCGCCTGGTTCGGCGCGGTGGCGACGTCGAGCCGGTGGTCGGCCGCGGCTTCCGGTCGCCTCGGGCTCGACGGGCCGCGCTCGCCGCCGAACCCGCCGCAGCCGGGGGCGAACAGCGCCCAGGTGGCGACGAAGTAGTCGCTCTCCACCGCCACCTCGAAGATCGCCGCGGAGCCCTTGTCCCACACCTCCGCCACGGACGCGGTCATCGCCAGCGAACCCGAGCGGGGCAGCGGGGCGAGCACTTCGAGCCGCTGGGAGCCGTGCACGGCGGTGCGGGTGTCGAAAGCGCCCCGGGTGCCCAGTGCGTCGGGAGCCCACTGCGCGAGCGTCAGCGCGAAGGTCGGCAGGACCCGCAGCCGCTCCTCGAAGACCAGGTCCAGGTCCGCTGCGGCGGCGCCGACCGCCAGCGCGTAGAGGATCGCGTCCCGCTCGGTGTAGTCGACCACGCGGCTGCCGAGCTCGACGCCGCGCCATTCGCCCGCCGGGCGGGCCGTTTCCGCCGTCATCGCGCCGCTCCCACGATCAGGCCGCTGGTCGGCACCCCGGTTCCCGCCGTGACCACCACGTTCCGCACTCCCGTCGGCTGGTTGACCGAGGTGCCCCGGACCAGCCGGACGGCCTCGGCGATGCCGTTCATCCCGTGCAGGTACGCCTCGCCGAGCTGGCCGCCGTGGGTGTTGGTGGGCAGCCTGCCGTCCAGTTCGAGGTGGCCGTCCCGGATGAAGTCCTTCGCCTCGCCCCGGGCGCAGAAGCCGAGCTCCTCCAGCTGCGGGAGCACCAGCGGGGTGAAGTGGTCGTAGAGGATCGCGGCCTGCACGTCGTCGGGGCGCAGCCCGCTCTGCGACCACAGCTGGTCGCCGACCAGTCCCAGCTCCGGGATGCCCGAGATCGACGGCCGGTAGTAGCTCGTCATCATGTGCTGGTCGGCACCGGAACCCTGCGCCGCGGCGAGCGCGTGGACCGGGGCGTGCGGCAGGTCCCGGGCGCGCTCCGCGGAGACCAGCACCAGCGCCTGGCCCCCGTCCGTTTCCTGGCAGCAGTCCAGCAGGTGCAGCGGCTCGGCGATCCACCGCGACGCCTGGTGATCGGCCAGCGTGATCGGGCGCCCGTAGAACCAGGCGTTGGGGTTGGTGGCGGCGTGCTTGCGGTCCAGCACGGCGACCCGCCCGAAATCCTCCGAGGTGGCGCCGTATTCGTGCAGGTAGCGGCGGGCGAACATGGCCACCCACTGGGCGGGGGTGTTCAGGCCGTACGGCGTCATCCACGAGTACGCGGCCCGGTCGGCGCTGGTGTCCATCGCGCGATCGGCCTGGCCCAGCCCGTAGCGCTCCCCCGACCGCTCGTTGAAGGCCCGCCAGCAGACCACGACCGACGCCAGCCCGGTGGCGATGGCGGCCGCGGCGTGCGCGACCGTGCCGCACGCCGCCCCGCCGCCGTAGCCGACGCGGGAGAAGAAGGTGAGATCGCCGATCCCCGTGTTGCGGGCGACGTGGATGTCGGAGCTCGACTCCGCGGTGTAGGTCACCATGCCGTCGACGTCGGCGGGCGTCAGCCCGGCATCTGCCACGGCGGCGAGCACCGCCTCGGTGGCAAGCTGCAGTTCGCTGCGGCCGGACTTCTTGGAGAACTCCGTCGCGCCGATGCCGACGATCGCGGCCGAACGGGACAGCGCGGTGCCGCTGGCCGGGCTCATGCGGACTCCTTGCGGGTGCCGGGAAGCTGGACGTCGACCGTGCCGGTGACGTGCGCGCCGAGGCCGTTCTCGCCCCGGATCGAGACCTGGACGCGCCGGTGCGGCTCGTCCTTGCCGGTCACCGCGCCGCTGAGGACCATCGTGTCGCCCGGGTAGTTGGGCACCCCGAGCCGGATCCGGATGGCCTTGACCACCGCGGCCGGGCCGGCCCAGGAGGTGACGAACCGGTCCACGAGGCCGTTGGTCGTGAGGATGTTCATGAACACGTCCTGGGAGCCGCGCTCGGCCGCCAGCCCCGGATCGTGGTGCACGTCCTGGAAGTCCCGGCTCGCGATCGCGGTGGCCACGACGAGGGTGCGGGTCAGCGGGATCTCCAGCTCCGGGAGGACTTCCCCGACGCGCACCGCGTCGAAGGTCCGCGTCGGCGGGATCGTCACGAGGCCACCTCCTCGACGGCCAGGTGCTCGCCCAGGTCGGCGAGGGCGGCCTCGGCTCCGCCGAACGTGCCGGAGATCTGCTTGCCCCACAGGAAGAACCGGTGGGCCGGGTAGTCGACGTCGACGCCGATGCCACCGTGCACGTGCTGCGTGCGGTGCACGACGTCCAGCCCGGCCTGATCCGCCCACCACTTGGCCACCAGCACGGCGGCGCCGGCGTCGGGCGCCTCGTCGGCGAGCGAGGTGATCGCCTGCCACAGCGTCACCCGCATGGCCTCGATGTCGATGTAGCAGTCGGCCAACTGGTGCTGGACCGCCTGGAAGGTGGCCAGGGGGCGGCCGAACTGGTGCCGCTCGCCGAGGTAGCCGGCGGCGAGCGCCAGGGCTCCTTGCGCGACCCCGGCCTGGATCGCCGCCAGGGCGGCGGTGGCGCGACGCAGGGTCTGGCGGAGCGCGTCGCCGCCCGGATCGCCGACCGCGTGCCCGACGGTGCGGTCGAGGTGGAGGTGCCCGCTGAGGTCCCAGGTCGTGGTCTCGGCCTGTTCCCACCGCGCGCCTTCGGCGTCCGCTCGCACCAGGAACAACCCCGGTCCCCGGTCCGTGGTCGCGGACACGACCACCGCGTCGGCGCCCTGCGGGGACGGCACGACCGCCTTGGTTCCCGTTAGCCGCCAGGCATTTCCGTCGACGGTCGCGGTGCACTCCGGTGCGCCGGGCTCGGCGGGGGCGAACTCCTCCAGCGCCAGGGCCAGCCGCAGGCTCCCGTCGGCTGCCGCCGGCAGGATCCGGCCGCGCTGCTCCTCGTCGCCGTGGGTGGCGACCGCCAGCGCCGCCACCCCGGACGTCCACAGTGGAACGGGCGCGACGAACCGGCCCTGCTCCTCCAGCAGCACGCACAGGCCGGCGAGGCCGAGGCCCGCTCCGCCGTGTTCCTCGGGCAGCGCGATGCCCACCAGCCCAGCCCCGGCCAGGTCCGCCCAGAGGCGCTCGTCGACGCGCGTCTCCGACGCCTCCACCTCCCGGATCCGGTCGGTGGCGGCCCGGTCGGCGAAGATGCTGCGGGACAGGTCCTGGACCGCGACCAGCTCGTCGCTGAGGTGGAAGTCCATTCGGGGTTCTCCTTCTCCTGCCGGTCAGGGCCGGTCGGTCGCGGGGCGGAACACGGGCAGCGTCAGCTGCGGGTCCGCTTCGAGCCAGTCGAGGCGGACCAGCATGCCGATGGCGACATCGTCCGGCGCCACGCCCACCAGGTTGGTGATCAGCCGGGTGCCCTCCGCCAGTTCGACGACCGCGATCAGCAGCGGGTACTCGAACGCCGGGTGCGGCGGGTGGTGCGCGACCACGTAGCTGTAGACGGTGCCGCGCCCGGATGCCGTCACGGTGTCCCAGTCGAAGGACTGGCAGTGCGGGCAGCACGGGCCGGGCGGGTGGCGCAGGGTCTCGCAGGACCGGCACCGCTGGACGACCAGCCGCTTCTCCTTCGCCGCGGCGAACCAGAACTCGTTGTCCTGGTTCACGGCGGGCCGGGGCCGCAGCGCCTTCTTCGCCGCGGGCCGGAACCGCAGGGTGCGCCACTTCTGGGTCGCCACCGCGGTTCCGCTCGCGTCGCGGTAGGTGCGCACCGTGGTGACGAACCGCCCCGCGCCGAGCCCGGTGCGCTTCTCCGGGGAGATCGACTCCACGACCTCCTCAGTGCTGATCTCGTCGCCGGGCACGAGCTCGCGGTGGAACTCGAACTCGGAGTCGGTGGCCACCACCGAGGTGTAGCCGCCCTCCGCGAGCAGGGCGACGAGTTCGTCGAAGGGAGTCGGATCGCTCGCCTCCGGTGCCGTGGTGGCGGCGTAGCCCCGCATGGTCCACGCCTGCACCATCGAGGCCGGGGCGACGACGCCGTCGCGGCCCGTGGCCCGCGCGGCCTCGGCCGAGAGGTAGACCGGGTTGGCGTCGCCCATCGCCTCGACCCAGTGACGGATCATCGGCACGTTGACCGGGTCCTGGCCCGGCCTGCCCGGCACGAGGACGCGCCCCTCGTAGGCCTGGAGGCGCTGCTCGTACGCCGCCTCCGGGGTCATCTGCTCGTCGCTCATGCGCCCCTCTTCGCCCGGGGCAGGCCGAGGCCCTGGGTGGCGACCATGTCGCGCAGCACCTCGTTCACGCCGCCACCGAAGGTGTTGACGATGCCCTGCCTGGAAAGTTGCTCGATCTGCCCGCCGAGCACGGCCGCCGGCGAATCCGGGCGGATCCGGCCGGCCGCGCCGAGCACCTGGGTCAGCGTCCGCTGGACGTCGATGTGGGTCTCGGTGCCGTACGCCTTCACGGCACCGGCGGTCGCGCCGGTCAGCGCGCCTTCCGCGACGGCCGTGGTCATCTTCCAGTTCATCAGGCGCATCGCTTCGAGCTTGGCGTAGGTCCGGGCCATTTCCCGCCGCACCCAGGGCTTTTCGGCGACCCCGGTGCGCTTCGCCCAGGCCAGCACCTGCTCCCAGAGCTGGATCATCCGCCCGCCGAGCGCGGCCAGGCCGATGCGCTCGTGGTTGAGCTGGGCGGTGATCAGCCGCCATCCGCCGTCGACCGCGCTGACGACGTCGCCGGCCGGGACGCGGATGTCGCTGTAGTAGGTGGCGGTGACCACCATGCCGCCGACGGCCTGGATCGGGCTCCAGGAGAAGCCCGGGGCGCTGGTCGGCACGATCAGGATCGAGATTCCCTTGTGCTTGGGCGCTTCCGCATTGGTGCGGGCCGCGAGCCAGACGTAGTCCGCGGTGTTCGCGCCCGAGGTGAAGATCTTCTGACCGTTGACCACGTACTCGTCGCCGTCGCGCACCGCCCGGGTCTTCAGCGAGGCGAGGTCGGTGCCCGCGTCGGGTTCGGTGTAGCCGATGGCGAAGACGACGTCGCCGCTGAGGATTCCGGGCAGGTACGCCTTCTTCTGCTCCTCCGTGCCGTACTCCATCAGCGTCGGGCCGACGGTGTTCACCGTGACGAACGGGAACGGCAGCCCGGCGCGCTGCACCTCGTCGAAGAAGACGTACTGCTCCTCGACCGACCGGCCCTGGCCGCCGTACTCGCGCGGCCACCCGATGCCCAGCCAGCCGTCGCGGCCGAGCATCTTGACGACCTTCCGGAACCTGTCCCCGCCGACGCCCTCCTCCCCCACTCGTCTGCGTTGGTCCGCGGGCAGCAGCCCTGCGAAGTAGCCGCGCAGCTCCTGCCGGAGCCGGCGCTGCTCGGGTGTCTCGCGCAAATCCATCGGGAGTCCTCGTTCCTGGGCTCTGTGCGGCCGGTGGTGCAGCGGCGGAAGTCCTTGCGGTCAAGGCAGGAAGCGCAGCCGGCCGTTCGCGGTGAACTGCTCGCGGAGGGATTCCTTGTCCGCCGCGGTCATCAGCTCGTACGACGGCTCGCCGCGACCGGCCCACCAGTACACGTCGTCGGTGGTCCGCCAGCCGTCGGCCTGCATCTCCTTCTTGCGGAGCTTGTTAGAGCCGGTCGTGGGCAGCTGGTGCGACACGCGGATGTAGCGCGGCGCGCCCTTGGCGCCCAGATCTTCTTGCCCCGCGAGGAAATCCGGCAGTCCGAGGCCCTCGAAGCTCATCCGCTCGGGGATCTCGACGGCCGCCATCACCTGGTCGCCCGAGCGCGGGTCGGGCACCGCGAAGACGCCGGCGGCGACGACATCGGGGTGGCGGCGCAGGATCCGCTCGGTCAGCAGCGCGGAGATGTTCTCGCCGTCCACCCGGATCCAGTCGCCCGAGCGGCCGGCGAAGTAGAAGTAGCCCGCCGGATCGACGTACCCGAGGTCGCCGGTCCAGTACCAGCCGTGGCGCACCCGCTCGGCGTTGGCCGCCGGATTCTTGTAGTAGCCCTCGAACTTCGCGGCGCCCTCGGTGTTGACGATCTCGCCGATGGCGAGCTCGGCGTTGAGCACCCTGCCGTGCTCGTCCAGATTCGCGGGCGGACAGGTCTCGCGGGTCTCCGGGTTGACGACGCGGACTCCCGCGTGCGCGGGCACCCCGAGCGCCGCGGGCGGCCCGTCCGGGGCCTGGTTGATCATCCCGGCGCCTTCGCTGGACCCGTAGCCCTCGTACAGCGTCGCCGCGAAGCGGCGCTTGAACTCGGCCTGGTCCTCCGGCGACGCCTCGGTGCCGAAGCCGTGCGTCAGCGTGTTGTCGGCGTCGTCCGGTCGTTCCGGCTGGCCGAGGATGTAGCCCAGCGCCTTGCCGACGTAGGTGAAGTACGTTGCGCCGTAATGGCGAACGTCGTCCAGGAACCCCGACGCGGTGAACTTCGGCGTGAGCACGACGCACGCCCCCGCGAGCAGGGCGGGCGCCCAGAGGGCCATCAGCGCGTTGCCGTGGAACAGCGGCATGCAGCAGTAGCAGACGTCGTCGCGGCCGATGCGGTACTTCGCGGTGTTCTGGTACGCCAGCCCGACGAGCCGCCCCTGGGAGCAGATCGCGGCCTTCGACGCGCCGGTGGTCCCGGAGGTGAACAGCAGCAGCATCCGGGTCGCGGCCGTGACCGACGGGTCCTTGGCCGGTTCGGGCCGGCTCGGGAGCTGCTCGGCGTACTCCGCCGAATCCACGAGCAGGAAGCGGTCCCGCGCCACGCCGATGTCGAGGCCGTCGAGGATCTCCAGCCCCGCCGCGTCGGACACCACCAGCTGGAGATCGGTGTTGCGCACCTCCTCCTCCAGGTAGGCGCCGCGGCGGGTGGGGTTGATGCCCACCACCGTCGCCCCGCTGAGCGCCGCGGCGCCCAGCCAGAGGATGAACTCCGGGACGTTGTCCAGGAGGATCCCGACGTGGAACGGCCGGTCCTCGTCGCGCAGCCGCCGCAACAGGTCGGCGCGGACGGCGCTGTCCCGCACGACCTCGTCCCAGGTCCAGGTCCGCTCCCGGGAGCGAAGCCCCGGACGGTGGTCGCCGATCCGGTCGAGCAGCAGGTCGGCGATGGTCTCTCGTCGCTCGGTCATCGGTCCTCGCCGCTTCAGGAGACGTAACCGGCCTCGGTGCCCCAGGTCGCGGAGCGCGTGGTGCTCCGGTCGACCAGGACGCAGCGTGTGCCGGTGAAGTTCGTTGGCATGCAACGGTTGTTGTGGTTGCACAGCGACCGGACGCCGGCGTCGGCCTCGATCCGGTTCACCAGGTCGGGCTCGCGGAGCAGGGCGCGGGCCATCGCGACGAACTCGAAGCCCTCGGCCATCGCCTGGTCCATGATCCCCCGGTTCGTGATGCCGCCGAGCAGGATCATCGGCAGCTCGACGGCGGCCCGGATCTGGCGGGCGTCCTCGAGCAGGTAACCGTCCCGGTAGGGGTACTCCCGCAGCACCTTGTTCCCGACGAGCTTCACGCCGAGCTTGATGGGCTGGGGCATGACGTCGGCGAACGCCTCCAGCGGCGCGTCGCCCTTGAACAGGTACATGGGGTTGCTCAGCGAGCTGCCCGCGGTCATCTCCAGGGCGTCGACCGTGCCGTCGGACTCCAGCCAGCGGGTCACCGCGATCGCCTCGTCGAGCCAGAAGCCGCCCGGCACGCCGTCTTCCATGTTCATCTTGGCGATGATCGCGATCCGGTCGCCGACGGCCTCGCGGACTGCCGTCATGATCTCCCGCGCGAACCGCGCCCGGTTCTCCAGGCTCCCGCCGTAGGAATCGGTGCGGTGGTTGAGCTTCGGGCTCAGGAAGGAGCTGGCCAGGTAGTTGTGGCCCAGGTGCACCTCGACCGCGTCGAAGCCCGCCTCGATGGCCATGCGCGCCGCCCGGGCGTGATCCCGCACGATGCGGCGCAGATCGTCCCGCGTGGCCTCCTTGGCGAAGCTGAGCGTGGTCTTGTGGAAGTGCCGGCTCGGCGACAGCGCGGGCGCGCCGTTGCCCTTGGGGTTTGCGACCGGGCCGCCGTGCCCGATCTGCGCCGACGCGGCGGCGCCCTCGGCGTGGACCGCGGCGGTGAGCTTCTGCAGGCCCGGCAGCGATTCCGGGGTCCACAGGATCTGGTGCCGGTCGGTACGCCCTTCGGGAGACACCGCGCAGTAGGCGACCGTGGTCATGCCCACGCCGCCGGCCGCGTGCCGGACGTGGAAGTCGACGAGATCCCGGGTGACCCTGCCCTTGTGGCTGAGACCTTCGTAGGTGGCGGCCTTGATGGTCCGGTTCCGGAGGGTCAGGGGGCCGATCCTGCCGGGACTGAAGACGTCCGGAACGGTCCTGTCGGTGGTGGTCACGAAAGCTCCTGTTCGGTTTCTGCGCGGACGGTAGGTCGCCGGGGAGGTCCCGCACCCCGGCTGTCCCGCTCATCGGGAGGGCCTGGTCACCCGAAGAAGGCCTGGCCGCCGTCGAGGGGCACGGTGGCACCGGTCAGGTAGCGCATGTCCGGGCCGACCAGGGCGACGACCGCGCGCCCGATGTCCGCCTCGCACTCGCCGATGCGGCCGAGCGGGATGGACTTGACGAATTCGGCGGCCTCCTCCGGGTTCCTCGCCACCCACGCCTCCAGCCCCGGGGACAGGGCGTGGGGCGCGATGGAGTTCGCGCGGATCCCGTCGCGCCCCCACTCCGCCGCCGCGGTCCGGGTGAGCGAGCGGAGGGCCTGCTTCGCCGCGGCGTACGCGCCGTAGGTCGTGGGATCCCAGCGCACCATCGCGGAGGTGACGAGGTTGACGATGGAGCCGCCGCCGCGGGCCTTCATGTGCGGGTGGCACGCCTTCATGAAGGCGAAGGCGGCGAACGGCGCGGTCCGGAAACCCCGCTGGAAGTCGTCGTCGCTCATCGACAGCAGCGGCCCGAAGTGTCCGGTGTAGGCGTTGTTGACGAGCACGTCGACGCCGCCCAGCGTGCGGACGACCTGCTCCACCAGCGGCGGGATGGCGGCGGTGTCCGCCACGTCGACCGTGAACGGCGTGGCCTCGGCGCCGCGTTCGCGGATCAGCTCGCAGGTGGCGCTCAGCTTCGCCTCGGTGCGGCCGACCACCGCCACGGACGCGCCCTCCCCGGCCAGTGCGAGCGCGATGCCCTGCCCGACGCCTTGCCCTGCCCCGGTGACCAGTGCGACCTTGCCGTGCAAGATGCCCATGCGGCGACTCCCAGATCGACGTGTGCTGCGCCTGCCCCGCACACAGTGGGGCGGATCGCGGCGGAGCCGAGCGGACCGTCCCGCTCAGCGGGAGGACGGGCAAGCGAGGGTCCCGATGAACGGAAACCTGCGCCTGTTGTCCGCACCGGGCGCCGCACGATTTGATGCGCTCAACGTCCCGGTCAGCAGCTGGAGGAACGCCACACATGAGCACGACCGAACCTGCTGCCGTCATGACCGCCCTGACCGGGCCTGGCGGCGCTTTCGAACTCGCCGAAGAAGACGTGCTCGGCGCGCGGCTGCCGGTGTTCAAGAACCGGGCCGGGTCGCTCGCCGAGATCCTCGCCGGCTCCGCCGCGCACGGCGACCGCGACTACATCGTCACCGCCGACCGGCGGATCTCCTTCCGCGAGCACGCCGAGCAGGTCGCCGCGCTGGCCGCCGCCTTGCGCGAGGAGTACGGCGTCGGCAAGGGCGACCGGGTCGCGATCGCCGCCGCCAACACGCCGGAATGGATCCTCGCGTTCTGGGCCACGATGGCCGTGGGCGGCATCGCCGTCGGGTTCAACGCCTGGTGGTCGGCCCGCGAGCTGGACCACGGCGTCGGCCTCGTCGAGCCGCGCGTGATCGTCGCCGACGCCAAGCGCGCCGCCCTGTTGGAGAGCGGCTCCGTGCCGCTGCTCCGCATGGAGCGGCAGGTCGGCGACCTGGTCCAGCGGTACGCGGGCGCGCCGCTGCCCGCCGTGGAAGTGGCCGAGGACGACCCCGCGATCGTCCTGTTCACCAGCGGGACGTCCGGCCGCCCCAAGGGAGCCGTCCACTCGCACCGCAACGTGTGCTCGGTCGTCGAGTACCACCGCATGAACGACGCCCTCGCCGCGGCGCTCCGCGACCCGGTCGCCCCGCAGGACCGGCGATACCTGCTGGCGCTGCCCCTGTTCCACATCGCCGGCCTGCACAACCTGGCGGTGCCGAGACTCGCGACCGGCAGCACCGTCGTCATGCACCAGGGCGCTTTCGACGTGGACGCGGTGCTCGGCCTGGTGGCGCGGGAGCGGGTGACCAACTGGGGCGCGGTGCCGACCCAGGCCCACCGGTTGCTGGAGCACGGCGACGTGTCGAAGTACGACCTCTCGGCCCTCACCGCGTTCTCCCTCGCCTCCGCGCCGTCGTCCACGGCGTTCAAGCAACGCCTGCGGGAGAAGCTCCCCTTCGCGGAGAAGTCCCTTGTGGACAGCTACGGGATGACCGAGACCTGCACGGCGCTCACCGCCGCGAGCCCGGCGGACCTCGCCGAGGCGCCGGGCACCCTCGGCCGGCCGATCGTCGGCGTCCAGCTCGAGATCCGAGACCCGCTCGGAATCCCCTTGCCGGACGGCGAAGAGGGCGAGGTGTGCGTCCGCAGCGCCTACAACATGCTCGGCTACTGGAACGACCCGAAGGCGACGAGCAACACCATCCGGGAAGACCGGTGGCTGCACACCGGCGACATCGGGGTGGTCGAGCGGGGCAGGCTCCGGCTCAGCAGCCGGCGCTCGGACCTGATCATCCGCGGCGGGGAGAACGTCTACCCGGCGGAGATCGAGGGCGTCCTCGCCGAGCACCCGCAGGTCCAGGAGTGCGCTGTGCTGGGCGTCCCGCACGCCGACCTCGGCCAAGAGGTGTTCGCGGTGGTGGTCACGGATCCCGGCTGCGGGCTCACCGAGGAGGAGCTGCGCGACTACGCCCGGGACCAGCTGGCCTACTTCAAGGTGCCCTCGCGGTGGCGGATCACCCACGACCGGCTGCCGCGCAACGCCACGGGCAAGGTAATCCGAACCGCGGTCCGCAAGGACGTCTAGTGCCCCACCGAGGCACGTCGGCGTCGTCCCGAGGTTCAGTTCGGCTGGCTGGCGCGAGCGTCGCCGGCGAAAGTACTGGTGAGGAGCTCGGACAGCATGCGTGCGTCCGCGCTGAACGCGATGTGCCTGGCCCGGAGTACACCTCGCTCCCCGACGCAACATTGGGGACCACCGTTTTTTTCGCTGGACACAGCACCAGCCAGCGACTTGATCGGTCAAGTTCACCCTTGAACCCGGCTTGAATGCACGTCGGAACACGTCTAGAAACGACGGCACGCCATGGCGATTTTCCCACCCTTTCCGGTCGCCTGCTCGGGATCATCGCCGATGTTGCCGCAATTTCCATTGAAATCGAACCTTCGATTTCAATGAGCGTTTTCCATGCTCTGTGCGGGATGCCTGTGCCTCCGGGTCGTGAGTGCCTGTGGCTGCTATGACGACCATAGGCACTCACGACCGAGGGGCATCGGGTCGTGAGTGGTCATGGCTGCTATGACGGCCTGTCCTCGCTCAGGACCTCGTGAACAGTTTGTGTCTCAGGACCTCGTGAACACTGGCTGGCCTGCTTTCTGTGATCATCAGTGGTGGGCGGAACAGGGTTTTCGATGGATCCAGACCTGGTCGCG
>NZ_SMKW01000222.1 GCF_004348985.1 Saccharopolyspora elongata | reverse complement strand
CTGCTGAAGCAGAGAGATCAGTGGGACGAGACGTGCTGGGTGCACCACCACGCAGGCCTGGAATCAGCGGCCGGTCATGACCGTTACGCACCTGTGCCTCAACCAAGGCGACTTCATAGGCCAGGCTCGGGACATTTCTGGGTACCGAACGGTGGGTCCATTCCGGGTCTGTGTTCCGGGTGTGGCGCCACTGGGCGTATGCGTGGTGTGCGTCTTGTGCCGTGACTGTGGGGTTCTTGTCGGGTTCGGTGCCGTGCCGGCGGATCTCCCGCATCGCCGACTGCACGTGTGCGAGCAGGTCACTGTCCGGTTCTTCCGGCCACCGGAGCAGTGCCGCCGGTTGCGTGACCCCGGCGTTCAGCTCACCGGACTTGGGCCGCTCGTGCAGGCCAGCGGGCCCGGCGTCCTGAGATTGATCGGTGTTGTGCCCCCCAGCGTGCGTGACTTCTCCCGTCACCGCCTGCACCCAACCCGGCCACAGCAACGCTGGGTCAGACGGTCGTGTGTCGCGCTCCAGCAATGGCGTGTCCAGCCCTGTCGGTGCGCTCGGCACATGCGAGTCCACCGCCGCCGACCGTGGCGTGCGAGATTCGACCGCCCGGTCGCCCTGCGGGCGAGTGGACGACGGAGTCCCAACCTGCTGCTGCCCTGTCGACGTCGGCCCGATCGACGGCTGCCCGATCGACGTCGGCCGGGCGGGTGGGGTGCTGCCGGTGTGGGCTAGGCCGGTTTCGGACAGCTCCGCGTGCGGATGGGTGGTTTCGGGCATGCCGTTGTGTCGCCCGGGCTGGGTGGTCTGGGGCACATCAGATTCGGTGTTGCCATCGAGGACAGCGGACGTGCCCAAGGCAGGCGAGGGGGCCTGCGACAGGGGCGAGCCATCGCGCAGTGACAGGGTAACGACACCGTCCGCAGGAATGGCCGTGTGCGAGCCGGGTGACACAGTCCCGGGCAGCGGCGTTCCCACGTCCGGGCTGGGGGAGAACGTGCTGGGCACCCGTGTCGACGTGTCCGTGGCTGCCGAAGTGTCCGGCACGGGTGTGGGCGTGGCCGGGTGCTGTCCCGCCGCTGGTGCGGGGTCAGTGACCAGGGCCGACGCGTCGGCTCCGGCCACGGGCCTGCCGCCCGTGGCCGGAGCCGACACATCCACGCCCGACGGCACGCCGATAAGCGTGGGACCAGCGGTGACCGGATCCACCGCGCCCGGTGTGGGCAGATGCATTCCCGGCGACGGGGTGCCCGCTGCCGTACCAGGAGTGGCGCCCGGCCCACCACC
>NZ_SMKW01000221.1 GCF_004348985.1 Saccharopolyspora elongata | reverse complement strand
CCCACCTTGCGGCGTGCCCTCCTCCGTGGGCGCGTAGCGTCCCTGCTCCATCACCCCGGCTGTCAGCCATCCCTGGATCTCCCGGCGAGCCGGGAAGTCTCCGATGGCCTCAAGCAGGCGATCATGGTTGACCCGGTCGAACGCACTCGACAAGTCAGCGTCGAGGACCCAGGTCCTCTTCGAGTCCTTGCGTGACATCGTCGTGTGAATGCGTCCTACCGCATCGTGGCAACTCCTCCCCGGTCGGAAACCGTAGCTCCGCTCCTCGAAGAGTGCCTCCCACTCCGGCTCCAAGGCGTTCTTCACCCTGGCCTGCTCCACGCGGTCCCGAATCGTCGGGATTCCGAGTGGCCGCAGTTTTCCGTTCGCCTTCGGGATGTGCACGCGCCGTACGGGCATCGGCTGGCATCGCGGCGCCGCCTCCAGCCCCCGAAGGAGCTGTCCACGGTCCTGATCCGACAGAGCCACCTTCCCATCTACACCGGGAGTACGGCGTCCTTGACTGAGCTGCGTCACCCGGCGGATGGATACCACCGTGTTGTGACGAGACCGCAGCATCAGCTTTTGCAGGTTGTGGAGACGCTTGGCGTCCCCATCTTGCGCAGCCTTGAAGATCCTCTGCCTCAGTCGACGTACGTCCGCCTCTGCCTCAGCCCAGTTCACACTGCGCCATGCTTCGGCATCGTCCAGGCTTTTCGTCACTCGGATGGCCGCGTCGGCCGTTGTTCCGGTCATCTTGTCCACCTCCGTGTCTACGTCCAGATCCTGGTTCTGTCGTCATTGCTTCGGCCTCTTCAAAGGCCCACCTGTCCCGCGTCAGCCCTCTTTCGAGTCCGCGCATGTGCGCGGTATCCGCCGGGTTATGGACAGCGGCCAAGGAGCCGGATCTCTGCCTTTTCCCCTAGGCTTTCGCCTTAGCGGCCTTCGCTTCTCGGGACATCCTGTTCCCGCATGGGATCTGTGCCTTCGTTACCTCCGGCCTACCGGCTTGCACCGGACCCATACGGGTTTTCGCTGTTCCACACGCACCAGATACGACCTGGGTGGGGCGCTCCCTATACTCCGGGGTCAATGGTGACCACGCTGCCCGTTCCAAAGTCCGGTCAGCCACCTCGGGTACTTCACCCGACGACCCTTACCGCCGATTGCTAGTCGTTGCCGCGGTTTTCGATGACGAAGCCTCATCAGGAGTTCACTTGCGTTCGCCCTTCAGGTCTTCCCCTTACCCTGTCGCCGACGACGACCCGTCGACACCTTGGGGCTTCTTGTCAGGCAGCTTCACACCCGC
>NZ_SMKW01000220.1 GCF_004348985.1 Saccharopolyspora elongata | reverse complement strand
CCTGTCCTGTCTCAGGACCTCACGGACAGATCTGTCTCACGACGTCGTGGACAGTTTGTTGGTTGTGAGTCGTTGGTAGCGGACGCTGCGGTCCAGTGTCAGCGTCCGCACGACCGTGTCGTTGATCATGATGCTGACGCGGTCGCCTTGCCAGTGCAGGGTAGCGATCTGTCCGGCCCAGCGGCGGCCGATGACGATCGAGCAGCCGGAGAAGACGACCACACCGGTGGTGCTGACGGGACGCTGGGTGACACCGGAGCGGCACGGTACCGGCCCTCCTGAGGCGGCTTTGGGGGCGGCGTCGTAACGCTGCTGGGGGGTCTGACCGTCGATTCCTTGATGCCGGCGGTTGTTGTACATCTCCCGGTATTCCTTCAGAAGATGTTGCAGTTCGTCGAGAGTGGTTGGTGTGGGCTGTTTTCCCAGCCACTTACGCAGCGTTTGGTGAGATCGTTCATCTTTCCCGCAGGTTTGCGGGTGATACGGCGACGAGGCGATCGCCTGCACCCCGCTCTCGGCCAGGCGACGTTCGAGGTCGACCATGCCCCCGCGGTGCTTGGCGGAAAACGCCAGACCGTTGTCGGTGAGCACCTTCGCCGGCACCCCGTAGCCGGCGAAGGCCTGCTGCAACGCCGCCCAGGTCTCCTCGCCGTTCTCGCTGGAGGCGGCATAGGTTCCCACGTCCAGCCGGGAGTGATCATCCAGGATCTGCAGGATGCACACCTTCTCACCGCCGCCGAGGTAGAACTCCATCCCGTCGATCTGCCATAACCCGTTAGCCTCGGCGTACTCGAACCGGCGCCTCGTGCGGGGGCGCTTGCGGGGCTGCGGGACCACATGCCCCTCATCGACCAGGATCCGGTGGATCGTGGCCCGTGAGGGCACCCGCACCTCCCCGAGCTCCTCCAGCCGCCACCCGATCGAGATGGCCCCGTTGTCCCGTCCTTCGTCAGCCAACTGCTTGCGGGCGCGCACTACCGCCTCACGCACCTGCGCTGAGATCGACGTGGGCCGCCGCAGCGGGGCAGAGGAGCGGCGGAGGAACCCCGCCGCACCTTCCTGCCGGAACCGGTGGACGTACTTGTAGAACACCGTGCGCGAGATCTTGTGCTCAGCACAGAACCTCGACACGTTGATCTTGTCCCCACCAGCCACCGCAGCAACCGCCGCGACCAGGTCTGGATCCATCGAAAACCCTGTTCCGCCCACCACTGATGATCACAGAAAGCAGGCCAGCCAGTGTTCACGAGGTCCTGAGACACAAACTGTTCACGAGGTCCTGAGCGAGGACAGG
>NZ_SMKW01000219.1 GCF_004348985.1 Saccharopolyspora elongata | reverse complement strand
GGAGCAGGGTGCAGAAGGCTTGAGCGAGGACGGTGAGGGTGACGTGTCGGTGCCAGCCGGTGTAGGAGCGTCCTTCGAAGTGATCCAGGCCGAGGGCGTGTTTGAGTTCGCGGTAGTCGTGTTCGATGCGCCAGCGGATTTTGGCCAGTCGAACCAGGGTTTTCAGCGGGGTGTGGACACTCATGTTGGACAGCCAGTACTTGACCGGCTCGGGCTCATCGGGTGGCCATTCGGCGATCAGCCAGGCGTCGGGCAGACTGCCGTTTTTGGCGCGGGGGATGTTGCGGTTGGCCGGGCGGATGCGGATGGCCAGGAAGTGCGCACGCATCGCCGCGGTCGGGTTGTCAGTGGTCTTCTTCGTGCCGGTGCGCCAGGTGAGGCGGCGGCAGGCGTGACGTCCCGCCGCCAGGGCGAGTTCGCGCAGGGTGGAGGGCGGATCGGGGTAGCCGGGCACGGGCGGGCGGCCACGACCGTGGTAGGGCCGCGTGACCGGACGGGCCTCGGCGGGGTGGGCGGTGGCGGTCGGATCGACCTGGAGCACGTAGGTGAAGCCGCGCTCGTCCAGACCCAACCGGAACAAAGTGGCGTCGCCGTAGCCGGAATCGCCGACCACGGGTCGCTTCGGCAGGTCCCATGTCTCGGTCATCTCATCGAGCATGTCCAGCGCCAGCCGCCACTTCTCTCGATGCCGTACGTCATCAGGGATACTGGCGCGGGCACGTCGGCGGCGCACCTGCTCGGCAGCAGCAGGGTCGTCAATGGTGGCGTCGTCCCACGAGGCCGGGCAGAACAGCCGCCAGTTCGCCGCCAGCGAGGCCTGGTCGGTGGCCATCTGCACACTCACCCCGATCTGGCAATTGCCGGTCTTGCCCAGCGTGCCCGAGTACTGGCGCGCCACGCACGGTGAAGCCTTGCCATCCTTGGGAAAACCGGTGTCATCGACCACGTACGCATCCGGACCGATCGCGTCCACCGCCCAGCCCGACACGCTGGCCCGCACACGCTGGTAGTCCCACGTCGAGGAGGTGATGAACTGCTGCAACCCCTGATGGTCCACCCCCAGTCGCTCGGCCATCGGCTGCATCGACTTGCGCGCACCATCGGTCAACAACCCGCGTACATACAACTCGCCCTTGGCTCGCTGATCCGACCGCGGCAGGCCATCCAGCATCCGTGCAGCGAACTCCACCAGCCGCGGACGCATCCGATCGATCTCATCCGGAGTCACCACCGAAGTCAACCACAATCCACAGTAGATGATCACAACGACACGCCAAAACCTAACAAAGCACTACTAG
>NZ_SMKW01000218.1 GCF_004348985.1 Saccharopolyspora elongata | reverse complement strand
GGAGGGCGGTGGTGGGTGGGTCTGCGGCGCGGGATGCGTTTGTTACGGCGTTGGCTGGCTGGGGGGTGCGGTTCGACGGTGGGCAGTTGCCGACGTTGATGGATGATCTTCCGCAGGGTGTGGATGTGCGGGGGGTGCTGGATGCGACGGTGATGCGTCCGTATACGGAGGGTCTGCTGGGCGTTGAGGCGTTGGTGGTGGGCTGGCCGGGTGCTGGGTTGTCGATTCGGGCGTGGCATGTGTCGGGAGTCGATGTGGTGTTTGAGCGGTTCCCGCCGGGTCTGGGGGTTGATGCACGGTTCTCCTTCTATTCGGTGCTCGTGGTCGATAGCCAGGGGCAGCGGCGTGCTCCGGTGCTGCCCGGCTTCGACTGGGTGCCTGGTGGCTTGGACGAGGTAGCGCTGCCGGTGCGGTCGCGGTATGCCGGGCCGAGCGAGAATTTCTTTGTCGGCGCGCGGGACAGGTCGTCTGACGGTGCCGATTCCGGATCCGGGCGTGGTGGATCTGTTGCGGGGACTGGGGATTCCAGTTTCATTGCGGATGGCGGGAGGCCGGATCTGACGGCTGCGACGGTGCCTCCCGGGATGGTGGCTCCGGTCGAGGGGGGCGCTGGCTTCGGTGGGGCGGCGAAGCAGGCGGTGACTGCGGCGGTGACCGTGGGCGGTTCCCGTGAACCGGACACGATGCCCGGGACTGGTCAGGGGCAGGGTGCGAAGCCGCACGATAAGCCCACGCCCGGGGGCCAGTCGGCGGTGGTGTGGTCGCTCGAGGGGTTGTCGGTTGCCGCGAGTCGGTTTGAGGAGGCCGAACAACGGCGCTGGAAGGACCAACCTCGGGATGTGCAGTCGCGGGAGGTGGGGAACCTCGATGACGCGAGGGCACGGGTGCGCGCTACCTATGAGGGCCTCATCGATGCTCCTGGTCGCGACCGGGAAAGGGTTTTCCTCGCGGCATTGCGCAGAGGTGAGCGGCACGACGCCCTTGTGACGATTGCCGCTCATCTTATGAGCGGTAGTCCGGAAGCGTTGTCGGTGATGCCGGATCTGCAGGTGGGCGCCCGGGATTCCGCGGAGGTGTTGTTGCGGGCTCTCGCGCGCAATCTGCTGCAGCAGCCGAGCGAGGCCGGACACGACAATCCCGCGGGAACCACACAAGTATCCGCGTCCAGTGTGGGCTCGGCTGCGTCGGGAAGACCGCCGGTGCGAGAGCAGTCGTTGGCACCGGATTTGCTGGGGGAGATCGACCGGTTGAGCCAGCAGGTGGGCTGGGCCAGCAAGGACGACGAGGACGCGGCGCGGT
>NZ_SMKW01000217.1 GCF_004348985.1 Saccharopolyspora elongata | reverse complement strand
CACATCCGCAATCCGCCCCGACCCAGCCTCCCCCCGGGCCAGCACCGACTCCAGCTCCTCTTTCTTTTCCGCCAGCCTGTCCCTCACCTCCGTCAACTTCTGCCGAGAAGAATCCCAGCCATCCACCTCCTTTTGCAACGTACGCAGACGCTCCTGATCAGCATCGGCCAGCACCTCCGACGCCTCCAACTTCTTGATTTCACCCCTGCTTTCCTCAGTCTTCTTTCTCTTTCTCGACACCGCGACCGCCAGTCTATTTTCCTCGTCTTCGTACCTTTTAATTTCCTCCCGCACTTCGAGCTCGGGCAGCCGCCACGAAGGCAGCGTCCCCTGCCTCTTGAATTCCCTCAACTCCGCAAGCACACTGTCGGCGGCGTCCTTAATTTCCCGCCGACGAGCCACAGTCTGTTTCTTATGCTTCTCATACTTGTCCCAATACTTTTGCGCCCTCGGCAGGAGCTCCTCCAGCTTCTCTGCTTCCTTCTCGGTCAGCCCCTCCGTCGCCGCCTTCGCCTTCAAGGCCGCAGCTTCGTCGGCGACCTTCTTCTGCTCCTGTCGCCAAACCACACCGCGGTCTTTCTTTTTTTCCTTCTCCCAATTGGGGTCAGCCTTTTCCTTCTGGTACCTATCCGCGTCGTATTTCCTCTTTTTCAGCTTCCTCGCCAACGCCCGGCCCACCGACGCAGACCCATCGCCCTCGCCACCTTGATTCCTGGAACCATCCCCATCCGGCCCTTCCACTCTCGGCCGCTTGGACCCCTCGGAAGAGCTCTCACCAACCTCCTTCGGCGCGATCGTCACATACCGACGCGGCGGACCTGTCACCTCGGCCGGCAGCCCAGCCCCCCAGCCCTGGCTGCGCAGCCCGGAATCACCTGCAGGCAACACCACCTGCCTCCACGGCAGCTCAACCACCCACACCCCGGTCGCCGCCAAGACATCGGCTTCCTCGGCTTTCTCTGCTTCCTCGCCTTCCTCACCCTTCTGCGCATCCCCCAGCCCGACCACACCCTGCGCTACATGCACAGCATTGATCGCATGCGCACTAAAATCCGCTCGCTGGAAGATCACCGACACATCCCGACCCACCGGCAAACTCCGCACATGCCCCTCAGCCTCGGCCAATCCATCCACCCGCCAAGCCTTCCCACCAGCCGCCACCAACCGAGCCGGATCCCGAACATCACCAGCCGGCTCCGCCACAACCAGCTCACCGAGCACGAGAGAATTGTGGAACGCCACAGAAGCCTCCAAACAATTCTTCTGATAACGCTCATCCCCGGAGAGATAATTGGCCCGGTTCACCCCCGACAAAAACCGAGACCAAGACCCCACCTGTC
>NZ_SMKW01000216.1 GCF_004348985.1 Saccharopolyspora elongata | reverse complement strand
CCAGAACAGCAACGCGCCGACCACCCAGACCACGCAGGACGAGTCCCTCACAGTGCCCGCCGAGGTAGAGAACCAGATCATCCAGTGGCGTCCGCTTCCGGAAAACGAAGGCCCGCAGACGCTGAAGAAATACCTGGACAAACTCCCCTTGGGCAACGGCCAACACCTACCCCTCACCCGTAACGGGAGCAACCACCTTGATCCCGACACGCAGAACCTCGTGTGGCAATGGGCACAAGGCCTGCACGGACAGATGAGCGCCCCCGAGGTGGAGAGACTGTCCGGCCGCCTGATCAGCGACCGCCTTGTGTCCACGTGGTGGCAGGCGATGCGGCTGTCTGTGGAGGTGCCCGCCGAGATAGAGAACCAGATCATCCAGTGGCGTCCGGGAAACAAAGACGAAGGCGGCCCGCAGACACTGAAGGAATTCCTGGACACCCTCCCCTTGGGCAACGGCCAACAACTACCCCTCACCCGTAACGTGGGCAACCACCTTGATCCCGTCACGCAGAAGCTCGTACAGCAATGGATTCAAGGCCTGCACGGACAGGAAAGCCCCGGCGGGGTGGTGACGCTGTCCGGCGGCCTGGTAGGCGACCGCCGCACTGTGTCCAAGTTGTGGCGGCCGATGCCGCCGTCTGTGGAGGTGCCCGCCGAGATAGAGAACCAGATCATCCAGTGGCGTCCGGGAAAGAAAGACGAAGGCGGCCCGCAGACACTGGAGGAATACCTGAAGAAACTCCCCTTGGGCAACGGCCAACAACTACCCCTCACCCGTAACAGGAGCGGCCACCTTGATCCCGTCACGCAGAAGCTCGTACAGCAATGGGCACAAGGCCTGCACGAACAGATGAGCACCCCCGAGGTGGCGAAACTGTCCGGCGGCCTGGTTTCCCAACCGACCAAGCGGTGGCGGCCGATGTCGCCGTCTGTGGAGGTGCCCGCCGAGGTAGAGAACCAGATCATCCAGTGGCGTCCGGGAAAGAAAGACGAAGGCGGCCCGCAGACACTGGAGGAATACCTGAAGAAACTCCCCTTGGGCAACGGCCAACAACTACCCCTCACCCGTAACGGGAGCGGCCACCTTGATCCCGTCACGCGGAAGCTCGTACAGCAATGGGCACAGGGCCTGCACGGACAGGAAAGCGCCAGCGGGGTGGTGACGCTGTCCGGCGGCCTGGTAAAGGACCGCCGCATTGTGTCCACGTGGTGGCGGCCGATGCCGCCGTCTGTGGAGGTGCCCGCCGAGATAGAGAACCAGATCATCCAGTGGCGTCCGGGAAAGAAAGACGAAGGCGGCCCGCAGACACTGGAGGAATACCTGAAGAAACTCCCCTTGGGCAACGGCCAACAACTACCCCTCACCCGTAACGGGAG
>NZ_SMKW01000215.1 GCF_004348985.1 Saccharopolyspora elongata | reverse complement strand
TCCCGAGCCGACCGCGGCTGCCCGGCCGCCCCGAACGGATTCCCTTCCTGCTGCTGCGGATCAGTCGTGGTCATCTGCGTACTCCATCAACTATCGGATCTTGTACACAACCCACCTGACACCCCCGCAGTCAATATGACCCGAACCGCCGCCCTGCCCAGCTCTGACTTAACGAAATTCCAGGTCAGGGATCATCAGCCTGCCCGCCCGGCCTGTCGTTAGATGAAGTGGACACGTCTACCAGGATCTCCGATCCCGCCCTCACACTGAGCGTTTTTCATCCTGATCGGCCCACAGCCGCGGGCCGCAAAGGTGCACGTCGATGGGCTGTCGCATGCGCCGCAGGCGCATAGCCCACCTACGACGCTTGCACCGCCGCGGGTTCTCAGAGGCTTCCTGGCGAGGACGGCCCTGACGCCGTGTATTGGACATACATCAGGAGGGGCACCCACAGACCAGGGAGCCTCTGAGGTTCCGCTACCCGCACCGCCACGCAAAACGAGGTTGGAAAAAACCTCACTCATACCCGGCACTCACGCCAGGTGTCTCATCTCATCCTGACAAAGAGGGTCCCGTGTCTCTCGTAGCCTCATCGGGTGCCTGTAAAAAGGTGCCATCCCTGGTGTTCAAAGGGGCACAACATCACAGGTTGTGCTAGCTACCCGTCGACCTGTGGCGATAGCGTGGTTCCGATTAGCTGTGATCAGCTTCACCTTTCGTGGCAATGGGAAGGAAAGAGCGCCGTGTGGTATGGCGTGGGCATCGACCTCGGAACTTCGTTCACTTCAGCCGCCGTAGCAACCCCCACCGGGGTACGCATGGCAACCCTGTCCCCCGACATCGTCGTCCCCTCGATGGCCACCCCCGGCCCCGACGGCACCCTGCTCACCGGCCTCGCCGCCGCTAACTCCCGCAACGCCACCACCAACCCCGCCCTAATCGCCCGCGGCTTCAAACGCCGCCTCGGCGACCCCACCCGCCTCATGCTCGGCGGCGCCTCCTACACCCCCGCTGCCCTCATGGCCGCCCAACTGCGCGACGTACTCACCCACATCAGCACCGCCCATGGCGGCGGACCACCCGCCACCATCACCCTCACCTGCCCCGCAATCTGGGGCCCCTACCGCCGCGAACAATTCGCCGAGGTCCCCCGCCTCGCCGGCATCCCCCACTACCAACTCATCACCGAACCCGAAGCCGCCGCCACCCACTACACCAACGAACGCCGACTCGGCAACGGCGAAATCATCGCCGTCTACGACCTCGGCGGCGGCACCTTCGACACCACCATCCTCCGTGTCCAACCCCACGGCATGGAAATCCTCGGCACCCCCGAAGGCATCGAGCACATGGGCGGCATCGACTTCGATGACACCCTCCGCGCCCACCTCGACGACAAACTCGACGGCGCAATCAGCACCCTCGACCCCGAAGACCCCACCCTG
>NZ_SMKW01000021.1 GCF_004348985.1 Saccharopolyspora elongata | reverse complement strand
GGCCGGGGGCGGCGCTCCCAGGGGCGGTTCGCGGGCTTGGAGAGGGCGGGCATGCCTGGCAACCTAGGGCACCGAACCGCCTTGGTGTGAACCACCTCGTGGCATTGGTGACATTTCCCGCATGGCGATCTACCAGCGAAGATCACGCACAGCTGATCGTCTGTGACAACTTCCCAGGTGGCGGCCCCGCAGCCCAGGTTCGCTACGGTCCGAACCGAATCGAATCCGCCGGGTAGCGGGAGCGCGCCGGTGATCGACCTCGTCGTCAAGCGCGCTGAGGACGCGGATGCCGGGATCCCGCGCTACTGGACGGTTCGGGGCGCCGCCGACTCTGCTTGACTGTCGTCTGACGGAGACTTCCGGCTATCAGGACGGCGGCTGCATCGCTGGTCGATTCGTTGCGGCTGAGCCCTTCCCGGTCTCGCTCCGGCTCGACGATCCTGGGCGGTCGACACGCCGGGAGGTCGGAGAAGAGGGTTGTTGTTGAGCGTTGGCACTCTCATGGGTAGAGTGCTAGCAGAACGGCGCCGCAGCGCCCCGGCACCCGCGACGGCGGGGAGCCACGGAGCCGTCTTAACCCAGACAACGCTTCGAAGGCCCCAGAAGGTGGAGGTCACACCGTGGCGAGCATCAAGCCGCTTGAGGACAAGATCGTGGTCCAGGCGAGCGAGGCCGAGACGACGACTGCGTCCGGCATCGTGATCCCGGACACCGCCAAGGAAAAGCCCCAGGAGGGCAAGGTTCTGGCCGTCGGCCCGGGTCGCGTCGACGACAAGGGCAACCGCATTCCGGTGGATGTCAAGGAAGGCGACGTCGTCATCTACTCGAAGTACGGCGGCACCGAGGTCAAGTACAACGGCGAGGAGTACCTGATCCTCTCCGCCCGCGACGTGCTGGCCGTCGTCAACTGACGCTGCACCACGCGAGCAATGCCGCCCCGGCGGTCCCGACCGGGACCCCGGGGCGGTCGCATATCCGGGGCAAGAGTCTTTCGCTGGGCTCGTGCTGCGTGGCGGCGGTGCCGGTTGCGCAGGTGGGCTGAGCGGCTTCGCCGCTTCAAGGACAAGAGCGAAGACCCCAAAGGCATCCATGAAGGGCTGTTGTAACCATGGCTAAGCAGATCGCCTTCGACGAGCAGGCCCGGCGCGCGCTGGAGCGCGGCGTCAACCAGCTCGCCGACGCGGTGAAGGTCACCCTCGGGCCGCGTGGTCGGCACGTCGTGCTGGACAAGCAGTTCGGCGGGCCGCAGATCACCAACGACGGCGTGACCATCGCCCGCGAGATCGAGCTGAGCGACCCGTTCGAGAACCTGGGCGCCCAGCTCGCCAAGAACGTCGCGA
Source organism: Saccharopolyspora elongata (assembly GCF_004348985.1). GTDB lineage: Bacteria > Actinomycetota > Actinomycetes > Mycobacteriales > Pseudonocardiaceae > Saccharopolyspora > Saccharopolyspora elongata. The sequence continues at coordinate 122,551 of NZ_SMKW01000021.1, read as the reverse complement.
CGAAGACCAACGACGTCGCCGGCGACGGCACCACCACCGCGACCGTGCTCGCCCAGTCGCTGGTTCGCGAGGGCCTGCGCAACCTGGCCGCGGGCGCCAACCCGGCGTCGCTGAACAAGGGCGTCCAGGCGGCCACCGACGCCGTCGTCGAGGCGCTCAAGGCCAAGGCCACGCCGGTCAAGGGCCGCGACAACATCGCCCAGATCGCGACCGTCTCCTCCCGGGACGAGTCCATCGGCGCCCTGATCGGCGAGGCGATGGAGAAGGTCGGCGAGGACGGCGTGATCAGCATCGAGGAGTCCTCGACGCTGGCCACCGAGCTGGAGATCACCGAGGGCCTCCAGTTCGACAAGGGCTTCATCTCCCCGCACTTCGTCACCGACGCCGAGCGTCAGGAAGCGGTGCTGGAGGATGCGCAGATCCTGCTGCACCGCGACAAGATCTCCGGCCTGCAGGACCTGCTGCCGCTGCTGGAGAAGATCGCGCAGGGCGGCAAGCCGCTGCTGATCATCGCCGAGGACGTCGAGGGCGAGGCGCTGTCCACCCTGGCCGTCAACGCGATCCGCAAGACCCTGAAGGTCGTCGCGGTCAAGGCCCCGTTCTTCGGCGACCGCCGCAAGGCGTTCCTGGACGACTTGGCGGTCGCCACCGGCGCCCAGGTCATCGCGCCGGAGGTCGGGCTGAAGCTGTCCGAGGCCGGTCCGGAGGTGCTCGGCGCGGCCCGCCGGGTCACCGTGACCAAGGACACCACGACCATTGTGGACGGCCGCGGCAGCGCCGAGGACGTCAAGGACCGCGTGGACCAGATCCGCAAGGAGATCGAGGCCACCGACTCCGACTGGGACCGCGAGAAGCTGCAGGAGCGGCTGGCCAAGCTGTCCGGCGGCGTCGCGGTGATCAAGGTCGGCGCGGCCACCGAGACGGAGCTCAAGGAGCGCAAGTCCCGCATCGAGGACGCCGTCGCCGCCGCCAAGGCCGCGGCCGAGGAGGGCAGCGTCCCCGGTGGTGGGTCGAGCCTGATCCACGCCGCCAAGGTGCTGGCCGACGACCTCGGCCTCACCGGTGACGAGGCCACCGGCGTGCAGCTGGTGCGCCGCGCGCTGGACGCCCCGCTGTACTGGATCGCCGCCAACGCCGGCCAGGAAGGCGCCGTCGTGGTGTCCAAGGTCCGCGACCTGGACTGGGGCGCCGGCTACAACGCGGCGACCGACGAGTACGGCGACCTGGTGCAGGCCGGTATCGTCGACCCGCTGAAGGTGACCCGCTCCGCGGTCGCCAATGCGGCCTCCATCGCCCGCATGGTGATCACCACCGAGAGCGCGGTCGTGGAGAAGCCGGAGGAGCAGCCGGAGGCCGCCGGGCACGGCCATGGTCACGGGCACGGCCACTGAGCCATTGCGCGTGAGCCTGGCCCTCGGCCCGGCTGAACGGCACGAAGATCGGGGCGGTACCCACGGCATGGGTACCGCCCCGATCTTTTCGTCCTACCCGGAGCCGAATGACGCCCCTCGTAGTCATCCGACTCCGGCGGCCGCACGCGATCCGCGACGCGGCGGCCGACACAAGCGCGTCAGCTGGCCGCGACCGCCAGCTGCTGGCGCTTGCGCGCCTTGATGATCACTTCCCGCTCCGACTCCGACAGCCCGCCCCAGATGCCGTACGGCTCCTGCACGGCTAGCGCGTGCGTCCGGCACTGCGCGATCACCGGGCAGTGCTGGCACACCTCTTTCGCCTTCGCCTCGCGCCGAGCTCGTGCCGGGCCGCGTTCGCCGTCCGGATGAAAGAAGTACGCGCTGTCCATGCCTCGACAGGAGCCCCGTATCTGCCAATCCCAGATATCGGCGTTCGGTCCTGGAAGACGTCGAGTGTCTGCCATTGCGCAAACCACCTCCTAGCGGTGGGTCCCCTCCCCGCTGCAGCCGGCGGCCGCAGCCTCGCGTGATCCGACCGTAGAACCGCGCCAAAACTTGTTCAACCCTTATCGAGCCAAAAGCTGTTCATCGTTGGAGTGATCTTTGGCCGACCAAGATCGACGTCCGACGGCTTGCCCTCCACGGGCCGGAACCGGAACATGTCCCGCGTGACGACGCGGCCGGAACCTGTGCAGGGGCAGGACACCCCCATCCCGAGCGACGATCCGGAGCTGGTCGAAGGTCCGGATGGCGCCGCGTCGGGCGATCACCCGCGGCTCAGCGTCGCCGCGGTGGCCCGCCGGCTCGGTGTGGCACCCGCCACGCTGCGCACCTGGGACCGCCGGTACGGACTCGGGCCCAGCGATCACACCAGCGGTCGGCACCGCCGCTACGGCCCGGACGACATCGCTCGCCTGGAGCAGATGCAACGCGCGCTGCTGCGCGGTGCCTCGCCGATGGAGGCGGCCCGCTACGCCCGCACCGTCGCCGCGCCGCTGCCGCAGCGATACCCCGACGCGACAGAGCGGCAAACGCAGCCGGACGGATCCGGCGACGAGCCGATGATGCTGTCCGGCGTGCTCGGCGGCGCGGGCGACATCGAGTTGGTCGGCGGCTCGAACACCGGCGGGCGCGGGCTCAAGCTCACCGGGGCCGGGCCGCGCGCCCGCGGCCTGGGGCGGGCGGCGCTCGCGCTGGACTCCTGGTCCGTGCAGCGACTGCTGATCGAGTCGATGGGCAGCGACGGCGTCGTGGAGACCTGGCAGGGCATGCTGCAGCCGGTGCTGCGCGCGGTCAGCGAGCGGCGGCAGCGGTCCGGCTCCGGCATCGAGGTCCTGCAGTTACTGGTCGACTGCGCGTCCACCGCGCTGCGCTCGGTGATCGCGACCGCGCCGGCCCCGCTCAATCCGCGCCCGGTGGTGCTCGCCCCGGTGCCCGGCGAAGTGCAGGAGCTCGAACTCGTGGCGCTGGCCGCGGCGCTCGCCGCCAACCGCGTCGGCCACCGGTTGTTCGGCGCCGCTCTGCCGCGCGAAGGGCTCGCCGCCGCGGTGCGCCGTTCCGCGCCGGCCGCCGTGGTGCTCTGGGCCGACCAGCCGCACTACGCCTCGTCGCGGGTGCTGGACGACATCCCGATCACCCGCCAGCGCGCCCGCGCGTTCGTGGCGGGCGCCGGGTGGGCGCAGCAGGCGCTGCCCGCGCACGTGGAGCTGCTCGATTCGCTGGAGACGGCTGTTGCGCGTGTTTCCGAGACCGTACTGGGCTGAACGAGGCAGTCTGTGGCATAAATCACACACCCGCTGTGTGGGTGGGGTTACGGTGTTCGTGCGGACGGGCGAAACTGCGGTCACGACTGGGTGCAATCGGGTGAATACTGCAGGTACGGCGCGTGGCCGACGGCTTCCCGGAGTAGTGAGCGGGACGGTCCCGACGGCTTGCTCCGTTCCAGTGAACCGGCACCCGATCGGGCTGCCGCAAAATTTCTTGACGGATTAAGCACCGGATCGTGTCAAGGTTTTGGCCCCTGCGTCCGATAGGGGAGTTGGAACGTCACTCGCCTGCAGGAAGGAGTTCCCGTGACGACGGTCCTGATCTGCGATGACCGACGTAGCGTCCGGGAAGGGCTCACTCGTGTGATGTCTGCTGTCCCCGGAGTGAGTCGAATTGATTGCGTTGCGCACGGTGATGAGCTGCTGGCCCGCTTCTCGCGGCAGGCCGTCGACGTCGTCCTGGTAGGTACCCAGCGCGCGGTGCCGAACGGCGTCGAGGCCACCCGAAGGCTCGTCTCGGCCCATCCGCAAGCAAACGTGATCGTGTTCGGTGCCCCGGACGACGCGGCCAGCATTGCCGCCGCGATCGCCGGCGGCGCCCGCGGCTACCTCCGCTGGGATGCTTCCCGGCCGGAGTTGGTGGCGGCGCTGGCGCACACGCTGGCGAGCACCTCGGTGCCCGCGCCCCGGCAACCGTCCGATCCGGGGGTGCAGCTGACGGAGCGCGAACTCCAGGTGCTGCGCGGCATGAGCCAGGGCAAGAGCAACGGCCAGATCGGCCGGGAGCTCTACCTCTCGGAGGACACGGTCAAGACCCACGCTCGCCGGCTTTTCCGGAAGCTCGGCGTGCGCGACCGCGCGCAGGCAGTTGCGCACGGTTTCCGCCGCGGCCTCGTCGCGTGATCGTCGCGCGCGGTGATCACCGCGCGCCTGTCGATCGGAGCGCACCGGCAGATCTAGTCCGGGCTGCCGGTGCTCGGCGAGGACGTTGGCTTGGAGCGAGCTGACGTTACGAGTGCGCCTGTGGCTCGCGTCACTTCTGGCACGACCCCGACCCGGGGTGCGACCGCCGGTGTGGCGCGAGCCATAGTTCTTCAAAGCGGGACGCTCCGGGACGAAACCGGCCTTCTCGGCAATCGGGGCAGATGCCCCGAAAGTGCCGCGATCGCCCGGTCGTGCGATCCCTGTGAAGATCCTCTCTGATCTTCTCCGGTGAACCTCCAAGATCCCGTGGCCTGGGTAAACGCCGCCGGGGTCGGCGTCTGGTATCTCTGAATGTGTGACGACGACGGCCCCCTCCATCCACTCCCTGTTCAACGATCGCCCCCCGGCCGGTACGGTGAGCTCGGCGCGGCGTGCGGCGCACGCGATTTCCGCCGGACAAATCCGAATCGCTTGAACGCGTAACACCAGGGCTGCTGTCTGCGATGACCAACGTGGGGGACGGGCTGGACGCTCTTGTAGGCGCCGCCGTCGACGGCGATCGTCAGTCGATCGAGCGCTTGCTGGCCGAAATCCGTCCTTTGGTGGTGCGGTACTGCCGCGCCAGAGTCGGACGAAACGAGAGGTCGTTCGCTTCGGCGGACGACGTGGCCCAGGAAGTGTGCCTCGCGGTGCTGACCGCGCTGCCCACTTACAAGGACCAGGGTCGTCCGTTCCTGGCGTTCGTGTACGGCATCGCCGCGCACAAGGTTGCTGATGCGCACCGCGCGTTGGCCCGCAACCGCTCCGAACCGGTGGCAGATGTTCCGGACACCCCGGAATCCGAGGCCGGACCGGAGCAGCGCGCCATGCAGGGTGAGCTTTCGGGCAGGATGGCGCAGCTTCTTCGCGTCCTCCCGGCCAAGCAGCGGGAAATCCTGCTGCTCCGGGTGGTCGTCGGGTTGTCGGCGGAGGAAACCGCCGAAGCGGTCGGTTCGACGCCGGGCGCGGTACGCGTGGCTCAACACCGCGCGTTGGCCCGGCTGCGAAAGACGCTGTCCGCGGAGGAGGTGGTCTGAATGGCGGAGCGGAAGGGGCCCGAGGGGGAGCAGGCGGGACACGACCCTGTCGAGTCCGGCCGGCACGAGGACCGTTCGCGCGGGGCAGACGAGCGGGACCAGATTCCCGCAGAGGGGTCCGCAGACGAGGGAACGGAACTGAGCGACAACCAGCGGGATTCCGGCTCGGCCGAGTCTGAAACCACCGAACCCGACGCCGTGTCGGGCGACGCCGACGTGCTCTCCTTCCGGCCGCGACCGGCCGAGGAGTCCGACGAGCTGGTCGACTTCGACGACTTCGGCGAAGAACCGATCGACCTGGGCGCGCTGCAGGCCGACGACGCATTGCTCGACGCGCTCGGCGGGACCAATCCCGACGTGGTCGCGTCGGCCGACGACGAGCGCCCCAGCCTGGAGGCGCTGCTGGTCGCGTGGCGGCAGGACATCGATGCCGCGCCGATCGGCGATCTCGTCGACGTCGAGACCGCGACCGCGGCCATCGCGGCGGGCAGCCGCCCGCGCCGCAGGCTCAAGCGCCGGCACCTGGTGCCGGTCGCCACCGCCGCCGCGGTCCTGATGATCACGTTCACCGGGGTGGGCGTGGCCGCTCGCGACGCGCAGCCCGGCGACATGCTGTGGGGCGTCGCGCAGGTCCTCTACTCCGACCGCACGCGCGCGATCGTCGCCGCGAGCTCGGCCCGCGAGGACCTGAACACCGCCGAGGGCGCGATCGAGCAGGGCAACCGCACCGCCGCCGAGGCCGCGCTGCGCTCCGCGCAGGAGCAGATGCGGGGCGTCGACGACGAGCACGGGCTGTCCGACCTGCAGGCCGCGCACGCTTCGCTGACCGCGCGGATGGGCCAGGGCGAGAACCCGCAGCCCCCGCAGCCTTCGACGCCGACCACGCCGTCGACGCCGACCACGTCGCCGTCGCAGCCGTTGCCGCCGGTGCCGCCGACGGACAGCTCGTCGGTGCCGCCGACGTCGTCCACGTCGCCGTCCGAGTCGTCCACGTCGCCGAGCGAGACGAGCGGCAGCTCCGAGCACCCGTCCAGCGGCTGGGGATCGGACCTGTTCCCGCAGAAGAGCAGCAGCAATCCGTGATGATGAGGCCGGTCTAACACCTGCCAACGCGAAGAGGGGCTCCCGGTCGGGAGCCCCTCTTCGCGTTCTGCTCGGTGGGAGTTGTCAGCGGGTGGTTTCGGTTTCGGTCACGCCGTCCGCGTAGCCGCGGCAGTACTCCCAGGTGACGTAGTCGCTCGGGTTCGGGTCGAACGCCGGCTCGTGCGGGCGCATCCGGCCGTCCTGCAGCAGCTGTTCCAGGCTGGAGCGCAGCAGCTCCCAGTCGTGGTAGTGGCATTCGCCGCAGTCCGCGCAGTCCACCACGATGCCGCGGAGCCCGCGGGGCTCCAGCAGGGCCTGGTAGACGGCGAGGTCGGTCAGGTCGGCGAGCAGTTCGGCCCGTTCCTCATCGCCGAGTGGTGGGCCGTCGTCGGCGTCGTGATCGCCGAGTGCCATGCTCGGATCTTCCGGGTCACCCGCGAACGGGTCTGGTGGCATCGGATCGTGCGGCACGGCCCGCACGGTACCGGCTGCGTCCACCTCGTGGGGTTGTCGGGGCGGGTTTGCCCGCCTGCCGTGGCGTGGCCCACCCCTCGGCCCACGGGGCAAACGCGCCTGACCTGTGGTCTCTATCATTGAGGGAATCCCCGATGCCGATGCCACGTTCCACACGTAATCGCCGAGGACATCCAGCCGCACCCGCAGTCTGCGGACCATAGCGTGAAGGAAGGCACATCCCTCGCCATGAGCAGCGAACTCTCCGCACCCGGCCTCCCCTCGAAGTTCGCGACACTGGGTCTGACCTTTGATGACGTGCTCCTCCTGCCGGACGAGTCCGACGTCATCCCCAGCGGCGTCGACACGTCCACCCAGCTGTCCCGCAACATCCGCCTGCGGGTACCGCTGCTGTCCGCCGCGATGGACACCGTCACCGAGGCGCGGATGGCGATCGCCATGGCCCGCCAGGGCGGCGTCGGCATCCTGCAGCGCAACCTGTCCGTCGAGGAGCAGGCCGCCCAGGTCGAGGTGGTCAAGCGCTCCGAGGCGGGCATGGTCACCGACCCGGTGACCTGCTCGCCGGACGACACCCTCGCCGAGGTGGACGCGCTGTGCGCCCGCTTCCGCATCTCCGGCGTGCCGGTGACCGACCCGGACGGCACCCTCGTCGGCATCATCACCAACCGCGACATGCGGTTCGAGGTGGACTTCACCCGGCGGGTGCGTGAGGTCATGACCGCGACGCCGCTGATCACCGCGCAGGTCGGGGTCACCGCCGAGGCCGCGCTCGGGCTGCTGCGGCGCAACAAGATCGAGAAGCTGCCGATCGTGGACAACGCCGGCAAGCTCCGCGGGCTGATCACCGTCAAGGACTTCGTCAAGACCGAGCAGTACCCGCGCGCCACCAAGGACCCGGACGGCCGGCTGCTGTGCGGCGCGGCGGTCGGCGTCGGCGCGGACTCGCACGAGCGCGCGATGGCGCTGGTGGACGCCGGTGTCGACGTGCTGATCGTGGACACCGCGCACGGGCACTCGCGCGCGGTGCTGGACACCGTGGCGACGCTGAAGAAGGAGCTCGGCAACTCCGTCGACGTCATCGGCGGCAACGTGGCGACCCGGGCCGGCGCGCAGGCGCTGGTCGACGCCGGGGCGGACGCGGTGAAGGTCGGCGTCGGGCCGGGCTCGATCTGCACCACCCGCGTCGTCGCCGGGGTCGGCGTGCCGCAGATCAGCGCGATCTACGAGGCGAGCATGGCCTGCCGCCCGGCGGGCGTGCCGCTGATCGGCGACGGCGGCATCCAGTACTCCGGGGACATCCCGAAGGCCATCGCGGCCGGCGCGAGCAGCGTCATGCTGGGCAGCCTGCTGGCCGGCACCGCCGAGTCGCCGGGCCAGCTGGTGCTGGTCAACGGCAAGCAGTTCAAGGTGTACCGGGGCATGGGCTCGCTGGGCGCCATGCAGTCGCGGGGCCAGGCCAAGTCGTACTCCAAGGACCGCTACTTCCAGGACGACGTGCTGTCCGAGGACAAGCTGGTGCCGGAGGGCATCGAGGGCCGGGTGCCGTTCCGCGGGCCGCTGGCGCAGGTGGTCGACCAGCTGATCGGCGGACTGCGCTCGGGCATGGGCTACACGGGCTCCAACACGATTCCGGAGCTGCAGGACGCGAAGCTGGTGCGGATCACCGCGGCGGGGCTCAAGGAGAGCCACCCGCACGACATCCAGATGACCGTCGAGGCGCCGAACTACACCACGCGCTGACCACCACCGTCCCGGCCGCCGCATCCCCGCGATGCGGCGGCCGCGTCGTTCTCCGGGGGCGCCGGAACCGCCGGTTTCGCGCGGTCGCGGCGGGCTAAGGAGCCCCCGTTGCACGTCACACGGGCAGCGAAGAGAGAATGCTTCGTCGGACAGCGGTGCCGCGAGGAGGGACTTCAACGGTGCGGGATCAGGTTGAGATCGGCATGGGCCGCACGGCCATGCGCGGCTACGACTTGGACGACGTGGAGATCGTGCCCTCGCGGCGGACCCGGTCGTCGAAGGATGTTTCCCTGGCGTGGCAGATCGACGCCTACCGCTTCGACATCCCGCTGGTCACGCACCCGACGGACGCGGTCGTCTCGCCCGCCACCGCGGTGCGGATCGGCGAGCTCGGCGGGCTGGGCGTGCTGAACGCCGAGGGGCTGTGGGCGCGCCACGAGAACGTCGAGGAGAAGCTGTTCGAGGTGGTTCGCGCCGCCGAGGAGAACAGCGACCCCGAGGCCGCGATCCGGCTGCTGCAGGAGCTGCACGCCGCGCCGATCCGGGCGGACCTGCTGGCCACCGCGCTGAAGCAGGTGAAGGACTCCGGTGTCACGGTGGCGGCGCGGGTCAGCCCGCAGCACGCCGAGGAGCTGACCCCGGACCTGCTCGCCGCCGGCGTCGAGCTGCTGGTCGTGCAGGGCACCATCATCTCCGCCGAGCACGTCGCCCGGGATGGCGAGCCGCTGAACCTGAAGCGGTTCATCGCCGAGCTCGACGTGCCGGTGATCGCCGGCGGGGTCGGCGACTACCGCACCGCGATGCACCTGATGCGGACCGGCGCGGCCGGCGTGATCGTCGGCTTCGGCCAGTCCCGCGCGGCGACCACGACCCAGGTGCTGGGCATCGGGGTGCCGATGGCCACCGCGATCGCCGACGCCGCCGCAGCCCGCCGCGACTACCTGGACGAGACCGGCGGCCGCTACGTGCACGTGCTCGCCGACGGCGGCCTGTCGTACTCCGGCGACATCGCGAAGGCGATCGCCTGCGGCGCCGACGCCGTGATGCTCGGCGAGGCGCTGACCGAGTCGGCGGAGACGCCGGCGCAGGGCTACTACTGGACTTCCGCGGCCGCGCACCCGAGCCTGCCGCGCAGCGAGATCGTCGGCTTCGCGGGTTCGGGAGCGGACCTGGAGCAGCTGCTGTTCGGGCCGAGCAGTGACCCGTACGGCACGCTGAACCTCTTCGGCGGCCTGCGCCGCGCGATGGCGAAGACCGGCTACCGGGACCTCAAGGAGTTCCAGAAGGTCGGCCTGTCGCTCCGCGGCTGACCCACGTCCTCACCGGGCTCGTGAGTGCTTTGGATCGCTGCAGCGATCCAAAGCACTCACGAGCCTTGGTCTTTCGGTGCCATGCGGGATCAGGTCGGCCGCTGTCCTAATCGGACGGCAGACTCGGCGGCATGCTGGACACTTCGGCGCGCCTGCTCAAGCTGCTGTCGCTGCTGCAGACCCCTCGTGACTGGGCCGGGTCCGAGCTCGCCGAGCGGCTCGGCGTCAGCGCGCGGACCGTGCGCCGCGACATCGAGCGGCTGCGCGAGCTCGGGTATCCGGTGCACGCCACCCAGGGCACGGCCGGTTACCGGCTCGGTGCCGGGGCGGCGGTTCCGCCGCTGCTGCTGGACGACGACGAGGCGGTCGCGGTCGCCGTCGGGCTGCGCACGGCCGCCGGGGTTGCCGGGGTGGAGGAAACCTCGGCCCGGGCGCTGGCGAAGCTGGAACAGGTCCTGCCGTCCCGGCTGCGGCACCGGGTGCAGACCCTGCAGAGCGCCATGATCGCGATGCCGGGGGGCGGCCCGACGGTGGACGCGAGCGTGCTGACCGCGATCGCCGCCGCCTGCCGGGGCCGCGAGCGGCTCCGCTTCGACTACTCCGCCCACGACGGCACGACGAGCCGGCGGATCACCGAGCCGCACCGGCTGGTCGGCTGGGGTCGCCGCTGGTACCTCGTGGCGTGGGACGTGGAGCGCGACGACTGGCGGACGTTCCGGGCCGACCGGATCGATCCCAGGACGCCGACCGGGCCGCGCTTCGCCCCGCGCGAGCTGCCAGGCGGCGATGTCGTCGCCTACCTCGGCGAACGGCTGAACGTCGCGCTGTGGCACTTCCAGGCGACGCTGCGGTTCCGGTTGTCCGCGGCCCGCGTCGCGGAGCTGATCACGCCGACCGGCGCGCTGATCGAGCCGGTGGACGACAACGCCTGCGACGTGACCATGGGCGCCGATTCGATGCACCTCCTGGCGGTCTTCGCGGGGCTGATCGAGGCGGACTTCGAGGTCGTCGATCCGCCGGAGCTCCGCGATCGCTTGGCCAGGCTCGGCACCCGGTACCTCCGCGCCGCCGAGCACTGACGGCCGAGTCCGCAGGGGCCCAATTTTGCCTAAAATTGGGGTCCCACACGCCCGGGCGGGATTCCGATTTTGCCTAAAATTGGAGACTTCCGAACCGGGCGAATCGGGCTTCGGGGTATGGGGATGGACGCCCCGGCCGACCCGGTCGCGGCATCTCCGATCCCGCCCGCGGCTCCGCCGGACGGCTGGTCTTTGCTTCGCGAAAAGCGGGTGCAGAACCTGTTCCGCCTCTAGCTACTGGCGAGTAATTACGTCTAGTCTGTCGCGCATGGCTGGACGTGACGAGAGCGAAACCGATTTCGACGTGGTCGTCATCGGTTCCGGGTTCGGCGGCAGCGTGGCCGCGCTGCGCCTGACGGAGAAGGGCTACCGCGTCGCGGTGCTCGAAGCCGGTCGCCGGTTCGCCGACGACGAACTGCCCAAGACGTCCTGGGACCTGCGGAAGTTCCTGTGGGCACCGCAGCTCGGGTGCTACGGCATCCAGCGCATCCACCTGCTGCGCAACGTGCTGATCCTCGCGGGCGCGGGCGTCGGCGGCGGCTCGCTGAACTACGCCAACACGCTCTACCGGCCGCTCGCGCCGTTCTACAACGACCCGCAGTGGGCGCACATCACCGACTGGGAAGCCGAACTCGCCCCGCACTACGACCAGGCCACCCGGATGCTCGGCGTCGTCCAGAACCCGACCGAAACCCCCTCCGACGTGGTGATCAAGCAGGTCGCCGGGGAGATGGGCGTCGGCGACACCTACCACCACACGCCGGTCGGCGTGTACTTCCGCAAGCCCGGGCAGACCGACTCCGACCCGTTCTTCGGCGGCGCCGGGCCCGCGCGCACCGGCTGCACCGAATGCGGCGCCTGCATGACCGGCTGCCGCGTCGGCGCGAAGAACACGCTGGTCAAGAACTACCTTTACCTGGCGGAAGCGGGCGGCGCCAAGGTCTTCCCGCTGACCACCGTGACCCGCCTCGGGCAGGGCGCCGACGGCCGGTGGCGCATCGCGACCGCGCGCACCGGGGCGAAGGTGTCCCGGCGGCCCCGGATCTTCCGCGCCGACCAGGTCGTGGTCGCGGCGGGCACCTGGGGCACCCAGAACCTGCTGCACCGCTGCCGCGAGAACGGCGACCTGCCGCGGCTTTCGACGCGGCTCGGGCGGCTTACCCGGACCAACTCCGAGGCGATCATCGGCGCGCAGATGAAGAAGCGCGACCCCGAGCGCGACTTCTCCACCGGCGTGGCCATCACCTCCTCGTTCCACCCGGACACCGACACGCACATCGAGCCGGTGCGCTACACCAAGGGCGCCAACGCGATGGGGCTGCTGCAGACCCTGGCGACCAAGGGCGGCGAGGGGTCGCGGTGGAAGCAGTGGGCGAAGTACGTGTGGAAGCACCCGAACCTGGCGCTGCGCATGCTGTCGGTCAAGAACTGGAGCGAGCGCACCGTGATCCTGCTGGTCATGCAGAGCCTCGACAACTCGCTGACCACGCGGCTCAAGCGGGTCTTCGGCAAGGAGCTGCTGACCTCGGAGCAGGGCCACGGCGCGCCCAACCCGACCTACATCCCGGCCGGTGAGCAGGCCAACGAGCTCGTCGCCGAGCGCATCGGCGGCGTCGCGGGCGGCACCTGGGGCGAGCTGTTCGACATCCCGCTGACGGCGCACTTCCTCGGCGGCTGCGTGATCGGCGAGGACGCCGAGCACGGCGTGATCGACCCGTACCACCGGGCACACGGCTACCCGACGATGTCCATCGTGGACGGTTCGGCGGTGTCGGCGAACCTGGGCGTGAACCCGTCCCTGACGATCACCGCCCAGGCGGAGCGGGCGTTCTCGATGTGGCCGAACAAGGGCGAGCAGGACGCCCGCCCGGACCAGGGGACCGGCTACCGCCAGGTGGCGCCGGTCGCCCCGAAGTCCCCGGCGGTCCCGGCCACCGCGCCCGCTGCGTTGCGCCTGCCCGTCGTCTGACCGCCGCCGAACCGGCGGCGCAGCGCGAGCACGCAGAGGAGACCGGCCATCGCCAGCCAGCCCGGCCACGCCGTCAGGCCCGCGGTCAGCGGGCTCGGCGGCTGGTCGGCGGAGTCCGATGAATGCCAGGACCGAGCGGGCTTTCGGTTGGATCATGGCGGCGAAGCTATGGCGGCGACGGCGTGCCGCGACAGGCCGTGGGCACCCGGGCTCAAGTTGTTGCTGAGCAGCGTCGGCATCGAGGTGACCGCCGTGGTCGCCGAGGCGGAGCCGTTCCTCGACCTGATCGAGGCGGAGGCGCCGGACGCGGCCGTGGTGGACGTCCGGCTGCCGCCGTCGTTCCGCGACGAAGGCGTGCGGGCGGCCCTGCGGGCGCGCCGGGTGCTCGCCTACCTCGGCGGATGATGAGACGGGCATCACATCCGGACCGGTCACATCGTGCCGGGTCGACTCGTCATAGGTGTGCAGGCACCGAAAACGGCAGAGGAGCCGACCATGGATGCGCGTTTGAACCTCTTCGGAAACCCGGTCGCGGGCAAGTTCCTGAAGCACCTCGTCTTGTCGGAGAAGGCGGTCTCGGGATCGGAGCTGCCCGCCGCGACGCAGGAGCTCGTGAAGATCCGCGCGAGCCAGATCAACGGGTGCGGGTTCTGCACCGACATGCACACCAAGGAGGCGGCCGCCGCCGGCGAATCGTCGCTGCGGCTCAACCTCGTCGCGGCGTGGCGGGAGGCCACGGTCTTCACCGAGGCCGAGCGCGCGGCGCTGGAGCTGGCGGAGCAGGGCACGCGCATCGCGGATGCGGCCGGCGGTGTCACGGACGAGGCCTGGGAGAACGCCGCCAAGCACTACGACGAGGACCAGCTCGCCGCGCTGGCGTCCCTGATCGCGCTCATCAACGCCTTCAACCGGCTGAACGTGATCGTCCGGCAGCCCGCCGGCGACTACCAGCCCGGCCAGTTCTGATCTCCCGGACCGGGGAGCCGGGTCCGGTGCCGTCGAGCACCGGTCCCGGCTCCCCGCCGTCCCGCCGGGCAAGGGCGGGGTCGGTGCCGCTGTGGCCTTGATTACCTGGGACAATGGGCGCCACCGCTCTCGCCAGGAGGTTTCGACGACGTGTCCGGTACCGCAAGCAGCAAGGGCGCCGATCGCCAGGGGCAGGGGCCTGTCCTCGTTGTCGATTACGGCGCCCAGTACGCGCAGCTGATCGCGCGACGGGTGCGGGAGGCGCAGATCTACTCGGAGGTCGTCCCGCACGACACCTCGGTGGAAGACATCGCGCGCCGCGACCCGGCGGCCATCGTGCTCTCCGGCGGCCCTTCCAGCGTCTACGCCGACGGCGCGCCGCAGGTCGACCCGGAGCTGTTCAGCGCGGGCATCCCGGTCTTCGGCATCTGCTACGGCTTCCAGGCGATGACCTCCGCACTCGGCGGCACGGTCGAGCACACCGGCACCCGCGAGTACGGCCGCACCGAGCTGGACATCACTGGTGACGGCGGCACGCTGCACGCGGAGCTGCCCGGCCACCACCCGGTGTGGATGAGCCACGGCGACTCGGTGAGCAAGGCCCCCGAGGGCTTCGCCGTCACCGCCGGCACCAAGGACACCCCGGTGGCCGCCTTCGAGAGCGTCGAGCGCCGGCTGGCCGGCGTGCAGTACCACCCCGAGGTGGTGCACTCGCCGCACGGCCAGGAGGTGCTGCGCCGCTTCCTGCACGAGATCGCCGGGGTCCGCCCGCAGTGGACCACCGCGTCCATCGTGGACGACACGGTGGCCGCGATCCGCGAGCAGATCGGCGACCGGCGGGCGATCTGCGCGCTGTCCGGCGGGGTCGACTCCGCGGTGGCCGCCGCGCTGGTGCACCGCGCCATCGGCGACCAGCTGACCTGCGTCTTCGTCGACCACGGCCTGCTGCGCTCCGGCGAGCGCGCCCAGGTGGAGCGCGACTTCGTCGCGGCGACCGGCGTCCGGCTGGTCACCATCGACGCGGTGGACCGGTTCCTCGGCGCGCTGGCCGGCGTCACCGACCCCGAGGAGAAGCGCAAGATCATCGGCCGCGAGTTCATCCGCGTCTTCGAGCAGGCCGCCCGCGACCTGCAGGCTGAGGCGGGCGCGGCCGGCGAGCAGATCGACTTCCTGGTGCAGGGCACGCTGTACCCGGACGTGGTGGAGTCCGGCGGCGGCACCGGTGCCGCGAACATCAAGAGCCACCACAACGTCGGCGGGCTGCCCGACGACCTGCAGTTCGATCTGGTCGAGCCGCTGCGCGCGCTGTTCAAGGACGAGGTGCGCCGGGTCGGGCTGGAGCTGGGCCTGCCGGAGACGATCGTGCACCGGCAGCCGTTCCCTGGCCCGGGTCTGGGCATCCGGATCATCGGCGAGGTGACCGCGGATCGGCTCGCGACGCTGCGCGCGGCCGACTCGATCGCCCGCGAGGAGCTGACCGCGGCGGGCCTGGACCGCGACATCTGGCAGTGCCCGGTGGTGCTGCTGGCCGACGTCCGGTCGGTCGGCGTCCAGGGCGACGGCCGCACCTACGGCCACCCGGTGGTGCTGCGCCCGGTGTCCAGCGAGGACGCGATGACCGCGGACTGGACCCGGCTGCCCTACGACGTGCTGGAGCGGATCTCCACCCGGATCACCAACGAGGTCGCCGACGTCAACCGGGTGACCCTAGACGTCACCTCCAAGCCGCCGGGCACCATCGAGTGGGAGTGATCCCAGCGGCCTGAAGCGAGAAGGGCGCCCCGACCGGCCGGTCGGGGCGCCCTTCTCGCTTCGCCGGCGTCAGAGCTCACCGCTTCGCGGAATCCCGCGTCACTGCTCGACGCGAACCCAGTCGACCAGGTACCGGACGTTGCCCGCGGCCACCTTGTCCACTGTGGACTGCGGCAGGCCGAAGTACGGTTCCGTGACGCCGTTGACGCCGTTGGGGTACCCGCCGCCGAGGGCGAAGTTCAGGATCAGGAACTGCGGGTCGTCGTACGCCCACGTCCAGCCCTTGGACTGGATCTCCTGCTTGGTGACGCGGTACGTCTCGACGTCGTCCACGAAGAAGGCCAGCCCGTCCGGCGTCCAGTCGACCTTGTAGACGTGCCAGTCGGCCGGGTCCTTGCCCTCGAAGTTCTGGCGCTTCGTGAACGGGGTGTCGCCGTGGTACTCCGGGCCGTGCAGCGCCGAGCTCGTCCACGGCTCGCCGACGTGCTCCATGATGTCGATCTCGCCGCACTCCGGCCACGGCTTGCCGGCGTCGATGTTCGCGCCCAGCGACCACCACGCGGGCCACAGCCCGGACGCGGTGGCGCCCTCGGGGAGCTTGAGCCGCGCGGCGTAGCTGCCGTAGGTGAACTCGACCTTGTCCTGGGTCTTGATCCGGCCGGAGACGAAGTCGTAGGTCTGCCCGTCCGGCGCCTGGTGGCCGGGCTGAAAACGGGGGTGCAGCACCAGCGCACCGTTGCTCGCCCCGGTCGACGGGTCCTGGTCGAGGTAGATGGTCTCCGGCGAGTCGATGTAGGCCTGCTGCTCCTGGTTGACGGTGCCGAAGTTCTCGCCGGTCACCTCGACCGTCCACTTCGAACGGTCCAGCTCCGCGCCGGAGAAGTCGTCGAAGAACACCTCGGCGCGGGGCGCCGCACCGGCTTCGAACAGCGGCGCGGAGGCCAGTAGGGCGAGCGCGGCACCGGCCGCGAGCAGTCGTCTCGGGGCCATGTCGGCTCCTTCCGAGTAGTGGGAGCGCCCCACTCCCGCGCGCCCAGGGTTCGAAAATGGATCGATCGAGTATGCCCACCGGTTCCGCACCCGGTCCCGCTCGTGTCGTGTTTTGGACCCGCGTTCAGATCCGCGCCTGGTCAGGGACCGGCGCTTTTCCGATGCCGCAACCGGTTCCGCGGTCGATAGGATCGACCTGTCTCCGGTCGGTTCACGAGGAGTGCGGATGGCGAAGTCAGCCCGGCGCGGGCCCTACTTCTGCGGCATCGATGCCGCGATGGACGTGGTGTCCGGCAAGTGGAAAGTGCTGATCCTCTGGGAGCTGGAGGCACACGGCACCCGGCGGTTCGCCGAACTGCGCCGCGGCCTGCCGGGCGTGACCGAGAAGATGCTGACGCAGCACCTCAGGGAGATGGAGCAGGACGAGCTCGTGCACCGCGAGGTCTACCGGGAGGTGCCGCCGAAGGTGGAGTACTCCCTGACGGAGCACGGCGAATCCCTCAACCGGGCGCTGACGGACCTCGGCATCTGGGGCAACGAACGCATCCGCCGCATCGGCGCCGAGAAGGTGCACGTCGCCGCGAGCTGAGCCCGGCGGAATCGTGGCGAGCATTGCAGATCTGCCGGAATCGCCGTCCCGCCCGGGCACCCGGAACTAGGGTCGGGCACGCCGAGCAGAGGGGGATCGATGGTCATCGTCGGGATCGTGCTGTTCGTCGCGGCCGGGGTCGGGTTCTACTTCATGCGGCGTGCCCGGGACCAGCTGCACGCGATGATCGGTGCTGAAACCCTGCCGGTCAACGAGCTGGAGGTGCTGCGCCGGGCCTCCGACGAGGTCGGCGCGCGGGGCGGGTTCCGCAAGCAGTGCGAGGTGGTCGGCACGGCCCACCCGCGACCGGAGGGCGTGCTCGTCTCCGAGCTCAGCAAGACGGAATGCGTCTGGTTCCGCTACGTCGTCAAGCGGCGCTACGAGCAGGTGAACTACCGGGACGGCCGCCGCCACGCGGAACGGCGCACCGAGATCGTCGCCCAGCACACGTCCTGGGAGGGCTACGCGCTGCGCGACGACCAGGGCGTGCTGATCGGCGTCGATCCCAACGGCACCAACCCGGACCGGCCGGAGCAGGTCGTCGATCGGTTCGAGCCGTACGACCCGCAGGGCCCGGTGGTGTTCGGCCTCCAGCTGCCGGCCATCTTCGACAGCAGCGGCACGATCGGCTACGAGTACGAGGAGTGGGTGATCCGGCCCGGCCGACGGCTGTACGTCCTCGGCGAGGTGCACGACAAGATCGGTCCGCTCGTGATCGGAAAACCCGAGCGGGACGGCCACTTCATCGTCTCCACCCGCACCGAGCAGGAGGTACGCGACAGCCGCCGGAACCAGCACCGGTGGCTGGCGATCGGAGTCCCGGTGGCCGCCCTGGCGGGAATCGTCCTCGTGGTCCTCGGCATCGTCCTCTGACAGCCCGCTCCCGGCTCCCCGGTGGTCCGCAATTTCAATGGAAATTGCGGACCACCGGCGTGTCACACCCCGACACGCCGACTCCTGTGGACAACTTCCGCAATTTCAATGGAAATCGGACCTTCGATTTCCATTGAAATTGCGGTTCAGAGGACCTCGGGACCGCCGGTTCAGGTGTCTCGGCGGGTTCGGAACGAGGCGATCAGCATGACGATGCCGATCGCGACCGCGGACGCCGCGAGCAGCCACTGCACGTCGCCGCCGAAGCCGAGCAGCAGACCCCCGGCGATGACGATCGCGAGCAGGCCGCCGGCCAGCGTGAACATGTCCGGTCCGCCGCGGTCGGCACGGCGGGTGATCTCTTCGTCAGCCACGGACGACCTCCACGTCTCCAGTGCCCACCACCAGGTCGAGCACGATGTGCCCACCGCCGGGTCCGTTCTCGCCCTGGTCCACGACCGTGCGCTCCGCCGACCGGCCGTCCGTCGAGTCGCCCAGGCATTGCACGCTGCCCAGCTCCGCCGCGCACCGCGCGGTCACGTCCACGTCCGGCGGCAACTGCACGAGGATGTCGCCGAGCCCGACGTTGGCGCCGGTGTGCAGCTCCTGGCCGTCGGCGATCTTCAGGTCCCGCAGGTCCAGCTGGACCGATCCGGCCGATCGCTTGTAGAGCGGCTGGACGTTCTGGATCGCGGTGGGCCGGATCTCGTCGTCGCCCAGTTCGCCGCTGAGATCGCCGAGCGGCAGCGCCGCCAGCAGCATGGCCAGCCCGCCGACCGGGATCGCGGCCCCGATCAGCCCGCGGCCGCCGCGCAGGAACGCGCCGACGACCATGCCCACGCCCAGCACGGCGAGCGCGATGGCCAGCGCGGTGCTCATCGGCGCGCCCAGCGCGGTGGCGAGGGCGGCGGCGAACGCCGCTAGCCCCAGGGTCACGAAGCTGATCCAGCGCCGCGGCGGCTGCTTCTGCTCGGGCTCGTCCGGCTCGCTCGGCTCGGGCAGGTCCCACGCGAACGGCGCGGCGCCGAGCGGATCCCAGGCCGGCGGAGTCTGCCGCGGCGTGTCGTCCGGTGGCGGCGCGGTCGATGTCGTACCGGGGTAGACCCAGGTGTTCGCAGCCACCGGAGCCGCCGGTTGCGGGCCGGTTTCGGACATCGCCCGGGGTGCCGCCGGCGCGGCCCCGCGGTCGCTGTAGTTGTGATGCAGCAGGTAGAGCAGGGCGAGGCCGATCGCCAGGCCGAGGATCGACGGCGTGCTCACCAACCAGAGCACTCCCGGGATCAGCAGGAGCACGATCACCACGGCCAGCGTCGGGGACGTCGGCTCCCGGGTCGGCTCGGTCGAGCCCGGAACGGGATCGCCTTCCTTCGGGAACAGCAGCCATCCCAGCAGGTAGAGGACCAGCCCGGCGCCGCCGTAGAACGTGCCCAGGACGAAGGCGACGCGCACCAGGATCGGGTCGATGCCGTACCGCGCGCCGATCGCGGCGGACACGCCGCCCAGCTTGCCCCCGGTGCGCGGCCGCACCGGGCGGGTCTCCCAGAAGTCCCGCAAGGTGTCCTCGAAACCGGCGATGCCGGACCGCTTCGTACTGGTCATGGCAACAACTATCCGAGTCCGGCGCGGCCGGCGGCATCAGGGTCGCCCCTGAGGTAGCCCGGAAAGTCAGGGACCGTCCCCGATGCCCGCGTGCGCGCGTGCGTGTGACCATCGATGTCGTGAAAGCCCGGTACAAGCGGAAGCGGACCAGTGCGGCGGAAGCGGCGGCTGAACCGCCGACGATCCCGGCGGCACGCCTGACGGCGGAGCACCGGCAGCCCGCACCGTTCGCGCAGCTGCACCGGCGACGCACCGGACGGCTCGTGGCCGGGGTGGCCGGTGGTGTCGCCGAGCACCTGAACCTGCCGGTGCTCTGGGTGCGCGGTGCCTTCGCCGCGCTCGCCGTGTGCGGTGGAGCGGGAATCATCGCTTACGCGATGCTCTGGGTGTTCGTCCCGCAGGGCACCGGCGCGGAGCAGCCGGTCTCGACCAAGGAGCGCCAGCAGGGCTTCGGGATGATCCTGCTCGGCATCGGCGCGATGGTGGCGGTCGGTTCGCTGGTGGCGATGCCGACGTGGGTCGTCGCCCCGCTGCTGGTGGTGCTGATCGGCGCCGCCGTGGTCTGGCGGGAGGCCGACGAGTCGCAGCGCCGCCGGTGGCGACAGGGTGCCCGGTCCGGGATGGTCGGCGGCGGCGGGCGGCCTGCGCTGGTGCGCATCCTCGCCGGGGCGGCGCTGGTCGTCGTGGGCATCGTGGTCTTCCTGGCCGGCACTTCCGATCCATCGGACGTCCGCACCGGGCTGCTCGCGATGGTCGCCACGCTGATCGGCGTCGCGGTGCTGACCGTGCCGTGGTGGCTGCGCCTGGTCCGCGACCTCAACGTCGAGCGGGCGAGCCGGATCCGTTCGCAGGAACGCGCCGAGATAGCCGCGCACCTGCACGATTCCGTGCTGCAGACCCTCGCGCTGATCCAGAAGCAAGCCGAGTCCGAGCGCGAGGTGCGCCGCCTGGCGCGGGGCCAGGAACGCGAGCTGCGGAACTGGCTCTACGGCCCGGACGGCTACGGCTCCGACGGCACGGCGTCGACCGACGACGGGCCCGCCGCGCGGTTCGCCGCCGAGGTGGCCCGGATCTGCGGCGAGGTCGAGGACGTCTTCGCGGTCAAGGTCCAGCAGGTCGTGGTCGGCGACTGCGACCTCGACGAGCGCCTGTCCGCTCAGCTCGCCGCGGCCCGCGAGGCGATCGTGAACGCCGCCAAGCACGCGGGCGTGGGGGAGGTCAGCGTCTACGCGGAGGTGGAGCCCGAGCAGGTGTCGGTGTACGTGCGCGACCGCGGTGCCGGGTTCGACCCGGAGCAGGTGCCTGACGACCGGCACGGCCTCGCCGACTCGATCCACGGCCGCATGCAGCGGCACGGCGGCCGGGTCAAGGTGCGGACCTCGCCCGGCTCGGGCACCGAGGTGCAGATGGAAATGCCCAGGGCAGCGGCGTGAACTCGCGTACGCTGCGGGACGAAACCAGCGATGGAGGATGTTGATCGTGACCGGTGAAGCGACACCCGAGGTCAGCGAATCCCGGCCGGTCCGGGTGTTCCTGGTCGACGACCACGCGTTGTTCCGAGCCGGGGTGCGCGCCGAGCTGGCGGCGGCCGCAGACCAGGTCGAGGTGGTCGGGGAGGCGGGATCGGTCGCCGAGGCGGTCGCCGGGATCGGCCACTACGCGCCCGAGGTGGTGCTGCTCGACGTGCACATGCCCGACGGCGGCGGCGCCGAGGTGCTCCGGCAGGTGCGCAGCAAGAACACCGGCGTGGTGTTCCTGGCGCTGTCCGTGTCGGACGCGGCGGAGGACGTGATAGCGGTGATCCGCGGCGGCGCGCGGGGTTACGTCACCAAGACCATCTCCGGGCGGGAGCTCGCGGACGCGATCGAGCGGGTGCGGGCCGGCGACGCCGTCTTCTCGCCGCGGCTGGCGGGTTTCGTGCTGGACGCGTTCTCGGAGGGCCCGAACTCGGCGCCGGTCGGCGACCCGGAACTGGACCTGCTGACGCCGCGCGAACGCGAGGTGCTGCGGCTGCTGGCGCGCGGCTACGCGTACAAGGAGATCGCCTCCGAGCTGTTCATCTCGGTCAAGACGGTGGAGACGCACGTGTCCAGCGTGCTGCGCAAGACCCAGCTGTCGAACCGCTACGAGCTCTCCCGCTGGGCCTCAGACCGCCGCCTGGTGTGACTCGGTCACGGACCAGGCGCGCATCGGTACGACGCCGGTGGCGCGCCCGGATTCCGCGAGCAATCTGCCCATCCGCTTCGCGGTCCGCAGGTTCACCAGCGTGTCGTGCACGACGAAGCTCGGGAAGTTCCGCGCTACCACCTGCTCGAACTGCTGGATCGCGCTAATCGATGGCAGCCACACCGTGGCGAGGAGGTTGTGCTCGCCGGTGACCGTGGCGCACATCCGGACCGGTGCCAGGCCGGCGAATCCGGCCGCCACGCGATCCACGTTCTCCGCGGCGACGCGGCCGCGCACGGTCACGGTGACGGGCAGGCCGACCAGCGGCGCGGCCACCTCGCCGCGCAGGGAGAGGACGCGGGACCGCAGCATCGCGGTGGTTCGGCGGCGTGCCGTCGCCTGGCTGGTGCCTGCATCGCGGGCCAGTTCCGCGTAGGAGGCGCGGCCGTTCTCCGACAGCAGCCGCGCCAACCTCCGGTCGAGCGCGCTGAACGTGAACGCGGTGCCGGGCTGCTGGCGGTCGAGCCCCGGGTCCAGTGCCGCGTGCGCCGAAGCGCCCAGCGCGTGCAGCCGCCAGTTCGCCCCCTCGCTGTAGAAGCGGGTGACCAGCGCCGTCGTCGTCGCGGTCAGGCCGGGAATCCGCTCGACCCGCCGGAGCAGGTAGTGGTTGAGCGCTTCGAGGTTCTGCGCCGCCACGGTGAGCATCAGGTCCTGCGCCCCGGCGGTGACCTCCACCGAGATGCAGCAGGAGTCGTGGGCCAGCGCCGCCGCGACCTCGTCCTTGGTGCCCGGCAGGCACCGGACGGTCACGAACGCGACGCAGTCGCCGTTGGCGGGCGCGGCGAAGTACGCGGTCGTCCAGGCGTCGCCGCTGCCGGACAGCCGTTCCCAGCGGCGGGCCACGGCATCGGCCGACCGGACGCCCAGCGAAGCGGCCACGGCGGACCACGGGGCCCGGGGCCAGACCTGGAGAGCGTTCACGAGTGCCAGGTCCGACTCGCTGAGCATGACCGATTTCCCCGCCACAGCCGGGAATCATGACGGATTCGCCAACTTTCGACAATGCCTGCGCCGCGTTCGCCGACCATGCCGCAAACCGCATGGAAGGAGTCGCGATGACCACCAGCGCAGATGCCGGGCGGACGCGGCACCGCCGCACCGCACCGCGACCCGGCTCGAAGCCGCCGAGGAGCCGCCGGGTTCCGGGTGGGGAAGTGACGGCGATTTCGCGCGAAATCGCCCACCGGTCCGCGCGCCCGCTGAGCGCCCGCTCCTCCGCCGGGAGGCGCCGGTGACCGCCTCCGCACCGCTGCCCACGGGCACCGAGCTCCTCGCGCGTCTGGACCGGCTCCCGGTCGGCAAGCCGCACCGCCGGCTGATGCTGCAGGGCGGCCTCGGCTACCTCTTCGAGTCCTACGACGCAGTGCTGCTCGGCTACGCCGCCTCGACCGTGGTCGCCCTGTGGAAGGTCGAGTCGGGGCTGGCCGGCTGGCTGCTGGCCTCGGTGTTCATCGGCTACCTGATCGGCGCGCTGGCCGCCGGGCTGCTCGCCGACCGCATCGGCCGCCGCCGGGTGCTGATGTACGCGCTGCTGGTCTACGTCGCGTTCACCCTCGTCGCGGCGACGGCGAGCAGCCCGGGCGAGCTGATCCTGTGGCGGATCCTCAGCGGGATCGGGGTGGGCGCCGAGGCCACCATGATCGTGCCGTACATCTCGGAGTTCCTCCCGGCCCGCAACCGCGGCCGAAACATCGGCAACACGATGGTCTTCCTCGGGTTCGGCTACATCCTGGCCGGGCTCACCGCGGTGACCGTGATCAGCCCGTCGCCGGAGCCGGGTTGGCGCATCGCGTGCGTGATCTGCGTGGCGCCGGTGCTCCTGCTGCTCTGGTGGCGCCGGACGCTGGTGGAGTCGCCGCGCTTCCTGATCAGCCAGGGCCGCATCGCCGAGGCCACCGAGATCGTCGAACGCTTCGAGCGGGAGATCGCCGCCCGGCAGGAACTTCCGCCGGTGCCGGAGGTCGTGGAGCCGGCAGCGAAGCCCGCCCCCTCCAGGCGGAGCGCGATCCGGCAGTTCGCCGCGCTGTGGGCTCCCGGCCTGGCCGGGCGCACCGCCGTGGTGTGCGTTCTGTGGTTCGCCATCCAGGCGACGCACTACGGCTATGGGACCTGGCTGCCGACGCTCCTGGTGCTCAAGGGATTCACGATCTCCAAGAGCTTCGCCTTCGCCCTGGCCAGCGCGGTCGCCCAGGTGCCCGGCTACTACGTGGCCGCCGCCATCAGCGAACGCCTCGACCGCAAGTGGACGATCGTGGTCTTCCTGTGCTGCAGCATCGGCTGCGCGGCCGGGCTCGGCACCGCGACCGACGACGTGGCGATCTTCTGCTTCACCGTCGCCCTGTCGTTCTTCATGAACGGCGTCGCCGGCCCGCTGTACGCCTACACGTCCGAGATCTACCCGACCGCGACCCGTGCGACCGGCATGGGCCTGGCCAGCGCCACCGCCCGGGTCGGGGCCATCATGGCGCCGGTGGCGATCGGATACCTGTACGCGGACATCGGATTCGGCGGTGTTTTCGCGGTGCTGTGCGGGCTCCTGCTGATCGGGGCCCTCGTCCTCGCCGTGGCGGGCCTGCGCACCGCCGGGCGCAGCCTGGAATCGCTGCACGCCCAGCCGGCGTCGCGGGCCCGCGACGACCAACCGGCCTGACCGCCGGGGAGTTCCCGCTCCATCGGGAACTCCCCGGCGCCGGTCACTTCATCGGGTGGTTGCTGGCCAGTTCGGCGTAGAGCTGGGAACCGCGCAGCAGGGCGAGGCGGAACCGCGCCCAGGCGCTCAGCCGCCCGATCGGCGGGAGCTCGTCGGTGCGGGTGGTGGGCTGGGTGCGGAGCTGGTTCGACATCTCGTCCTCCTCGATTTCGGGTGCGGCAACGGGTTTCGGGGTGGTGGAGCGGCGGGTCAGCGCCACGCCGAGCAGCACGATCGCCATGCCCAGCAGGACCCGCAGGCCCAGTTCTTCGCCGAGCAGCAACCAGCCGAGCAGCACGGACACGATCGGCATCAGGTAGGCCACGGTGGACGCCGTGGTCGCGCCCTCCTCGCCGATGATCCGGTAGTTGATCGCGAAGGCGAGGCCGGTGCCGAAGATGCCCAGCACCGCGACCGCGAGCAGCGCGAGGGGATCCCAGCCCACCGGCCGCAGGCCGTCGAGCGGAAGCGCCAGCAGCGCGTAACCGGTGGCGGCGATCATCTGCATGGCCGCCAGGGTCAGCGGCGGCAGGCCGTGGTCCCCGGTCAGGTTCCGTCCGATGTAGACGTAGCCGATCCCGTAGCTGACCGCCGCGCCCAGGCAGGCCAGCACGCCCCAGTCGAGCAGGCTGCCGCCCTGCCACGGCGCGAAGATCAGCAGCACGCCGAAGAATCCCAGCAGCAGACCGCCGAGCCGGGCCGGTGGCATCGCCTCGCGTCCGGCGAACAGCCCGAACAACACTGTCCACAGTGGTGTCGTGGCGTTCAGCACGCCGGTCAGGCCGGAGTCGACGGTCTGCTCGCCGAGGCCGAACAACACCCACGGCAGCGCGCTGCCGAACAGCGCGGCGACGGCGATGTGCCGCCACAGCTTGCGATCGCTGCTCAGCCGCAGGCCGCGCAGCGCGCACAGCGCGACGAGAACCGCCGCGCCCAGCACGATGCGGGTCAGGGCGATCTGGGTCGGGGACAGCGCCCCCAGCGCGAGCTTGATCAGCAGGAAGCTGGAGCCCCACAGCAGCGCAAGCACGCCCAGTCGCACGTAGTTGGTCGGGTTGTTCATGTCTTCTCCGGTCTCGCGGGGCGTGGTCGAAGTGGCAGCCCGCGGAGACGGTAGGTCTCCGAACTTTCGGCGACCGCCGAACCGATCTCCACCTACTACGTTGCGCCCGCCGAGGCGTAAGCACAAGTGAAATAAAATCAATCGACGCTTCAGATCTGCTGTACTGTGGAGGCATGCTGGACGTACGCCGGATGCAGGTGCTGCGAGCCGTGGTCACGAGCGGCTCGGTGAGCGCGGCCGCGGCGAACCTCGGGTACACGCCGTCCGCGATCAGCCAACAGCTGTCCACGCTGGAGAAGGAGGCGGGCACGCCGCTGCTGGAGAAGGTCGGGCGCGGGCTGAAACCGACCCCGGCCGGCACCCTGCTGGCCGAGCGCGCCGGGCGGATCGCCGACCTGCTCAGCAGCACCGAGGCGGAGCTGGCCGACATCCGGGCCGGGCGCACCGGCCTGCTGCGGGTGCGGTTCTTCCACACCGCCAGCGTCGGGCTGATCCCGCCGGCGGTCGCCAAGTTCCGCGCCGAACACCCCGACGTGCAGCTGGACCTGCGGATGCAGGAGGTGGAGCTGGTCGACGACGTCTCCCGCGGCGAGGCCGACCTGGCGATCATCGTGGTGGGCCGCTCCGTGCCCGAGCGGCGCGGGGTGCGGTTCGTGCACCTCGCCGACGACCCGTACCGGGTGGTGCTGCCGAAGTCGCACCCGATGGCCGCCGAGGACTGCATCGACCTGGTCCGGCTGGCCGGCGAATCCTGGGTGAACAGCGCCGTGACCAGTGACGACATCTGTTCGAGGCTGCTCGGGGACGCCTACGACAGCGCCGGTTTCACGCCGAAGGTGGCGCTGGAGACCGACGGCAGCTACTCCGCCCAGGGCTTCGTGGCCGCCGGGCTGGGCGTCGCGCTGGTACCGCGACTCGGGCTCGACATCGTGCACCCCGGCGTGGTGGTGCGGGCGGTGCGGAATCCGGAACCGGCGCGCCGCCTCTACGCGGCGGTCCGCGAAACGGTGGCCGACCTGCCGGCCACCCGCTCACTCCTGGCGACGCTGCACGAGGTCGCCAGCTGACCGGCGCGCCGCCCGGAACTCCCGGGCGGCGCTAGGCCGGGTCAGCTGCGGCGGTCGGTGTTGATCAGCACGTCGCCATCCGGCGTGGCCACCATGCCGAGCGCGTGCGTCTCGGTGATCTTGCTGTTGCCCCTGGTGAACTGCAGCGTGACGATCACGTTGGACCCGGACATCACCGGCTCGCCGATGATCTTCACGTCGTCGATGGACTTCCAGAACCTCTCGTAGCCGTCCTTGCCCTGCGACTGCAGGCTCGGGCCCAGCAGCTCCCACGCCTGATCCAGCTTCTTCGGCACCAGCGAGTAGTAATCGCGCACCACGTCCACGACCTCCTCCTTGGACGGCTGCCCCGCGGAGTTCGACGTCGTCGGGCTGGTCGTGGTCGGCTTCGCGGACGTCGTCCGCGCGGCCGACGTGGTCGGCGTGGTGCTGGTCGGCTGGGTCTGCGGGGCGGACTGCGCCGAGGTGGCCGGGCCGGGCTGCTCCGGCGGAGCCCCGTCGCCGAAGGCGTTCGCGGCGAGCACCCCGACGAGCACCGCGACGATGATCGCCACCACCCACAGCGCCACCTGGCGGTAGTTGCGCCGCGCCGGCTCCGCCGCCTGCACTGCGGCGCCGACGCGCGTGGGCGGGTTGGCGCTCGGCGGCGGACCCATCCGGTTGCCCGCCGGAGGCGTGCGCGGCGCTGCGGCGGTCGGCCGCTGCCAGCCCCCGTTCGGCGAAGCGTTGGGGATCGGCCGCCCGTCGAGCACGGCCTGCAGGAGCTCGCGGGCCTGCGCCATGGTCGGCCGGTCGACCGGGTCCGGGCGCAGCAGCTGCATCAGCGCCGGGGTCATCGGACCGGCCTGCTGCGGCGGCTCGATCTGCCCGCGCGCCACCCGGTGCAGCAGGCTGATCGCGTTCTCGTCCACGCCGAACGGCGGCCCGCCCTCGATCGCCGCGTACAGCGTCGAGCCCAGCGAGAACACGTCGGACGCCGGCGCCGGGTCGCGGCCGAGCGCCACCTCGGGCGCCAGGTAGGCCGGGGTGCCGGCGAGGATGCCGCTCTTGGTGACCGCGACGTCGCCGATGGCGCGCGAGATGCCGAAGTCGGTGATCTTCGCGATGTCGTTGTCGCCGAGCAGGATGTTGCCCGGCTTGAGGTCGCGGTGCACGATGCCGGCCATGTGCGCGGCGGCCAGCGCCCCGGCCACCTGCACGCCGATCCTGGCCACCTGCAGCGGTGGCAGCACGCCCTGTTCGTCGATGACCGACGCGAGGCTTCGCGACGGGAGGTACTCCATGACCAGGACCGGCTGGCCCTCGTCCTCGGCGACGTCGAACACGACGATCGCGTTCTGGTGCTGCAATCGGGCGGCGATGCGGCCTTCGCGCATCGCCCGCTGACGGGCTTCCTCGGTTTCCTCGGGGGTGTAGCCGGCCTGAAGCAGCAGCTGCTTCACCGCGACCGTGCGGTGCAGGCGTTCGTCAACGGCCTGCCACACCACGCCCATGGCGCCGCTGCCGATCTGCTGCTGCAAGCGGTACCGGCCCGCGATCAAACGACCTTCGGCGCTCACCGGTGTCTCCTGGTACTGGCTGAGCCTGCTTGGACAGTACTGACCGGACCCCCGTGGCCAGCTTTCACTCGACGGTGTTCAACGTTACTGGGTGTCTCGTACCCGGCCGCACCCTGGGCACGCCCGCGCCCGGACATGCACGTGGCCGGGGCGCCCACCTCGCGGTGAACACCCCGGCCAGCGCGGGTACGCGACCGGATCTCGTTATTCCTCGGTGCCGCCGGTCGGCTCGGTCGTCGGCTCGTCCTGGGTGTCCGAGGGCGGAGTCGTCGGCTTAGTCGTCGGCTTAGTCGTCGGCTTCGTCGTCGGCTGCTGCGTCTGCGTCGTCGGTTTCGTCGTCGTCGGCGGCGTGTTGGTCTTCGTCGACGGCGAGTTGGTCCGCGTGTTGGTCGGCTCCTGCTCGGAGGTCGTCTCCACCACCGGCGGCGGGAGCGGGTTCATCTCCGAGGTCGTCGGGTTCCCAGTGGTCTCCGGCGGCTTCTGGCTGTTCATCAGCGCCGAGGTCACCAGGACCGCGATCACCGCGACAGCCACCAGCGCGATGCCCGAGATCACCACGGGCCGCTTGCTCTTGCGCGGCTTCTCGTAGATCGCCGCATCGCCGCGGGTGTCGGAACCCATGTACGAGGTGGCGTCCTCGTACGACTGCTCCGAGTAGGGCTCCTCCTCGTAGTACGCGACGGTGGTGCCCTGCGAGCCGACGACGCTGGTCGGGGCCAGCTCGGGCTGGCTGGACTCCGGCGCCAGCGCGGGCGGGATCGGCGCTGCCATGGTCGGGATCGACGTCACCGAGCCGCCGTCGGAGACCGACTGCAGCATGTCCCGGACCTGCGCCATGTCCGGCCGGTCCTCGACGCGGGCGGCCATCATCGCCATCAGCGGCTGTGCCATCGGGCCGGCCTGCCGGGGCGGTTCGATCTTCCCGGCCGCCACCGCGTGCAGCAGCGCGAGGGTGTTCTCGTTGAGCCCGAACGGCGGGTGGCCCTCGATCGCCGCGTACAGCGTGGCGCCGAGCGAGAACACGTCGGACGCGGGCGTCGGCTCCTGGCCCATCGCCACGTCGGGCGAGAGGTAGGCGGGCGTGCCCGCGAGCATCCCGGTCTTGGTGACCTGCACGTCGCCCTGGGCCCGCGAGATGCCGAAGTCGGTGATCTTCACCTGACCGTTGTCGCCGAGCAGGATGTTGCCGGGCTTGATGTCGCGGTGCACGACACCGGCGGCGTGCGCCGCACCCAGTGCCGAAGCGACCTGCGCGCCGATCCGCGCCACCTCGCGCGGCGGGAGCGGCCCGTGATCGGACATCATCCCGGCCAGGCTGACGGAGGGCAGGTACTCCATGACCAGGACCGGCTGACCCTCGTCCTCGGCCACGTCGTAGACCGAGATCGCGTTCGGGTGCTGGAGTCGGGCCGCGATCCGGCCTTCCCGCATTGCCCGCTGCCGCGCTTCCTCGGCCTCACCCGGATCCAATCCGGGCTGCAGCAACAACTGCTTGACCGCGACCGTGCGGTGCAGGCGTTCGTCGACACACTCCCACACCACGCCCATCGCGCCACTGCCGATGCGTCGCTGCACTCGGTAGCGTCCGGCGACCAGGCGACCTTCGTCGCTCACCGACGTCTCCCCGTACTGCTATCGATGCTCAGCAGGCACCGCGAATCCCGGGAAAAATGGTCCCGGGTACGGCCCCACCGAACATCGGCGGATTTGGCGGACCGGCTCCGGCCCTCCGACATGTACACGTTCTCCTCGCGGTTCGGGCTCGTCGAACGTCTCGAACCCAACCGCGATACGGGAGCCTAGCCGACGCCAGGTCGGCGTAGGCCCGAAGTCGAAAGATCCGTGCAACCGGATTCGACGGTACGCCAGCGCTCCCGCGCGGTCGGCCGAACCGGATTCTCCTCACAGTCGTTTCCGCTGGTGATGTCGGTCCTGTGGGGCCGCGGGCGACGCCCCGAGCGAGCGGCACACCGGTTGCGCCGGGCAACGATATCGGTGCGTCCGGTTCATCCCGGTACGGCGGCGGGCGTTTCAGGAGGGCTCGGGTCGTTGCCGCATTGTTGTGCGCGGCCGGTCACGGTTCATCGGGGCGCGATGTGCCGGGCACCGAGCAGTTCGGCCCCGACGATCCGCGGGGAGGCGTCGGATTCGACGGTGAGCAGCTGGCGCAGCACCACCCGGTGACCGTCCGGGTAGCGGGCCTTGATCTCGGCCAGCACCACCCCGGCCGAGTAGGTCCGAACCTGCAGCTGCGTCGATTCGACCGCCTGCCAGGCGCCGACCAGCGCCGCCTGCTGCCCGGCGAGCAGCTCCGGCGCCGCCAGCGAAACGGCCGAGCTCGGGTCGTGGTCCAGGCGGCGGTAGAACTCGTCGACCAGGTTGAGCGCCGATTCGTGGCTGCCGGCCGCGGGGTTCGCGGTGCCCTGCTCCGCGGCTTCAGGCGCATCGTCGGCGCCACCGAAACCGGCCGCCGCGGTGAAACCGCCGTTGGCGTCGAACGGCCAGCCGGCCGCCCGGACCAGATCCGGGCGCAGCGCCAGCACACCGTTGATCGGGGCGGCGGAGGCGACCGGACGCGGCGCGGCGGCGGGCTGCTCGACGAGCCTCGCGCCGATCGCGGCGGCCGCGAGCAGCAGCAGGGTGCCCAGCACGCCGAAGGCGATCCGGCTGCGCAGCGGGGGTGCGTCGGTAGCGGGGTCGGGCGCCTTGAGCAGCTCGTCGGCGATCCGCTCGTGTACCGGTGACAGCGGCTCGCGCTTGATCAACTCGGCCACGGTGACCGCACCCGCACCGCCGCGCCGCCTGCTGGTCGAAGGATGTTGCTGCACTCGCTCGCCCGCCCTCGTGAGTTCGCCGTAGAACTCGTACCGCGTCGACGTCCGGATCGCGAAAGGCTTGCCACCGAGTTCACCGGAAGGGGCGTGCGCGAGGACTCGAACGGAGCAGCGGATCACGAGCAGTGATCAGGCGATCCGCTCGTCGGAGGTGATCAGCGGCTCGTCCTCCATCGTGTACCGCAGCTCCCGCCGCTGCGTCCGCACCGTGCCGTCGGCCATCGTCAGCCGGACGGTGTGCAGCGTGCTGGTCGGGGTCGCGTAGCTCTCGACGACCTCGACCGACTTGGCCCCCGAATACCTCGCGGCGAACGACTCGTAACCCTCGGCGTGCAGCGACCCGGTAGTCAACGCGTACGCACTTCGCAGGTCGCCGCGGCCGATCGCGGCGTAGTACTCGTCGCCGCGCCGCTTCACCGGCCCGGTGTCGGCGAACAGCAGCTTCGGCGGCTCCGACGTCCGCGTCGGGCTGGGCGTCGTCGGGGTGGTGCTGGAGGTCGGCAGGCTGGGAGCGCCCGGGGCGGAGCTGCCGATCGGGTTCGGGTGGAACGGGATGCCCGCCGACGTGCCCATCGGCGGCGATGGCTGCAGGGGCGGCAGCGGCTGCACCGAACCCGTCGCCCGCACTGCCTCCGGCCGGGTCGGGTCGCCCGTCAGGTAGTACGGATCCGTCGGCGGCACCGGCGGGTACTCCCCGCGGGGCATGCTCGGCAGCTCCAAGCCCTCGATGGTCGTCGACCCGTCGGCCAGCAGCGTGGTGGCGAACATCAGCCCGCCCAGCGCGGCGGCCGACGAGGCGATCGCGAACCAGGCCGCCTGCCGCCAGGTCCGCGGCGGGGTGACCGACGCCGGGACCATGCCCAGGTCGAACTTGTGCAGCCCGCCCACCGGCATGGTGTCGACCAGCGGGTCGGTCGTCAGCCGCGCGCCTGGCGCGTGCGCCGACCGGCGCGGGCGGACCGCCGGCGTCCACGGCACCGGGGACCCGGCCCGATGCCGGCCGTGCGCGGGCGGTTCCGGCGTCGGCGGCCAGTCGAGCTGGCCGCTCCAGCCGAGGGTTCTGCCGCTGTGCATCGGAGATCTCGACTTTCTGCGACTCGCGGGGAGTTCACGACGTGTCGACAACGTGGAATGCCTCGGCGAGTCGACCGGTCATGCCGTGCCGCTCGGCCGTTCGTGCCAGGTATCGCCGGATCATGCCCTGGAGGTCGTCGAGGTGTGCGGTCTGCGACCGGTGCGCGGCCAGCGCCGCGAGCTTCGCGTCGAAGTGATCGGTGATGTCGACCGCGTGGTTGATCCGTTCTTCGGGTGACTCCGACATCCACAGCTCGCGCACCGTCCACGGCTCCAGCCCTTCCCGCAGCAGCTCGGGGTGGGCGAAACCGTTGCGTGCGTCCGGGTAGATCGCGGCCAGCGTCGCCTCGCCGACGGCCCGGTGGTCCGGGTGCGACGTCGGGAGGTGCGCCCAGTTGATCTCCGGGGAGTGGCTGATGACCCGGTGCGGGCGGACCTCGCGGATCACCTTGGTGATGTCCCGGCGCAGCTGCAGGTCCGCGACGACCTGCCCGTCCCGGTAGCCGAGGAAGCGCACGTCGGAGACGCCGACGGCGGCCGCGGCGGCCCGCTGCTCGTCCTGCCGGATGCGCGGCATGTCCTCGCGCGGAGTGTCGTCGAAGCCGCCGGCATCACCTGCGGTGCACACGCAGTAGGCGACCTGCACGCCGTCGGCGACCCAGGACGCGACGGTGCCCGCCGACCCGAAGTCGACGTCGTCGGGGTGTGCGGTGACCACCAGGGCGCGGAGTGTCGAGGACGTTTCCGGCGACGTGGTCATGGTCACAGCCTAAGGGGCGGGCACAATGACTCCGGTCCGGGGTCGCTCAATCACGCGAGGTAACCAAAGAGGCCTTTCGGTGCGAATGAGTACACCGAAAGGCCCAATGTTGATCTGGCATATGGCTGCTCAGCGTGCTGAGCGCCCGATCAGAACTGCCCGTTGCGGAACTTGCTCTGCGTCGACTGCAGAGCCTTGAGCGAGGCGACGCCGCCACCGCCGCCGAGGATCATCGCGAAGATGTCCGCCCCGGCCGAGTCGCCGGAGCTGATCAGCAGCGCCAGCAGCGTCACGCCCAGGCCGACACCTGCGATCGGGAACCGCTTCCGGGCGAAGTCCACGGCGGGCTGGCCGCCGGCGCGCTTCTTCGCGGCCGACGTCAGCATCGCGAGGTAGCCCGCGTGCCCGGCGGCGACGAGCACCCCGGCCAGCGTCACGAGAAAGGCCACAAGAGCAAGAACACCCATGACCACAGTCTGCCTTGTTTCCGCCGTGCCCGGTATGGGTGATATCCCGGATATGCCGCGCGCGGGTCGCGGGTGGGCGGAATCCCGGGGGCTCCGGGGTGCCGCCGGAAGATCCGCCGAATGCACTACTGCGAAAAACGCCCGGTCAGCCGCACTGCCGCGGCGGCCGGTGGAAAAGGTTGTGATTTGGCCCTGGATTGAGACCGGACTCACGCCTTAGGTTCTCAGGCTATGAGCGATCGGTTGGCCGGGTCGGTTGGTGCGAGCTCTGCGCGATCCAGCACCAACGGCCTGGATCTGGGGGACAAGCGAGCACTCGTCACGGGTGCGGCGAGCGGGATCGGCGCGGCGGTGGCCCGCCGGCTGGCGGCGGCCGGCGCAGAGGTCATCGCCGTGGACCGGGCGGCCAAGGTCGAGGACATCGCGGCCGAGATCGACGCGGAGGCCAGGATCGTCGACCTGGCCGATCTCGATGCCGCCGCGGCGCTCGGCGACCGGGTGGACATCGTCGTCAACAACGCCGGTTTCCAGCACGTCGCGCCGATCCACCGGTTCCCCGCCGACACCTTCAGCGCGATGCTGCGGGTGATGGTGGAGGCGCCGTTCCGGATCGTGCGCGCCGCGCTGCCGGGCATGTACGACCGCGGCTGGGGGCGGATCGTCAACATCTCGTCCGTGCACGGGCTGCGCGCGTCGCCGTTCAAGAGCGCCTACGTGACCGCGAAGCACGCGATCGAAGGGCTGTCCAAGGCGACCGCGCTGGAGGGGGCCCCGCACGGGGTGACCTCCAACTGCGTCTGCCCGGGCTTCGCGCGGACTCCGCTGGTGGAGCGCCAGATCGCCGACCAGGCGGAACTCCTGCGGGTGCCGGAGGACCAGGTCCTCGAAGACGTGCTGCTGGCCCGCACGCCGATCAAGCGCCTGGTGGAGCCGGCGGAGGTCGCCGAGCTGGCGGTGTGGTTGTGCGGCCCGGGCACCACGTCGATCACCGGGGCGTCGTTCCCGATCGACGGCGGCTGGACCTCGCACTGAGCTCTTCCCGTCGAGCTGGTGGGCGGCCCTGGGCTGCCCACCAGCGCGTTCGCCGTCGGAAACGGGGCTGGGAACGGTCGTGTCAGTGGCCGAGGCGGCCGCGGCCCAGGCGCAGCAGGATCATCGCGAGCTCGCGGCCCTCCGGGCCGAGTTCCCGGTAGCGGGCGAGCACGTCCATCTCGCGGTTGTAGACGATGCGCGGTCCGCCGGCCGCCATGCGGGCCTGGCCGACCTGTTGGGAGACCTCGGCGCGGCGCTTGACCAGGCGCAGGATCTCGGCGTCCAGGTAGTCGATCTCCTCGCGGAAGTTGCTGATGGCCTCCGCGGCGGCCTGCTTGGCCGAGGCGGGCTCGGACTTCGGCTGGTCACCGTCCACAGTGGCGTTCATCGGGCGTTTTCCTCCGGATTCGGCCCCGTCCCCGGCCCCCGGAACGCGCGAACGCCCCGAGTCCGAGGACCCCGGGGCGTCGTAGTGGTTTTTGAGCTCACGCAGCTACGGGCGCCGGAGTCCCGGGCCCGTAGAAAAACTCGTAGGTCTGCGTTCGCACGCGACCAGTCTGCCACAGCCGGTATCGGCCTGGCCATGAGGTGGGCCCATCATCCCAACGGGTGGACCATGGTCGTTATCGATCACCAGTTCGAGTTATTCGGTGGAAATGTGCCGGGAGCCGCGCGGATCTTGGAGTCATGACGACCGAATCCGCTGCAGGCCAGCGTCCCGACCAGCACTCCGGCCGTGACTCCCGGCGGCGTCCGTGCCGGCCCGTTCCGCCGCCCTCCGCGCGGACTGCCGACGCGCGCTGCGGATCACGAAGATGCCCGCCGCAAGGCCACCGGCACAGGTCAGCGCGAGCACTGTCCAGCCGTAGCCGACCGCCCGGGCGGCCTCGCCGAGCGCCACCGCGACCGTGGTCTGCGCCGCCGACCACAGCGCGCCGGCGGCCGCCGAGAGCGCCAGAAAACGGCGGTACGGCAGCCGCAGCGTGCCGACCACCGCCGGGACCACGGCGTGTACCACGGCGACGAATCGCGTCGTGATCAGCGCGCGCCCGCCGGTGTCGTGCACGACCGCCTCGGCGGCCAGCCAGCGGCGCGCCCCGATCTTGCGCCCGACCCACGTGTTGCGGAGCCCGGGGCCGATCAGGCGGCCCAGCCAGTAACCCCCGCTCTGCCCGATGACGTTGCCCAGCACCGCGGCGCCGAACAGCGCCGGCGCCCACCTGGCGCCGAGGACGGCGATGGTGAGCAGCAGCGTCGCCTCGCCGGGGATCAGCAAACCGATGAAGAGGGAGGTTTCCAATGACAGCAGGATCAGCGCCAGCAGCACGCACAGCCACGGGTTCAGCGTCGCGGCCCACGCGATGAACTCCCGGATCGCGGCGTCGATCTGGCTGATCAGCTCCATGGGGCCCGTTCCGTTTCCGTGGCGGTTTCGGCGGTCGGAACTCACCCTCCGGGCCGGCTGCGCGCGGGGGATCGGGGTAAGTCCCGGGGCGGTCCCTGAGTTTCGCGGCCGGGGATTGGGGCGGAGCTGTGCCGGGCACGCCGTCGGTGGGCCGGGCTCCGGGCCTCGGGTGTCGGTGTCCGAACCGTCCGGCGAGCCGGCCCGCGCGTCCGGTTCGGGTACCGGGATTCGGGTTTTGTCCGGGCACGCCGGTAACGTGGAGCAACGATGAGCACCCCACTCGACCTCCAGTGGCAGAGCGATCTTCCGCAGCACGGATCG
Organism: Saccharopolyspora elongata; assembly: GCF_004348985.1. GTDB lineage: Bacteria > Actinomycetota > Actinomycetes > Mycobacteriales > Pseudonocardiaceae > Saccharopolyspora > Saccharopolyspora elongata. The sequence goes on along the minus strand of NZ_SMKW01000021.1, from coordinate 86,452 downwards.
CCGCAGTCGGACGAATCCGGGCGCGCCTCGCGGTCCGGCCCGGATCCGGACGCGCTGCTCAACGGTCTGAACCCGCAGCAGCGCGACGCGGTGGTGCACACCGGCTCGCCGCTGCTCGTGGTGGCCGGCGCCGGGTCGGGCAAGACGCGGGTGCTGACCAACCGGATCGCCTACCTGCTCGCGGGTGGCGTGCACCCGGGCCAGATCATGGCGATCACCTTCACCAACAAGGCCGCGGCCGAGATGAAGGAACGCGTCGTCGATCTGGTGGGTCGGCGGGCCAACGTGATGTGGGTTTCGACGTTCCACTCCATGTGCGTCCGGGTGCTGCGCCGCGAGGCCAAGAACCTGGGGCTGTCGTCCAACTTCTCGATCTACGACTCGGACGACTCCCGGCGGCTGATCACCATGATCGCGCGGGAGCAGGACCTGGACTCCAAGCGCTACCCGGCGCGCACGCTCGCGGTGCACATCTCGAACCTGAAGAACGAGCTGCTGACCCCGGAGGCCGCCGCCGAGCAGGCGGGCAACGACATGGAGCGCAAGGTCGCCCAGGTCTACGCGGGCTACCAGCGCCGGCTGGTCGAGTCCAACGCGATGGACTTCGACGACCTGATCATGCGCACGGTGGAGCTGCTGCAGGACCACCCGGCGGTCGCGGAGTACTACCGGCGGCGCTTCCGGCACGTGCTGGTCGACGAGTACCAGGACACCAACCACGCGCAGTACGTGCTGGTGCGCGAGCTGGTCGGCACCGGGACGACCGACGGCGGCGTCGAGCCGGCGGAGCTGTGCGTGGTCGGTGACGCCGACCAGTCGATCTACGCCTTCCGGGGCGCGACGATCCGCAACATCGAGGAGTTCGAGCGCGACTACCCGCAGGCCAGGACGATCCTGCTGGAGCAGAACTACCGCTCCACGCAGACGATCCTGTCCGCGGCCAACTCGGTGATCCGGCGCAACCCGAACCGGCGCGACAAGCGGCTGTGGAGCGATGCCGGGGACGGCGAGCGGATCGTCGGCTACGTCGCGGACAACGAGCACGACGAGGGTGCGTTCGTCGCCGGCGAGATCGACCGGCTGGTGGACGAGGGCGACGCGACGTTCAACGACATCGCGGTGTTCTACCGGACGAACAACCAGTCCCGGGTGTTCGAGGAGGTGTTCATCCGGCTGGGCCTGCCGTACCGGGTGGTCGGCGGCGTCCGCTTCTACGAGCGCCGCGAGGTCCGGGACGCGCTGGCCTACCTGCGCGTGCTGGACAACCCGGACGACACGGTCAGCCTGCGCCGCATCCTCAACGTGCCCAAGCGCGGCATCGGCGACCGGGCGGAGGCCGTGGTCGCCGTGCACGCCGAGCAGGAGCGGATCTCGTTCGCCGCCGCGCTGCGCAAAGCGGCGGCCGGGCAGGTTCCGCTGCTCAACACGCGGGCGAGGAACGCCATCGCGGGCTTCGTGGCGCTGCTCGATGAGCTCCAGGCGGTCGCGGCGGAGTCCGATGTCGCCGAGATCCTCGAGAAGGTGCTGGAGAGCACCGGCTACCGCGCCGAACTGGAAGCCAGCGACGATCCGCAGGACGCGACGCGGGTGGAGAACCTGACCGAGCTCGTGACGGTCGCGCGGGAGTTCACCGAGACCCTGGCGGGAGCGCCGGTCGGCGAGGCCGCGGCCGAGGTCGATCCGTCGGCCGAGGCGGTCGTCTCGGAGGCGGTGCCGGCGGCGGAGGACGCCGAGGAGGCGGCGCTGGGGCTGCCCGCGGACGACTCGCTGTCGGCGTTCCTGGAGCGCGTCTCGCTGGTTGCGGACGCGGATTCGCTGCCGGAGTCGGGGGACGGGGTCGTCACCCTGATGACCCTGCACACCGCGAAGGGCCTGGAGTTCCCGGTGGTGTTCTGCACCGGCTGGGAGGACGGCGTGTTCCCGCACTCGCGGGCGCTCGGCGACCCTGCCGAGCTGGCGGAGGAACGGCGGCTGGCGTACGTGGGCATCACCCGTGCCCGGCAGCGGCTGTACCTATCGCGGGCGCTCATGCGCTCGGCGTGGGGGCAGCCGATGACGAACCCGGCGTCCCGGTTCCTCACCGAGATCCCGGACGAGCTGATGCACTGGCGCCGGATCGAACCAGAGCGAGCCGCCCCGCAGGTGCGCAGCACCTGGGGCAGCCGCGGTGGTTTCGACCGCACCGGGTCGGATTCCGCCCAGGCGGGGCTGGCGGAGCGCGGCATGCGCAGCACCGGCATGAAGGGCTGGAAGGACACGGTCGCCATCAAGCTGGCGGCCGGCGATCGGGTCACCCACGACAAGTACGGCCTGGGCACGGTGCTGTCCACCGAGGGCGAGGGACCGCGGGCCACCGCGACGATCGACTTCGGCAGCTCCGGCACGGTTCGCCTGATGCTGATCGGCAGCGTGCCGATCAGCAAGCTCTGACCCGACGAGCGGTTCGGTGTCCTAAATAGACAATGCTTCGGCTGGCGGATCATGCGCGGCCGAGCGGGGTTCGGTCCTGCGGAAGCGGGCACGCCCCTCTCCGCAGTGCGAGGAAGGCTCGCCCTGTTCCTGTGTCTTCGGCGCTTCCTGAGCTGTAGACGCCGGCAGAACGGTCAGGGAATTGCGCCGCCGGCGGAGTCGAGTCCGGCGACGGTGTCCCGGATGCGGGCCCGCAGCCACTGGTGGGCCGCGTCCGCGTCGTTGCGGGGGTGCCACGCCATGCCCACCTCCAGCCCTGGGAGGTCCAGTGGCACCTCGAAGGTGTGCAGACCGAGCCGTCGCGCCGCGGATTCCGTTGTCAGGCAGACGAGATCGGTCTCCCGCGCCAGCAGCAGGGCGGCGGTGTGGCTGGGCAGCACGACCGCGACTCGCCGCTGGATCCCCAGCTTGGCCAATCGCTCGTCCACCGGCCCCCGCGCGTGACCGCGCCGCGAAACGCTGATGTGCTCGGCCGCGCCGAATCGCTGCGGTGTGATCCGGCCGCGAGCCAGCGGATGCTCGGAGCGAACCGCGCCGACCAACCGCAGCGACGTCAACGGCGCCGTGCAGGTCTCGGGATCGAGGTGCTTGAGCACCCCGAGTTCGACATCGATCAGGCCGTCGCGCAGGGCGCGGGTGTCCTCGACGGCTTCGGAAGCGAACCGCAGCGTCACTCCCGGCGCGTCGTTCCCGGCCGCCGCGAGCAGTCCGGGCGTCAGCGCGTCGATCAGGAGATCGCTCGTCTGCAAGGTGAAGGTGCGGGACAGCGAAGCGGGGTCGAACGCCGCGCCGCGGCTGAGCAGCGTGCGCGATTGCTCGATGACGGAATGCACGTCGTCGCGCATCGCTGCGGCGAACGGCGTCATGACCATGCTCTGGCCGGCGCGCACCAGGATCGGATCGTGCAGGATGCGGCGGATCCGGCCGAGCGTCCGGCTCATGGCCGCGGGCGAGGTCTGCAGCTGTTCCGCGGCGCGCGTCACGCTTTGCTCGTGCAGCAGCGCATCCAGTGCCACCAGCAGGTTCAAGTCCATTGTGGACACATGGAACTCCATTATGACGTCGGTCACAGCTGTCGCGAAGGGTGTTGGTCACCAGCAGTATTGCGCGCGGGGCAAGTATTGCGTGCCGGCTTTGCCATCGCGGCAACGGTTTGTCCGGCCCAAGGTGGAGATGATCCCGCACCGGCGGGAACCTTTCGACCTGAGGAGAACCGGCCATGCAGACCGGCGACGTGCTGGCAGTGGTCAGCCAGAGCGGCCCCACCGTGAGCTTCTACGACGCGATCACCCACCAGCCGCTCGAAACCCTCGAACTGCCCTCGGAACCGCACGAACTCTGCTTCGACCCCGAGCACCGGGTCCTGTACTGCACGATCGCCTACCACTCTGGCTACTACGACGAGAACGCCGGCCGGGCCCACGAGGTGGTGGTCATCGACCCCGATGCGCGCGAGATCGTCGAGGTCGTGGACCTCTCACCGGAGCACGGCCCGCACGGCCTGGCGCTGGACGTCGAGAACCGGCGGCTGTACGTCAGCGTCGAGGCCGGGCCCGCCGGGCCGGGCGGCGTGGTCGTGCTCGACACGAAGACCCGCAAGCCGATCGGCCGCATCGACACCGAGGCGCCGGGCCCGCACTGGTTCGTGATCACGCCGGACGGGCGTCGCGGCTACGCAAGCAACAAGGAGGCCCCGTTCGTCTCGGCGGTCGACCTGCAGGCCGGCCGGCTGCTGCGCCAGGTGCCGGTCGCTGGCAGCGAAGGAATCGCCGTCACCCCTGACGGCAAGCACGTGTGCGTGGCCACGCCGAAGGCCGGGGCACCCGACGCCCCGACCGCCATCGAGGTGATCGACACCCAGACCAACGACATCGTCCGGACGATCCGCACCGAGGAGCCCGTGCTCGCGGTCCACATCACCAGCACCGGCACGCTGCTCGTCGGCGGGCTCCGGTTCGACGGCGACCCGGCCCCCATCCGGCAGCAAGCCGGGCGGCTGCTGAGCTACGCGCCGGGCACCTACGAGCCGCTCGGCAGCGTCGAGGTCGGCGGCTTCCCACTCACCATCACGTCCTCGCCCGACGGCACGCGCGCCTACGTGTCCGCAGTCGCGTCCTCGACGGTCTCCGTCGTCGACCTCGAAACCCAGAGCACGCTGGCGACCCTGCCGATCGAACGGCGTGGCGAGCCAGGCGCGCACGGCCTCGCCTACATCCCGGTCGGCCGGGGGTGCTTGGGTTCGTAGAGCCCGATTTCGGCGCCGCTGGGCAGGCGGAGCGCGGTGAGCAGTCCCCAACCTTCGTTGCTGACCGGGCGGGTGATCTCGACGCCGCTCTCCTGCAGCTCGCCGATGGTGACCGCGATGTCGTCGCACATCAGGTAGAGCTCGCAGGTGGGCTCGCCGTGGGTGGGATGGGTGGCGAGTTCTGCGGGCGGCAGCCCGAAGATCAGCCACCCGTCCCCGGCGTCGACGGCGTCGAACCCGAGCACGTCGCGGAGGAACGCCCGGTCCCGTTCGGCGTCCCGGCTGAACAGCAGCAAGTGCGCGCCGTTGATCATCGCAACCACCTCCTGGCGAAACCGTGCCACGGCAGCGGGCGGCCCGCCGCTCCACGCCAAGCCCGGACGGGGCGTGCGCTGCCGTACAGCCGCCGCGAGCTCGTGGATCCTCGTGATCGCCGACGAGCTCGGCGGCGGGAACTCGATGCCACCGGGTTTCCCGGTGAGGGCACCAGGCAACCGACCGGCGCGCGGGGCCGGGGGGAGTTGGCCGTGAGCGCCTCCCGATCGAGTCCGCTTGGGTCAGAACCGGTAGCGGAGCATCCGGCCCATCCGCCGCATCGCGGTGATGCGCCCGGACGCGCGGATGGCGGCGCGTGCCGGGAGCGGGTACCTGTCGAGTTCTGGCGCATCGGTGAACGACCACTCGGTGACGAACCGCAGCCCGGGCACGCTGGATTCCAGCGCGCGCGGCTCGTCGATGCCCCAGTGCAGGCGCGCTCCGGCGTGGACCACCGCGGGGTTGAAGCGGTTGGACACCCGGACCCCCAGGCTGCTGAAGGCGTCGAAGACCAGCTCTCCGCTGGGGAAGAGCCCGATGATGCGGCGCAGCAGCGCCAGACCATCCACTTCGGACAGGTACATCGTGAGCCCTTCGGCGACCACCAGGACCGGCCGGTCGCCGGGGATGCCGTCGAGCAGGCCGGGCGCGGTCACCGACGAGGCGATGGTGTGGTGGTGCGGGCGTTCGGGGAAGAGGCGTCGGCGCAGCTCGATGACGTCGGGCCGGTCGATGTCGTACCACTCGACGCTCTCCGGCGGGTTGATCCGCTCGAAGCGGCTGTCCAGCCCGCAACCCAGGTGCAGGATTGTCATGCCGGGCCGCAGGGCCTCCTCGACCCAGCGATCCAGCGCCTTGGCGCGCATCGCCACGGAACCGGCGTTGTGCGCGCGCAACTTGAATTTGCCGAAGTCGAAATCGATGCGCTGAAAGGCCTCGTCGGCGTGCCGGTCGCCGAGCATCGGGTCCGCCGACCGGTTGTCCAGCGCACGCAGGTAGAGCGTGGCGAGCATCGTCGCCTGTGCGCCGGTCAGCTCGACCTTCTCGCGCTCCTGGTGTTCGAAGCTGTAGTGCAGCAGTCGCATGGCCTTGCGCAGCGCCGGGGTGGTGTTCATGATCTTCGCGATCGCGCGGTCGGTCGCGCGCACCTTCGCCACGGCCGGCAGGTCCATCATCGGCAGTTCCTGCCGCAGCCGGAGGCCGGGCACGCGCAGTTCGAGGGCGTGGGGATCGCCGATGCCCCAGTGGAAGGAGGCGCCCGTTCGCTGCAGGAACCCGGAGAAGCGCGCGGCCGTCACGGTCCACGGCAGCACCGCGTCGAAGATCATCTCGCCGATCTCGAAGCGCTCGACCAGCCGGCGCAGCAGGTCCACGCCGTCCGCCTCGGTCAGGTACATCGTCAGGCCCTCGGCGATGACCAGCGTCGGCCGCCCGGTCGGGATCTCGTCGAGCCAGTCCCGATCGGTCACCGATGCCGCGATGGTGCGGTAGTTCGCCGGGCCCTGCGGGTAGAGGCGGTTCCGCAGCTCGATCACGTCGGGCATGTCGATGTCGTACCAGCGCACGCCGGCGGGCACGGCGAGCCGGAACGCCCGGCTGTCCAGGCCGCACGCCAGGTGCAGCACCACCGCGTCGGGGTGCTCGGCGAGGTAGCGCGCCGCCCAGTCGTCGAGTTGCTTGGCCCGCAGGATCACCGCCATCTGATCTCCCGAGCCCAACAGCCTGCGGAAGTCGAAGTCGATGCGGTCGAGCAGCCGGTCCGCCGTCTCGTCGCCGAGCACCGGGTCGGGCCTGCGGTTGTCCATGGCCCGGGCGTAGAGGGGGCCGAGGAGCGTCTGCTGAGCGCCGGTAAACCGGATCTGTTCGGTCACGTGGCCCAAGCTACACTTGTTTCACAAATTCGTGAAATAAAGAAAACGTATAAAATCTTTCGAGTGATCGACACGGTTGCTGAGGATGAGGACATGGCAGAACGCGCGGGCGACGAGGTGCTGCGGTTCGTCGAGCGGTTCGCCCTGGACCTGACCGGCGCCGGTTTCCCGCGCATGGCGGCGCGGGTGTTCGCGAGCCTGCTGGTCGCCGACGAGGGGCGGCGGACGGCGAGCGAGCTCGCCGAGGTGCTGGACGTGAGCCCGGCGGCGGTGTCCGGCGCGGTCCGCTACCTGGTGCAGGTCAAGCTGGTGGTGCGGGAGCGGGGTCCCGGCGAGCGGCGCGATCATTACCGGGTGCTCGACGACGTCTGGTACGCGAGCATCGTCCAGCGCGACGCGGAACTGCTCGGCTGGGAGCGGACCCTCGCCGAAGGCGTGGCCGCAGTTGGAGAGGAAACGGGGGCCGGGAGGCGCCTGGACGAGACCCGCCGGTTCTTCGAGTTCCTCCGCGCCGAGATCCCTGAGCTTATGCAGAAGTGGCACCGGCAGCGAGAGTCGTGACCCTGCTCGACAGTTAGGTGCGCTCGTGCACTTCGGACTGCGCAACAGGCAGCTGCCCTCGATGATCGGCTCCCAGATCGACCTGATCGCCGAGGGTCGCGGAGATCTGCTCTATCGGAGCACGCAGGGTAGGCCGGGGCGAGGCTGAACGGCTCCTGCTCGATGAAGGCGGCGGCCTCTTCGAGACTTGGGTCCTGTCGGACAGGGCTCGGTGATCCGGTCGATGCGGAAGGCCCTGCCGGTCCTCGCGATCGTTGCCGTGAGCCGGCAGGTGCCAGAGCCGGTGTGGCTCGACCAGGTGCTTGCTCGCGGCGCGGTAGGTGAAGTTCCGGCCGGTGATCGCGTTGGCCGGCGTCAGCGTCGAGCCAAGTGCATTAACCCGCCGCTGCTGCGAAGCAGAACCTGTTGGAGCTGGCCAGCGCCCGATGCCTTGCACGATGTTCCTTGCCGCTAGGCGAAGGCAGGCCACGAACGGCCACGATCTCCTCGTCGTCGAGCAGCAGGAGGGGCATGGCCTTGCCTGCGATCAGGCGGTAGCCGCCTTCCGCGCCGATCGCCGCCTCACCCCGATGGCCGAGCCTCGCAGCCGGTCGATGTCGAGGCGGATGGTGCGCGGGCCGGCCTCCAAGCGCGCGACGAGTTCGCGGGGGCATCGACTTGGGTGTTCAGGCGGCCCACGCAGAAGTGGCGCCGACGGTCGTCGACGCCACTTCCGAACTCGTGCGGATGCCTACGCGGGCGAGATGCCGCGGGCCTGCATCCAGGGCAGCGGGTTGATCTTCTTTCCGCTGGTGTTCCACACCTCGAAGTGCAGGTGCGGACCAGTGGAGAAGCCGCGGTTGCCCATCGTGGCGATCTGGTCGCCGGCCTTCACCTTCGTGCCCTGCTTGGCCGTGATGGTGTTGACGTGGCCGTAGACGGTGATCGTGCCGTCCTCGTGCTGCACCCGCACCCACAGGCCGAAACCGCTGGCCGGGCCCGCCTCGATCACGACGCCGTCGGCGACGGAATAGATCGGGGTGCCCTTGGCGTTGGCGATGTCGATGCCGTAGTGCGTGGTGCCCCAGCGGCCACCGAAACCGGAGGTGAAGCTGCCGTCGGCGGGAAGCACGTACTTCGGGGCCCGCGCCGCCTCCTCGGCGGCGATGCGGGCGGCGTCGCGCTCCTGGGTGATCCGCTCGCTCTTCTTGAGCTGATCCATCTCGGAGCTGACGTCGGTGGTCTGCGCGACCGGGAGCATCGCCGGAGCGGGAGCGCTGCCGCCGACGCCGGTGTAGGACTGGTCGGCCAGCGCGGTGTTGAACGAGGCCGATGCGTCCGACGGGTTGAAGTCGTCGTGGTCCGGGGCGGCGTGCCCTTCACCTGCGGCCATCGACTGCCCGGCGGCCGCGAAGGCGCCGGCTGCGACGGCGGCGACGACCACGCGGCCGCGCCAGACCGATGCGGGTGAGGAGCCCCGGGTCTTCACCGGACTGCTGGAGGGGTCGTCGGGGGACGCCTCCGCACAGCCCGGGGAGTGTTCTTCGCCGCCGGGGGAGCGGTGTCGAGCCAATGCCTGCCCTTCCGTCTCGGGGAGCCGGATCACGTTTCCGGGCGGGGATCCCGGGGCCGGTCGGGGAACCAGCCGAAGGTTGTCCTTCGTGATCAGACCGTGACAACGGACCGGGGGACAGTAACCAAGGTGATCCCCTAGGGGCAAATCCCTGTCCGTGGTGTCCCGGCTACGGAACGTGCCCGGGGGACGCGCGGCGGGCCCGATTGTCGGTGTCGTGTGGATACTGGGTGTGGTCGTCGCGCAGCGGAGCTGCCAGCGGCTTCGTGATCGGCACGGCGTAGATCGATCGGCCCGAACCTGACGTGGACATGTCTCGATCAAGTTGTCTCGCCGTAATGAAATGTGTCACGAGTCACACTTCAAGAGCGGCTTGATGGGCACTCGGCGGTGCTCCGTTCGGTCGGTCCTAGGGGATGTCCCTGAGCGTGCGACCGGTAGGTGCCGCCGCAGTCCGGGGTTGCTAGCGTCTGCGCGGTGACTGCGCGGCCCGACCATCCGTCCGGCGGTTCCTCGGCTCTCGCCGCGAATCCGCAGCCCGATCTCGATCTGCCGATGCGACTGCGGGTCGCGATCGTGGTGGCCGCCGCCGGTGCTCTGTTCGTCGGCCTCGGCCCATTGCTCGGGCTTGTCGAGCCCGGCGCCTCGGCGGCATTCCTGGCATGGCCCCTCTTGCTGGCGCTCTCCCTGCTCGCTCCCGCGCTGGCCTTCGTCTTCGCCAAGCGCGGGCGACTCGGAACGGCGGCGGCCGTGCTCGTCGGCCCGGCGGCGCTCGCGCCCGGCCGCCTGGTGCTGGATCTGCAGTTCGTCGCCGACCCCGGTCTGGCCGCCCGGCCCGAGCTGCTCCGGGTGGAAACCCTCGACGTCCTCGCCCCTTCGGCCGGTGTCTGGTTGCTCCTCGCCGGGCATGTGGCGGCGATCGGCGCCGGTGTTCTCGCAGTTCGGGGCATCGGGCACGGTGATGAGGGCACCGGTTCGCACCGGCAAGGCCTGCTCACGCTCGTGCTGTGCGCCGGCGTGATCGCGGCCGTCGGCGTTCTGATGGCGCCGTTCGCCTCCGAGGACCCGTACCTCTTGCCGCACCCGGCGCTGGACGGGCCGGTGGTGCTGCTGATCGGCGGCATCCTGCTCGCCGTCGCCGCGCCGAGCACCGCCGGATTCCTGGCGGGCTCGACCGACCCGGAGTTCGCCCGCGGCGGGCTGCTCGGGATGGCTGCGGCGCTGGCCTGCGTGGCCGTGCCGCCGCTGGTGTCCGCGGCGGTGCTCGACCAGGTCCAGCTGGCTTGGGGTCCGGTGCTCGTCGTGGTCGCGGTGATCGCATTGGTGGTGCTGGCCGTGCCCGCCGGGCGCGCCGATTCCGGCGAGTCGGCCGACGATCTCCGCCTGCCCGCGCTGACCCGGTTGATCACCGCCTCTTCCGTGCTCGCCCTGGTCGCCGGCGCGCTGGCGCTGCTTGCGGCGGCCGCGCCGCAGGTGGAGATGCCCTTCGGGCTGCGCGACCCGTCCCCATACCCGGCGCGGCTGCTGTGGCCCGCCGGCTTCTTGCTGGTGGCGCTGGGCATCGGACTGCTGCTGCCGCGCCTCGCCGGATGGCTGCGCCCGATGCTGACGGTGGTCTGGGTGGTGATCCCGTTCGCGGCGGCCGGAGTGCTCGACGCGGTGTTCACCGCCGTGCAGGCAGCGGACGCAAGCGCCGGGATCGGAGCCTGGGCGGCCGGAATCGCGGTCCTGTTCGCCGCGTCCGCGGCGATCGTCGCGGCCATCGCCGGTGCGGTCGAGCGCGACGACGTGGATCTGACGGAAATGGCGATGCACCGCATGGTGCTGGTCCCGTCGCTCCTCGCGCTGCTGCTCGGGGCAGGCGCGTTCAGCTTGCCGGTGCTCACGGCCCCGGACTACACGGCGCCCGGTGTGTTCACCGCCTTCGGGACGACGTCCTGGGGCCTGGTGATCGCGCTGGCCGCCGTGGTCGGAGCGGCGGTGCTGGCGCCGATGTGCCGACCGCCTCGCGCTGCGGCGCTGCTCTGCGCGGCGGCGCTCGTCGTGGCGGTCCGGGTGCTCGAGTTCCCGCTGACCGCGGAACGGCTTCCGGAGTCCGAGCCCGGCCTGGGGCTGTGGTTCGGAGCGGCCTGCGTGGTGGTGCTGCTCGGAACGTCGGTCGCGGCCGCCCGTGTGCCCGGCGATCGACAGTAATAAGGAACGGTTCCTGATCTTTCCCGGCGGCCTCCGGGTCGGAGTTCCCGCAGGTGTGGGCCCCGGGAGGTGGTCTCCGGGCGTCGAACGGCGGGAGTGAACGCCCCGTTCGTCCCGGGGACGGCCCACACCGGCAGGGCACGCCGGTGTTGAGTGGATGAGGTGAACGGCCTGTTCGCCTCATCTATCGGCGCCAACAGACCGCTCGCGCCGCGCCAACCAGACCGTGTGCGCCACTGTGCGGAATCCGCACAGTTCGTGTGATCAGGCAAACGCCGAGGCCGCAGAGGTGTGGGTGTTGGGCCGTTCACCGCGGGCGGATCACTCGATCTGCCGCCTTGCCGGCGCGCGCAGCGCGGTCGACAATGCCTGGCACACCGTCACGGTGCGCTGTTCCGTTCGTCACCACGAACGTCGATATCGAGCCTGCGGAGCAGGCCAATCCCCGTGCTGGACGGTTCGACCAGGCCTAATGCCCAACCTCAGGTGAGGCAGTTCACCGGGTGCGCCGCCCCATGCGTCATCGCAGGTCGATATCGTCACCCGAGTCCGACACCGACGTCGCAGGAGAGTCGAGTGGACCTGTACGAGTACCAGGCGAAGGAGATCTTCGCTTCCCATGGAGTGCCGACGCTGCCCGGCTCCGTGGCAACCGACCCGCAAGGGGCCAAGGCAGCCGCCGCAGAACTGGGCGGGCCCGTTGTGATCAAGGCCCAGGTCAAGACCGGGGGCCGCGGCAAGGCCGGCGGCGTGAAGCTGGCCGAGAACCCGGATGAGGCCGAGACCAAGGCCGAGGCGATCCTCGGCTTGGACATCAAGGGCCACATCACCAACAAGGTGCTGGTCACCACCGCCTCCGACATCGCCGACGAGTACTACTTCTCGTTCCTCCTCGACCGCGCCAACCGCAACTTCCTCGCGATGGCCTCCGTCGAGGGCGGCATGGAGATCGAAGAGGTCGCGGTAACCAAGCCCGAGGCGCTGGCCAAGATCGCGATCGACCCGATCGAGGGCGTCGACCAGGACAAGGCGCGGGAGATCGTCACCGCCGCCAAGTTCCCGGCCGAGGTCGCCGATCAGGTCGCCGACGTGATCGTCCAGCTGTGGGAGACCTTCGTCGCCGAAGACGCCACCCTGGTCGAGGTCAACCCGCTGGTCAAGGACCCGCAGGGCAAGATCATCGCGCTGGACGGCAAGGTCACCCTCGACGAGAACGCCGCGTTCCGCCAGGCCAAGCAGGCCGAGTTGGTGGACAAGGACGCGGAGAACCCGCTCGAGGCCAAGGCCAAGGAGAAGGGCCTCAACTACGTCAAGCTGGACGGCGAGGTCGGCATCATCGGTAACGGTGCCGGGCTGGTCATGTCCACCCTCGACGTGGTCGCCTACGCCGGCGAGAAGCACAGCGGCGTGAAGCCGGCGAACTTCCTGGACATCGGCGGCGGCGCCTCCGCCGAGGTCATGGCAGCCGGCCTGGACGTCATCCTCGGCGACCCGGCCGTGAAGTCGGTGTTCGTCAACGTCTTCGGTGGGATCACCGCCTGTGACGCGGTTGCCAACGGGATCGTGCAGGCGCTGCACATCCTGGGCGACGAGGCCACCAAGCCGCTGGTCGTCCGGCTCGACGGGAACAACGTCGAAGAGGGTCGCCGCATCCTGGCCGAGGCCAACCACCCGGCCGTGACGATGGTGGACACCATGGACGGTGCGGCCGACAAGGCCGCCGAGCTGGCTGCGGGGGCATGAGGCCATGGCTATCTTCCTCAACGAGAACAGCAAGGTCATCGTTCAGGGCATCACCGGCTCTGAGGGGACCAAGCACACCGCTCGGATGCTGCGCTCCGGCACCAACATCGTCGGCGGTGTCAACGCCCGCAAGGCCGGGCAGACGGTCGAGATCGAGGGCAAGCAGCTCACGGTCTTCGGCACCGTCAAGGAGGCCATGAAGGAGACCGGCGCCGACGTGTCGGTCGTCTTCGTGCCGCCGAAGTTCGCCAAGGACGCCGTGATCGAGGCCATCGACGCCGAGATCGAGCTGGCCGTGGTCATCACCGAGGGCATCCCGGTGCACGACTCGGCCTACTTCTGGGCGCACGCCAACGCCACGGGCAACAAGACCCGGATCATCGGGCCGAACTGCCCGGGCATCATCTCGCCCGGCAAGTCCAACGCCGGCATCATCCCGGCCGACATCACCGGCCCGGGCAAGATCGGTCTGGTGTCCAAGTCGGGCACGCTGACCTACCAGATGATGTACGAGCTGCGGGACATCGGTTTCTCCAGCGCCGTCGGCATCGGTGGTGACCCGATCATCGGCACCACCCACATCGACGCGCTGCAGGCCTTCGAGGACGACCCGGAGACCGAGGCGATCGTCATGATCGGCGAGATCGGTGGGGACGCCGAGGAGCGGGCGGCCGACTACATCAAGGCCAACATCACCAAGCCGGTGGTGGGCTACGTGGCCGGTTTCACCGCGCCGGAGGGCAAGACCATGGGCCACGCGGGCGCCATCGTCTCCGGTTCGTCCGGCACCGCCGCGGCGAAGAAGGAGGCCCTGGAGGCCGCTGGGGTCAAGGTCGGCAAGACGCCGAGCGAGACCGCCAAGCTGATGCGCGAGATCGTCAAGGGCTGAGCCCGATCTCGACACGTCCTTTTCGGGGCCGGACGCCTTCGGGCGTCCGGCCCCGGTGGCTGTCTGCATGCTTTTGTGCGGGGCCGACGGAATCGCGAGCGCTTCGCCGGGGCCAGCAGGAAGTCCCGGTTCGGCGGTGTTCCGGTACACCGAAGCCGGTTGATTCGATACCGTCAGCAAGCTCCGCCCCCGAGTGTTGAAGCGAGGAGTCCGTCCAGCCATGTCCGCGCCCTTCCCCCAGTCGCCGCCGCCGGCCGCCCCGGGACGCCCCGGCGTTTCGCTCGGTCTCAACGAGATCCTGGCCTTGGTGGCGGCAGGCGCCGGTCTGATCGGCTACCTGATCGGTTTCTTCGACGGCGTCGCCGGCGTGGCGATCGGCAGCCTCGTCGGGTTCTCCCTGATCGTCTCCGCTGCGCTGGCGGGTCTGCGGTTCGTGCCGAAGACGCCGAACGCGCTGTTCGCGGCCGCGCCGCTGTCCGCCTACGCGACCCTCAGCCTGCTCCAGGACTTGGTCGGCGGTGGCTCCGGCGGGATCGTCGTGGTGCTTCTGCTGCTGTCCATCGTCCAGCTGGGTGCCGTGGTCGGCACCCTGCTGATGGAGGGCGGCATCATCAACGCGCCGTCGAAGCCTGCGCAGCCCCCGAAGCCGCCCTTTGGCCAGTCCGCCCCGTTCCAGTCGGGCAAGCCCGGCGGCCCGGCCGGTCCCGGTGGGCCTGGCGGTCCGGGTGGCCCCGGCGGGCCTGGTGGTCCCAGCGGGCCCGGTGGCCCTGGTGGTCCCGGTGCGCCGGCTTGGAACCAGCCAGGCCAGTTCGGTCAGCCGGGTGGCGGCTGGAACCCGGCGGCCGGCCCGCAGTCCCAGCAGCCCGGCAGCTGGGAGCCCGCCTCCGGCGGCTTCCAGTCCCCGAACCAGCCTGGTCAGCCCGGACCGTCGGGGCAGCCGACGCAGTCGAGCCCGTCCGGTCAGCCGAGCCAGCCGCCGCAGTCCGGCCAGTCCGCGCCGACGTCGAACCCGTCCGGCCAGCCGGCGCAGCCGAGCCAGGGTGCCGGTCCGCAGGGCACCCAGCAGATGCCGCACCCCGGCACCAATCCGCCCAGTTTCTGATCAGTTCGATCCGCTCGTCGCGCGGGCGGCCTTGTCATCGGTTCGTGCTGGTGGCGAGGCCGCCCGCGCGGTGTTCGCAGGGGCTACCGCGGAATCGGAAGAGCGGCGCGGAGCTGCGGGGGTGACTTGCCGCCACCGATTTGTCCAATGTGGACGAACTTTGTCGCACGATGGACGGAAGCGACGGCGTGTTGTGGCCCGTTCGGCGTAACTTCAATGCGACATTCAGCTGCGTGTCAGTGCTCGACTCGATCCCCCACGCCATCGCCGACGGTCCCCGCGAACGCCGGCACGGGATCCGCTGGTGGTTGCTCGCCGTGGCCGTCGGCGCCGTCCTGCTCGCCGGTTACCTGGTCGCCGCGGGACTGATAGCGCTGGTGATGGCGACCGCGGGCAGCGCGCAGTTCGATCCGCTCGCGGTCCTGGTGGCGGCTCTGCCCGGGTGGCTCGCGCTGCACCAAACCGCGCTGAAGATCACGGACGCGCCGCTGAGCATCTTGCCGCTGCTGCCCACCGCGCTGGTGATGCTGCTGATCGCCGCCGCATCCGCCTGGGTCGCGCGGCGGTCCCGACTGCGCCGTCCGGATCAAGCGTGGCCGTTGATCACGGCGATGGGGCTGGTGCACGCCTTCGTCGGCGCCGCCATCGCCGTGGTGCTGGACGGTCCGGTGAATGCGGTCCCGGTGGATGCGTTCCTGAGCTGTGGGCTGGTAGCCACGATCGCCTCTGCGGCAGGCGTGGCGAACCGGTGCGGGTTGATCTACCTGGTTTGGGAACGGGTCGAGGCCGAGGTCTGGTCCGGCCTGCGCCTCGGCTTGCTGGCGCTGGCCGCGCTCGTCGCTGCCGGTGGCGTGGTGCTGCTGGCCGGGATCTGCCTGTCGGCTCCGGAGATGGTCGCCGCCCTCGCTCGGCTCGGGAGCACGGCCGGCGACGCGATCGGCGCCACGCTGTCGTCGCTGCTCTACCTCCCGAATGCAGTCGTGGCGGGCTGGTCCTTCGCCGCCGGAACGGGCCTGTCGATCGGTCGGCTCGAGGTTCAGCCACTGCACGTCGCGCCCGGTCCGGTGCCGGACCTGCCGCTGCTCGCCCTCCTGCCGACGCACGATTCGGCGGCCTGGTGGGCGATCGTATTGGGGTTGCCTCTGGTCGTCGGCCTCCTTGTCGGTACCGCCGCGCGCCGGGTGCCCGGGTCCCTGGCGCGCAGGCTGCTCGCGGTCGGTGTGGCGGCAGCGGTCGCGGCGATGGGAACGCTGCTGCTCGCGCACGTTGGCGGGGGCGATCTGGGCAATGGTCCGTTCGGCCAGGTGACGCTGCGGCCGGTCGCACTGGCCGCAGCGACATTGTGCTGGGTCGCCATCCCTGCCGCCGCCGTCACGTGGCTGGCCGGGCCGGACCTCGACGACGAATTGGGCGCGGACCAGGCGGACGCCGCGGACGAGGCGCCCCCGAAGGACGACGCAACCGGCGATCCGTCTGATGCCGCCGCCTCGGACGTCGCCGACGACACCGAAACCGGCGCTGACGAAACCACCGATGTCGACGGCGATCGAGCTGACGCCCCGGCGGACGACAACGCGCCCGACGCGGATGCCCTGGAACTGGACGACCTGGCACCGGAAATTCCGCACGCCCGCGAGGCCGCGGAGTCCGAACCGTCCCGGAGCAAGCCCGCCGAGATCGACCCCACCGAATTCGACGGCGACCTCACCGGGGACGACCGGAGGTGAGGGCTGCGCCACTCGCCCGGCCCCTGGCGACGTCGGCGCCGCAATCAGCGCTTACGCTGCTTCGGGAGATCGTGCCGAGGCATGTCAGGAGCGAACGCTGAATCCGAGTACGCCCGACCAGCCGAGCGCCGCCGAGCACTCGAAGTCAACCCGGTTCGCCACCGCCGGCCCCGCACGGGTCGTCGTGCTGGTGTCCGGATCCGGAACCCTGCTGCAAGCGCTGCTCGACGAGACCAGTTCGCCGGACTTCCCGGTGCAGGTGGTCGCGGTGGGCGCCGATCGCGACGGCATCGAGGGACTGGCCCGCGCCGAGCGCGCCGGGGTGCCGACCTTCGTGCGCCGGGTCAAGGACCACGCCGACCGCGCCGAGTGGGACCGCGCGCTGACCGAGGCCTGCGCCGAGCACGAGCCGGACCTGGTGGTCTCCGCCGGGTTCATGAAGCTCGTCGGCGCCGATTTCCTGGCCCGCTTCGCCGGCCGGTACCTCAACAGCCACCCCGCGCTGCTCCCGTCGTTCCCCGGCATGCACGGGGTGCGGGATGCGCTGGAGTATGGAGTCCGGGTCACCGGCTGCACGCTTTTCGTGGTGGATGCCGGCGTGGACACCGGGCCGATCCTCGCGCAGGAGGCCGTCGAGGTGCGGCCCGACGACGACGAGGCGAGCCTCCACGAGCGGATCAAGGCCGTCGAGCGGCGGCTGCTGGTCGACACCCTGGAACAGCTGGCACTGCACGGCTGGACCGTGCAGGGACGGAAGGTGAGTATCCCGTGACCACGAACTCGCAGGAGCGGCGAGCAGTTCGCCGCGCGCTGATCGGCGTGTCCGACAAGTCGGGCCTGCTGGAGCTGGCCACCGGGCTGCACGCCGCCGGCGTGGAGATCGTGTCCACCGGCGGTACGGCCCGCACGATCGCCGCCGCGGGCGTACCCGTCACCCCGGTCGAGGAGCTCACCGGTTTCCCGGAGGCGCTCGACGGCCGGGTCAAGACCCTGCACCCGCGGGTGCACGCCGGGCTGCTCGCCGACCTGCGCCGCCAGGAGCACGCGGACCAGCTGCGCGACCTGGGCATCGCGCCGTTCGACCTGCTGATCGTGAACCTGTACCCGTTCGTGCAGACGGTGGCCTCGGGCGCCGCGCCGGACGAGGTGATCGAGCAGATCGACATCGGCGGGCCGGCGATGGTGCGGGCGTCCGCCAAGAACCACGCGAACGTCGCCGTCGTGGTCGACCCGAGCCGCTACGAGTGGGTGCTGGAGCAGGTCCGCGGGGGCGGCTTCACGCTGGCCGACCGGGTCGAGCTGGCTGCGGCCGCGTTCCGGCACACCGCGTCGTACGACGTCGCCGTGGCGTCCTGGATGAGCAAGGTGCCGACCGGGGACGACTCGGTGTTCCCCGGCTGGATCGGGGAGACCTGGGAGCGGCGCTCCGCGCTGCGCTACGGCGAGAACCCGCACCAGCCCGCCGCGCTGTACGTCTCCGGCGGCGAAGCGACCGGGCTCGCGGCCGCGGCTCAGCTGCACGGCAAGGAGATGTCGTACAACAACTACGTCGACGCCGACTCGGCCTGGCGCGCTGCGCACGACCACAGCGAGCCGTGCGTGGCGATCATCAAGCACGCCAACCCGTGCGGCATCGCGGTGGCCGACGACATCGCCGCGGCGCACCGCAAGGCGCACGAGTGCGACTCGGTGAGCGCGTACGGCGGCGTCATCGCGACGAACCGCGAGGTGTCGGTGGCGATGGCCGAGCAGGTCGCCGGGATCTTCACCGAGGTGATCGTGGCGCCGGGCTACGCCGACGGCGCCGTGGACGTGCTGAGCAAGAAGAAGAACATCCGGATCCTGACCGCGCAGCCGCCCAAGAGCGGCCGGATCGAGATGCGGGCGATCTCCGGCGGCATGCTGGTGCAGGGCTCCGACGCGATCGACGCCGAGGGCGATGACCCGGCGAACTGGACGCTGGCGGCTGGCTCGCCGGTGGACGCGGCGACCCTGGCGGACCTGAAGTTCGCCTGGCGCGCCTGCCGCGCGGTGAAGTCCAACGCGATCCTGCTGGCCGACGACGGGGCGACCGTCGGTGTCGGCATGGGCCAGGTGAACCGGGTCGACTCGGCGCGCCTCGCGGTGTCGCGGGCGGGCGACCGGGCGAAGGGCTCGGTGGCCGCCTCGGACGCGTTCTTCCCGTTCGCGGACGGCCCGCAGGTGCTGCTGGACGCCGGGGTTCGCGCGATCGTGCAGCCCGGCGGCTCGGTCCGGGACGCGGAGACCATCGCGGCGGCCGAGGCCGCCGGCGTGCCGCTGTACTTCACCGGGACGCGCCACTTCGCGCACTGAACCCGGTGCACTGTGGACGGTGCGGTCGACTTCGGTCGGCCGCACCGTTTTCGTTTCGCCGGTCGCCCTGGCCGGGCGGTGATCGGCGCGCGTTTCGTCCGTGCGCATGGTTGCTTGCCTCCTCGGGCTGCGTGCCGCAGCCGTCGGCGCAAGGCCGGTGGCTACGGGCGGTGTCGTTCGCCGTTCGCGGGCTCGCCGTGGGCTGGCCCGCCTGCTCGGTCGGCCGCCGGAACTGCTCGGACGACGGCTTCCCCGCGAGCTGGAAACGCGGTCATGGGTCAAGTTGTAGCGGACATTTCCGCCAAGATCAGATGATCGAACAAATGTTCACCTGATCCGGTCGAGGCCCTTGACGCGGGTCGCTGTGCAGGGTTTACTTGACTTGTTCGAACTGAGGTTCGAGATAACGGAAGTGGCTGATGTCGGGGTCGGCTACTCCGATGGAACCGGCGCCGTGTTCGGGTGCAGGCGCAGCGCCGGTTCCACCGCTGCCTTCCCCGCAGCGGCTGAATGGGTGCCCGCGCCGGGGTCGGGCATCCATGCGGTCACGATGTGGGGAGGCGGCGATGTCCGCGATGGCGTCCTTGACGGCGCTGAGCGCGTCCACGGCTGACGGGGTGTTCGTGGGTGCGCAGGCCGTCGAGGTCGGCGGCATTCCGGGAGCGGGCCGGGTGCTGCCCACGCGGACGGAGCTCGCCGCCGTGCTGCCATGGCCAGGTTTGCGCCGTGGCAGCACGGTGGCGGTGCACGGATCGGTCTCACTGCTGTTCGCGCTGCTGTCCGAGGCGACGGCGAACGGATCGTGGGCGGCGGTGGTGGGGCTGCCCGGAATCAGCTTGGTGGCGGCGGCCGAAGCCGGCGTGGAGCTCGCCAGGCTCGCGGTGGTGCCGCGGCCGGGCGGAGACCCGGTGGGCGTGATCGCCGCGTTGCTGGACGGGGTCGACCTGGTGGTGGTGGGCGGTACCCGGCAGGTGGCCGACTCGGATGCCCGGCGACTGTCGGCGCGGGCGCGCAACCGCGGCTCGGTGCTGCTGCCGTTCGGCCCGTGGACGGGTGCCGAGGTGCAGCTGCGCTGCGTCGGTGCCGACTGGCGAGGACTTGGACAGGGCCATGGCTACCTGCGGGAACGTGCCGTCACGGTGCGATCGGGAGGGCGCGGAGCGGCATCCAGGCCGCGCTCGTGCCGACTGCTGCTCCCGGCGCGCGACGGGGCGATCGGGGTGCCCGCGGACGAGCCGGGCGAGAGTGCTCGGCCGCAGCTGCGCCCGGTGGCGGGGTGAGCGCGGTGCCGCCTCGTCGACTCGTCATCTGGTGCCCGGACTGGCCGGTGGTCGCCGCCTCTCGTGCGGCCGAGCTCGGCCCGCTGGTGCCCGCCGCGGTGTTCGCGGCGAACCGGGTGGTGGCCTGTTCCGAAACTGCCCGCGGCAGCGGGGTGCGTCGTGGGATGCGCCGCCGCGAAGCGCAGGGCCGGTGCCCGGAACTTGTTGTGTGCGAACACGATCCGGCCCGGGATGCGCGGTTGTTCGAGCCGGTGGTGGCGGCGGTCGAGGAGTTGATGCCGGGCGTGGAGGTCGTGCGTCCGGGTCTGGTGGCGGTCCCGGCGCGGGGGCTGGCCCGGTACTTCGGTTCGGAGGAGGCCGTCGCCGAGCGCGTGCTGGACCAGCTGGACGCGCAGGTCGGCGTCGAGTGCCAGATCGGCATCGCGGACGGGCTGTTCGCGGCGGTCCTGGCGGCCCGGCGCAACGAACTCGTGGCCCCGGGCCGAAGCCGGGAGTTCCTCGCTCCGCTGCAGATCGAGGAGATCGACCAGCTCACCGACAGGCTGTCCGGACAACGCACCGCAGATCAGGCGGAGCTGGTGGATCTGTTGCGGCGACTGGGGGTTCGCACGCTGGGCGAGTTCGCTGCGCTGTCCTCATCGGACGTGTCCACCCGGTTCGGCCAGGCCGCGTTGCTGGTGCACCGCGCGGCCGGCGGCCGGGAAGAGCGGCCGGTCCTGCGGCGCCAGCCGCCGCCGGACCTGGTGGTGTCCGAGGAGCTCGACCCGCCGGTGGAGCGGGTGGACGAGGCCGCATTCGCGGCCAAGGTCCTGGCGGACCAACTGCACGCCAGGCTGGGGGAACTCGGGCTGGCCTGCACCCGGCTGGGTATTTCGGCCCGTACCGAGCACGGCGAGGAGCTGCACCGGGTCTGGCGCTGCGCGGAGCCGTTGACGCCGGCGGCCACTGCGGATCGGGTGCGCTGGCAGCTCGACGGCTGGCTGCACGGTCGCAGCGGTCGGCAGCGCCCGACGGCCGGGGTGAGCGTGCTGAGCCTGCGGCCGGAAGAGGTGGTCGGGGCGGGTGGCCTGCAGCTCGACTTGCTCAACGCCGCGACCGGGGAGGCGGATGCCCGCGCCGGGCGCGCGTTCGCGCGGGTGCAGGGCCTACTCGGGCCGGAGGCGGTCCTGACCGGGGTGCTCGGCGGCGGCCGGGACCTGCGCGATCAGGTGCGGTTCGTGCCGTGGGGCGACGAGTGCCGTCCTGCGCTGCCCGCCGACCGGCCGTGGCCGGGGCGCATCCCGTCGCCGTCGCCCTCGGTGGTGCCGGATTCGCCGTGGCCTGCGGCGGTGTTCGACGACGAGGACCGTCCAGTGGGCGTCACTGGTCGGCATCGGCTCACTGCCGCCCCGTGCCGCGTGGAGGTGTCGGGTGGGCGGTCGCGGGCGGTGTCCGGCTGGGCCGGGCCGTGGCCGGTGGCCGAGCGCTGGTGGGCGGAGCTGCTGGCGGGCGGCGCCGGTCAGACGGCGCCGGCGGCGCAGGTGCCGGCGCGGGATGTGGTGCGGGTCCAGGTCGTGCTCGAACCGGAAGCGGATCCGGCCGGGGACGGCGATGCCGAGGTGGGCGAGGTGGCGCTGCTCTTGGTGCACGAGGAGGGCCGGTGGTGGGTGCAGGGTGCCTATCGATAGCGGCGAACACTCGTTCGAGTGGAGTGCGGCTTATTCGGTAGCAACGGTGAATCGAACAGGAGTTCACTGGATTTCATGAGTTGGTTCAACCCTCCCCAGACCTGGTCGGACCTGGAGAAAGCGCTCTCCGGCCGACTGCCTCAGGCCGACGGGGCCGGCCCGCGCGACGAGCGGCATCCCGGCGACGGGAACGACAGCCCGGCGTGGACCCGGCGGCGCGCCAGGTACGAGGCCGACGCCGTTGCCGCGGTGGCGGCGGTGCCCTACGCGGAGCTGCACGCGCACTCCAACTTCAGCTTCCTCGACGGTGCGAGCCATCCCGAGGAGCTGGCGGCGGAGGCGGCTCGGCTCGGGCTGGAGGCGATCGCGCTGACCGACCACGACGGGCTGTACGGGGTGGTCCGCTTCGCGGAGGCCGCGGCCGAGCACGGGGTGCGCACCGTGTTCGGCGCCGAGCTGAGCCTGGGGCTTTCGGTGCCGCAGAACGGGATTCCCGACCCCGAAGGCGGCCACCTGCTGGTGCTGGCCCGCGATCCGGCCGGCTACGCGAGCTTGTGCAGGGCGATCAGCGAGGCGCACTTGGAGGGCGAGGAGAAGGGCCGTCCGGTGTACGACCTGGAGAAGCTCGCGGGCGCGGCGGCGGGGCACTGGCAGGTGCTCACCGGGTGCCGAAAGGGCGCGGTCCCGGCGGCGCTGGCCGAAAGCGGCCCGGCGGCGGCCGCCGCCGAGCTGGACCGGCTGATCGGGCTGTTCGGGCAGGACCACGTGACGGTGGAGCTGGCCGACCACGGGCTGCCCGCCGACTCGGCGCGAAACGACGCGCTGGCCGGGCTCGCCGATCGAGCCGGAGTGTCCACAGTGGCCTCAACCGGCGCGCACCTCGCCCGGCCGGACCGCGCTCGGTTGGCCGCTGTGGTGGCGGCGATCCGGGCCCGCCGCAGCCTGGACGACATGGATGGCTGGCTGCCCGGCTGGGCGGGCAACTACCTGCGTTCCGGCGCGGAGATGGCCGAGCTGTTCGCCCGCTACCCGGGGGCCGTGCAGCGGGCCGCCGAGCTGGGCCGGGAGTTCGCCTTCGACCTGAAGCTGGTGGCCCCGAAGCTGCCGCCGTTCGACGTGCCGATGGGGCGCACCGAGGCGAGCTGGCTGCGCGAACTCGTCCTCCGGGGCGCGCTCGACCGGTACGGCCTGCCGCAGGACGAACCCTCGGCCTACCAGCAGATCGAGCACGAGCTGGCGCTGATCGAGCAGCTGGAGTTCCCCGGCTACTTCCTGGTGGTGTCCGACATCGTCGAGTTCTGCCGGGAGCAGCGGATCCTGTGTCAGGGGAGGGGGTCGGCGGCGAACTCGGCGGTGTGCTTCGCGCTGCGGATCACCAACGCCGACCCGGTCCGCTACCAGTTGCTCTTCGAGCGCTTCCTGGCCCCGGAGCGGGACGGGCCGCCCGACATCGACCTGGACATCGAGTCGGATCGCCGCGAGGAGGTGATCCAGTACGTCTACCGCAAGTACGGCCGGATGCACGCCGCGCAGGTCGCGAACGTGATCAGCTACCGACCGCGCTCGGCGGTGCGGGACGTCGCGCGGGCCCTCGGCTACTCGCCCGGGCAGCAGGACGCCTGGAGCAAGGAGATCGAGCACTGGGGGCCGCTGCCGGAGGACTCCGAGATTCCGGAGCCCGTGCGGGAGCTGGCCGGTGAGCTGCTGGGCTTCCCCCGGCACCTGGGCATCCACTCCGGCGGGATGGTGATCTGCCACCGGCCGGTCGGCGAGGTCTGCCCGGTGGAGTGGGCGAGGATGCCCGGTCGCACGGTCCTGCAGTGGGACAAGGACGACTGCGCGGAGGTCGGCCTCGTCAAGTTCGACCTGCTGGGGCTCGGCATGCTCTCGGCGCTGCACTACGCGATCGACATGACCCTCGAACACCACGGGGTCGAGGTCGACCTCGGCGAGCTCGACCTGAACGACGACGCGGTGTACGAGATGCTGCGGCGGGCCGACGCGGTCGGGGTGTTCCAGGTGGAGAGCCGCGCGCAGCTGGCCACGTTGCCGAGGCTGAAGCCGCGGGAGTTCTACGACCTCGTGGTGGAGGTGGCGCTGATCCGGCCGGGCCCGATCCAGGGCGGTTCGGTGCACCCGTACATCCGGCGCCGGAACGGCTTGGAGGACTGGGACTTCGAGCACCCGTCGATGGCCGGTGCCTTGAAGAAGACCCTCGGCGTCCCGCTGTTCCAGGAGCAGCTGATGCAGTTGGCGGTCGACGTCGCGGGCTTCTCCGCGGCCGAGGCGGACCAGCTGCGGCGGGCGATGGGGGCCAAGCGTTCCGAGGAGCGGATGGAGCGACTCCGGGGGCGGTTGTTCGAGGGGATGGCGGCCAAGGGCATTTCCGGGGAACTGGCGGAGCGGATCTATCAGCGGATGCTGGCCTTCGCGAACTACGGCTTCCCGGAGAGCCATGCCCTGAGCTTCGCGCTGCTGGTGTTCGCCAGCGCGTGGTTCAAGCACTACTACCCGGCGGTGTTCTGCGCCGCGCTGCTCAAGGCCCAGCCGATGGGCTTCTACTCGCCGCAGTCGCTGGTCGCCGACGCCCGCCGACATGGGGTGCGGGTGCGCGGGCCTGATGTCAACGCGAGTCGCGCCCAGGCCGATTTGGAGCCGGACGCCGACAGCGAGGGCAAGCGAGCGGTACGCCTGGGATTGGCTTCCGTGCGCAAGCTCGGCGAGAGCGCCGCCGAGCGATTAGTCATGGAGCGCGCGGAGAACGGCCGGTACGTCGATATGGCCGATGTGGCGCGCCGAACGCAGCTGACTGCCGCGCAGATGGAGGCGCTGGCGACGGCGGGCGCGTTCGGCTGCTTCGGCCTGTCCCGGCGGGAGGCGTTGTGGAACGCCGCCGCCGCTGCCGATGATCGGCCGGATCGGTTGCCGGGCACCACCGCGTCGGCCGCCGCCCCGGCGCTGCCGGGGATGGACGGCGTGGAGGTGGCCGCCGCGGACGTGTGGGCCACCGGGGTGTCGCCGGACAGTTTCCCGCTGCAGTTCGTCCGAGCCAGATTGGACGAGCTGGGCGCGATCCCGGCGGAGCGACTGTCCGAAGTGGAGCACGGTTCCCGGGTGCTGGTGGGCGGCGCGGTGACCCACCGGCAGCGACCGGCCACGGCGGGCGGCATCACGTTCCTGAACCTGGAGGACGAGACCGGCATGGTCAACGTCATGTGTTCACCGGGTTTGTGGGCGCGTTACCGGAAAGTCGGGCGTACCAGCGCCGCCTTGCTGGTGCGCGGAATCGTCGAACGAGCGGAAGGAGTGATCAATTTGAGAGCTGACCGGCTGCAGAAACTGGAAGTACGCATCCCCTCGACCTCGCGTGACTTCCACTAGCTGCGGCGAGCCTCGCATCTCGCTGGTGACTGCGGCCACCGAACCGGGCGTCGACCATGCCCGACCGGCAGCGGAAGGACACTTCTCCCTCCCAGAGTGTTGTTCCCCCAATCTGACCGGCGGACGCTGGAAACGCCAAGAGCCCGGGCACGACGTGCGTGCCGGCATGCCGTGCCCGGGCCCGTTCGGCACCGCCGATCGCCGCGTCCTGCGGGAAGGAAGCGTCAGGAGAAGTCGATCTTCGCGGCACCGGCCGCGTCGCAGGCATTCAGATCGTCGACGCCCGCCGACACCGTGGCATCGATGATGGTGTCCAGTGCGTCGCGGGCGGCCAGGAGGCTGGCCACCGCTTCGTCGATGCGCTCACGTTCCCGGTTCAGGTCGGGCAGCATGCCGGAACAGGCCGGCGCCAGGGTTTGCCCGTCGTTGACCATGCACGGCAGCAATTCGGCAATGGTCGCGGTGTTGAGGCCCGCGGCGAGCAGCATGCGGATGCCTCGCACCGTGGCGACGTCCCCTTCCGCGTACTCGCGGTATCCGCTCGGCCGTCGCGATCATGGTGTCGCCACAGCTCGTTGGCCACCCCGAATCCGTCTTCCTGTACAGCGGGTCCGAGGAGGTGTTCGGCGAGCATCGGGCGACGTTGGCGAGCATGGGCGCCGCCCGTTTCCTCGGCACCGACCCCAGCCTGGCGGTGCTTTACAACACGGCCCTGCTCGGCATGATGTACGCGACCATGAACGGCTTCCTGCACGCGACCGCCCTGGTCGGTTCGGCGAACGTCTCGGCGGTCGAGGGCGTCCACGCCGATCTGCCGCGACAGATGGCGACGATCGCCGAGCGGGCGATCGCTGAGGGATACGGCGACAAGAACTACCTGGCGGTGTACGAGATCTTCAAGAAGTCGACGCCGGCTTCGTGACCCATCGCGCGCCGAGCGGCGTGGTGGGCGATCAGGCGATGCCGCAGAGGCGGATCGCCAGCAGGGCGTAGGCGCGCGCGGCCCGTTCCAGCTCCGCGATCGCGACGTGCTCGTCGTGCGCGTGTGCGTAGCGGATGTCTCCGGGGCCGTACTGGAGCGTCGGAACTCCGGCGGCCGCGTAAAGCCGCAGGTCCGTTCCGTACGGTGCGCCCACCGCCGTTGGTCGGGGCGTTCCGGCTGCTGCTGCGGCGTCCTGGGTTTCGGCGAGGAGCCGGTGTCCTTCGGGCAGCCGTCCGCTGGCGAACATCCCGCCGGGCCAGCTGACCCGCACCGGGCGTTCCGAGAGCCACGGGTCGGCGGCGCAGGCCTGTGCGATGGCGGCTTCGAACTCGGCCTTGGCGGCGGGGATCGACTCGTCGAGCCGCACGCCGTAGCGGCCTTCGGCGATCGCGAGATCCGGCACCGTGCTGGCCCAGTCGCCGGCCCTCGCCATGCCGATCGACAGCGGGTACGGCACTTCCAGGTGCGCCACCAGCGGGTCGGGGTCGGCGTTGCGGCGGGCCTCCAGTTCGCGCAGCGCCGGGAGCAGGGCGGCGAGCTTGTCCAGCGCGCTCACGCCGCGGTAGCGGGTGGAACCGTGGGTGCTCTGCCCGGCGACTTCGAGCCGGAACGTGAGGGAACCGCCGTTCGCGGCGACGATCGTGCCCGAGCTCGGCTCGGCCAGGACGCACGCGGCCCCGCGATGGCCTCGCTGGAGCGTCGCGAACGCCCCCAGACCGCCGTCCTCCTCGCCGACGACGGTGTGCACGGCCACCGGCCGGGCGAGCTGGATCCCGGCGGCGCGCAGGGCTTGCAGCGCACCGAAGATCGCGGCCAGCCCGCCCTTCATGTCGCAGGTGCCCCGGCCGGCGGCGATGCCGTCCGCGACGCGCAATGCGTACGGGTCGCGGTTCGGCCACCGGTCGAGATCGCCGGGCGGGACGACGTCCGTGTGCCCGCAGAAGATCAGCGCGGGCTCCGGGCCGTCCCCGTGCACGCCGACGCAGCCGTAGGCGACGTCGCGGTCGGCTTCCTGCCCGGGGAAGCCGGGTTCCTCGGCGAGGGCAGGGACGTCGATGCGCCAGTGGTCCACCCGGTGCTCCAGCGAGCCGAGCTTGTCGGCGCACCACTGCTGGGCGTCGTGTTCGCCGCTGGTGCCGCCGACGCTGGGGATCGCGACGAGTTCTCGCAGGTCGTCCAGAATCCCGTTCACGTCCACCGCGTCGAGCACACGACGTTCGAGGTCGGAGGGGGTATGCGCGCCGTTCACGTTTCGAGTGTGTCGTATGCGTCCACCGGCTCGACGCGCGCCCACTACCATCTCCGCGTGGCCGAAGGCGACAAGACCGAGCGGGAATTCGAGATCGGCAAGGACGGACTGGGCGGCATCGTTGTGGGCATGGACGGCAGCCCGGCGAGCTTCCACGCCGCGGCGTGGGCGGCCGGCCTGGCCAGGCGGGAGCGTGCCCGCCTGGTGCTGGTCTACGTCGAGGCGGTGGGCGGCGTCGCCTATTGGTCGCCGATGGGCGTAGCCGTGGCCAGCGAGGCGGCCGAGAGCCTGGTCGAGGAGCTGAAGAAGGAAGTGGTGTCCCACCTGAAGTGGGTGGACATCGATTGGGACTTCGTGCACCACCGCGGCGATCCGGCCGTCGGCCTGGAGCAGGTCGCCGAGCAGTACCGGGCGGATCTGATCGTGGTCGGCCGGTCCCGCCGGCGCGGCGGCCTGCTCGGCACCGTGCCGGCGACGCTGGTGGTCGAAGCGGTCCGGCCGGTCGTCGTCGTGCCTTGAGCTCTCACGAGCCCGGGGTCAGCACGAGGTAGGCGAAGCCGACCAGGCCGCGGTATCCGCGCAGTCACCTGGTGCGGTGCTCGTCGGCCAGAGCGCGGACTTCGTCGTGTCCGGCCGCGGTGGGGTTGTCCAGCAGCCACTTCTCCAAGGCGCCGCACCAGCGGGATTCGAAGCTGTCCCACTCGTCGGTGCCGGCGGTGGCCAGCCGCAGCATGCGGAATCCGCATTCCTCGGTGAGCTCGACCAGTTCGGCGAGCGACAGCTCCACGTCGAGGTCGTTCCGCATCGACGCGGTGTCCCGGAAGGCCTCGCCCAAGAGGAGTCGGCCGCCGCGCGGCAGTCGCGGCCGGATCGCTTCGAGCGCCTGCCGGGTGCCGCCCCATGCGTGGCTGCTGCCGATCGAGATCGCCACGTCCGCGGTTCCGTCCCAGCCGCCGGCGTCGCCTTGCGCCAACCGCACCCGCTCGGCCAGGCCGCGAGCCTCGGCGTTGCGGCGGCCCCGGGGCAGTTCTTCGTCGGTGGTGTCGATGCCGGTCGTGCTCGGCTCCGCTTCGAGCAGTCGCAGCAGCAGCTCCGCCCATCCGCAGCCGAGATCGACGACTTCGACGGAGTCCAGCGGTGCCAGCGCGGCGATGAGTTCTTCGGCGCGGGCGTCCGACATCGGCGCGTCTGAGTCGAGGTCTGCATGTGCGAGCACTATCGGATTCCCGGCGCAGGCTGGCAGAACCCGTGGCAGGGCGCCACGGGCTTTTCGTTCGCGACGATCGGCTATTAATGCTCACCGGTGGGACAGGATGTTGACCACCGTTCCACTGGGGTCGCGGCAGAAGAAGCGGCGGACGCCCCACGGCTCGTCGGTCAGCGGGTGCACGATCTCGTGACCCCGCCGCAGCGCTTCCTCGTGCGCCGCGTCGACGTCGTCGACTTCGACGGAGATGTCGGGGTGCGTCGGCGCCGTGGCGTCTTCGCCCATGATGCTGATCTGGCGCTGCGGATCGTCGGGTGCGCTCACGGTGACGATCCAGCCGAGGTCCATGACGACCTGGAAGCCCAGGACGTCAACGTAGAAGTCCCGGGTGGCCGAGCGGTCGTCGGCGCGGATGTTGGGTACGACTCGGCGCACGCGCATGGTGCCTCCATGAGGGTCGGTGTCACGTGCCACTCTAGGAGTCATGACTAGCTTGGTCGGCGAGGATTTCCAGGACGCGGTGCTGACGGACGAGCAGTGGGAGGGCCGGACCTTCGAGCGCTGCGACTTCACCGACGCCGACCTGACGGGCCTGAGCACTCGCAACTGCGTGTTCTCCGACTGCGTCTTCACCGGCACCGATCTCAACGGTTCCAAGCACGTCGCGACGGCGTTCCGGTCGTGCAAGTTCGAGCGCACCGTGTTCGGAAAGTCCAGCATGGACGGATGCAGCCTGCTCGGTTCGAGCTTCGTGGACTGCCGCCTGCGCGCCTGGACGCTGCGCGAGACGGATCTGACGCTGGTCGGCATGGGCAAGGCGGACCTGCGCGGCTTGGACCTGCGCGGAATCCGGTTCCGGGAAGCCAATCTCGTCGAATGCGATCTGCGCCGCTGCGATCTTCGCGAGGCGGACTTCACCGGCGCGCGCATGCTCGGTGCCAGGCTGGACGATGCCGACGTGCGTGACGCCCGGATCGATGCCGATGCCTTGGTTCAGGCGAAGCTCTGGGGCGCCCGGATCGACACGATGACGGCACTCGCGTTCGCCGCAGCCCACGGCCTCCGCGTCGACTGACCGGCCGTGCAGCGCGCACGGCGCGAAGTTCGCCGGAACTCGTTGACCTGAAAGGGACTTCTGCCTCGTCGTTTGGCAGGTGCTACCCGCCTCGGGTTGTCGAGCAAGGCGCCCTGGGGCGAAAAGACCGCCGTGGCAAGGAGAATTCCTGTTGTGGCCGGGAAGATGTGGGCCCGGAATGAGCGAAGGGCGCCTGTGACCGACGTTGCCGGTCGCAGGCGCCCTTCGCGCTGAGCTGGATCGGTTATTCCATGGGCGGGCGGTCGTTGGCCGGCATCTCGGCCAGGGTGCCGTCCGCGAGCAGGTCGCCGATCGTCGTCGGGAGCACGAATGCCGTGCCACCGCCGGGCTGTTCGAACCACGGCACCGCAGTGCCGCGCAGCGCCTGGATCGGCCGCTGCACCCGGTACGCGAAGTACGAGCGGTTCGACCACTGCGGCGGCAGCGAACGGTGCGTGTACGGCGTGCGGATCGCGTAGGTGACGTTGCCGTTCGGCTCGCCGAACCGGTCCAGTTCGGTGCCCGGCTGCAGCATCACGATCCGGCGGTCCCGGTACAGCGTCAGCGGCGGCTCACCGCTGAGCGGCTGGATCTGCTGACCACCCTGCGGCTGGGCACCAGGCTGACCGCCTTGCGGCTGACCCGGCTGACCGCCCTGCGGCGGACGCGGCGGCCCCTGCCGGGGCGGCCCCGCCATGCCCGGCCCACCGGGGCCAGGACGCCGCTCCGCGCCGCCGACCGGCCCCTGCGCGGGTCCGGCCTGGGGCACTGGCGCTCCGCTTTCCCGGCGCGGCTGGCGCTTCGGCAGCGGCGGCGGTGCGCCCGGGCCGCCGACCGGCGGCTGAACGGGCTGCCCGACCGGCGGCGACGGCGGAGCCGCCGGCGCCGACTGCGGCGGCGCGGGCCGGTCCATGCGCGGTGCGGGCTGGAAGCGGGTGGCCTCTTCGCCCGCCTGCGCGGCGGTGTCCAGCGGCGGTTCTTGCGGTCCGCCCGCCGGGTCCTGGTTCGCGGTGAACAGCGGGTTCGCCCCACCGTGATCCGGTTCCGGCGCCGCCCGCTGCGGCAGGTCGGGCACTTCCGCCGCGGAGCGCTGCGGCAGGTCGGTCACCTCTGCGGAGCGCTGCGGGAGATCAGTGACCTCCGCTGCCGCCCGCTGCGGCAGGTCGGGCACTTCCGGTGCGGGACGCTGCGGCAGATCGGCGGCTTCCGGCGACCGCTGCGGCAAGTCCGGCGTGGCACGCTCCGGCAGATCGGCCGGCGGCACAGCCGCGTCGACCTGCGTCGGCGCGGGCCGGTCCATCAGGAGGCTGCCCAGCAGGTACGCCGCGGCGTGGTCGACGCGGGCGAACCGGACGTCCTCGCCGCCGTCGGAGCCGGCGGTGACGACCCAGTCGGCCCCGTCGTCCAGCAGGCAGCGGGCGTCCGGGCTGTGGCTGCCGATCCGGTAGCCGCGGCCGTCCACCTGGTGGTCGGTGAGCCGGTCGTGCAGCTTGGCCAGCACTTCCTGGGTGTCCGGTGCGTCGGTCTCGTCGAGCACGTGCCGGGATCCGCCCGACGGCTCGGGCTCGGCGAGCGCCTCGTCGGCCTCGTCGTCGAAGTCGGGTTCCGGCTCGTCCGCGGGCTCCGCGTAGTCCTGCGGCTCGCGGTCGAGCTCACCGTCGAGGTCGTCGGCGGGCTGGTCGAGCAGCTCGCTGACGGCCGCGTCGCGGGTGGCCTCGTCGACCTCGGGCACCTGGAACGCACGCCGGCGGATGTGCTCGACGAGCTCGGCTTCCGGCGGCACCCCGTACTGCGTCAGGTAGAAGGCGATGGCGCCCGGCCACAGCCAGGTGCCGTCGGTGTGCCAGGTGCCCGGCACGGACGCGGTGCGCTCCGGGTCGAGCTGGTCCTCCTCGTCCTCGCGGGACGCGAGCACGATCGGGGCGTTCTCCAGGTACTGGCGCAGCGCCCCGACCTCTTCGGCCGGGATCGGCTCGCGCTCGGCGACGACCGGGCGGCCCTGCTCGTCGTAGTCGTCGAAGACGTTGGCGACCTGGAATCCGTCGGCCGGCTCGGCGATCCCCGGCTCCGGGATCGGCGTTTCGGCGACGGCGGGTTCGGCCGCCGGCGGGGTCTCGAGCTCGATCGGGTCGACGACCGGTGCCTCGGCGATCGGCGGCTCGACGTTCGGTGCCTCGGTCACCGGCGCCTCGGCGACCGCCGGCTCAGCGGTCGGTGGCTCGGCGACCGGCGGCTCGGCGGGCTGGGACTGCGCGGGGCCGTCGAAGCGGTCCCGCATCCAGTCCGGGATGTTCTCCTCGGCGCGCGGGTAGCGACGCAGCTCGTCGACGTACGCGGCGCGCGGCAGCGGGCGGTGCCACTGCGGTTCGGAATCGAAGTTGATATCGATGCGGTAGCTCGACGGGCGCTCCACGACGTAGAGGGCGCTGAGCCAGGTGCCCACATCGGGCCGGTACATGCCTTCGCGCAGGCGCTCGAAGATCTCCTGCAGTTCGGTCGGCGGCTCCCAGGGGTGGGAGCTGCCGTCCTGAGCGGCGACCTCACCCAGCAGGTCGTGGTACTCACCGGTGGCGCGGTACTCCACCGTGATCTCCTGCCAGTCCTCGGGAGCGCCCTGTAACAGCAGAACCCCGATCCTGCGGGCGATCTGCTCCTGCTCTTCCGGACTGATCGCTGTCGGACGCGACATGGGTGACATCCTCCCCCTCTCGACGAGGCAACCCGACTCCACCCCGCCAAGACGCTACTCGACGCGGGTGCGGTCATGTGCGCTGTGTGCGAGTTCGGTGCCGTTCATCCAGCACACGTCCTCGCGCACAAGATCCTTGTCACAGCGCGCGGTGATCTCGTCACGAAAGCCTGCCTGTTGGGCGGGCGGATGAACATCACACCACCAGGTGTATCGATCAGCGGCGCCACGTCGGCGGCGGACGGTCGACGAAATTCGGTAGCGGCACGGGCGTGCCAGAAGCCAGAGTGAGGCACGTGCTTCGTCCCTACCGACTTCTGGCGGCGGTTCCGCATGCGTCGAGCCTGATGGCCTTCAGCCTGCTGGGACGCCTGCACATGCCGGCGCTGGCGATGGTGCTGGCCTTCCTGGTCGTCGACTGGACCGGTTCGTACGCCATCGGCGGCGTCATCGGGATGATGGTGACGGTCGGCCAGGCCATCGCCGGACCGCTGCGCGGCCGGGCCGCCGACCGCAGCTCGGCGCCGAAGCTGCTGGTCGTGACCGGTCTGGGCTCCGGGCTGGGGATGGTGGCGCTGGTCCTGGTGACCCGCTGGGTGGATCCGGCGCAGTGGTGGCTGATCCTGCCCGTGGCGATGTTCACCGGGCTGTCGCACCCGCCGATCACCCAGATCGGCCGGGCGATCTGGCCGCGGCTGACCGATGGTCCGGCGCGGGAGGCGGCCTTCGCGGTGGAGGCGACGCTGCAGGAGCTGCTGTTCGTCGTCGCGCCGATGCTGGCGACCTTCGTGGTCGCGATCTGGGGCACGGTCGTCGCGATGCTCGCCTGCGCGGCTTGGGCGACTCTCGGATCGATCATCTTCGCGGCGTCCTTGCTGCGCGCCGGGCTGCGCGAGGCGCCCGCGGAGGGCACGAGCGGCGCTCGTGAGGCGGGATCGCTGTTCCGGGTGCGCGGTTTCACGTCGTTGCTGCTGTTCTACGCCGCGTTGGTGGGCGGCCTGATCTCGATCGACCTGGTGCTCGTCGGCTGGGCCCGGGAGCGCGGTGCGCCCGAGCTTGCGGGGCTGCTGGCCATGGTGTGGGCGGTCGGGTCGCTGACCGGCGGCCTGGTGTCGGGCGGCTTCGCGGCGCGACCGCGGCTGTGGCTGCGGGTTCTGCTGGCCGCGCTGGGGATGGCCGCGCTGGTGCCGGCGCTGCCGCCGATCGCCGATCCCGGTTCGCCGTGGCTGGTCGGCGCCATCCTGCTGATCGGCGGCGCGGCGATCGCGCCGACGCTGGCCGCGGGCAACGGGCGGATCGCGGACCTGGCGCCCGCCGAGCGGCGCAGCGAGGCGTTCGGCTGGCTGACCAGCGCCACCACGCTGGGCGGGGCGATCGCCTCGCCCCTGGCGGGCTGGATGCTCGACATCTCCGGCCCGGCGATGGCCGCCGCAGCGGCGGCCGGGCTGGCCTTCGTGGGCTTCGGGTTTGTCGCACATCACAGCGCCCGGGCGTCGCGTGCGCCGCGGGAGAGGGAGCAGACTGCGGTTACGTGACTGTTTCTGCGTTGCGACACCAGGAAGACCGGCCGAAGACCCGGGAACGGACGCTCGGCATGGTCGGCGCTGCTGGGGTCGGGGTGTTGCTCGCGATCCAGGCGCGGATCAACGGCGCGCTCGGCGTGCGGATGGACGACGGCATCGCAGCCGGGCTGATCTCGTTCTTCGGCGGTTTCGTCGTGCTCCTGGCCGCCACCTTCGCGTTCCCGCAGGCGAGGCGCGGGTGGCGGAACCTGCGCACGGAGCTGCGCAGGCCGGGCGGGTTGCGGCCGTGGCAGTGCCTCGGCGGCGTGTGCGGCGGATATCTGGTGTTCACCCAGGGCATGGCGGCGGCCGCGCTCGGCGTCGCGATGTTCACCGTCGCGGTGGTGGCCGGGCAGGTCAGCAGCGGGCTCGTCGTCGACCGGCTCGGGTTGGGCCCCGCCGGGCCGCAGCACGTGACGCCCGCGCGGCTGCTGGGAGCGGGACTCGCCGTGGTGGCGGTGGTGATCGCGGTGTCCGCGAAGCTGGGCAGCGGCGAGGCCAGCTGGTTGGTGCTGCTGCCCGCGCTGGCCGGGATCGGGCTCGGCTGGCAGGCGGCGGTGAACGGCCGGATGAAGCAGGCGGCCGACTCGGCGGTGTTCGCGGCCATGTTCAACTTCGGCATCGGGATGACGGCCCTCGCGGTGGCCTTCGCGGTCGAAGTGGCGCTGCGCGGCCTCCCGCACTTCCCGGCGGAGCCGTGGCTCTACACCGGCGGTTTCCTGGGGATCTTCGTGATCGGCGGCTCGGTGGCGCTGGTGCGCTTCACCGGCGTGCTGGTGCTCAGCCTCGGCATGATCGCCGGCCAGCTGGTCGGCGCGCTGCTGCTCGACGTGTTCGCCCCGGCCGCCGGGACGGGCATCCCGGCGTCCACCGTGCTCGGCGTCCTGCTCACGCTGGTTGCCGTCGGCGTGGCGGCATTGCCGGACCGGCCGGGACGCGCCGGGCGCCGTCTGCCACGATGAACAGCCGTGAGCGCGACGATTCTGGACGGCAAGGCCACCAAGGACGCGATTTTCGACGAGCTGCGACCGCGGGTCGCCCGGCTCGTCGAGCAGGGGCACGCCCCCGGACTGGCCACGGTGCTGGTCGGCGATGACCCGGGTTCGCAGTCTTACGTGCGTGCCAAGCACAACGACTGCGCCAAGGTCGGTATCAAGTCGATCCGCAAGGACCTGCCCGCCGACGTCAGCCAGGCCGACGTCGAGGCGGTGCTGGACGAACTCAACGCCGACCCGGCCTGCACCGGCTACATCGTGCAGCTGCCGCTGCCCAAGCACCTCGACGCGGGCCCGCTGCTGGAGCGCATCGCGCCGGAGAAGGACGCGGACGGGCTGCACCCGATCAGCCTGGGGCGCCTGGTGCTCGGCGAGGAGGCGCCGCTGCCGTGCACGCCGCGCGGCATCATCGAGCTGCTGCGCCGCTACGACGTGCCGTTGAACGGCGCGCAGGTCGCCGTCGTCGGCCGCGGCATCACGGTCGGCCGCCCGATCGGCCTGCTGCTCACCCGGCGCAGCGAGAACGCCACCGTCACGCTCTGCCACACCGGCACCAGGGACCTCGCCGAGGAGGTGCGCCGCGCGGACATCGTCATCGCGGCGGCCGGCAAGCCGCACCTGATCATGGCCGACATGGTGAAGCCGGGCGCGGCGGTGCTGGACGTCGGCGTGAGCCGCACCGACGCCGGGCTGGCCGGGGACGTGCACCCGGACGTCGTGCAGGTCGCCGGTTTCGTGTCGCCCAACCCGGGCGGGGTGGGGCCGATGACCCGCGCGATGCTGCTGACCAACGTCGTCGAGGCCGCGGAACGCAACGCCGGCTGATCCGCAGACGGCACGACGATGGGAGGAACGGCGTGAGCGAACGGTTCGACGGCAGGTCGCGCCTGTCGGTGCACGTGCCGTTCGGCCTGGTGCTGCTGATCGTGCTGATCGGGCTGCTCCTGGTCTCGATGGGGCACTGGCGGCGGGGTACAGTGCTGCTCGGCGTCACGCTGCTGCTCGCGGCGACGATGCGCGCCGTGATCCCGCCGGAGCGGACGGGGCTGCTGGCGATCCGCAGCCGGGCCGTGGACGTCCTCGTCTACAGCGGGTTCGGCTTGGCGATCATCGCAGTGGCGATCACCATCAAGGACAGACTGCTGGGCTGAGCCCCCGTAGGGTTCCCCGTCGTGAGCATCGATCACCGGGCGGATGAGCCGGTTCGTTCCGGAATCCCGGAACACGGCCGGATTCCGCGCTACTACGCGGCGAAGATCGAGCTGCTCGAACTGGTCGAGGAGCTCGGAGAGGGAGCCGCGCTGCCTGCGGAGCGGGAGCTCGCGGAGCGGTGCGGCGTCTCGCGGGTGACGCTGCGGCAGGCCGTCACCGAGCTGGTGCTCGAAGGCCGGCTGATCCGCCGGCAGGGTAGCCGGACCGTCGTGGCGCCGCCGAAGATCGTGCAGCCGTTGGCGCTGGCCAGCTACACCGAAGGCGTCCGGGCGCAGGGCAAGGAGCCCGGCCGGACGGTGATCACCGTCGAGTCGCGGTCGGCGGATCCGCGCTTGGCGGCGGATCTCGGGCTGGCGCCGGGGGCCGAGGTGGTGCACCTGGAGCGGGTGCTGATGGCCGATGGCGAGCGGGTCGGGCTGGAGTCGAGCTATCTGCCGAAGCAGCGCTTTCCGGAGTTGCTGGGGGAGTTCGACCCGACCGGTTCGCTGTACGCGTTCCTGCAGGAGAAGCTGGGTGTGCGGTTCGGCGAAGCCGAGGAGCGCATCGAGACGGTGCTGGCGACGCCGCGCGAGGCGCTGCTGATCGGCACCAACCCGGCGACGCCGATGATCCTGCTGCACCGGTGCTCGTGGACCCCGGACGGTGAGCCGATCGAGCGGGTCCGCTCCCTGTTCCGCGGCGACCGCTTCAGCCTCGTCACCCGCCTCCGCGACTGAAAACCCCTTTGCGGCCGTGTCGTCGCCGGTGCACACGTGAGTGCTTTGTGTCGCTATAGAGGCTGTTCTGGATGTGGTGGCGCGGCGTCGTGGTAGGTCGGCTGGTGGCTTCGAGGTGGCGGAGTGAACGGCCTATTCGCCCCACCTATCGAGATGAACGGGCCGTTCACTCCACACCGACCGATCCCCGCCGACGCCGGACGGCTGCAGTGAACGGACCGTTCACCTCACCTATCGAGGCGAACAGGCCGTTGACTCCACACCAGCCAACGACGACTCATCACTGCGCCAACGGGTCAAACTGTCGCCATAGCAGCCAAAAGTACGCATGGCAGCTGACCAGGCCGAACCTTTCTCCGAAGACATCAAAAATAACGAACAGATAACTGATCTAGTCCTTCTGGTGGTGTTCACCTGGGGTTCGCCGCGCCTGCACTGGCTATTCGTCGTCGGCCGCGAGTGTTTGCGCCGTGCGAGTTCTGATTGTTGGCGGCGGCGTGCTGGGCACCATGCACGCGCTGCGGGCCCTGGAGCGGGGCCACGAAGTGGTGCACCTGGAGCGCGAGGCAGAGGCTCGCGGTGCCTCGGTCCGGAACTTCGGGCTGATCTGGGTCAGCGGCCGGGAAGCCGGCCCGGACCTGGAGGTCGCGATGCGCGCCCGCCAGGACTGGGAGCGCATCGCCGCGGACGTGCCGGAGCTCGGCTTCCGCGGCAACGGCTCGCTGACCGTGCTCCGGACGCCGGCCGAGCTGGCGGTGGCGGAGGAGTTCGTCGCCCGCCCGGACGCCGCCGAGCGCGGCACGAAGCTGCTCGACCCGGCCGAGGCGAGGACGCTGAACCCGGCGCTGCGCGGCGAGATGCTGGCCGCGCTGTGGTGCGAGCAGGACGGCGCCGTCGAGTCGCGGACCGCGCAGCCCGCGCTGCGCGCGCACCTCGCCAAGACCGGCCGCTACTCCTGGCTGCCCGGTCGCGAGGTTCGCGACGTCGGCGAGGGCTGGGCGCGGGACGACACCGGCGAGCGGCACGAAGCCGACGTCGTGGTTCTCTGCACCGGCGCGGCCCTCGGCGGTCTGGTCCGGGAACTGCGGCCGGAGCTGCCGGTTCGCCGGGTCCGGCTGCAGATGATGCAGACCGATCCGCTCGGCGAAACCCTGACGACCTCGATCGCCGACGGAGACAGCATGCGCTACTACCCCGGCTACCGCGGCGCGGCGCTGGACGCACTCAACGCCACCGAGTCGCAGCCGCAGGTGGCCGCGGACAACGGCATGCAGCTGCTGATGGTGCAACGAGTCCACGGTGGACTGACCATCGGCGACACCCACGAGTACGACGCACCGTTCGCGTTCGACGTTCACGAAGATCCCTACGAGCACCTCAAGCAGCGCGCCGAGGAACTGCTCGGCCGCCCGCTGCCGCGGATCGCGCGCCGCTGGGCCGGGGTTTACGCGCAGACCGCGGACAAGTCGCGCGTCGTGCACCGCGAGCAGGTGCTCCCCGGCGTCTGGCTGGTGACCGGTCCCGGCGGGCGCGGCATGACCTGTTCCCCGGCGATCGCCGCCGACACCTGGCAGGAGATCGACGCATGATCAAGCTGGTAGTGCTGGACATGGCAGGCACGACGGTGGCCGACGACGGCCTGGTCGAGCGGGCGTTCACGCAGGCGATCGGCGAGGTCGGCGTCGCCGAGGACGACGCCGCGTTCCCGGGCATGCTCGACTACGTCCGCCGCACCATGGGCGAATCGAAGATCACCGTCTTCCGGCATCTGCTGAGCGGCGACGAAGACCTCGCGCAGCGGGCGAACCAGGCCTTCGAGCGGGCGTACGCCGAACGCGTCGCGGACGGCGACTGCCGGGAGATCGACGGCGCCGAGGCGGCGATCCGGCGACTCCGCGACAACGGCATCAAGGTCGCCCTGACCACCGGTTTCTCCGAGACGACGCAGCGCCAGATCCTCGACGCGCTGGGCTGGGGCGGGCTGACCGACCTGACCCTGACCCCGGCGCAGGCCGGCCGCGGACGGCCGTACCCCGACATGGTGCTCACCGCCCTGCTGCGGCTGGGCATCGACGACGTGCGCGAAGTCGCCACCGTCGGCGACACCGCGTACGACGTGCGTTCCGGCCTGTGCGCCGGGGCGTCGATCGTCGCGGGCGTGCTCACCGGCGCGCACGACCGCGCCGCGTTCACCGAAGCCGGTGCCACCCACGTCCTCGAATCCGTCCGCGACCTCCCCGAACTCGTACTGCCAGCAAAGGAAGATCTGCAGTGAAACGCATCAGCCGACTGGTCGTCGGACTCGCCGTGCTGGGCCTGCTCTCGGCGTGCGGGCCGAGCGCGGCCGAGCAGGGCGGCGAGTCCGACGAGCTCGTGTTCGCCGCCGTCCCGTCCGAGGAATCGGCCAGCCTGCAGCAGGACTACCAGCCGGTGCTGGACCTGCTGGCCAAGGAGACCGGCAAGAAGATCACCTTCCAGAAGGCCACCGACTACGCCGCGATCATCGAGGGCCAGCGCGCCGGGAAGATCGACATCGCGAAGTACGGCCCGTTCTCCTACGTGCTGGCCAAGAAGCAGGGCGTGCCTGCGAACGCGGTCGCCGGCCAGGTGGAGGCGAAGGGCGAGCAGCCCGGCTACCGCTCCTACGCGATCACCCGCCCGGGCAGCGGGATCACGTCGCTGGCCGACTTCCGCGGCAAGAAGGTCTGCTTCGTCGACCCGACCTCGACCTCCGGCTACCTGTACCCGAAGGCGGGCCCGCTGCAGGCGGGCATCAACCCGGATACCGACGTGCAGCCGGTCTTCGCCGGCGGCCACGACGCCTCCGCGATCGCCGTCGCCAAGGGCGACTGCGACGCGGGGTTCGCCTACGACAGCATGGTCGACCGGCAGCTGGTCGAGAAGGGCCAGCTGCAGCCCGGCCAGCTGACCGCGGTGTGGAAGTCGGTGGTGATCCCCGGCGACCCGGTCGCCATCTCCGACGACCTGGACCCGGCGCTGAAGGGGAAGATCATTACCGCGCTGCGGGACAAGGCCAACAGCGATTACCTGCGCGCCAACGGGTTCTGCACCGGGGAGTGCAAGATCGGCGACGTCGACGGGTACGGGTTCGCCCCGGTCGACGACGCGTTCTACAACGGCATCCGCGAGGTCTGCGACGTGACCAAGGACAAGCAATGCCAGTGATCGCCTTCGACCGGGTCGGCAAGTCCTTCGGCAGCGTTCGGGCGCTGGACGAGGTGTCGCTCGACGTGGAGCGGGGCGAGGTCGTCGTCCTGCTCGGGCTTTCCGGATCGGGCAAGTCCACCCTTCTGCGCCACGTGGACGGGCTGCAGCGCGCGACTTCCGGAAGCGTCCGCGTGCTCGGCGAGGACGTCGGCTCGCTGCGCGGATCCGGCCTGCGAGCGCTGCGCCGCCGGGTCGGGTTCGTGTTCCAGCAGTTCCACCTCGTCGGATCGCTGACGGTGCTGGAGAACGTGTGCACGGGCGCGCTGGGCAGCCTGCGCGGCCCGCGGCTCGGGCTCTTCGCCTACCCGAAGCGGATCCGCTACGCCGCGATGGAGCAGCTGGAGCGGGTCGGCCTCACCGACCAGGCGCTGCAGCGCGCGGACACCCTCTCCGGCGGGCAGCAGCAGCGTGTCGCGGTGGCGCGGGCGCTGCTGCAGAAGCCGGAGGTCC
Organism: Saccharopolyspora elongata; assembly: GCF_004348985.1. GTDB lineage: Bacteria > Actinomycetota > Actinomycetes > Mycobacteriales > Pseudonocardiaceae > Saccharopolyspora > Saccharopolyspora elongata. The sequence continues at coordinate 45,758 of NZ_SMKW01000021.1, read as the reverse complement.
TGCTCGCGGATGAGCCGGTCGCGTCGCTGGACCCGGACTCGGCGGCGCAGGTGATGAACCTGATCGCGGAGATCGGCCGGGAGGACGGGCTCACCGTGCTCTGCAGCCTGCACCAGGTCGACCTGGCGTTGAGCTGGGGGCACCGGATCGTCGGGCTGCGCTCCGGGAGCGTCGTGCTGGACACCCCGGTCGACGGGTTGAGCCGGGACGCGGCGATGGGGATCTACGCCAAGGTCGGATCGGCCGAGCTCGCGACGGCGGGGTGAATTCCGTGACCACGACAGCAGAAGCGCCGGCCCGCCGGGCCGGGGCGGCGCCGCGCCGCCGGACGCTGGCCCGGACCCGCCCGGAGGGCGCGGCGGCGGCACTGGTCGTGCTCGCCCTGCTGGGCGCCGCGATCTGGGCGTTCAGCGACCTGCGGCTGAACCTGGCGACCATTGTGGACGGACTCGGCAACGCGGCGGACTTCGCGGCCCGCACGCTGCCGCTGGACTTCCCGCCGATCGGCGAACTGCTCGGCCTGGCCGGGCAGACGCTGGCGATCGTGGTCTGCGCGACGCTGGTCGCGTCGCTGATCAGCGTGCCGGTGGCGGTCCTGGCGGCGCGCAACACCACGCTCGGCGGCGCCGGCCGGTTCGGCGCACGCGTGGTGATCGTGGTGGCCCGCGCGGTCCCGGACGTGGTGCTGGCGATCGTGTTCTTCCGGATGTTCGGCTTCGGCGGGCTGACCGGCGTGCTCGCCATGGGCCTGCACTCGGTCGGCATGATCGGCAAGCTGTACGCGGACGCCATCGAGCAGGTCGACGAGGGGCCTCGCACCGCGATCCGCGCGGCCGGCGGCACCCGGTTGCAGCAGCTGGTCAGCGGCGTCCTGCCGCAGGTGCTGCCGTCGTTCGTGGCGACCTCGCTGCACCGGCTGGACATCAACCTGCGGGTGTCGGTGGTGCTCGGCTTCGTCGGCGTCGGCGGGCTCGGGCAGGCGATCGCGGATTCGCTGCGCACCCTCGACTACCAGCGCGGGATGGCGTTGGCGTCGGTGGTGTTCCTGCTGTGCGTGCTGGTCGAGATCGTGTCCGGTTCGATCCGCCAGGCGTTGCTGGGCGTGCGCGAGGAGCGCGGCCGGAAGCCCGGCGTGCTCGCGGCGCTGACCGGGCGGAAGCTCGGCGTACAGGTGCCGGTTCAGCGGGTCGCGGGGCTCGTGAGCGGCGATGCCGGTTCTTACCGGAACGAGCGCTCACGACCACCGATCAGTCCTCAGTGGACGACTGCCCGGCTGCGGCGCACCGGCTACTGGCTGCTGACCGCCCTGATCGTGGCCGCGTCGATCTGGGGCGCCGACATCTCGTTCGCCCAGTTCGAGCGCGCGATCACCAACTTCGGCCCGACGCTGGCGCTGTTCTGGCCGCCGGAAACCGGCGGCATCCTCGGCGAGCTGCTGGCCGAGCTGCTGGTGACCGTCCAGATCGCGCTGGCCGCGACGCTGATCGGCGCGGTGCTGGCGCTGCCGATCGGCGCGCTGGCGGCGGCGAACGTGGCGCCGAGTCCGGCGGTGGCGAAGTTCTTCCGCGGCGTGGTGCTCGCGGTTCGCGGGGTGCCGGAGCTGGTTCTGGCCATCGTGTTCGTGGTGATCACCGGCCTGGGCGCGGTCGCGGGCGCGTTCGCGCTGGGCGTGGGATCGGTGGGCCTGCTGGGGAAGCTCGTCGCGGATTCCCTGGAGGAGGTGGATCGCGGTCGCGAGCAGGCGCTGCGCGCGACCGGGGCGAACCGGCTGCAGGTGTTCTTCGCGGCGACGGTGCCGCAGGCAGCTCCGGCGTTCGTGGCGCACGTCCTGTACCAGCTGGACACGAACTTGCGCGCGGCGACGCTGCTGGGACTGGTCGGCGCGGGCGGCATCGGCTACTACCTGCTGAACGCCTCGCGGGTCCTGGAATTCGGCGTGGTCACAACGGTTCTGCTGCTCACCTTCGCGGTGGTCATGCTCGTCGAACTGCTGGCCCTCTGGCTCCGCAAGGTCCTCCACGCCTGAGGGGTCCCCATCCGGGTGTCGGTCCGCAATTTCAATGGAAATCGGACCTTCGATTTCCATTGAAATTGCGGCGGAACACGGCGCCGGAACCGGTTCCCGCAGGTCGACGCCCGTGAGGGTGTTGAGTTGCTATAGCGCCCCAAAGCGCTCACGGGCCTCTAGCGGGTGAGTCGGGCTCACTCCCACCAGAAGGACCAGGTGCGGCGGCCGCGGATCTCCTGGGCGTAGGCCTCGATGGTGCCCGTCTCCTGCAGGATCCGGTCCGGGCAGAAGGTCCAGTGCTCCGCCGCGACGGCCGCGGCGTGGTCCGCGTCCTGCGGCGGCGCCGCCACGCTCAGGTCCAGCCGGTCCGGGCCGAGGCGCAGCAGGCGCGCCCCGAACCGCTCCTCCCAGCTGCGGGCCATCGCCGAGAGCCCGGCCGTGCGCGACACGTGGTTCGCCGCGCCGGACCAGCCCAGCGCCGTCAGCACGTCCGCGCCGCGCCGCACCGGGATGAGCGCGAGCCGGGTGTCGGCGTCGATGAAGCGCGGCAGCTGCTGGTTGGCCAGGACGTCCGGATCCGCCAGCAGGTTCCCGCCCCGCGCCGGTCCCGGGCAGTGGTAGTCGAACGGCGCCAGCACTTCCAGGTCGTACGCCGGGCCGAGCTCGTCGTCTGCCTGCACCAGGCCGTCCCAGATCCGGGCCATCACGTCGACCACCCGCCAGCGGTCGATGTGCTCCAGCGGCTCCGGCGGCACGACGCCGACCGTGCACCGCTCCCCGTAGACCTCGTCGCTGTCGCACAGCAGCAGCGGCAACAGCCCGGTGATGCGGTGTTCGGCGCGAAGGGCGGCGACGAGCTGCGGCGCCGGGGCGTCGTCGCTGATCCAGCACAGCGGCTCGGGGTTGTCGGTGAGGGTGGTCTGCTCGGTCAGGACCTCGCCGGGCGGTAGCGGGACGGAAACTCCTGCACCGGTGCCGAAAACCGCGGACAGGTCGGCAGGAGCCCCCGCTTGCCGGTCGTCTCGCAACACTTCACCGCCTCCTAGGCAAACGCCCCTCGTCGCGGACCACCTTAGAGCCTGGCCTCGACCCGTTTCGCGTGGCGTGCGCAGCCCGCGGCCGTCAAGCCCCGGCGCGATCCGGGGAAAGTCCCGGGATCAGCAGGATTCGGCCGGTCCGGCTGCCCGAGATGTGCAGGTCGAGCGCGCGTGCCGCGGATTCCAGCGGCAGCCGCTCGGCGACCAGCGGCCGCAACTGTCCACTGGCGACCATTCGGAACAGCCGGGCCAGGTCCGTCCGGAACTGCGCGTTCGGCCTGATGTAGTACATCCGGGCGCGCCGACCGCCGGTGCGCCCGAGCAGCCGTGCCAGCTCCCACCGGGCGAGCCGCCGGGTCAGGCCCAGGTAGGGGCGCCACCACGGCCCGTCGTCGTGCAGCGTCGCCGAGCTGCCGTAGGCGTGCAGCGAGCCACCCGGCGCGAGGAGTCGCCAGGATCGGTCCAGGCTCTCCGGGCCGAGCGGGTCGAAGATGGCGTCCACGCCGCCGGGCGCGAGCTCGGCCACGCGGGCGTCGACGTCCTCGGTGCGGTGGTCGATGAGCTCGATGCCGATGTCCCGCAGCTCTTCGTGCCGGCTCGCGGACGCCGTCCCGATTACCCGCGCGCCGGCTGCGAGGCCGAGCTTCGCCAGCAGGACGCCGACGCCGCCGCCGACGCCGTGCACCAGCATCGTCTGTCCACTTCGGATATTCGCGGCGCGGTGCAGCATCTGCCACGCCGTGACGCCGTTGACGATCATCGCGGCCGCGTCGTCGGCCTCGACCCCGTCCGGCACGGAAACCAGTTCGGCGTCCCGGATTTCGGCGTACTCGGCCCACGCGCCGGTGCGCGGCATGGCCGCGACCCGCTGGCCCGGCCGCCACCCGGTGACCGCCGAGCCGACCGCGACGACCTCGCCGACCAGGTCGTAGCCGGGCACGAACGGGAACTTCGGCTGGGCCGGGTAGCGCCCGCGCAGCATCTGCACCTCGGCGAAGGACACCCCGGTGGCCTCGACCCGGACCAGCACGCCGTGCGGTCCCGGCGCGGGCGGAGCGCTGCGCCGCGTGGTGACGACTTCGGTCCCGCCGAGGCCGGTGAGCACGATCTCGGTTCCGGTGGTGGGGATGCTCATGACGCCTCCGTGTAACAAGCTCGTTTGATTGTTAGAAGTTCTAACGTGACTATGAGCCTGTTACGGTGTGGGTGTCAAGGGGAGGGGACATGGACGCAGCGCCGCGCAGCCCGCGGGAGCGGTTCCGGGAGCAGATCCGCAACGAGGCCAAGCGGGTCGCGCTCGACCAGCTCGCCGAATCGGGACCTGCGGGGATCTCGGTGAACGCGATCGCGAAGCGGATGGGCATCACCGGCCCCGCGCTGTACCGGTACTTCGACAGCCGGGATGCGCTGCTGACCGACCTGGTCGTGGACGCCTACAACGACCTCGGCGATGCGATGGAAGCCGCGACGCAAGCGCACCGCAGCGCGGAGCCCGCGACGAGGTTCCGCGAACTCGGCGCCCGGTTCAGGGCCTGGGCGCTGGCGCAGCCGCACCGGTACCTGCTGCTGTTCGGCACGCCGGTGCCGGGCTTCCAGGCCCCGGAACTCACCATCGGCCTCGCCGACCGGGCTTTCCGGCCCGTCCTCGACGTCGTCGCCGACCTGGCTCCCGGCGGGCTGCCCGCGGAGCGCACCGCGTTCGACCGGCAGCTCACCGCCTGGCGCGAGCGGCGCGGCGGATCATCGCTCCCGCCGGCCGTCCTGCAGCGCGCGCTGCTGGCCTGGTCGCGGATGCACGGCCTGATCAGCCTCGAAGTGGAGGGGCAGTTCGGTGCGATGCTCGTTGACCCGGAGCCGCTGTTCCGGGCGGAGCTGGAATCGGTGCTCGACCAGCCCTGGCAGTGAGGCGACTCCTCGGGGGTGCCTCGCTGGGGGAGAGGTCTGGAGCTGCGAGGCGACGCCCGGAGGAGCCGCGCGACTCAGGCGGATCCGCCGTCGTGCGAGGCGGAGCGGCCGAGAGGTCAGTCCCCTTCGCGGGGACGGGGAGTCTCGATCGAGCAATCGCCGCCCGGGAAGACCAGGCCCTCGTGGCCGTCCTTGAACCGGACCTTGTACGGCGGGGCGCCGTCCTCGCCTCGGACCTCCAGGATCTCGGCGATCTGGTCGGCCTCGTCGACGTGCCTGCTGTGCACGTGCAGTCGATCACCAACGGCTGCTTTCATCACCCATCACCTCCGCGGTCCCAGACTAAGTGACCGGGGCCACATCGCACATCGGGTGCGCCGCGGAGGTGCGGGCGGCCGCCTCAGTTGCCGATCTGCGAGCAGGTGGTGGTCACCTGCTGGTACCGCTCCAGCTGGGCGGTGGTCCACTCCGCGCTCGACTCCAGCGTGATCTCGCCGGAGGCGACGCGCTGCACGGACTGCTCGACCTCGAGGAGGTTCTGGCGCAGCGTCTGGTCGGCCGTCTGCTCGGCCAGCTTGCGCAGTTCCTCGGCCTTCGCCTCCGCGTCGGCCTTCGCCTGTTGCGGGTCGGCGAAGTTGGGCATGAAGCTCGCGACGTTGATCGCCTGCGCGCAAGCGGAAATCGAATCCAGGTTCTGCTGCGCCTGCTGGATCTGCTCGTCGGCGTTCTGCAGGCCCTGCTGAACCTCCTGAACCTGGCCGCACGCGGCGAGGCCGGTCAGCAGCGGCAGCGACAGGGCTGCCACCACGAACCTCTTTCGAGCTCGCATCTTCCCTCCGGGGCTTCGGGCGGCGCCGAAGTGGTGCCGCTCTTGTACCCTATCGACCCCGGAACGAGCGATGGGCGAAATGTCGCATCCAGCGGGCCCGAGATCGGCTAAATCCCGTGGATTCGGGAGCGGAACCGATCAGGACGGGGAGATCCAGGCCATGATCTCGGGCGGCAGGTCGAGCTGGGCGATCCACGGGGCCGCGCCGATCCGGTAGAGGACGACGGCGCTCAGCACCACCGCGGCGATCGTCAGGCCCGGGCCGACGAGCACCATCTCCACCTTGCCGCCGGTGCGCATCCGCAGCGCCTTCGGCGGCGCCACCGGGTACCAGGTCTTGCCGCTCAGCGGGACCGGCCAGAGCATCGGGCAGCCCTGCTCGGTGATCGCGTCGCCGATGAAGTGCGCGATGCAGCCGATCATCACCGCTACCCCGAAGGCCGCGGCGTTGGTGGGCTGGTCGCCGGCCCAGGCCCAGCAGGCGAGGGTGAGCAGCACCGAGGCCACCGTGATCATCAGCGCGTCCTTGCCGGACGACCAGGTGTGCAGGAGCCCCCGGACCGCGAGCCCGGCGAAGAAGAACATCAGCACGCCGAGCGCGGTGCCCTGGCTGGTCTGCACGATGGCCGTGGTGATCAGCCCGGCGAGCACGGCGAAGACGACGGTGTGGGTGAAGCCGCGGTGGGTGCCCTCCCGGTTGCTGTCGTGCTTGGTGCGGGTCAGCCGGTAGACGAAGCCGCTGAAGCCGCTGATCCCGGCCGACGCGCCGCGCGAGACGGCGCCGAAGGTGCTGGCCACCGTCGACTTCGGGTGATCGATGTCGGGCAGCAGCGCGGCCCCGGCGGACAGCGTGGCCCCGACCACCCAGGTCTTCGGGGATAATTGCCCCAGCGCGTGAGTGTCGGCCAGGGCGGTCACTGCCGCCCAAGCGGCCACCCCGCTCATCGCGTGCGTCGGTCCGGTCGCCACGGCCCCTCCAAGATCGCTCGGTCGGTGTCGAGCGTAGAAGAAGATCACGACACCTGGTCGCGGTCGGGAACAGTGGCGCAACGCGCGTCCGCCGGGGTGGTGGCGGACGACGGGGGCAAGGCACAATCGAAGCCGATAGCAGTACGCTTGTACCGCTTGCATTCTCGCGAGAGGAGCACCCCGCCACATGAGCAAGATCAAGGTCCAGGGCACCGTAGCCGAGCTCGACGGCGATGAGATGACCCGGATCATCTGGTCCTTCATCAAGGACAAGCTGATCCACCCGTACCTGGACATCAACCTCGATTACTACGACCTCGGCATCGAGCACCGGGATGCCACCGACGACCAGGTCACGGTCGACGCGGCCAACGCCATCGCCAAGCACGGCGTCGGCGTGAAGTGCGCCACCATCACGCCGGACGAGGCCCGCGTGGAGGAGTTCGGCCTGAAGAAGATGTGGCGGAGCCCGAACGGGACGATCCGCAACATCCTCGGCGGCGTCATCTTCCGCGAGCCGATCGTGATCTCCAACATCCCGCGCTACGTGCCGACCTGGACGAAGCCGATCGTCATCGGTCGTCACGCGCACGGCGACCAGTACAAGGCCACCGACTTCAAGGTCCCCGGCCCGGGCACCGTCACCGTCACCTACACCCCGGAAGACGGCGGCGAGCCGATCGAGTTCGAGGTCGCCAAGTTCGGTGCGGACGGCGGCGTCGCGATGGCGATGTACAACTACCGCAAGTCGATCGAGGAGTTCGCGCGCGCGTCCTTCCGCTACGGCCTGGAGCGCGGCTACCCGGTCTACATGTCGACCAAGAACACGATCCTCAAGGCCTACGACGGCATGTTCAAGGACGTGTTCCAGGAGATCTTCGACAGCGAGTACAAGGCCGAGTTCGACGCCAAGGGCATCAGCTACGAGCACCGGCTGATCGACGACATGGTCGCCAGCGCCCTGAAGTGGGAGGGCGGCTACGTCTGGGCCTGCAAGAACTACGACGGTGACGTGCAGTCCGACACCGTGGCGCAGGGCTTCGGCTCGCTGGGTCTGATGACCTCGGTCCTGATGACCGCCGACGGCAAGGTGGAGGCCGAGGCCGCGCACGGCACGGTCACCCGCCACTACCGCCAGCACCAGCAGGGCAAGCCCACCTCGACCAACCCGATCGCGTCGATCTTCGCCTGGACCCGCGGCCTGCAGCACCGGGGCAAGCTGGACTCGACCCCGGAGGTCGTCGGCTTCGCCGACACGCTGGAGAAGGTCGTCATCGAGACCGTCGAGAGCGGCAAGATGACCAAGGACCTGGCGCTGCTGGTCGGCGGCGACCAGGCGTTCCAGACCACCGAGGCGTTCCTCGCGACGCTGGACGAGAACCTCCAGAAGAAGATGGCCAACCGCTGATCTTCCGCACCGCGAACGCCGCTCCCCACCAGGGGGGCGGCGTTTTCCGCTTTCCGGGCGCCCGGGGCCGGGCGCGGCTTCAGGACCAGATGCCCTCGACCAGCAGGGTCAGGAAGCGGTCGATGCTGTTCGGGCTGTGCTCGTTGGCCCACGAGATCGACGCCACCAGCAGCAGGAGTTCGCTCGCCAGGAGATCGGGGCGGACCTCGCCGGCCTGCTGGGCGCGCGCGAGCAGCTGTTCCCCCACCTCCCGCATCGCGTGGCAGGACGCGTAGAGCCGGGAGTCCTCGTCGTTCAGCGTTGCCATCACGGAGGCGGGCAGCCCCTGGTACCTGTTCGACGACTTCGCGAATTCCCGCAACCAGGAGACCAGCGCGGTCCGTGGTGACTTCGCGCCCAGCAGGTCGGCGCCCATCTCGCACAGCGTGGCGAAGCGGTCGTGCAGCAGTGCTTCGAGCAGCGCGTCCCGCGTCGGGAAGTGCCGGTAGAGGGTGCCGATGCCGACTCCGGCGCTGCGCGCGATCTCCTCCAGGGAAGCGTCGGTTCCGCGCTCGCGGAAGGCGGCCTCGGCTTCCGCGAGCAGTCGTTCGTAGTTCCGGCGCGCGTCGGCCCGCATCGGTCGTCGCTCGGTCGTCATGTCCTCACCCATCGGGAATCTCGTTGCCAACCGGAGGCTCCCTCCGTATTCTTTCGGGGAACCGGAGGATGCCTCAGCTTAATCGGAGGGTGGCAGAACATGTCCCACGCACAGCACGACCCCGGCCGGCTCGGAATCTGGACGTTCGCGTTCGATCCGCACCCCGCCGCGCGGGTCCGCGATGCCGCGGCGGAACTGGAGGAACTGGGCTACGGCGCGGTGTGGTTCGGCGAGGCGTTCGGCCGGGACGCGGTGTCCCAGGCCGCGCTGCTGCTCGACGCGACGAAGCGAATCGTCGTGGCGACCGGTATCGCGAACATATACCTGCGGGATCCGATCGCCACGGCGGCTGCGGAACGCTCGCTCGGTGAGCAGCACCCCGGCCGGTTCGTGCTCGGCCTCGGCGGGCACCGGGTTCCCAGCTCGCCGACCGCGTTCGCCGGCTACCGCATCCCCTTCAGCGGCAAGCCGGTGTCGAGCATGCGCGACTACCTCGACAACCTGGACGAGGTTCCGCTCAACGCCGCCGCGGCAACGGTGCCGCCCCGGCGGCTCCTAGCCGCGCTGGGGCCGAAGATGCTGGACCTGGCCGCCGAACGCACCTGGGGAGCGCACACCTACTTCGTGCCCGTCGCGCACACCGCGATGGCGCGCGAACGCATGGGCACGGAGGCGTACCTCGCGGTCGAGCAGGCCGTCGTGCTCGACCCGGACCGGGATCGGGCTCGCCGGACGCAACGCGAGCACGTCGGCGGCTACCTGCAGGCCCCGCACCAGCGGAACAACCTGCTGCGGCTCGGCTTCGACGAAGCCGACCTCGCCGACGGCGGCAGCGACCGGCTGGTCGACGCGGTCGTCGCCGGTGGCGACATCGAGAGCATCGCCGAACGGGTGCGGGAGCACTTCCAGGCTGGTGCCGACCACGTCTGCCTGCAGGTGCTGACGGCGACGCCGGGCGAACTGCCGATGCCCCAGTGGCGAGAGCTGGCGGCGCTCGTCCAGGGGTAGCGGGCGCTCAGGGAGCGAAGGCGCAGAACTCGTTGCCCTCGGGGTCGGCGAGGATGTCCCAGCCGATCTCCTCGTCCCGGGCCCGGACCAGGGTCGCGCCCAGCGCGAGCAGTTCGTCGCGGTCGCCGACGACGTCCAGGTGCATCCGGTTCTTGCCGTTCTTCGGCTCGCGCACCGGGTTGAGCCAGATCAGCGGCCCGACGCCGGCCGGGTCGACGATCGGCACCGGCCACTCGGCGGGGCGATCGCCGGCGTCGGCGAGGCTGTCCCGGCGGACGTAGCCGATCGCTCGGCACCACCAGTCCGCCAACGCCTGGTGGTCGAGCGCGTCCAGTGCGAGGTCCTTGAAGCGTGCGGGCATGCCGGGATTCAACCGGACTACCGCCTGCGCACGGGTGCCGGGCGGGCGACACCCGAGCCGCTGAACCGGGCGTGCCGACGGGTGCCCGGGGTTCCGCCCTCGCCGCCGGGCCGGTTATAGCTGGTTTGACCGTGCCGGACCAGGAGGTATGCCGTGTTCCTGTTGCCTCGTCCGTTGTTGCTCCTCGGTGCCGGTGTGCTCGGGGTGAGCTATCTGGCCGGCACCGGCCAGGTCGGGTTCGGCGTCGGGGAGCCCGGGCCGTGCACTTTCCACGTCACCGCCGACGTCCTCAACGTCCGCTCCGGGCCCGGTTCCGGGGAGGCCCGGGTGGGCAGGCTGGGCAACGGCGAAGAGGTGACGGCGACGCCCAACGTGGTCGGCGGCTTCCGCGATCTGGGCGGCGCGCGCTGGGCGGCCGCCGAGTTCCTGGCGCCCGTGCCGGGCAGCTCCTGCGATCCCTGACGGAACCGGTGCGCGGTGCGCATCGTTGGACTCCTGGGACGTGTTCGAACGGGCGGGAGTGCCGATGCCGTACCAGTACAAGGTCGTGGAGCTCCGGGAGAAGTGGCTCGGCGGCAAGATGTCGGGCGACAAGCTGGAGCGGGTCCTCAACGACCACGCAGCCGAGGGCTGGCAGCTGAAGGCGATCACCGGGGCCGACGTCAAGGGGCGGGTCGGCCCGGGTGGCGTCGAAGGGCTCCTGGTCACCTTCGAGCGCCAGGTGTGAGGCGGGGTGGTGCACGGCCGCTTTCGCGGGTCGGCTAAGCTGAACCCCGCAAGCGGCCGAGCCGCCCGGCGCGATTAGCTCAGCGGGAGAGCACTACCTTGACACGGTAGGGGTCACTGGTTCAATCCCAGTATCGCGCACCACCATTCGAACCCTGTCGGTGATCTCCACCGGCAGGGTTTCGTCGTTCCGGAGGCCTTCGCGGCCGCAGCGACTAGTCGTCCACTGTGGATCCGGCTGGGTCGACGTGTCGACTTGTTGCCCGATGGGGAACCTGTCCCGTTCTGCCGGTGACCGCGCGCATCGGCCTGACTACATTGGTTCAGACCAACATCCCCGAGCCCCGAGGTGGGACATGCGCAGCAGGGCGATCACGGCAATGGTGCTGGCGCTGGCGGCGGTGGCCCCCGGCGTCGCCGGCGCGGGGAATCCCGCGCCGGTGGCGGATCCGCCGCCCGCCACCTGGCAGGAGCACTGGTTCGAGCACGACCAGAACCTGCGGCTGATCGACCACAACGACACCGTGGCGCTCTACTTCGACCAGGACGTCGACCCGGCCGCGCGGGAATGGCTGATGCCGTACCTGACCTCGATGTGGCAGTACTCCCAGCAGACCTACGGCAACTCCGGCAACCAGATGACGGCCGACCGGCTGTACTCGATCCACCACGAGGGCAAGTACTACGGAGGCCACCCGTCGACCGTCTACGACGAGTCGCACGACTTCCGCAACGTCAGCGACGTCGGTGGCGACGACTGGACCACGCCGCAGTACGAGATCGTGACGCACGAGGCGGGGCACGTCGTCGAGAGCATCGCCGCCGGGAAGCACGGCTCGCCCGCATTCGGCCTGTGGGGCGACAGCAAGTGGATGGAGTTCTACATCTACGACGTCTACAAGTCGCTCGGAATGGCGGCCGAGGCCGAGGACTTCTACAACCGGAAGACCGCCGACGATCACGTGGACGACTTCCCGCGCGCCGGCACGCACTGGTTCCGCGACTGGTTCCACCCGCTGTGGCGCGACCACGGCGGCGCCCAGGTGATGGTGCGCTACTTCGACCTGCTGGGGCGGTACTTCCCGGCCAACGGCGAGGAATTCGCCCGCGACATGAACTGGGGCGAGTTCGTGCACTTCATGAGCGGCGCGGCCGGGGTGAACCTGAAGGGCCTCGCCACCGAGGCGTTCGGCTGGCCTGCGGAGTGGGAGGAGCAGTTCCTCAAGGCGCAGCGGGACTTCCCGGACGTCCGGTACTCCTGACAGCGGCATCACGCGGCCGCCCGGTCCCGTCACCTCACGCGATCGGGTAGCCGCACGCCCGGGCACCGGCTAATCTGAAACAAGACTCACTTTTCGCATTTTTGACCGTTGCCAAAACGTGTCCATTGAGGACCGTTATCTGCTTTGATCTAGGCGTCGTTACCGATGTCGCGCAGTGGCCACACGTTGTAGTGACCCGGTGCGATATTTCCTTCCGGTGCTGGTAGAGATCTTATTCGGACGGTCGGAAAACCGATCGCCAATCCCGAAGAAGTTTCTGTCTGGAGGGGTTTGTAATGACGCGTGCTCGCTGGATGTTCGGTGCTATCGGTGCTCTGGCTGCGATTTCCCTCGTGCCGGCGGGAGCCCAGGCCGCTTCGGCTCCTGCCCCGGCGTACCCGGGGGCGGAGATCAGCAGCGTCGTCGACGGGTCCCGGTGGGTCGACTTCGGCAGCGACTCGGTGGTCAAGACCGCCCCGTTCGGCGTCCTCGGCGAGGCCGACAAGTGGGTCGTCTCCGACCGGTTCGACGGCAGCTGGACCATTCGGAACCAGCAGACGAACCGTTGTGTGCAGGCCAACTCGCAGGGCGGGCCGCAGGTCCTCTCCCTGCCGTGCCAGCCCGGAAACCCGAGCCAAGACTGGGTTTTCGCGCGGGATGAAAACGGCTGGATCATCAGCCCCAAGCTGGACCAGGACGTCGCGGTGACCGTCGAGCCGCACGCTCCGGTGGGGACCTGGCTGAAGCTCGAACCGCGCTGGCAGTCGTTCGGCAACACGAACGTCTTCCGGTTCGACGCCTGAAGCTGATCCGGCCGGCCCCGCCGGGGCCGCGGTAGCGACCCGCTGATCCGACGCGCGCAGCCGCCGGATCAGCGGGTTTCTTCATGCGCGCGGCGCCGCTGATCACCATTTGGAGTGATCAAGAGGTTTCGGTCCGCCGCCGAATGCCAATGCGCCGGTAGGTTTCTGTTGCCCCATTTCGGGGGGCGGATTCCAAGGTGCCCGGGTGCTTCGCAATTCCGATCGCCGCGGGGCGCCCTGGACGGCGCGAAAATCGATTGGTCTACGAAGGGAATCGGTTGATGAGTACTGCGAAGCAGGCGCTCGCCGCGGCCGCTGTGGCGTTGCCGCTGCTGCTGGTGGCCTCCGGCACGGCGTTGGCGGCCAACGGTCCTTCGGCGAGCCCGCCGAAGGCCTCCTGGATCGTGAAGCAGACCCAGGAGCAGGCCGAGCAGAACCACACGGTGCAGAACAACATCAACGTCTCGCCGATCACCCAGGTCAGCACCAGCGGCAAGGGTGAGCAGTCGGCGCTGACCTTTACCCAGCAGAACAACTACAACAGCTCCGAGCAGACCGAGGGCGAGCTGCAGGTCGAGGACTAGTCCGGCGGATCCGGGCGAGCACCGCGGCGGCGGGTGGGGATGAAAAAGGGCTTGGCCCGGCGACAGGATCGCCGGGCCAAGCTCTTCTCAGATGCGGGAGGACTGAGGTAGCGAGGGGGCCGCTATCGTCACCAGTCTTCCTGCACGCCAACCTCGGTCTGGTCGGTGTCGGCGTCGTTGGACTGGTTGCTCCAGCTCACCGAGTTCGCCTCACCGCTGCCCACGTTGAACGTGTACTGCGTCGGCACGTTCACGTTGGCCTGGTCGGTGCTGGCGTGCTGGTCCTGGTCGATGTTCTGGTCATCGCTCTTCTTGTGGCACTTCTGGCTGTGGCAGGGCTTGCCGTGCCCGTGACCGCCGTCGTCGGCCAGCGCCATTCCCGGGGCACCGAGCATGAGGGGGAGTCCCAGAGCGGTTGCAGCAATGACGCGCTTGGCAGAAAGCATAACCTAAAACCCCTTCGTACTTACTTTAGTGGATGACGCCGCAAGGAATCCTTTTGCCGACTTTGCGTCGTGCTGAATCGGCAGCGGATTCCCGTCGGGATTAAGAAACCCTGCCGCAGCGGGGCCATCTAGAACATAGCGTGGCCGCAAATCCGTGCAACCCGAGATTTTGGTCGCTCACCTCATCTGATGATCTCGATCGGTGTGCTTGCGCAGTGGGCCACCTGACGGAGATCTGCGCCAGGAGCAAGGCATTGCGCAGTGCAGCAGCCCGCCGCTCGACTGCCTGGAGACGATCACGCGATCGGCAGGCCGTGCCCGGTTGGGGGCGCGTTGCGGCTACGTTCCGTCCGCGGTTCCGGGTGTGCATTCGATTTGCGCGGCGCAGGCGTCGTCGGGGCCGATGTCCGCTCGGAATAAGAAAAATCGACGTGAAACGTCGTCGCTTCTTTTCGGGTCCGGGACACTGGCGGGTTAATGGTGCCTACCCGGTGTCGCCGAGCGGCACGATGCCGTCGCCGAATCGGAGCGGGTAGATCGTCGTGGTGGACCGGCCGGGTGCGAGATCGCCGCTCGGCGGTGGCTGGCCGTAGTGACGACCGCTTCGAGGGAGCCCGATAGGTGATCGTTTGGACTTCGCGCGGAGAGATCGTTCGGCGTGCGGTAAGGAGGACGGGGGTTTTCTTTCTGTTCGGACGGAGGATGCAGGAAATGACCGATTCCCGGTTGTTCGGACGCGGTGTGGTGAGCATCGTCTTCGCTGCTGCGGTGCTGGTTCCAGGAGTTGCTTCGGCCACGTCCGACGGTGCGGGGCAGAGCACGTTGAAGTTGACGGTGACGGAATCCCGGAAAACCCGGACGGTCACGCTGACCTGCGATCCGGCGAGAGGAGAGCACCCGCGCGCGACCGACGCGTGCGCGGAGCTGCAGCGGGTGGACGGGAAGTTCGAGCGGTTGGACCCGGGTGAGCCGAAGAGCTGCACCAAGGAGAGCCGCCAGGTGAACGCGTCCGCGGAGGGCACCTGGCGCGGTCAGCCGGTCGGATACCAGGTGATGCTGGCCAATCCTTGCGCGCTGAAGGCCGCGACCGGTTCCGTGTTCGACTTCTGATCACCCGTGCCGCCGCACCCCAGGGATTGCCGAAAGGCAAGGAGTGCAGCGTGAAAGTCGCCGCCCGTGGTCGCGCACGCCACGCGGCGGAACCAAGGTGGGATCGCATTCGCAGGGCGTGACTCTGGCCCTTCGGCCCGCCTGCGCCGCACTCGCAGTGGCTTCACCGGCAGGCCCCGGTGAAGCCACTGCGTTTCTTTCCGGCGATGTGATTCCCGGCCGACCGCAGCAGAACGTCGGGGAGCGGAATTCCTCCCGCTCCCCGACGTTCTGCTGCTTGCTGTTCCCGGTCAGCAGCGTCCCGCGATGGTCCGGTCGAAGATGACGGTCGGGCCCGTCGCCACGACCACCCGGGAGTTCTTGCCGTTGGCGATGCTGACGCTGTTGATGGACATGCCGTTACCGCTGACGGAGCCGCTGGCCCGTTGTTCTCCGTCCACCGTGACGACGTAGGAGTGCTTCTGGCCGTCGTTGGTGGCGCTGCGGACGGTCAGCCGCACCGTGGACGACGCGGAAACCTCCTGCATGGCAGCGATTTTCGGTGCTGCGGCCACGAACGGGAGGTCGGCCGCGTGCAGGCACCTGGCCTCGCCCACCTCGATGGTCAGCGGTGGCCCGGCCGCCCAGGCCGTCGCGGCGACCACCGAGGCGCCGGCGGTCAGAGTTCCCAGTGCGGCCAGCACGACTGCCGTCTCGCGGCGAATTCCCATGACTTTCCTCCTGAAACGAGATTCGGATCCTGAGCAGTTACGAACGCTAGGGGCGACCCGCGCGCCGTGCCCGGCGGGCCTTCCCGGCATGGCCCCAACGTGCGACCTCCGACGGTCTGGATTTCGCGAGATCGACTTGCGCAAGTCACTGTGGGGCAACGGTTTTGCATGTCCTTCTTGATCATTTCGTGATCGGGATCGAGATTCTACTTCTTGATCTATTTCCTCGTGGTCGATCTCCTTCATCTGATCAGTTGAGTTGTGCGGGGTCGATTCCCGGCGCGTCGGACGCACTGCGTGATCGTGCATCCGCACGGGTGGCGAGTGATTCTCTTTGGTGTGGCTCGACATGCCGGACCGACCAAATCAATGGCAACGTTTGTCGTGCCGGTCGGCGCACCCCAAATTCCCGGAATTCCGGGAACTCAGACCGCCGGTCCGGCGAATGTCCAACATGGATGGGAGCTATACGAATGCGTACTTCGATTCGCCTTCTCGGTGTCACCGCTGCTGCTGCTGCGATGCTGGCCATGGGCTCGCCCGCCTTCGCCGACGGCGGCAAGCACAAGGGTGGGAAGGACGACCACTCGGTGACGGCCTCCGAGGCTGAGGGTGGCAAGGGCGAGGGCGGCAACGGTGGCCTCGGCGTGAACGTCCTGTGTGGCATCGGCGTCGGCGTCCTCGGCGAGGGCACTGGCTCGTGCTCCGCCGGCAACGGCGGCAACGGAATCGGTGGCGACGCCGATTCCAGCGCGTACAGCGAGGACTGATCAGGACGCGGGCGACCCCCAGCCCGCACGTCCCGATGAGAGCGTGTCGACCGGTCTGCGAGCTGGTCGGCACGCTCTTTTTGTTGGAGCAACGAAATCCGGTAGCACCTACGGGTGACTGGTGTGTCGATCTGCATGTCGTTGGAGGTGTTCCGCGGGCTCCGGTGAAAGGGTCCACGCGTTGATTTCGGTACCGCCGAATCCTTCCGGGCAGCAGTGGCGGAGCCGTTCAACCAAAGTGGTATCCATCCAGATTGGAGTTCACAGTGCGCAGGTCTGTTCGTGTTCTGTTCGCCGGGGCCGCCGCAGTCGGGTTGCTCGCGATGGGAGGGTCTCCGGCGCTGGCCGCCAAGGGCAAGGAGAAGGCGTCCGACGACGACTCCACCGTGACCGCTGCGGCCGAAGGTGGTGCCGGCGGCAACGGCGGCAACGGTGGCTTCGGGGTGAACGTTTGCCCGTCCATCGCCGTGCTGGCTCCGGCGAAGGCCGACTGCGGCGCGGGCAACGGCGGCAGCGCCAACGGCGGCGACGCCGAAGCGACCGCGGAAGACGACAGCAAGGACCGGAAGTACTCCAAGGACGACGAGTGATCCTGGGAATTTCCTAGGGGCGCGGAAGCCGCGTCGGTCGCTGCGCGGCCGACGTGTCGCGCCCGAGGTTCTCGCTGGTAGCGGGCAGGCCACGTCCGAAGAAATCCCACGGCCTGCCCGCTTTTCGAGCGTAAGGCCGCCGGTTCGACCGCGATCGGTCGAACCGGCGAAGCCGCCCGGATCGGGCGATCCGGGCGCGCGAGGTCTGGACCACAATGGACGGTTCCGATCCTCGGTATTCATGAAAATGTGTCGGCCTCTTTGTGGAGACCGACACACGTTCATTTCTCGTCCTGCGAACTATTTTCGGGCGTCAGTCCTCGTCCTCGTCTTCGCCATGGCTCTTGGCATCGGCATCGGCGGATCCGTTGGAGCTCGTGCCGTTCGGTGCCACCGAGCACTCGGCCGTGATCTGGCCGCCGGTGAGGGAGAGCGGTCGGCAGAGGCTGAACCCCTGGCCAGATTCGCCGTCGCTGCCGGGTTTTTCGGTGGTGCTCCGCTCGGCCTGCGCGACCGGCTGGGTCGCCAGGCCGGCCGCCAGCACGCCGACGCCGAGTGCGGCGGCGGTGCCGAGGAGGCGTGCAGAAATGATCACTAGTACTCCGTTCCACGTCGTCGCCCCGGACTCGTCATCGGCAGCAGGCCTGGCGTTCCGGTTCGGGGCGAAGACTTCGGTGGCCGGACTGCTCCCGTTCGGGCGGGAGCATCCGGCCGCGATTCCAGTGTCAGTCGTCGGATTCGGTGTCCCGGCTGTCGTCCTCCGCCTCGGCCCACGCGTCGCCGCCGTTCGCGCTGCCGCCGTTGCCGGCGCCGCAGTGGGCTTCGGCCTTCGCGAGGATGCCGATCGCCGGGCAGATGTTCACGCCGAATCCGCCGTTGCCACCATTCCCGCCGTTGCCGCCCTGGGCCGCGGCCGTGACGGTGGAGTCGTTGTCGGACTCCTTGCTCTTGCCCTTGGCGGCCAGCGCCGGGGAAGCCCCCATCGTGAGCAGGCCGACGGCCGCGACCCCTGCGAACAGGGCACGGGTTGAACTGCGCATGTCAGACTCCGATCTGGATTTTTCCGGTGGTGTCACGGCCGGCCGCGATTCGTCGGGGCGGGCGAATGACGCGGCAAACCTTCCACCGGTGTCGCAGATCGACACGCCAACACGCCGGGAAATTCGGGCGACCACCCATTAGTTGAACGGAACCCCGGAATATTCCAGTCTACTGTGGACTGCTGGTCGATCCGGCGCCTCAGCCGCCGGCCATCGCACCGACGATCAGGTACGGCTGCTCGCCCGCCGCCACCGCCGGCGGCAGCGGGGCGTCCGGCGGCTCGTTGGAGAGGTCTTCCTCGCAGGCGAAGAACCGGATGAAGGCCCGGCGCAGCTGGGTCTCCTGGTTCCGGATCGTGCCGCGCAACATCGGGTACCGGGTCTCCAGCGCGTCGAGCACCGCGCGCTGCGTCGGCCGGCCGTCGACGTCCAGCTCGATCTCGCGGTCCGCGATCTTGGCGAGCGTCCGCAGGTGGGCGGGAAGCACGACCCGGATCATGGCAGCGTCTGCACCTCGACGGACAGGACCGCCGGGAGGTCCCGGACGATCGGCTGCCAGTTGTTCCCGGCGTCGGGAGACACGTACACCTGGCCGCCGGTGGTGCCGAAGTAGATGCCGCACTCGTCCAGCGAATCCACGGCCATCGCGTCGCGCAGCACGTTGACGTAGCAGTGGCTCTGCGGCAGGCCGTTGGTCAGCGGCTCCCACTCGTGGCCGCCGGTCCGGCTGCGGTAGACGCGCAGCCGGCCCTCCGGCGGGTAGTGCTGCTCGTCGCTCTGGATCGGGACGACGTAGACCGTGTCCGGCTCGTGGGCGTGCACGTCGATCGGGAAGCCGAAGTCGGACGGCAGGTCACCGCTGATCTCGTACCAGGAATCGCCGGCGTCGTCGCTGCGCATCACGTCCCAGTGCTTCTGCATGAACAGCACGTCCGGGCGTTCCCGGTGCAGCGCGATGCGGTGCACGCAGTGGCCGACCTCGGCGTCCGGATCGACGATGCCCTCCGAGTGCAGGCCGCGGTTGATCGGCTGCCAGCTCTTGCCGCCGTCGTCGGTGCGGAAGGCGCCCGCCGCCGAGATCGCGGTGAACATCCGGTTCGGGTCGTCCGGCGCGTGGATGATCGTGTGCAGGCACATCCCGCCGGCGCCCGGTTGCCAGCCGGCGGCGGAGCGGTGCTCGCGCAGTGCGGGCAGCTCGTGCCAGGTCTTGCCGCCGTCGGTGGTGCGGAACAGCGCGGCGTCCTCGACCCCGGCGTGCACGGTGTCCGGGTCGGTCGGCGACGGCTCGAGGTGCCAGACCCGCTCGAACTCCCAGGGGTGCGGGGTGCCGTCGTACCAGAGGTGCGTGCCGGGCGTGCCGTCGTAGGAGAACCGGTTCCCCACCGGCTCCCAGGTCCGGCCGCCGTCGTCGGAGCGCTGGATCAGCTGGCCGAACCAGCCGAGCGACTGCGAGGCGTACAGCCGGTCCGGGTCCGCCGGCGAGCCCTTGAGGTGGTACAGCTGCCAGCCGCCGAAGTGCGGGCCGCTGATGTCCCACCGCTCGCGGGTGCCGTCCGCGGTCAGGATGAACGCGCCCTTGCGGGTACCGACGAGAACTCGAACACGGCTCATGGGGACACTCCCTGGTCAGCGGTGAGCAGCGGGCCCACCGCCGGTCAATGTAGGACCGCGGACCGCCGATGTCCTGTCGAACGCTCGCGAGCGCTTCGGGCCGCCGTGCCGGCCCGAAGCGCTCCCGCGTCAGGCCAGCGCCGGTTCGTGGTCGGCCACCGGGCCGAACAGGGCCTCGGAGCGCAGGGCCGCGTAGCCGGGCTTGATCACCTCGTTGATCAGCGCCAGGCGCTGGTCGAACGGGATGAACGCCGACTTCATCGCGTTCACCGTGAACCACTGCAGGTCGTCGAGCGAGTAGTGGAAGTTCTCTACCAGCTCGGTGAACTCGCGGGTCATCGACGTCTGGCTCATCAGCCGGTTGTCGGTGTTCACCGTGACCCGGAAGCCCAGCCGCCGCAGCAACGCGATCGGGTGTTCCGCGACCGACGCGACGGTGCCGGTGTGCACGTTCGAGCGCGGGCACATCTCCAGCGGGATGCGCCGGTCCCGCACGAACGACGCCAGCCTGCCGAGCCGGGCGGTGCCGTCCTCGGCGAGGTCGATGTCGTCCACGATGCGCACGCCGTGGCCCAGCCGGGCCGCGCCGCACCACTGGATGGCCTCCCAGATCGACGGCAGCCCGAAGCCCTCGCCGGCGTGGATGGTGAAGTGGCAGTTCTCCCGCCGCAGGTACTCGAACGCCTCCAGCGAGCGGGTGGGCGGGAAGCCGGCCTCCGGGCCCGCGATGTCGAAGCCCACGACGCCCGCGTCGCGGTACCGCACGACGAGTTCCGCGATCTCCCGGGCGCGCGCCTCCTGCCGCATCGCGCACAGCAGCACGCCGATGCGGATGCGGTTGCCCGCTTCTCGCGCCCGCGCCGCTCCGCGCCGGAACCCGTCGAGCATCGCCTCGACGACCTCGTCCAGCGACAGCCCCTGCTGGGTGCTCAGCTCCGGTGCGTGGCGGACCTCGGCGTACACGACGCCGTCCGCGGCCAGGTCTTCGGCGCATTCGGCGGCGACCCTGCTGATCGCGTCCGCGGTCTGCATGACGCCGACGGTGTGCACGAACCGCTCCAGGTACTCCTCCAGCGAGCCGGCCCCGGCCGCGGCGGCGAACCACTCGGTGACCCCGGCGACGTCGGACGTCGGCAGTGCGCCGTAGCCCTGCTGCTCCGCCAGCTCCACGACCGTCTCGGGGCGCAGCCCGCCGTCGAGGTGGTCGTGCAGCAGCACCTTCGGGACGCGGCGGAGCTGGTCGGCGATCGGCGAGTCGGGCACTTGTTCCCTCCTGGGGTTCGGTGTTCCCGGCGACCTCGGCCGGGATTTCCTGTCTGACATGTTAGGCATGTTGGCGGAAGGATCTACCCGCCGAAGGTGACCTACGTCAAGGTGTGGTCTCCGGTTCTTCTCCCGCTTGCCGGAGTTGACGTGCGGGACCATCTCTCTTAACTTGTCTGACATCAACCCGGCAGGAGGTGCGGCGTGGCTTCCAGACGACCTCAGCGTCGACCGGTCGTGGACCTCTACGAGCGGATCGCCGAGGCCATCAGGCAGGGCACCTATCCGCCGGGTTCGACGCTGCCGTCCGAGCTGGACCTCGCGACCGAGCTCGGCGTGAGCCGGCCGGCGCTGCGGGAAGCGTTGATCCTCCTCCAAGAGGACGGCGTGATCACCGTGCGGCGGGGAGTGGGGCGGACGGTCAGCGACCGCCCGGCCCGGCGGGGCTTCGAACGGCTGCAACCGGTCGAGGACCTGCTGGGCGCGGACAGCACCAAGGTGCGGCCGCTGGTGCGCGACATCGAGCAGCCGACCGACCTGGTGATGCAGCACCTGCCGGTGCCGGCCAGCTGCGAGATCCGGTTCTGGGAGAGCGTCGTCGACGTCGACGGCGTGCCGTCCTGCCTGGTGGAGGAGTGGAGCGTGCACGACGAGGCGCTGGCCGCCGTCGATCCCGCGCTGCCCGGAGCCCTGGCGGCGGCCGAAGCCCGGCCGAGCACGATGCTGCACGTCATCGGCTCGATCGACCCGCACCTGCCGCTCAGCGGCGCCAGCACGATCAACGCGACCGTGCTGGGGCGGCGCCGCGGGGAGGTCTTCGACCGGTCGCCGGACACGCCGGTCGTGCTGGTCACGCAGGTCGTCTCGATGGAGCGGACCCCGCTGATCGCCGCCAAGTACGTGCTGCCCAGCGGCGCGCCGGGCCTCCCGGTGCGCCAATCCCGATGAACACCGAACAACCACAGCCGGAGCTCCGCGGGCCCGTCTCGATCTGACGCGATCACCCGCTCCGCTTCCCGGGGCAACGCTCGTGCGCGTTTTGGATCGCCATAGCGCTCCAAAACGCGCACGAGTCCCGCGAGACTCCGCTCCCAGCAGAAAGGCGCGCTACCGATGGCGTCCAAGGAAACCCTGATCGTCGACTGCGACACCGGAATCGACGACGCGTTGGCGTTGCTCTACCTGCTGAGGGACCCGGACGTCGACATCCGGGCTGTGACCACGGTCTTCGGCAACATCGACGCGGTCACCGCGGCCGACAACACGCTGCGGGTGCTCGAACTGGCCGGGCGGCCGGACATCCCGGTGGCCATCGGCGCCCGCGACAACTGGCTCGGGAACGCGCACTTCGCGCCGTACGTGCACGGCGCGGACGGTCTCGGCAACACGGACCTGCCCGCGCCGACGGCCAGGCCGGTCGCCGAGCCCGCCGCGGAACTCATCGTGCGCCTCGCCAGGGAGAACCCCAGCACGCTGCACCTGCTCGCGGTCGGTCCGCTGACGAACCTGGCCACCGCCGTGCTGCTCGAGCCCGAACTGCCCGGGCTGGTCAAGCACGTCACGATCATGGGCGGCGCGATCCGGCATCCGGGCAACGCCACCCCGGCGGCCGAGGCGAACATCAGCAACGACCCGGAGGCGGCGCGAACGGTGCTGACCGCCGGCTGGCCGATCACGCTGGTGCCGCTGGACGCGACCATGGGCGAGCGGATCACCGAGGGGCACCAGCGCCGGCTCCGCGAGACCGGCACGCCGGTCACCGCATT
Organism: Saccharopolyspora elongata; assembly: GCF_004348985.1. GTDB lineage: Bacteria > Actinomycetota > Actinomycetes > Mycobacteriales > Pseudonocardiaceae > Saccharopolyspora > Saccharopolyspora elongata. Next base: position 22,915 of record NZ_SMKW01000021.1, on the reverse strand, counting down.
CGCCGCGCAGATGCTGGACCAGTACTTCGACTTCTACGAGGGGAACGTGTTCGGCGACCGCAGCGCGGCCTGCCACGATCCGCTGGCCGCGGCCATCGCGGTCGGCGACGTCTCCCCGGTGCTGGCGCCGGTCGTCGCGGTCGACGTGGAGACGAGCCAGGGGCCGGGGCGCGGCGCGACCGTCGCCGACGTCCGCGGGCAGTACCGGAACTTCCCGGCCCAGGATGATGCGCACGTGCGCGTGGTGCTGGAGACCGGCGGCGACTTCGCCGAGCTGCTGGCCGATCGGCTGTGCGACGACCCCACCCCGACGCGACGCGTGGCGTGAGAGGGGATTTGCGATGACGCGCACCGAAGACGTCGTCGTGGTCGGTTCGCTGAACGTCGACCTGACCGCGCGCGTGCAACGCCATCCGCTGCCGGGCGAAACGGTGCACGCCGCATCGCTGGCCACCAGCGCAGGCGGCAAGGGCGCCAACCAGGCGGTCGCCGCGGCACGGCTCGGCGCCCGAACGGCGCTGGTGGGCCGGGTCGGCGCGGACGCGCACGGCGAGATGCTGCTGGCCGCCCTGCGCACCGATGGCGTCGGGACCGAGCACACCCGCCGCGACGCTGAAGCGGTCACCGGCACCGCACTGATCACCGTCTCGGACACCGGCGAGAACAGCATCATCGTGTCCGCCGGGGCGAACGCGCGCCTGTCGCCGACGGACATCGCGGCCGCTCAGTCGCTGATCGAGGCGGCGCGGGTGGTGTCGGTCGTGCTGGAAGTGCCGGTCGAAACCGTCGTCGCCGCCGCCCGTGCCGCGCGGGCGGCCGGGGCGCGGTTCGTGCTGAACCTGTCCCCGGTGGTCGACCTGCCCGCCGAGGTGCTGGAGCTCGCCGACCCGCTGATCGTCAACGAGCACGAAGCCCGGGAAATCCTGCGGCGCAACGGCTTTCCGGTGCCCGCCGACAACGTCGGGCACGCGACCGGGCTCCTCCGGGTCGGTGCGCGTTCGGTGGTGGTCACCTTCGGCGCGGACGGCGCGGCGGTCGCGGATGCCGGTCATGTCGAGGAAATTCCCGGTGCGCCGGCCGACGCGGTCGACACCACCGGGGCGGGTGATGCTTTCGCCGCCACCGCAGCATGGCGGCTGAGCCAGGGTGATTCGCTTCCCACTGCCGTGTGGTGGGCGACCCGCGTGGGGGCCTGCAGCGTGCAACATTCCGGTGCGCAAGCGTCCTATCCCACGCTCGACCGCGTGCTGAGCGGGGCCGGGCTGCCGAAGTAGTCGCCCCTGGCCCAGCGGCTGGCGGAGGGCGTGCCGAAACCCACGATCGTGCTCGACATCGACAACTACGCGGACGAAGGCGTCCTTCCGCCGGCGGTCTGGGCCGATTCCGGCCATGAGCAGGATCCGGACGCCTCGGGTCTCGCGCAGCGGGCGGGGGCGATGCTCGAAGGCTCCAGTCTCCTGCACCACTACCTGGACGACGAATCTTTACATTGACAAGATACGGCCCGGGTGGGCATCTTGTCACTGACAAGTTTGCTTTCTCCGGGGAGGTCGAGATGGCTCCGTTGATCATCCTGTTGGCCGTCACGCTGGTGCTGCTGGTGGCGGGCGCCGTCGGCGTCCGCGGCCTGAGGCCCTGGCCGGTAGCCGTGCGCGGCGGGCTCTCGGCGATGTTCGTGGCGACCGGCATCGCGCATTTCGTCGGAATGCGGGAGCAGCTCATCAGCATGGTGCCGCCGGCGCTGCCCGCACCCGGCCTGCTCGTGACCGTCACCGGGATCCTGGAGCTGGTGGGTGCGGCGGGGCTGCTGTGGCACCGCACCGCGCCGTGGGCCGCGGGCGGGCTCGGGCTCATGCTCATCGCGATGTTCCCCGCGAACGTCTACGCGGCGCTGGAAGGAATCCTCACCGCCGCGGACGACCAACTCGTCCCGCGAACCGCGATGCAGGTCGTCTTCCTGGCCGCCACCGCCGTGGTCGTCGTCCACCACGTGCGCGCTCGCAATGGGCGCGCAGTCGAGGCGAACTGAGTTTTTCCCACTCACGGGTCATCGTCGCCGGGCTCAACGGGGGCGGAGAGCCGGTAGATGTCCTCGGGCGGCGGGGCGTTTCGTCGCAGGCCGCGAAAGGCGTCTGCGGTGGGGCGGGGTCGTTGTGCTCGCCTCGTGCGGAAAACCCCGATCGAGTTCCCGCGGCGGGGCGCCGTCGCGCGGGAACTCGATCGTTTCGGGGGTTCCGGTGCCAGGCAAAGTCCACTGAGGACTCCGGCGCCGGGGTCGGGGCGGGGTCTTGGCGGCTGGCCGGCGTCAGGCGGAGGCGGCCAGCCAGGTCGAGCGGCCCGCGTGGGTCGGCAGCCAGCAGCCCGTGGGCTGGGCGCCGAGGTCCGGGGCCGGTTCGGACAGTGCGAGCAGCTCGGCGATCACTTCGCGCGCGGGACCGGTGGTTCGCCACAGGACCTTGCTCGGGAAGAGGACGTCCGGCTCGTCACCGGGGATCCGCGCGGCATCGGCTTCGTGCTCGCTGAACAGCTGCACGATGTCGAAAACCCCGCGGTGGACCCGGATTCCCACCACGGCGACCAGGCCGCCGTCGGCGTCGCGCGGGTGCGCGAACTGGAAATCGCGGGCTACCAGGGCTTGCAGGCCGTTGGTAATCTCGTTCATGGCGCCACCGAGTTTCGTCGTCAAGGGCTTCAACCATGGCTCCGCGCGGAGCGTCGGGACGGCTCGTCAGACGAGGTCGTCGAACTCGCCGTCCTTGGCCCCGTGCAGGAATGCGGCGATCTCATCCCGGCTGTAGACCAGTGCTGGACCCTCGGGGTAGCGCGAGTTTCTGACGGCGATGCCGCCGTCGACCAACGGTGCCAATTCAACGCAGTTGCCCACCGCTCCGCTGTGGCGGCTCTTTCGCCACACCACGTTGGGAAGCTGCTGCGCGGGCATACCGTTCTGGACGTTCGTCATCCGAACCCCACCCTTCCCCGACTAACGCTGCACGATCATCTGCACGTGCAGTTGATCGTGCACCCAAGGTAGCAGGTGCAGATGCACGATTGAATGCACGTGCATCTCAATGAGACGTTGATCACTCGACAGGAGGTATCTTGTTCCCAGTTAAGTGACCCGCGGTCAGTGAATGAGTGCTATGCGCAGTCATCGGCGCACATGGAAGTGCCACCGGGTGCGGATCCCGGTGGCACGTCGATCAGCTGTGCTTCAGGGCCTTGAGCAGCGTCTTGCGGGTCTGCTCCGGCGTCTGCGCGTCGACCGCGAGCCGGTGGCTGACCTTGCTGTAGACCTCGACCTCGTCCGGCTTGTCCAGGTAGAGCGCGCCGCAGAGGTGTTCCAGGTAGACGATGTCCGGCAGCTCCGGCTCAGCGAACCGCAGGATCGTGAACGCGCCCTCCGCGCCCGACCGGCCGAGCTCGAACGGCAGGATCTGCAGCGTTACCGCGGACATCGCCGTCGCATCGAGCAGGAACTGGATCTGCTCGCGCAGCACTTCGCGGCCGCCGATCGGCCGGTGCAGCACCGATTCGTCGATCACCGCCCACAACCGCGGCGCCTTCGGCTGGGTGAACAGCTTCTGGCGCTGCATGCGCAGCCGGACGCGCCGGTCCAGCTCGTCCTCCGGGAACTCCGGACGCCCCTGGGTGGCGACCGCGCGGGCGTACTTCTCGGTCTGCAGCAGGCCGGGCACGAACTGGATCTCGTAAGTCTGGATGCGGGAGGCCGACTCCTCCAGCCCGACGTAGTCCTGGAACCACGAGGGCATCAGGTCGTTGAACCGGTGCCACCAGCCGGGTTCGTTGGACCGGCGGACGAGGTCCAGGAAGGACTCGTGCTCGGACGGGTCCGTCACGCCGTAGAGGGTCAGCAGGTCGGCGACGTCGCGTTCCTTGAAGCCGACGCGGCCGAGCTCCAGGCGGCTGATCTTCGATCCGGACCCGCGGATGGCGTATCCGGCGTCCTCGCGGGAGATTCCGCTCGCCTCGCGCAACCGGCGCAGCTGACTGCCCAGCACGAGACGGCGGGCGGTGGGGCCGCTTCCCGTGGCACTGTCCGGAGCCACGCGGAACCTCCTGTGGGAATGGGCTCTACGACCCACTGTCGCGATCCAGTGGTTGAACGTTACGCGTGGGCATAGTAGTGGAATCCGGCCGCAGGTCGAGCGGCTTACCCGGATTGGCGGTATCTACCCGCACGTACGCTATCGGCCGTTGATCCCCTAACCTGGGGTTGTCGGGGGCGGAAATTCGGGGTTGGGGAGTGGCATGACACGAACCGGCGAAGGGCGCGGGGGCGTGCCGTCTGGCATCGATCCCACGAGGCCGAGCAGTTCGCGCGTCTACGACGCGATCCTCGGCGGCAAGGACAACTACAGCGCCGATCGCGGATTGCGCGACGCGCTCGCCGAAGTCACCCCGGAACCCGGCGCGCTGGCCAAGGACAACCGCGCCTTCCTGCAGCGGGTCACCCGGTACCTGGCCGGAACCGTTGGCATCGACCAGTTCCTGGACTGCGGATCCGGGCTGCCGACGCTGGAGAACACCCACGAGGTGGCGCAGCGGGTCAACTCGGACGCGGCCGTCGTCTACGTCGACAACGATCCGACCGCCATCGTGCACGGCCGCGCCCTGCTCGTGGAGAACGACAGCACGCACTTCGTCGCCGCGGACATCACGGATCCGGATCGCCTGCTCGCCGAGCGGGCCGTCGCCAGGTCGCTGGAGTGGTCCCGGCCGATCGGGCTGTTCCTGTTCAGCACGCTGCACCACATCGCGGACGAGGACGGACCGCAGGAGCTGATGGCGCGCTACATCGACGCGCTGCCGGCCGGTTCCTACGTCGGGATCAGCCACTTCTGCCGCCCCGAGGACGCCGAGGCGGCCCGGCTGGCCGACCTGATGGAGGAGGCGTACCTCGGCGCGATGGGCAGCGGCTGGTTCCGGTCCCGGGAGGAGATCGAGCGCTACTTCGGCGGGCTCGAACTGCTGGCACCGGGACTGGTGCCGGTGGCGACGTGGTGGCCGGACGGGCCGGGGGTGCCGGTGAACGCCTTCCACCGCTTGCTGATCGGCGGCGTCGCCCGCAAACCCTGACCGGTCGCAGGCGCTTTCGGGTCGTCAGTACTCGATGGTCTGGACCGAGGTCGGAGAGTCGTGCCAGGTCGCGATCACGGACGACCCGTGCTGGCCGGCGGTGAACTCCACCCGCAGCCAGCCGGCGGCCTGGTCCCAGGTCTGCACCGTGTAGCCGGGCCGCGGCGTCGCGGAGACCAGCTTCGCGCCGTCGGCGTGCACGGAGAGCACGACCTTGCCGCCCTTGGCGTAGTAGGTGCGCACCTCGCCGGAGTCGGTGGTCCGTGACGGGCTCGGGGTGGGCGTCCGCTCCGGTGCCGGAGCGTCCATTGTGGTCGATGTCGGCTCGGGGCTCGGCTCCGTCGTCGGCGGTGGCGGCGGGGGCGGTGCCGTCGTGGTCGGCTGGACCAGCGGGATCGCGTCGGGCGGCTCGAACATCGCGCCGCGGATGACGTCGCGGACGCCGAGCCAGGACAACGTGACTGCGGCGGTGGTCGCGGCCAACCACACGCCGATGTAGGCGACCGCTCGTTTCATGCGCACGGGTTTACCCGACTGCGGCGCGTAATGCCTCCCTGGGGTGCGGGATTCGGCGGTGCCGAACGCCGGCCACCGCTCGCGGTGCGGCGCGGCCCGCCCGCGGACCGGAAGGCGAAGAACTCTCACAGTCCCCGTATCGTCCCCGCCATGGCTGTGGTTCTGGTTGTTGAGGACGATCCAGTGGTGCGGGCGGCGATGATCAGGGATCTGACCGCGCGGGACTGGGTGGTTCGCAGCGTCGGAACCGCCCTGGCTTCGTTGCGCGAAGTAGCCGAGCACCCACCAGAGGTCATCATCCTCGACCTCGGCCTGCCCGACCTCGACGGCGGCGAGACGCTCAAGATGATCCGCGGCGTCTCCAACGTGCCGACGATCGTGGCGACCGCCCGCGACGACGAGGGCGAGATCGTCCGCCTGCTGCGCGCGGGCGCGGACGACTACATCGTCAAGCCGTTCTCCAGCGAGCACCTCAACGCCCGCATCGAAGCGGTGCTGCGCCGCGCCCGCGGACCGCAACCGGCGCAACTGCTGGAGATCGCCGGGCTGCGCATCGACCTGGGCAGCCGGGTCTCGACGCTGGACGGCGCCGAGCTGGAGCTGACGCGGCGCGAGTTCGACCTGCTGGCCTACCTCGCGGCCCGGCCCGGCCGGGTGGTGCCGCGCCGCGAACTGCTCGCCCAGGTGTGGCGGCAGTCCTACGGCGACGACCAGACCATCGACGTCCACCTGTCCTGGCTGCGGCGCAAGCTCGGCGAGAGCGCCGCCGAACCGCGGTTCCTGCACACCGTGCGGGGCGTCGGCGTGAAGCTCGTGGAACCGGAATGAGGCGCACGATCGTCCTGGTGGCGCTGGCGGTGACCTCGATGGTCGCCCTGGCGTTCCTCATCCCGCTCGGCCTGATGATCAAGGAGATGGCCCGCGACCAGGCGATGTCCGATGCCGAACGGCAAGCCGTCGCGCTGGCACCGGTGCTGGCCACCACGACCGATCACGCGCTGGTCGGCAAGGCCGTCGCCAGCACGCGCGCCGGGCAGTCCGGGCGGGTCGCCGTGTACCTGCCGGACGGCGGTGTGGTGGGCTCGGGCCGGGTCGGTGCCGGCGACGTGCATCTGGCGATGTCCGATGTGCGGACCTCCAGCGTGGAAGTGGCCGGCGGCACGGCGTTCGTGCAGCCGATCGCGCTGGACGGCGGCCGCACCGCGCTGGCCGAGGTGTTCGTGCCCGCCGCGGACCAGACCCGCGGGGTGCTGCGGGCCTGGCTCGTGCTCGGCGCCGTCGGGTTGGTCCTGGTCGTCGGGTCGCTGCTGGTCGCGGACCGGCTGGCGGCCCGCGTCGTGCGCGCGACCACCCGGCTCGCGGAGGCCTCGTCCGCGCTCGGCGCCGGAGACCTCAGCGTCCGGGTGCATCCCAGCGGTCCGCCCGAACTGGTGGAGGCCGGGCGCGCGTTCAACACCATGGCCGACCGGGTCCGCCAGCTGCTCGCCGCCGAGCGCGAGATGGCCGCGGACCTCTCGCACCGCCTGCGCACCCCGCTGACGGCGCTGCGGCTCAACGCGGAGGCGCTGGGCGACGATCAGGCGGCCGAGCAGACCAGGGTCGCCATCGACCGGCTGGAACGCGAGGTGGACCTGGTGATCACCAGCGCCCGCCGGTCCGGGCCCGGCGAGGAAGCCGACTGCGACGTCGCGGAGCTGCTGCGCGAGCGGCTCGGGTTCTGGTCGGCGCTGGCCGAGGACCAGCAGCGGCCGTGGAGCCTGCGCGGCGCGGAGGGCGAGGTCCACGTCCCGGTGCCGAGAGCGGAGCTCGCCGCGTCGGTGGACGCCGTGGTGGGCAACGTCTTCCGGCATACCCCGGAGCGGACCGAGTTCGTGGTGTCGGTGCAGCAGAAGGACGGCGTGGTCGGGGTGATCGTGGAGGACGCCGGGCCCGGGGTGGCGGAGTCCTCCGACGCCGTGCAGCGCGGGCGCAGCAGCGCCGGATCGACCGGACTCGGCCTGGACATCGCCCGCCGGGTCGCCGAGTCCACCGGGGGACGGCTCGCGGTCGACCGCTCCAGCCTCGGCGGCGCCCGGGTGTGCATGTGGCTGTGGCAGCGCCCGGCGGCGCCGAAGCCCACCCGCCGCCGCGACCGCCGCCGACGCACCCGCGAAGCGTTCTGGCTGGCCTGACGGACGAAGATCGTTCCGCCGGGGCGGGTGACCGGGCGGGTTGATCGTCGGTGCCGGTGGTTACCCTCGCTGGCGTGCTGACTGTGTCGACCGTGAACGTCAACGGCCTGCGCGCCGCCGCGAAGAAGGGTTTCGTGGAGTGGCTCGCCGCCACCCGAGCCGACGTGATCTGCCTGCAGGAGACCCGCGCGGAGCCCGAACAGCTCGCGCCGGAGGTCCGGGAACCGGCCGGCTGGCACACCGTGCTGGCCCCGAGCTCGGCGAAGGGCCGCGCCGGGGTGGCGATCTACAGCCGCGCGGAACCGGAGGCGGTTCGCATCGGCTTCGGCTCGGCGGAGTTCGACGAGAGCGGCCGCTACGCGGAGATCGACCTGCCGGGCCTCGTGGTCGCGAGCCTGTACCTGCCCAGCGGCGACGTCGGCACCCCGCGCCAGGACGAGAAGGAACGCTTCATGAAGGAGTTCCGCGCGTACCTGGACGACCTGCGCGAACGAGCCGCGGCGGAGGGCCGGGAGGTGCTGGTCTGCGGCGACTGGAACATCGCGCACCAGCAGATCGACCTGAAGAACTGGAAGGCGAACCAGAAGGAAGCGGGCTTCCTCCCGGAGGAGCGGGCCTGGCTGACGGAGCTCTTCGAGAGCGGCTACGAGGACGTGGTCCGGAACCTCCACCCGGAAGGCCCGGGCCCGTACTCCTGGTGGTCCTACCGAGGCAAGGCCTTCGACAACGACTCGGGCTGGCGGATCGACTACGTCGTCAGTTCGCCCGACCTGGCAAGCCGCTGCACGGATGCGTACGTGGAGAGGGCCGGGAGCTACGACCAGCGCTGGAGTGACCACGCCCCGGTAACCGCCGTGTTCGATCGTTAGCGTCAACCGGGCCCACCTGGTGCGACGTGCACCGGAGCGACCGTGACCAGCCAGGTTGGTCGAACGCGCCGGATCGAGTCCGTGCCGGATCTGGTGCGTCGTCGGGGTTGACTTCGCGTTTGGTCGAAGTTCGACACTGGAGCCATGCTGTCACCACTAGAAGGTCCGATCCTTTTCCGCAACACCATGCAGATCGCAGACGGCCACTTGGAGGGATTCAGGCTCGCCGTGCGGCAGGCGGTCGAGTTCGTCGAAGAGCACGGCCCGCAGCTGATGGTGGACGTGTTCATCGATGAGGAGCACATGGTGGCCTACAGCTACCAGCTCTACCGCGACTCGGATGCGATCTTGACGCACTGGCAGATGTCGGATCCTTACATCCGCGGAGTGATGGAACACTGCACTGTGCGGCAGTTCGACGTTTATGGCCAGCCCGATGAAGCGGTGCTGGAGGGGGTTCGATCGATGGCCAACGAGGGAATCCCGTTGACGATCAACCCGCGTTTCGTGGGTTTCGCCCGCTTCACGTAGGAAAGCCACGACTCCTATCGGGCGATGTCGTCCGGGATGGGCAGTTGAGCGATCCAGCCGCTGCACGGATGCGTACGTGGAGAGGGCCGAGAGCTACGACCAGCGCTGGTCGGATCATGCTCCGGTCACCGCGGTGTTCGACGTCTGAGCCGAGAAGGCACCTACTTGATCGTTGTAGGTGTCTTACTCTCTTCGCGTGACAGCGCCTCAAGATCCTTGGTCGCAGCAGCAGCAGTCCCAGCCGGCGGATTACCAACAGCTTCCGCCGCAGCAGCAGTTCGGCCGACCGAAAGCGCCCGGGACGGTGACGTTCGCGACCTTGATCGGCATCGTGGTGCCGGCCCTCTCGGCGGTGCTGACCATCATCAGCTTCGTGGTCGTCGCGCTGCAAGTCATCAGATACCTCGATACCTGGCAAGGCCCGCTCATCTTCAACGTGGTCAACACGTTGGGCACCCTCGCTCTCGCCGCGCTGTGGGTGATCTTCGCGCTCCGGATGCGCGTCGGCCGGAACTGGGCTCGGACCACACTCGCGATCCTCGCCGTGGTCTGGCTGCTCTACGGCCTTTTCGGCATCAGTCAGATGCTCATCTCCGTCGATTTCCAGCTGGGGGCTCTCGCCGGCCAGCCGGGCGCGATCATCGCCAGCGTCGAGTTGTCGATGGTGCTGGTTGCGATGCCGCTGTTCCTCGTCTTGGTGTTCCTCAAGCCCTCGAACCAGTACTTCAAAGCCGCAAGCAGTCGATGAGCGTTCTGTACCGGCGGATTGCCTTGGTGCCTCCGCCGATCGGCGCTGATCTCGGCCGACGTAGCGGTACTCCCGGTCGCTGAACAGCTCATAGCACCACACGAGGTCGGGTTACCCGTCCTTGTCCCAGAAACGTGGCATGCCAGCGGAGGCTAGAGGGCCTACCACCAGCGCCGTCGGTTACGGTTGTGTTCGACTTCTGATCGTTTCGCGTGGACCCGGACGTTGCGATTTCCAGGACTCCCAGGCCAGTCCGATCGCTATGAGGACGACGATGGTGACCAGGACCAGCGACGCCGTCGCGGACTCCTGTCCGGAGAGCTCCGCCGTGTTCCGGAAGATCTCTCCGGCGCCGTTGAATGCGAAAGCTGCGGCACCGCAACCGAAGACGAGCCCGGCAACAGCGACGACGACGGTGACGGTCTTGCCGATGCCCGTCGGCAGGAATCGAACGAGACCGGCGCACAGCAAGCCGACGATGACGACATCGGCAACGGCGACGCTCAATATGGCGACGCTGTGCAAGTCATTGTCCCCGTAGCTCTCGAAGTACCCCCAAGTGCGGCCGGCATCGGGGAGCCCGGCGGTACCGAGTGCGGTGATGATCGCCATCAGCGCGGCAACGCCTTTGGGCTGCCACCTCTTCGGCTTTTCGCGCGTGGGGAGGATCTTGGTGCCACGTTGCACGTGGATCTTGGTGGCGGGCTGCTCACCTGTCATGGTCAGCGCTTCGGCGACCGTCGGCCTGCGATCCGGGTCCTTGTCCAGGAGCCGGGTGATGAGCTCCGTGAGCGGTCTGGTTCGTCGCGGCGCCGGGACCTCCTCCAGCAGTACCGCGGCCAGCGTCGCTTCCTGGGTATCGCGCCGGAACGGCGAGACGCCTTCGACAGCCTGGTAGAGGGTCACGCCGAGGGAGAACAGATCGCTCGCGGGAAGTCCGTCGGTGCCGCGCAACCGCTCGGGCGCCGTGTACTCCGCCGAGCCGATGAACATCCCGGTGGCGGTCAGCGCGGTGTCGGTGTGGTGGATCGCGGTCCCGAAGTCGGTGAGCAGGACCTTCCCGTCCTCGGCGAGCATGACGTTGGCCGGTTTGATGTCGCGGTGCACAACACCTTCCCGGTGTGCTGCGCCCATCGCCGTCAGCAGCGCAATAGCCACTTCGGCTGCCCTATCCGCCGGAAGCGGCCCGTGCTGCTCGATGTGCTCGCTCAGCGAGCAGCCGTCGACCAGCTCCATGACGATCCAGGGAAGGCCGTCCTCGACGACGACATCGTGGATCGCGACGATGCCGTCGTGCTTGCGCAACCGGGCGGCGTTGCGGGCCTCGCGAGTGGCACGCGCTAGCCGCTCGGCCCGTTCGGTTTCCGGCATTCCTGGCGGCAGCTGCATTTCCTTGATCGCAACGTCGACGTCGAGGGTCTCGTCGCGGGCCCGCCAGACCCGCCCGAAACCACCGGACCCCAGTTCGGCGGCCAGCCGGTAGCGCCCGCCGACCACGTCACCGGACCGCCTCGAAGTCATGACCACCCCGCCCGCCTCGCCAGCACGACAGTTGATCACGGTACCCCGGCCGGCATGAGCATTTCGCCCGTTCGCACGACCTGGCCGGAACGCGAGGGCGGCCGGTCGACCTCGGCGAGTCGACTTGTCCGAGGACGTTTCGCCGACCCGTCAACGCGTAGGGGCTGACCATCGGCGCAGGTGGGGTTTCTCTGCGCCCTCGCCGTAGGTTCCGGCCAACACGCTGCTGATCAGCAGTTCGAAGCGGATGTAGCGGTCCTGCGCCGGGAATCCTCCTGGCGCCAGCTCTTTTCCAAGAGCATCGTCGTTGACGCGCCGAGCGATGCCTCGCAAGGAGAATTCGCCGCCGGTGCCGTGGTCGTCGTCGACCGTCGCGTGCAGGGCGAAGCGGGGATCACGCGCCAGGTCCGCACCCTTGGGCGAGGTTGGGTACATGTAGAGGACGAGGTTCCCGCGAACTACCTTCGGACTGACCGGATGCACTCGCGCCGAACCGTCGCGTCGCACGGTCCCGAGGTTGCAGGGACCTGCCTGCAGGCGCTGCCGTCCGAAATCGCCGAGTTCCGGCGCGGCTGCCTCGAACTCCCGCCACCGGACCGCCTGAACTGTTCCCATCCTGGGTTTCCTTCCCACGTTCGATTCTCCACGTGTGCCGGTGTCGATTCGCGCGAAATCGACCAGCCCGTGGGGACAGCCGAGTCGGTGCCGTCCCGAGGCGCCGACCGATCAAGACTGCGTGAGGGTGTTCTGGCGGGCCGCGATCCACCAGCGGTTCTGTTCCTTGACCAGGACGTAGAGGGCGATCATCGCCGGGGCGACGTCGATCAGCTCGCCATCGGCCTTGGTGGCCCACGCGTTCTTGTGCGCGATGGCGACGTCGGGGCGGAGGAAGAAGATGTCGCCGACCTCGTAGCGCGCGTGCTCGTCGCGCAGGAATCCGGCCAGGCCCTTGCGGTTGGCTTCGAGCAGGGTGTCCCGGCCGGACATCAGCATCCCGACCGCGTTGACGACCGATGCGTTCTGGGCGAAGTGAGCGGTCAGCAACTCGGGATCGTTGGTGTTGAAGGCGGTTTCGACGTCGGCGATCAGCTGCTCGATCGCGACGATGTCCCGCTCGTGGTCGGTGGTGGTGTCCTCGATGACGGGAGGCTGCGTGGCGTTAGCGGTCATGGACAAGAGCTTGAAACCTCCATAGAACTAGAGGTCCATGCCATTGTGCTGATCGTCACCGCCACCGGCTTTCGCGGACTACCACGCCCGATCGGGCACAATCGCGCCGAGGGGAGGCGATCGTGAACGAGTCGATCGAAGCGAGGCGGTTCGAAGACGTTGTGCCGGTTCCAGGTGGGGGAGTCGTGTGGGCTGAGCGCGCCGGCTCGGGCACTCCCGTTGTGCTCTTGCACGGCGGCGGGATGGACAGTCGGCTGTGGGATTCGGTCTTTCCCGCGTTGGCAAGGCGGCACACCGCTATTCGTTTCGACGCCCGCGGTCTCGGCCGGTCGTCGTTGCCGGCGGAACTCTACTGGGACGTGGCCGATCTGCTGGCCGCGCTCGACCACTTCGGCATCGAACGCGCGGCGCTGGTCGGGTTGAGCCTGGGCGGCGAGACGTCGCTGGACTTCGCGCTCGCCGGTCGTTGGGGTGACCGGTTCCGCTCACGACGGTCGGCTGCTCGTGGTTGGGAGCGTCCGTCTGGGGCAGCCCTTCCCGGTCAGCGCTTGGTGTAGGTCAGGTGGATCACGCCGCTGTCGAACACCTTGGTTTCGGCCAGGTCGAACAGCTCGGGGGAGAATTCCCTGCTGAACAGCGGGGTTCCGGAGCCGGCGACGATCGGGTGGAGCTTGATCACCAGTTCGTTGATCTCCGGGCGCAGGGCCTCCGCCAGCTTTCCGCCGCCGCAGAGCCAGATCCCCATGCCCTCTTCCCGCTTCAGCTCCCGCACTCGCTCGATCGGGTCGGTGGCGACGAATTCCACCGTGGGATCCGGGCTTTCCGCGACGCTGCGGGAGAACACGATGTTGCGGCGCATGTGCTGGTAGGCGTTCGTCATCCCGTCCTGCACGCCGACGTCCCAGGTGCTGCGGCCCTGCAGGACGGTGTCGAAGTGCTTGTTCGGCGCGTCGGCGAGGCCGATCAGCGGGCGGATGTGGGTCGGCATGATCTCCGGGTATTCGGCCCGGATGAAGTCGCCGTGGTCGCCTTCGTGCAGGAAGAAGTCCGGCTTGCCGTCGGGGCCGGTGATGAAGCCGTCGATGGTCGCCGCGATCAGGTAGGTCAGCTTTCGCACGATGCCTCCAATGAGAACCACTGTAACTACAGTGCTTTAAATTTAGTACTATGACTGTAGTGATTGCAAGCGGGTTGCTCAGGAGGAGCGATGGTGCAGAACACCGCGAGGCGAACGGCGCTGGTCGACGCGGCGGTCGAGGTGCTGGCGCGGGACGGCGCGCGCGGCCTGACCTTCCGCGCCGTCGACGTCGAGGCCGGCGTGCCGAAGGGGACGGCGTCGAACTACTTCGCCAACCGCGCGGACCTGCTCGACCAGGTCGGTGCGCACATCCACCGGCGGATGACCCTCGATCCGGGGCAGTACGACCTCGACCGCCCGCCGTCGCCGGATCTGCTCACCGAGGTGATGCGCGCGCTGTTCCACCACATCTCGGACGACCGCACCGGCTGGCTCGCCCTGCTGGAACTCCGCCTGGAGGCGATCCGGCGCCCCGAGCTCCAGGAGGCGCTGACCGAAACGCTGCGCGCCAACCTGACCGCGAACATCGAGGGCCGTCGCGAATCCGGGTTCCCCGGCGACGACACGTCGACGATGCTGCTCTACTACGCGATGACCGGCGTGATCCTGGAGCACCTGACGGTGCCCGACGTCCTGGCGCGGTTCGACGTGGACGACCTGATCGCCGCGTTCGTGCACCGCTCCGTCGCGGAGTCGTGATCCGGCGGCGCGAGGTTCAGCGGGCGATGAGCTCGTTGAGCGGCGTGTCCGGGTCGGCGAGCGCGTTCGGGTCGATCGTCGTTCCCGAGGTGATCAGGGTCTTGATCTGGTCCTGGACGTCCCAGATGTTGACGTTCATGCCCGCCAGGACCCGGCCGCCGGCCAGCCAGAACGCGATGAACTCGCGGGCCGCCACGTCGCCGCGGAACACCACCTGGTCGTAGCCGCCCGGGTCGGCGTGGCCGAGGTACTCCATGCCCAGGTCGTACTGGTCGGTGAAGAAGTAGGGCAGTTCCGCGTACTTGCCGTCGCGCCCCAGCATCGACGCCGCCGCGGTGGCCGGCTGGTTGAGCGCGTTCGCCCAGTGCTCCACGCGGATCTGCTTGCCCAGCAACGGGTTGAACGCGTTCGCCACGTCGCCCGCCGCGACGATGTTCGGGTCACCGGTGCGCAGCGAGGCGTCGACCAGGATGCCGTTGTCGACCCGCAGGCCCGCATCCCTCGCGAGCGCGACCTCCGGCTCCACGCCGACCGCGACCAGCACCGCCCCGGCCGGGACTTCGGCGCCGTCCGTCAGCCGGACCCCGGCCGCGCGGTCGCCGTCGACCAGGATCTCGCTGACCGCGGTGCCGAACCGGAAGTCCACGCCGTGGTCCCGGTGCAGCGCCGCGAAGACCTCGGCCACCTCCGGCCCGAGCACCCGCAGCAGCGGCAGCTCCGTCGTCTCGACGACGGTCACGGCCACGCCCGCTTCGCGTGCGGCGGCGGTGACTTCGAGACCGATCCAGCCCGCGCCGACCACCACGAGCCGCTCGATGCCCGCCAGGGTCCGCTTGATCCGGTCGGAATCCTCGACCCGCCGCAGGTACAGGACGCCCTCGGCGTCGATGCCGGGCACCGGCAGCGAACGGGGGTTGGCCCCGGTCGCGATCAGCAGCTTGTCGAAGTCGAGGCGTCCGCCGTCGGTGAGCTCCACCTGCCGCAGCGCCCGGTCGATGCGCCGCACCGACACCTCCAGCTGCAGATCCACCCGGTTGTCGGCGTACCAGGACTCGTCGTGCACGTACGCGCTGTCGAACCCTTCGTTGCCCATCAGGTACGCCTTGGACAGCGGCGGGCGCTCGTACGGGCGGTGCGGTTCGTCGCCGAGCAGGGCGATGCGCCCGTCGAATCCCAGATCGCGCAGCGCCTGCGCGCCCTTGGCCCCGGCCATGCCGGCACCGACGATCACGAAGGTCTCCGAATCAGCCACGACAGCGCCTCACTCCCGAGCGACAACCCTCCGGACCGCCAGCGTCCTGCCGTCAACTCGCCCAGGCAACCCCAGATCGTGCGAAATGCGGCAACGCGAAGGGCGCCTCCGACCGGATCGGCCGAAGGCGCCCTTCGGGTGTCACCCTTTGCGGCTTACTTCTGGACGGCGTCCAGGGCGTCGATGAGGCCCGCGCCGTAGAAACCGGCGCCGCTCTTGCCGCCCGAGCACACCGCGTCCGGCTTGCCGTCGCCGTCCGGGTCGTAGCTGGTCGGGCACTCCAGGGCGTCCGCCTGGTTGGTCAGCGCGCCGGCCACCTGCTGGGCGTTCCACTCCTGGTGGGTGCTGCGCAGCAGCGCGACCACGCCGGCCGCGTGCGGCCCGGCCATCGAGGTGCCCTGCATCCAGCCCCAGCCGCCGCCGGGCACAGTGGACAGCACGCGACCGTTCTGCGACGGCGTCTGCGGGATCTGGTTCTTGTCGCCGCCCGGGGCGGTGACCGTGATCGAACCCAGTCCGTAGTTGGAGTAGTACGACTTCACCGCGTCCGAGCCCACCGCGGACACCGAGACCACGCCCGGCAGCTCACCGGGCAGGACGTGGCACTCGTGCCCGGTCTTGCGGTCCTGGGTCGGCCCGCCGTTGTTCGGGCTGTTGGTGTCGCGGATCGGCTTGGACAGGTCCCAGTTGCTGTTGCCCGCCGAGACCACGTTCACGACGTCCTTGCCCTGCGCGTACGCGACGGCGCGGCGCACCGCTTCGGCCGCGGCCTTCTGGTCCGGGTCGCTGTCGCACCACAGGTACCAGGGGTCGACGAAGTAGGAGTTGTTGGTGACGTCGAAGCCGTGCTCGGCGGCCCAGATGAAGCCGCAGACCGCGTATTCGGGGTAGATGAAGCCGCCGTCGTCGATGACCCGCACCGAGGCCAGCGTCACGTTCGGGGCGACACCCGCGATGCCGACGCCGTTGCGCGCGGCGGCGATGGTGCCCGCGGTGTGGGTGCCGTGGTCCTGCGTCGGGTCCTGCGGCTGCCAGGCCTCCTGCCTGGTGTCCGGGACGCCCTCGTTCACGCAGCTCACCGACTTGGTGACGTCCAGGTTCGGCTTCAGGTCCGGGTGCGTCGGGTCGATGCCGTAGTCCAGCACGCCGACCGTGATGTCCTTGCTGCCCTGGGAGACCGCGCTGGCCTGCTCGGCCTTGATCTGCCGCATGTCCCACTGCTCGGGCTCCAGCGGCTCCTCGCCGGGAACGGCGGCGAAGGGGATGGCGCCGACCGTGCCCTCCAGCGCCTCCAGCCGCTGCGACTGCGCGGGCGGCAGCTGCTCGGCGAGGTTTCGGCTGGCACCGGCCTGTTCCACGGCCGGCTGGGTGCGAACTGCGGCGGCGAACCCGGGATCCGTCGAGGTCGCGACGATCACGCCGATCTGGGGCCAGCTCTGTACGACGGTTCCGCCGACCGCGCGGACCGATTCCTCGGTCTGCTGCAGGCCGTCGCCGGTCGGGCCGAGCACGACGAAGTGAACCGGCGCGGCGGTGGCCGCGGGCGCGGATTCGGCTGCGCCGACGATGCCTGCGGGTACCAGCAACGCCAGCGCGAGCGCCGAGCCGGCGATGCGCATCGCCCGGCCGCTCCTTCTAGTGCGTGACACGTGTCCCTCCTATGGAGACAGAGTGTGATTCACCCAGTGGTATTCGTCGGATTTTGCGCCTGATTCGGTGAGTACCGGTAGGGCAGAACGGAGTAATTCAATAGCCGATAGTGAGGTGTGTGGCACGTCTACGACGGTTGGGTGGTGCGTGCTCGGAGACTTAGAGTCGGCTGGTGTCCGTTGCAGATCTGGAACTTGCCCCGCCGGAACCCACTCCGAGCGCCTCGGCGATGCGCCGCGCGCTCCGCCGCGCCACGGACGGCGTTTCGCTGGACGCCGCCGAAGCCGCGGTCCTGCTGCACGCCCGCGGCGATGACCTCGAAAGACTGCTGGCGGCGGCCGGTCGCGCGCGGGACGCGCACCTGGTGGCCGAGGGACACGAAGGCGTGGTCACCTACAGCCGCAACGTGTTCATCCCGTTGACCCGGCTTTGCCGGGATCGTTGCCATTACTGCACGTTCGCCACCGTTCCGCACCGCGTGGAGTCCGCCTACCTGGAACGCGACGAGGTGCTGGAGATCGCCCGCCAGGGCGCGGCGGCGGGGTGCAAGGAGGCCCTGTTCACCCTGGGAGACCGGCCCGAGGAGCGCTGGCCCGCAGCCCGGGAGTGGCTGGAGGTGCGCGGTTACTCCTCCACAGTGGACTACGTGCGGGCCTGTGCCATCGCGGTGCTGGAGGAGACCGGCCTGCTGCCGCACCTGAACCCCGGCGTGCTCAGCTGGTCGGAGCTGACCAGGCTCAAACCGGTCGCGGCGAGCATGGGCATGATGCTGGAGACCACGTCAGAGCGGTTGTGGCGGGAGAAGGGCGGCCCGCACTTCGGCAGCCCGGACAAGGAGCCCGCCGTCCGGCTGCGGGTGCTGGCCGACGCCGGCCGCGTCGCGGTGCCGTTCACCAGCGGAATCCTCATCGGAATCGGTGAAACCCGCGCCGAGCGCGCCGAGTCGCTGCTCGCGCTGCGCGGCGTCGCCCGCCAGTACGGGCACGTCCAGGAAATCATCGTGCAGAACTTCCGGGCCAAGCCGGACACCGCGATGCGCGGCATGCCCGACGCCGACCTGCAGGACCTGGCCGCCACCATCGCGGTCGCGCGGCTGCTGATGCCCTCCGGGGTGAGCGTGCAGGCGCCGCCGAACCTCATCGGCGACGAGCAGCTGCTGATGCTGCGCGCCGGGATCGACGACTGGGGCGGGGTTTCGCCGGTGACGCCGGACCACGTCAACCCGGAACGGCCGTGGCCGGAGATCGACGAGCTCGCCGCGAAGACCCGCGAGGGCGGTTTCGAGATGCGCGAGCGCCTCACCGCCTACCCGCGCTACGTGCGCGCCGGGCTGGCCGGGGACAGCACCCAGTGGCTGGACCTGCGGGTGGCCGGTCACGTCGCGGCGCTGTCCGATTCGGACGGTTTCGCCGCCGCGGACGCCGCACCGGTCGGCCGGGAGTGGCAGGAGCCGGACGGCGGGTTCGAGTCCATCGGCCGCACCGACCTGCACCGCAGCATCGACACGACCGGTCGCACGGACGATCGCCGCGGCGACTTCGACACGGTCTACGGCGACTGGGACGAGCTGCGCAGGCAGCTGCCCGCCGACGCGGCACCGGAGCGGCTGGACGCCGACGTGCGCGAGGGCCTGCGGCTGGCCGAGGCCGATCCCGCCGCGCTGCTCGACGAGAGCCGCACCGCCGCCGCGATGGCCTTGATGACCTGCGACGGAGCCGCGATGGACGCGCTCGCCGGGATCGCCGACGGGCTGCGCCGGGACGTCGTGGGCGACGACATCACCTACGTCGTCAACCGCAACATCAACTTCTCGAACATCTGCTACGTCGGCTGCCGCTTCTGCGCCTTCGCGCAGCGCGAGCGCGACGCCGACGCCTACCGGCTCTCGCCGGAGGAGGTCGCCGACCGGGCCGACGAGGCGTGGCGGGCCGGGGCGACCGAGATCTGCATGCAGGGCGGCATCGACCCGCGGCTGCCGGTGTCCGGCTACGCCGACCTGGTGCGCGCGATCAAGCAGCGGGTTCCCGAGATGCACGTCCACGCGTTCAGCCCGATGGAGATCGTCAGTGCCGCGGCGAAGGCCGGGGCGAGCATCGCCGACTGGCTCGCCGAGCTGAAGGAGGCCGGGCTGGGCAGCATTCCCGGCACCGCGGCGGAGATCCTCGACGACGAGGTGCGCTGGGTGCTGACCAAGGGCAAGCTGCCCGCCGCCGAGTGGATCGAGGTCGTCAGCACCGCGCACCGGCTGGGCATCCCGTCCTCGTCGACGATGATGTACGGCCACGTCGACACCCCGGAGCACTGGCTCGGCCACCTCCGAACCCTGGCCGGCGTGCAGGACGCCGCGGCCGAGCACGGCAACGCCGGGTTCACCGAGTTCGTCCCGCTGCCGTTCGTGCACCGCAACGCGCCGATCTACCTCGCCGGGCTGGCGCGCCCGGGCCCGACCCGCCGCGACAACCGCGCGGTGCACGCGATGGCGCGCATCCTGCTGCACGGCCGGATCGACAACGTCCAGTGCTCGTGGGTGAAGCTCGGCGACGAAGGCACGTCGGAGGTGCTCAACGGCGGTGCCAATGACGTCGGCGGAACGCTGATGGAGGAGACCATCAGCCGGATGGCCGGCTCCGAGCACGGCTCGGAGCGCAGCGTCGAGGAGCTGCACGAACTGGCCGCGCGGGCGGGCCGCTCGGCGCGGCAGCGCAGCACCACTTACGAGCGAGGCGGCCGGGTCCAGCTGGGCATCAGCCCGGCATAACTCGATTCGGTGTGTCGTAGAACACAGGTGAATTTTCGGCCGGGGTCGCCCCTCGGGATGATCCCGGCCGCTGGCCTGCGCGATTTCATGATCGGCGGACCCGGCGACAGCGGCCACAGGCCGGAAAATATGATCATTGCGTCGTGGCCGGTTTACGCAAAGCGACCACGCTGGCAATGAGTGGTCGGTACGGTCCGCCACCGAACTCAGACGAGTGCTGACCTGATCGGGTCAACTGTCGCAGGGAGGGCACGCCCGTGCGTAGCCGAATATCTCGCGTGGCAACGCGAGCCTCCGTGCTTGGTGCCGCGGCCGCCGCCGCGCTCCTGGCGACCGCCGGCGCCGCTGCCGCCGAGTCGACCGCTCAAGCGGCCGGCCCCCTGGATTCGCTGAGCGCCCCGGTCGGCCTCACCGCCGTCGGGCTCGGGGTGGTCGGGATGGTCGCGGGCATGTTCCGGAAGAAGAAGATCCAACCGGAGAACCAGCGCAAGAGCTGACCCGCCGGAGAACCGGAGAGGTCGCTCCCACCAGCTTCGCGGGGCTTGCGAGAATCACCACGTGAGCAGCGACAGCCCCGCAACCCAGACCGGCGACCAGCCCGCGGCGCGGCCGCGCGTGCTGTCCGGCATCCAGCCCACCGCCGACTCGTTCCACCTCGGCAACTACCTGGGTGCCCTGCGGGAATGGGTCACCATGCAGGATGACCACGACGCCTTCTACTGCGTCGTCGACCTGCACGCCATCACCGTCGCGCAGGAGCCGGAGCTGCTGCGCCAGCGCACCCGGCTGTCCGCCGCGCAACTGCTCGCCATCGGCATCGATCCCGAGCGGTCGACGCTGTTCGTGCAGAGCCACGTCCCCGAGCACGCCCAGCTCAGCTGGGTCCTGGAATGCCTGACCGGATTCGGCGAGGCCGGCCGGATGACGCAGTTCAAGGACAAGTCCGCCCGCCAGGAAGCCGACCACGTCAGCGTCGGGCTGTTCACCTACCCGGTGCTGCAGGCCGCGGACATCCTGCTCTACCAGGCCGACGCGGTCCCGGTCGGCGAGGACCAGCGCCAGCACCTGGAGCTCACGCGCAACCTGGCGCAGCGGTTCAACTCCCGCTACGGCAAGACCTTCACGGTGCCGGCCGCGCACATCCCGAAGGACACCGCCAAGATCTACGACCTGCAGGACCCGACCTCGAAGATGAGCAAGTCGGTGCCCGCCGGGGTCGTCGAGCTGCTGGAGTCGCCGAAGCGCTCGGCGAAGAAGATCCGCTCCGCGGTCACCGACCTGGAGCGGGAGATCCGCTACGACGTCGAGAACAAGCCGGGCATCAGCAACCTGCTGGTGATCTACTCGGCGCTCACCGGCCGCAGCATCGCCGACCTGGAGGCCGCCTACGAGGGCAAGGGCTACGGCGACCTGAAGAAGGAGCTCGGCGAGGTCGTGGTCGAGTTCGTCACCCCGTTCCAGGAGCGGGTCCGCGAGTACCTCGACGACCCGACCGAGCTGGACAAGGTCCTGCACCGGGGTGCCGAGCGGGCGCGGGCGGTGTCCGCGGAGACGCTGCGGACGGTGTTCGATCGGGTGGGCTTCCTTCCGCCGATGGGCTGAACTGATCATCCACGGGTAGCCTGCCACCGTTCGGGGGATGCCGTTGCGGCGGGAGGCGCACCGTGGCCGGTCAGGAGCAGGAAGCGAAGCCGGGACGACTGGCGCTGCTGCGCCGCCGCCACGAGTGGCTGGACCGGATCATCCGCGCGTTCGAGCGCTACCAGAGCCAGTACGGCGACTACTACGCCGCCGCGATCACCTATTTCAGCGTGCTCGCGATGGTGCCGCTGCTGATGATCGCCTTCGCCGTGGCCGGTTTCGTGCTGAGCGGGAACCCGGAGCTGCTGGGCAGGCTGCAGACGTCGATCACCACGGCGGTGCCCAGCCCGGCGATGAGCGACATGCTCAACCGCGTCGTCGAGCAGGCGATCAGCCAGGCCGGAACCGTCGGCGTGATCGGCCTGCTCGCCGCGCTGTACTCGGGGCTCGGCTGGATGACGAACCTGCGGGAGGCGCTGACCGCGCAGTGGACGCAGGAGCCCATCAAGCAGTCGATGGTCCGGCGGATGGCCGCCGACCTGGGATCGCTGATCGGGCTCGGCGCGGCGATGGCCGTCTCGCTGGGCATCAGCGCCCTCGGCGGCGGGGTCGGGCGGTGGTTTTTCGAGCTGGTCGGGATCGAGGACAGCCCGGCCGCGGTGCTCGTGCTGCGAGTGCTGTCGATCCTGCTGTCGCTGCTGGCGACCTGGCTGGTGTTCCTGTGGGTGCTGGCGCGGCTGCCGCGAAAGCCGGTCACGCTGCGCAGCGCGGTGTGGGGTGCACTGTTCGCCGCCGTCGGGTTCGAGATCCTCAAGCAGGTCGGCGTGGTCTACCTGAACAGCGTCACCAGCTCGCCGGCGGGCGTGGCGTTCGGCCCGATCCTCGGTCTGCTGGTGTTCGCGAACCTGACCTCGCGGTTCATCCTGTTCGTGACGGCGTGGACGGCATCGGCCCGGGAGAACCTGGAGGTGGCGCCGCCGCAGCCGCCGGGCCCGGCGATCATCCGCCCGGTCGTCCAGGTGCGGGAGCGGGCGGGCGTGCGCGCCACGATGGGCCTGGTGGGTCTCGGAGCCGTCGCCGGCTGGGCCTGGCGCCGCAAGCGCTGACCGCCGCAATTTCAATGGAAATCAGAGGTCCGATTTCCATTGAGGTGATCTCAGTGGATTCGGCCGTGTTCGTGGTGGGTGAGGGTGAGGGCGGCTTGGACGATGGCGGTGATTTTGCGTGGGCTGGCGGTGATGTGTTGCAGGGTGCGCCAGCGTTGGGTGAGG
>NZ_SMKW01000214.1 GCF_004348985.1 Saccharopolyspora elongata | reverse complement strand
GTCGTGTGTTATGCGTTTCGGGGGTTCTTTTTGCGGGCGTACATGTCTTGATCAGCTAGGTGCAGGAGTTCTTTTGGTTCAGTGGTGGGGTCTTGAGTCACGGCGATCCCGACGCTGGCCTTCAGGTTGACCCGGTGTCCGGCTGCGGTGGTCTTGGTGTTGAGGAGTTCAGCGATGCGGTCCCGTAGCGTTTCGGCTGTGGGGATGTCGTCGACGAGGCTGGCGACGACGAATTCGTCGCCGCCGAGTCGTGCCACCGTGGCACTGGGGTCCACACCGGCCAGCAGTTGGTGGGCGGCTGCGGTCAGGAGATGGTCGCCGGCGAGGTGGCCGTAGCGGTCGTTGACTTGTTTGAGCTGGTCGAGGTCGGCGACGAGTACGGCCAGAACGCCGCTGCTACCGGCTAGTGCGGCGAGGTGGTGGTGTAGGCGGTCGGCGAGTAAGGCGCGGTTGGCCAGTCCGGTCAGCGGGTCGTGCAATGCGAGGTGGGCGAGGTGGGCATCGGTCATGCGTCCGTTGCCGATCGCCTCGTAGTGGCTGACGAGGAAGGACGGCAGGCCGTCCGGGCCGGTGACGACGCTGGATCGGATCAGTACCGTGATTGGGTGTCCGTCCTTGTGCCGGTAGCGTTTTTCCGTGCTGACGGTCTTTGTGCGGCCCGCACGCAGATCGGCGAGGGCGGTGTCGCCCTGCTCTTCATCGCCGGGGTAGGTCAGGTCGGAAAAGTGCATTGCGAGAATTTCATCGCGACGGTAACCCAGAAGGTCGCATAATGTGTCGTTCACCGATGTCCAATATCCCTGCAGATCCAGCAGGGCCATCCCGATCGGCGCCGTGGCGAAGCACTGGTCCCACAGGGTTTCGCAGCTACGGCGGGTGGTGACGTCCTCTGCCTGCAACAGGACGGAGCACGGGCGGCCGACGGTATCGTTGATCACCGAAGCTGATAGCCGCACCCAGATCGTCTGGCCGTCGGGCTTGTGGTACCACGTTTCCGCCACAGCGTGTCCGCGCGCGAGGGTGTCCCCGACAACGGCGTTCTGCAGGACCACGTGGCCTGGACACAAGGTGTCGTGCGGGCGCGGCTGCACTAAGTCCGGGGCTTCGTGGCCCAGTAGATCGCATAGCGCCGGGTTGACGTACTGGGGGCGGCCCTGCACATCCAGCACCGCGGTGGGCACGGGCGCCTGATCGAAAACCGATCGCCACTCCGCACCCGCCACCCCGCCCGGCATCGTCGGGACAGGTTCGCCTGAACGGTCCACCGACGAACCGGGTACTGCGAGGCCGTGCGCTGCGCATTGAGCCTGCGCGGTGTCATCCCAGCAGCGCTGTTCAAGCGCAAGATTCGTCAAGTCTCCGGCAAGCCTGACGTGATAGTCGTACTCACGTGGCGAATGCATGGTCGGAAACTCCGTCGGGATATGAGGCGTATGACGAGGTCGGAGAATTC
>NZ_SMKW01000213.1 GCF_004348985.1 Saccharopolyspora elongata | reverse complement strand
TCCTAATCAGTTCTGGGAGTGAGCCATCCGGCAAACTCCTGGTTGGTAGCCGGCCGGTAGGTGAGCACTCTTGGTTCCTGGACGCTTGAGTCCTGACGAAAGACCGTGCCCCTGCCGGTAGGCCGGGAGAGTTGATCGCTGCTGGGATGTCGTGCCCACCTGCTGGTGGTGTGAGCACTGCTTGATTAGGTCGCTGATGGTTCTCCCGCCGGCTGCTTCAGGGTGATCGGCATCGAGAACGGGAGGACCGTTGCGGCTGTTCGTAGGAGATGACTGGGCCGAGGACCATCACGACGTGGAGGTGATGGACGGCTCTGGTCGCAGACTGGCTAAAGCCCGGCTTCCCGAAGGGGTTACCGGGATGGGCCGGTTGCACGCGATCGTCGGAGAGCTGGCGGGGGAGGACGCCGACGAGGTCGAGGTGCTGGTCGGTATCGAGACCGACCGGGGACCGTGGGTCGCGGCGCTGGTCGCGGCCGGGTACACGGTGCTGGCGGTGAACCCGTTGCAGGCCGCGAGGTTTCGTGACCGGCTGGGTGTCTCGGGAGCCAAGAGCGACTCCGGTGACGCGCACGTGCTGGCCGACATGGTCCGCACCCACTCCCACGAGTTGCGGCCGGTCGCCGGGGACTCCGCCGAGGTCGAGGCGATCAAGGTCGTGGCCCGTACCCACAAGACGCTGATCTGGGAACGGACCCGCCACACCCAGCGGCTGCGGCACGCGCTGCGGGACTACTTCCCCGCCGCGCTGGCCGCTTTCGACGATCTGGACGCCGCCGACACTCTGGAGCTGCTGGCCAAAGCACCTACCCCGGCCCAGGCCGCCCGGTTGACACTCGCGCAGATCAGCGCCGTGCTGAAACGGGCCCGCCGCCGCAACGTCGCGGAGAAAGCAACGGCGATCCAGGCCGCGCTGCGGGCCGAGCACCTCGGTCAGCCCGAGGTCGTCGCTGCCGCCTACGCCGCCTCCATCCAAGCGCTGATCGCGGTCCTGACCACACTCAACACCCAGGTCAAGACGCTGCAAGGGCAGGTCGAAGCCCATTTTGGGCAGCACCCGGACGCTGAGATCATCACCTCCCAGCCCGGCCTGGGACCGGTCCTCGGTGCCCGGGTGCTCGCAGAGTTCGGCGACGACCCCACCCGCTACGCCACCGCCAAAGCCCGCAAGAACTACGCCGGCACCTCCCCGATCACCCGCGCCTCCGGCAAGAAGAAGGTCGCCCTGGCCCGCTTCGTCCACAACGACCGGCTCATCGACGCCCTCACCACGCAAGCGTTCAACGCACTGCTGCGCTCGCCCGGTGCGCGCGCCTACTACGACCGGCAGAAAGCCCGCGGCACCGGTCACAACGCCGCCCTGCGCCAACTCGCCAACCGACTCGTCGGCATCCTCCACGGATGCCTCAAAACCGGCACCCTCTACGACGAGACGACCGCCTGGTCGCATCACATCAACTCGGCTGCTGCTTGACATTCAAGCTCCTGGGATGTCTTTCG
>NZ_SMKW01000212.1 GCF_004348985.1 Saccharopolyspora elongata | reverse complement strand
CAGCTTGTCCAGCAGCTCGGGAATGCCTTCGTACGGGCGGCTGTCCAGTGCGCCGTTCTCGGCGTAGTCCGCTCGATAGACCTGGAGGGCACGCCTGGCGGTCGGTTCGTCGAGACCGAGCACGTTCCGGAAGGACTCGTACATCGGAGGCCCGATGAAGGTGCGCAGCACGGCCGCCTCGGGAATATCAGCGCCAACCGCTTGCAGGGCTGCCACGACGCTAATGGTGATGCCGGGGGCGGAGTCCACCAGGGTGCCATCGAGATCGAGCAGTAGGCAGGTGGGCTTCAAGGGGGTCATCTCGCTCCTTGTGCGGCTGTGCTGATGCCTGGCGCGACCTGCGGGGGAGCAGGCGCTCGTGGGGACGCAGATCTGCCGTGCGCAGGCCTCCGTCAGATCGACCGGGCGGTTGCCGTGCCCAGGGGCGAGGAGCCAGCGGGCAGCGGGGCGCGGGGGATACGTCGATGGTAAAGCGGGATACCCGAAAGACAAACCGTCAATAACAACAACCATGGTTTAGATTAGCCTAATGGATCTGCACCAGCTCAGGGTGCTTCGCGAGCTTGCCGACCACGGCAGCATCGCGGCGACCGCGCGGGCGCTATCGGTCACCCCGTCAGCGGTTTCGCAAGTGCTGACAGCGTTGCAACGCCAGTTCGTCGCGCCGCTCACGCACAAGCGCGGTCGTTCAGTCGAACTCACGGAGGCTGGTCGGGCATTGGCGAACGCTGCCGTGTCGGTGGCCTCCGCAATGGCCCGGGCCCAGGTGGCCGTCGAGGAGTACCTCGAGGACCTGTCAGTGATCGTCCGAGTCTCCGGATTTCACAGCGCCGCGGTCACGTTCTTCCCCGCGCTGGCCACGAGGTCGAACGAGACCGACCACCCTCCGGTGGAATGCGTCGACGAGGACGTGGCCCGGGAAGCGTTCCCCGCGCTTACTGCGTCGTACGACATCGTCATCGCCCACCGGATGAGCCACACACAGCCATGGCCCTCCCAGCGACTGTCCGTGGTGCCGCTGTTACTGGAGCCGATGGACGTGGCGATGCGTGTTGATCATCCCCTGGCCCAGCATGATTCGCTCAGCCCGGCCCATCTCGTCGACGAATCGTGGGTGTCCACGCATCCCGGGTTCTCGCCCGCCGACATGCTGGATGCGATCGCGGCGTCGGCGGGTCGGCCAATGCGGGTGGTACACCGGATCAACGATTTCACGACCGCCGCGGCGATGGTCGCCCACGGCAATCTCCTGGCGTTGCTCCCGCGCTACACGGCCCGGCCACCGGGCGGATCCGCCGTGGTCCTGCGGCCGCTCACCGGGATCCGCGCGGTCCGCAACGTCGACGTCCTCGCTCGTCCGGAACAGACAAAACGGCGGGCGGTTTCCGTCGTGCTGGACTCCCTGCAGCAGATCGCCAACTCGCTGGTCGAATCAGTCGATGCTCACTCGGCGAGCTGATGGCGCCAGGTGCGCCACGAGGCCGGGCCCCAACCATCTCCGAACTCCGGGGATCTCTCGACGG
>NZ_SMKW01000211.1 GCF_004348985.1 Saccharopolyspora elongata | reverse complement strand
GGTAGTTGTCAAGTCAAATTGAGACGGGTTGTGTTTAGTTGACTGGTTGCTGATCTTCGGTGGGTTGGTTGATCCAGGCCGCTTTGGGTAGTGCGGGTGGCCGGGGTCGGCGGGTGAAGCGTTCGGGGTGTGTGGCGTGGGCGTGGTCGAGGGTGGTCTGTCGCTGGGTGCGGATGTGCTCGGCTGTTCCGAAGTGCACGGACGCGGGGGTGTGCAGACCGATGCCGGAGTGACGGTGTTCGTGGTTGTAGGCCAGGAAGAAACCGTCGCAGAACGCGCGGGCGTCTGCTAACGACCCGAACCTGTGGGGAAAGTCCGGCACGTACTTCATCGTTTTGAACTGGGCCTCGGAGTACGGGTTGTCGTTCGAGGTACGCGGACGGGAATGTGACCGCAGGACACCGAGGTCGGTCAGGAGTTCGGAGACGGGTTTGGACACCATCGCCCCTCCCCGGTCGGCGTGGATCGTGTGCGGCTCGATGCCGTTACGGGCGATGGCCTCGCCGAGGAAGTCTTTGGCCACGACGGCATCCTCGGCCGCGGCCACCAGCCAGCCCGTCACGTAGCGGGAGAAGATGTCCATGACGACATAGCACCTGTACCAGACCCCTTTCACCGGGCCTTTGAGCGCGGTGATGTCCCACGACCACACCTGGGAGGGGCCATGCGCGAGGAGTTCCGGGCGGATCCGTGGCGGGTGGGTGGCCTGGCGGCGTCGTTCACGGACCTGCCCCGCGGCGCGGGCGATGCGGTACATCGTGGAGATCGAGCAGTGATAGCGGCCTTCGTCCAGCTCTCTGGCCCAGACCTGCGGGATCGCCAGGTCCGCGTAGCGGGCGTCGGCCAGCAGCTCCAGCACGGCGTGGCGTTCGGCCTCGCTCAAGGCCGCCGGCGGCGGGCTACGGGGCAGCCACGGGCCATGCAGCGGGCCCTGTGGCTTGGCCCGCCGGTAATGGGTGGCGCGGGAGATCCCGGTCAGCTCACACGATCTGCGCACCGAGACCTCCGCGGCGCGGAGTTCGGTGAACGCGGTGGTCATGATGTCCTCGGCGGCTCGTCGTCCTCCGCGCTCTGGGACAGACCTTCCAAGAGCGCGTGCGCTTTTCCCATGATGTCCAGCGCCATCCGGGTCTTGCCCAGATCAGACTTCAGTTTCTCGTTCTCCCGGCGTAATTTCTCCAACTCGAGCTGCTCGGCGGTCTTCTTCGCACGCTTCGGCGCCGCCGGGCCAGCCTCGCCGGACCGGGTAGTGAGGACACCGGCGTCGCGGGCGCGTGTCCACTCGATGACGTGGGAGGAATACAAGCCCTCCCGGCGGAGGATCGCGCCTTTCTCACCGTTCGGGGCGTTCTCATACTCGGCGACGATCGCCAGCTTGTACTCCGGGCTGAACACCCGCCGCGATGGCCGTGCGGCAGGATCAGGCTGCTGAGCCGGCTTGCCGGGCCTGTCGGATGAAGTGGACACGTCTATCAGGATCTCCGATCCCGCCCTCGCTCCGGCACCCGGCACTCACACCAGGTGTCTCATCTCATCCTGACAAAGAGGG
>NZ_SMKW01000210.1 GCF_004348985.1 Saccharopolyspora elongata | reverse complement strand
CCCTCTTTGTCAGGATGAGATGAGACACCTGGTGTGAGTGCCGGGTATGAGTGTGAGGGCGGGATCGGAGATCCTGGTAGTCGTGTCCACTTCATCCAACGACAGGTCGGGTCGGTCGGGTGGGCAGGGTGATGATCCTGCTCCGCGGCCGTCGCGGCGGGTATTCAGCCCGGAGTACAAGCTGGCGATCGTCGCCGAGTATGAGAACGCCCCCAACGGTGAGAAAGGCAAGATCCTGCGTCGGGAGGGCTTGTATTCCTCTCACATCATCGAGTGGACCCGTGCCCGTGACGCCGGGGCCCTGACCACCGGCTCCGGCAAGACCGGTGATGCCGGTGGTGCAGGGCCGAAGCGGGAGCGCAAGACCGCGGAGCAGCTTGAGCTGGAGAAACTGCGGCGGGAGAACGAGAAACTGAAGTCTGATCTAGGCAAGTCCCGAATGGCGCTGGACATTATGGGAAAAGCGCACGCGCTCTTGGAAGACATCTCCGGGAGCGCGGACAAGGACGAGCCGCCGAGGAGGTCATGACCACCGCGTTCACCGAACTCTGGGGCGCGGGAGTGTCGGTGAAACGCTCATGCGAGCTGACCGGACGCTCCCGTGCCACCCACTACCGGCGCATCAACCCGCCCGGCCCGGTGCACGGGCCGTGGCTGCCCCGCACGCCGCCACCGGGCACCTTGAGTGAGGACGAGCGGCAGGCAGTGCTGGAGTTATTAGCCGAGCCCCGCTATGCGGATCTGGCGATCCCGCAGGTCTGGGCTCGGGAACTGGATGAGGGCCGCTATCACTGCTCGATCTCCACGATGTACCGCGTAGCCCGCGCAGCCGGGCAGGTCCGCGAACGCCGCAGGCAGGCCACCCACCCGCCCCGCATCCGCCCGGAACTGGTCGCGCACGGACCGTCCCAGGTGTGGTCGTGGGACATCACCGCGCTGAAAGGACAGGCCAAAGGCGTCTGGTACAAGTGCTACGTCGTGATGGACATCTTCTCCCGCTACGTGACCGGCTGGCTGGTCGCTGCGGCCGAAGACGCCGTCGTCGCCAAGGATTTCCTCGGCGAGGCCATCGCCCGCAACGGGATCGAGCCGCACACGATCCACGCTGACCGGGGCGGGGCGATGGTGTCCAAACCCGTCTCTGAACTGCTGGTCGATCTCGGTGTCCTGCGATCACATTCCCGACCACGCACCTCCAACGACAACCCCTACTCCGAGGCCCAGTTCAAAACCATGAAATACGTACCCGACTTCCCCCAGCGGTTCGGGTCCCTGGAAGACGCCCGAACCTTCTGCGACGGTTTCTTCCTGGCATACAACCACGAACACCGCCACTCCGGCATCGGCCTGCACACCCCAGCATCCGTCCACTTCGGAACAGCCCAACACATCCACACAGCACGGCAAACCACCCTCGACCGCGCCCAGGCCGCTCACCCCGAACGCTTCACCCGCCGGCCCCGACCGCCCGCACTACCCACAGCGGCCTGGATCAACCAACCCACCGAAGATCAACAACCAGCCAACTGAACACAAACCGTCTCAATTTGACTTGACAACTACCG
>NZ_SMKW01000209.1 GCF_004348985.1 Saccharopolyspora elongata | reverse complement strand
GGCCGAGGTCATCTCGGGTGAACTCGTGTTGCTGATGCTCGGCCTCGCCGCCATCGGGGCTGCCGGTGCAGCGGCGTTGGGAGTGCCGCTAGGCGTCGATGCCGCCGTGTTCGCCCTACTGGGACTGGGACTGATCTTCGTCGCCCGGCCCGCGCTGAAACGACGGCTGAACCGCGGTCTCGAGCTGAAGACCAACGTGGCAGCGCTGATCGGCAAGAAGGCTGTCGTCGAATCGACCGTGGATGCCACGCGCGGTCGGGTGCGCATCAATGGCGACGTGTGGTCAGCCCGGGCATTCGACGAAACCCAGGTGCTGGAGACCGGCCAGACGGTGACGGTCATGGACATCTCCGGGGCCACCGCCGTCGTGTGGGCAGAACCCTGAGGAGGCTGACGTGGACCCGCTCGGACTGATCGTCCTCGCTGTCATCGTGCTGCTGGTCCTCGTGATCGCGGTGAAGACCGTGCTGGTGGTGCCGCAGGCAACGGCCTCGGTGATCGAACGGCTCGGCCGGTTCCGCAACGTGGCCGAGCCGGGCCTGAACTTCCTGGCGCCGTTCCTGGACCAGGTACGCGCCCGCGTCGACCTGCGCGAGCAGGTCGTGTCCTTCCCACCGCAGCCGGTGATCACCCAGGACAACCTGACGGTGTCCATCGACACCGTGGTGTACTTCCAGGTCACCGACGCACGCTCGGCCGTTTACGAGATCTCCAACTACATCATCGGTGTCGAGCAGCTCACCACCACCACACTGCGCAACGTCGTCGGCGGCATGAGCCTGGAAGAAACTCTGACCTCCCGCGACGCCATCAACACCCAGCTCCGCGGAGTGCTGGATCAAGAGACCGGACGCTGGGGCATCCGCGTCGCACGGGTGGAACTCAAAGCCATCGACCCACCACCGTCCATCAAGGACTCCATGGAGAAGCAGATGCGCGCCGACCGCGAGAAGCGCGCCACCATCCTCAACGCCGAAGGACAGCGGGAATCGTCGATCAAGACCGCAGAAGGCCAGAAACAAGCCGCGATCCTCGCCGCCGAAGGTCAGAAGAAGGCGGCCATCCTCGGCGCCGAGGCCGACCGCCAGTCCAGCATCCTGCGGGCGCAAGGCGATCGGGCCAGCCGCTACCTGCAGGCACAAGGCCAAGCCAAAGCCGTCGAAAAGGTCTTCGCCGCCGTCAAACGCGGCAAACCGACCCCGGAGCTGCTCGCCTACCAGTACCTACAGACGCTCCCGCAGATGGCGCAGGGAAACGCCAACAAGGTATGGGTCGTGCCCAGCGACTTCGACAAAGCCCTGGAAGGCTTCGCACGGATGCTCGGCGCCCCCGGCACGGACGGCGTCTTCCGCTACGAACCACCGAAGGAAGAAATCCCCACCACCGCACCCGAAGATGAAGAGGAATCGATCAAATCCTGGTTCGACACCTCCACCACCCCAGAGATCGCCGAAGCCGTGCGGGCGGCCGAAGAGGTCGCACGCAAGGAAGTGCCCGGCCCGAGCAGCATCGGCGGCACGCTGCTGCCCACCCAGCGCCAAGGCGTTCAACAAGATGAACCACAGCCGTTGCCGGGCCCGCAACCAGGTTCAGCCGAGTTGCCCG
>NZ_SMKW01000208.1 GCF_004348985.1 Saccharopolyspora elongata | reverse complement strand
GCTCAGGGTCAGCTGCTGGATGCCAACGCGGTGGATTACGCGTTGTTGGCGTTGTACTTCGTTTTTGTGCTGGGTATCGGGTATCTGGCGCGGCGAGCGGTTTCCACCAGTTTGGATTTTTTCCTGTCGGGTCGGGCGTTGCCGGCGTGGGTGACGGGGTTGGCGTTCATCTCGGCGAATCTGGGTGCGATCGAGATCATCGGTATGTCGGCGAATGGTGCCGAGTACGGGATGCCGACGATGCATTATTTCTGGATCGGTGCGGTGCCGGCCATGCTGTTCTTGGGCGTGGTGATGATGCCGTTCTACTACGGCTCGAAGGTGCGCAGTGTTCCGGAGTTCATGTTGCGCCGGTTCGGGCGGGCGGCGCATCTGGTGAACGGGATCAGTTTCGCGGTGGCGCAGGTGTTGATCGCGGGGGTGAATCTGTATTTGCTGGCCAGCATCGTGAATGCGTTGCTGGGGTGGCCGTTGTGGTTGTCGGTGTTGCTGGCGGCGGCGATCGTGTTGTCGTACACGGCGTTGGGTGGGTTGTCGGCGGCGATCTACAACGAGGTGTTGCAGTTCTTCGTGATCGTGGCGGCGTTGTTGCCGTTGACGATCATCGGGTTGGTGAAGGTCGGTGGGGTGCAGGGCCTGATCGAGCGGGTGTCGGCGGGTCCGGGTGGTGCGGAGCAGTTGTCGGCGTGGCCGGGTAATGAGCTGACCGGGTTCGACAACAGTGTGCTGTCGGTGGTGGGGTTGGTGTTCGGGCTGGGTTTCGTGCTCAGTTTCGGGTATTGGACGACGAACTTCGTCGAGGTGCAGCGGGCGATGGCGTCCAAGAGCATGTCGGCGGCGCAGCGGACGCCGATCATCGGGGCGTTCCCGAAGATGTTCATCCCGTTCATCGTGATCATTCCGGGGATGATCGCGGCGGTGTTGATCCCGGAGCTGGCGGCGTTCAAGCAGGCCGGTGGGTCCGGTGGTGGGGGTGTGGATTACAACGATGCGATCTTGTTGTTGATGCGGGATCTGCTGCCGAACGGGATTCTGGGGATCGCCCTGGCGGGGTTGCTGGCGTCGTTCATGGCGGGGATGGCGGCGAACCTGTCGTCGTTCAACACGGTGTTCACGTATGACATCTGGCAGTCCTATGTGGTGCGGGACCGGGCGGACGGTTATTACCTGAGCATGGGGCGTTGGGTGACGGTGGGGGCGACGCTGGCGGCGGTGGGTACGGCGTTCATCGCGGCGGGGTATTCGAACTTGATGGATTACCTGCAGCAGTTGTTCTCGTTCTTCAACGCGCCGTTGTTCGCGACGTTCATCCTGGGGATGTTCTGGAAGCGGATGACGCCGCATGCGGGGTGGGCGGGTCTGGTGCTGGGCACGGTGTCGGCGGTGGTGGTGTTCGGGTTGTCGGAGACCGGGGTGCTGGATCTGCCGGGGCAGGGTGCGAGTTTCGTGGGTGCGGGTGCGGCGTTCGTGGTGGACATCGTGGTGAGCGTGGTGGTGTCGCTGGTGACGCGGCCGAAGCCGGAGGCGGAGTTGGTGGGGTTGGTGTACGGGTTGACGCCGCGGGCCAGTCTGCGGGCCTCGACCAGTGGTGAGGACGCCGGCTGGTACCGCCGCCCGGGGCTGTTGGCGGGGATCGCGCTGGTCCTGATCATCGCCCTCAACATCATCTTCGGCTGA
>NZ_SMKW01000207.1 GCF_004348985.1 Saccharopolyspora elongata | reverse complement strand
ACCCTGACCCGCCCCCGCCCCCGAACCAGAACCCGACCCGGTACCGGCGGCCGGGGCCTGGATCGGTGCCGGGGTCACGCCATCGCGGCCACCCTCGGTGCCGGAATCGACCGCGGCATGGGAAACCACCGAAGCAGAAGGAATCCGCGCCGACGTCGACTCACCACCACCGGACTCACCGGCCGGCTCCCGACCACCACCAGGCACGCCGGTCGACCCACCGACCCGCTCACCGCCAGGCGTGCCGGCCGACTCGCGACCACCGCCAGACTCGCCGCCGCTCTCGCCGCTGGGCTCAACCCCGCGTTCACCAACGCTGGTCGACCCACCGGCCCGCTCGCCACCAGGCTCACCGACCCGCTCGCCACCACCAGACTCACCGGTGAACCCGCGATGACCACCAAGCTCGTCACCACGTTCGCCAACGCTGGTCGACCCACCGCGTTCGCCGCTACCGCCAGGCTCACCGGTGAACCCGCGATCACCAGACTCACCAGCCGACTCCCGACCACCGCCAGGCATGCCGGTCGACTCACCGACCCGCGCACCGCCAGACACATCACCGCGTTCGCCGCTGGGCACGCTGGTGGATTCGGACCCGGGCTCCCGCACCCCATCGGGCTGACCATCGGGCTGACCGGTGGGCTCGGAGACTGCGCTGGCCTGATTGCGGGCGACAACCTCGTCAGCGTTAGGTGCCGGCCCGGAACCTGCCCCGTGGGGCCCGGACTGCGCGGAACCACCCAACCCGAACCCCTCGCTCCCAGGGGTACGGGCGGAATGCGTGACGACCTCGCCCGGGCTGCGATCACCGGTGGCGCCTGACTGCGGGACATCCGGCCCCGACGGGACCTGCCGATGACCTTCCGGCACCCGCTGCTGCCCGCCACCGGATTCTTCCCGGACGGCCTCGGACCGTCCCGGATCACCCGGCGTGGCCGGGACCTGGGCCTCCGGCGTGGCCGGGACCTGGGCACCCGGCTGCCCCGGCCGCGACGCAACAGCACCCACCGGATCCACAATGGACTTGGTGTCCGACCCGCCCCCGGCACCGACCCGCTCACCCGGCACACCCCGGCCACCAGAGGTTTCCCCACCCCCAGACACAGCAGCACCAGAACCCTCGGGAACACTGATATGGCGGGGCTCACCCACCGAGGCCGGGCTGTGCTCGTCGCCAGATTGGTGCTGGCCGTCGCCCGGCAACACGGCATCCCGGCCCCCACCAGAACCACCGGAATCGCCCTGACCAGAGGAGTGCGCGGAGACAGCCGGAGGAACGCTGGTCCCACCGGCCAACGACCCCAACCCCGGCCCACCATCGCCACTGCCGCTACCGGACTCGCCACTACCACTGCCGGACTCGCTGCTGCCGCTACCGGACTCGCTGCCCGCGTCGTCCGCGTCCTCGTCACTGCCGTGGCCGGACTCGCTGCTGCCGCTACCGGACTCACTGCCCGCGTCGTCCGCGTCCTCGCCGCTGCCGTAACCGGACTCGCTGCTATCGCCGCCGAACTCGCTTGTGGCGTCGTCCGCATCCTCGCCGCCGCCGTAGCCGGACTCGCTACTGCCGCCGGACTCGCTGCTACCGCTACCGGACTCGCTGCCGGCGTCGTCTGCGTCTGCGTCGGTGTCCTCGTCGCTGCCGTAGCCGCTATCAGCATCCTCATCGCCCGGGACATGCTTGTTGGCTTCCTGTTCCAACACCAGCCCGCTCAGACCCGCCCCCGCCTTCTC
>NZ_SMKW01000206.1 GCF_004348985.1 Saccharopolyspora elongata | reverse complement strand
CCCGAACGCTTCACCCGCCGACCCCGGCCACCCGCACTACCCAAAGCGGCCTGGATCAACCAACCCACCGAAGATCAGCAACCAGTCAACTAAACACAACCCGTCTCAATTTGACTTGACAACTACCGGTGGGCTCAGGTGAACGCGCCTTCTGAGCGGGTAGTGGTGCAGCTTGCCTCCACCCCGCCTCCGCTGCAGGACTTGATCCGGCTCGTCGTACGCGCCGAGTCGCGCGCTGCTGCGGCAGAGGCCGAGTACGGCGAGTGGTGCCCAGAACCGCACCACCCGAGCGAGGAGGCACGCCAGCGGCAGTCACTCCCAGCATTGGCGGCAGACGGCGTCGGACTCCTGATCTCGGCGATCACCCGGCTGTCGCCGTGGACGCCGTTGCCCGCCGAGGTGGGTGCGCTGGCAACGGCGATCCAGCTCCACCCGAAGCTGCGGGGTTTCGTGGGGAAAGGACTGCGCGGTCGGGAACAAACCGAGTCCGTGTTGCCGGTGATCAGTGCCCTCGCCCAGGGCGTGGCCACACGCGGCGGCGGCCTGGTCCTGGACGTCGCCGAACGCTTATCGCAGTGGCGCGAGGCCGACGCGGACCGCAATGCCTGGGCGGCGGCCGAACCACGCCTGGTGCGCGGACCGGAGGACGCAGCGGCCGAGCCGATCGTGGTGGAGCGGCCCGGCCCAGCGCACCGGGACATCATCGCCCGGCACACCGAGCAGGCCATGGCCGTAGGGGCGTCCTGCGGCGCTGCCGTAGGCCCGTTCGCCGGGCCCCGTCGGGGACTGGCAGTGGCGCTGGCCAGCGAACCGAAGGCGCCCGACGCCGGAAGGGAAGGCTTCGCAACCAGTCTCGGCCGGTTCCTGGCCCGACGCGGTGCGATCGCTATGGACCGAGGCGCGTTGCGCCGACTCGGCCAAGTCGACACCGTGGTGCTGGACGAGGACGCGCTGCGCGGCGACCGGTACGAACTCGCGGACCTGGTTCCGCTGGCCGGGACTGAACCGGAGACGATCACCGAGCGCCTATTCGAACTCTTCCACCCTTCGGAGCCCGATCAGTTGCACCGCAACGCCGACGGTTGGGTCCTCGGCCCGCTTGAGGACTTGGACTTGACCGGATGCACCGGGCAGCAGGCCGCCGGTCGGTTGCGCCGGAGCAGCGACCGGGTACTCGGACTGGCGCGGGGTCACCGGCTCCAGGCCGTGGCCGGGGTAGTTGCGCAGACGATGCCGGGCGTGCAGGCGCTGACGGCGGCCGCCCGGCGTTCCGGCGTCCGCCTGGTGCTGGCCACCGACCACTCCGACTCCGCATTCGGTTTCGTCGATGCGGTGATGCACAGCGGCAGGCGGTTGATGGCCTCGGTCCATCACCTGCAGGCTGACGGGGCGGTGGTGCTGCTGGTGTCCGGCAACCGCGGGGCGCTGGGCGCATCCGACTGCGGCATCGGGGTGTACCGCGACGGGGAGGCACCGGCCTGGGGCGCCGACATACTGGTCGGGCCGAACCTGGAGGCTGCCGCTGTGATCGTCGACGGCATCGGGACCGCCCGCCGCGTCGACCAGGACAGCTCCTTGCTGGCCGCAGGCGGCAGCGGTGTCGGCGCCATCGCCGCATTGCAGGCACCCCCAGCCCAGGCGTGCGCGCGGGGGCAGGCCGCGGGGAACACCGCGGGCGGCATCGCTTTCTGCCTCGGTCTGTGGCGAGCACGGCAGTTGCTGTCCCACCCAATTACCCCACCCGG
>NZ_SMKW01000020.1 GCF_004348985.1 Saccharopolyspora elongata | reverse complement strand
GTTGACGCCGCGGGCCAGTCTGCGGGCCTCGACCAGTGGTGAGGACGCCGGCTGGTACCGCCGCCCGGGGCTGTTGGCGGGGATCGCGCTGGTCCTGATCATCGCCCTCAACATCATCTTCGGCTGAAATGAGGTGTTCCAGGCTCGTTTTGGGTAGCGGTGCGGGTGGCGGTGCCGGTTGCGTAGGTGGGCTAAGCGGCTGCGCCGCTTCAAAGACCAAGAAAGAACGGGAAGGCTAGGAACCGACATGGCGAAGACTTCGGGCACCGCGGGTGCCTTCGACATCCGCACCGTGATCGCGCTGCTGTTCGGCATCTTCGGCGCGGTGCTGGTCGTCGTCGGCGCGACCGACGGCGCGGACGAGATCACCAAGTCCGGCGGCATCAACATCAACCTCTTCTCGGGCATCGGCATGCTCGTGTTCGCCGCCGCGCTCGTGGTGTGGGCCCGGCTGCGGCCCATCGCCGTTCCCGCCGGGAGCGACGCACCGGAATCCTGATCCGGGATGAACGAGGGGGGCGCCACCGGGGAGCAGTTCAGCTCTCGGTGGCGCCCCCCTCGTTCGGAATGCGGGCGCTGACGCGGATGTCGTGAGGCGGAACGGCCGCGCTGTGCGGGGCGCCCGGGTCATGGACGCCCCGCATCGCGGCTTCACGGGTTGGGGATCGCCACGACCATGTCGCGCAGTTCGTAGCCGCCGATCGCGTCGTTGAACGAGACGCGCGGCTCCTTCTTCATGTGCACGCCGGGGACGGCGAACAGCTTCTTGAGGAAGACGTCGGTCTCCATGATCGCGATGTTCGCGCCGGGGCACTTGTGCGCACCGTCCCCGAAGGACAGTCCCGGTGCGGAGGCGTCGTTGAGGGGACGGGCGGGGCACACGGCGAGCGGCTGGTCGCCCATCGCGCTCGGGTCGGCATTCGTCGCGCTGACCTGGATGTCGATCACCTCACCGGTCGGCACGGTGACCGTCTCGTCGTTCTCCGCCGGCAGCTCGACCGGTGCCGTGGTGCGCCGCCTGAGGTGGCCGACGACCGGTTCCAGGCGCAGCAGCTCGTGCAGGATCGCGAGCCGCTCGGGCTCATCGGCGGCGCGGTAGCGGTCCAGCAGCGGCTCGTCGGTGAACAGGTGCCACGCGGCGAGGTTGACGAACTCGCGGGTGGTGACCATGCCCGCGGCGGCGAAGGTGATGCACTCGCCGAGGATCTCGGCCGACGAGCAGCCCTCGTCCAGCAGGTGCGAGATCAGGTCGTCGCGGCGCTGCTCGCGGCGCGCCCGGACGGCGGGCCGGACGTCGCCGAAGTAGATCCCGGCCCAGTTGGTGGCCTGCCGCCAAATCCAGTAGAGCCCGTTGAGGCTGGTGAAGCCCGGTTCGCCGAACTCCTCCGGGAAGAACCGCTCCAGCCGGTGCTGGAGGCCGGGGCGGCTCTCGGTCAGCCCGATCACCGCGCACGCCACGTCGATGGCGAGGTTGAAGCTCAGGTCCGACAGCTGCGCCTGCCCGGCGCCGCGGAGCTTGTCGAGCTGGGCGTCCGCCACTCGCTCCATCAGCTCCCGGTAGCTCTCGTCCACCCGGCGCGGCGTGAAGTACTTGGCGGTCTGGCGCCGGTGCTCGCGGTGCTCCGGGCCGTCCCGGTACAGCACCGGGCGCCGGATCTTGGCGGGCATCTTCTCGACCGTCTCCACCCCGAGGCCGGCCTGGACGGTGTCGGTGCTGCGCAGCGCGGTGCGCGCGGCGGCGTAGCCCCGGATCGTCCAGACGCCGTCGGAACCGCGGCTGACCGGGCAGCCGCCCTCGGGTTCGCCTCGATCGATCTTGCGTGCGTTCGTCCCGTCGGTCGACATCGGTGGACCGGTCCTTTCCGCAGCCGGGTGGTCGAACATGATCCACTTCTTGTAGCAGTCCCGGGTCGCCCGGCGCACCGGTCGGTGTCGGTTCGTAGCGGAAACTTCACCGACGGCACCGGGTGACCGGATCGCTTCCATAGGTCGCGGTAGGGTGCGGCACTCGGGGTGTTCGGCGCCGTTGTGACTCACCCAATAGGATGACGGCCGATGTCGGTCTTGAGGAGTTACGCACCGTGAAGTGGCAGTTCGGCCCTTACCGGGTGGATGGCTTGATCGCGCGGGGTGGGATGGGCGAGATCCTCCGCGCGTACGACACCCGTCACGACCGCGTGGTCGCCCTCAAACTCCTGGCCGAGAACCTCGCCGCCGACGAGGAGTTCCGCGAGCGGTTCAAGCGGGAGGCGCACGCGGCCGGCCGGCTGCGGGAGCCGCACGTCATCCCGATCCACGCCTACGGCGAGATCGACGGCCGGCTCTACCTCGACATGCGCCTGGTGGAGGGCAGCGACGTCGGGTCGCTGCTCGCCGCGCACGGCCCGATGCGCCCGGCGGACGCGGTGGCGGTGCTGGAGCAGGTCGCGGAGGCGCTGGACGCCGCGCACCAGGAAGGCCTGGTGCACCGCGACGTCAAGCCGTCCAACATCCTGGTCAGCCACAGCGGGTTCGCCTACCTCGTCGACTTCGGCATCGCCGCGTCACTGCGCGCCTCCGCGACGCTGACCTCCACCGGCTACACCGTCGGCACGCTCGCCTACATGGCGCCGGAGCGGTTCGACGACGGCCCGGTCGACCACCGGGTGGACGTGTACTCAATGGCCTGCGTGCTGTACCAGTGCCTGACCGGCGCGAAGCCGTTCGCCGGGGACACCGCGGCTTCGCTGATCAACGCGCACCTCAACCACGCGCCGCCGGCGCCGACCGGCGCCCGCAACGACATCCCGCGCGAGTTCGACCAGATCGTCACGCGCGGCATGGCGAAGAACCCGGCCGACCGCTTCGGCAGCGCGGGCGAGCTGGCGAGGGCGGCCCGGCAGGCTCTGACCAGCGTCACGGCGATCCCGCCGCAGTTCGCCGCGCTGCCTGCGGCGCCGAAGCGCAAGGGCGGCGCGCGCTGGGTGTACGCCCTGGCCGGAGTCGGCATGGTCGCGGCCGTGGCCGGGGTGGCGGCCTTCGCGACCACGATGAACAACGAGCCGGGCCAGGCGATTCCGGTCGGCGACCCGTCGCCGCTGGTGCCGGAGACGAGCGCGGTGCAGACCTCGGCGCCGCCGACGTCCAGCGCGCCGCCGCCCCCGCCACCGTCGTCCGCGCCCGTGCCGCCGCCGGTGCAGAACCCCGCAACGCAGGCACCGGAAACCCAGGAGCCGGCGGAGGATCCGGAGACGCCGCCGGCGACGCCGGCGCAGACGAAGTGGTGCCAGTCGATCAGCTACGAGGGAGCCGAGCGCGGCACCGGCTGCTTCGAGGCGATCGGCGACCACCTCTTCGCGCACGACACCAGCAAAGACGGCATGTGGGTCAAGACGCTGTCGGAGACCGACTACGGCCGCAAGGACGAGTGCAAGGACGACAATACCGCCGAGGGGCCTCCGGTCGACTGCAACCTGGACCTGAGCGAGAAGGGCAAGGTCCGCTTCAAGGTCGAGCTCTGGGACGGCAAGACCAAGGTCAGCGAGACCGCCTGGTCGAAGTTCGTCCCGATCGGCCAGTGATCGCGGATCGGACCGCGGGCCACGGCTCGGCCGCGGCGATGCGCGTCGCGTGGCCGCTCGGGGCGTGACCGGCTCACAGCCGCGGGTCGACGGGCTCGGACTCCAGGGCCAGCACGGCGAAAACGCACTCGTGCACCCGCCACAGCGGCTCGCCCCTCGCGACCCGCTCCAGGCCCTCCAGGCCGAGCGCGTACTCGCGGGTGGCGAGGCCGCGCTTGCGGCCGAGGGACCGCTGGCGGAGGCGCTCCAGGTTCGCCGCCTCGGTGTAGTCGGGCCCGTAGATGATCCGCAGGTACTCGCGCCCGCGCACCTTCACGCCCGGCTGCACCAGGCCGCGCTGACCCCTGGTGAGGTTCGCCGCCGGCTTGACCACCATGCCTTCGCCGCCGTCGCCGGTCAGCTCCTCCCACCACGCGACGCCCGCCGCCGTCGAATCCGGGTCGGTGGTGTCCACGGTGAGCCTGCGGGTCGTGGCGAACAGCTCGGGGTCGGCGCCGACGAGCCGATCCGCCACCGAAAGGTGCCAGCCGTGCTCGCGGTCGTGGTAGGTCCGGCCCTCGGTGGCCAGCACCTGGAACGGCGCGAGCCGCACACCGGTCAGCCCCTCGGTCGGCCAGCAGTACCGGCGGTACGCCTCGCGGTACGCGTCGGCATTCGCCGCCCGCGCAACGGTTTTGGCGTGCAGCTCGGCGACGTCCACGCCGCGTTGCGACGCGGCGGCCAGGATCTCCACGGCGCTGGGCAACGCCGCCGACGCCGCAGCACCAACCGCGGCGTACTGGTCCATGATCAGGCCGCGCGCCTTCGCGCTCCAGGGCATGAGCTCGGCGTCCAGGAGCAGCCAGTCCGTCGACAGCTCCTCCCATAACCCGGCCGAAGCAGCGGCCGCGCGCACGCGGCCGAGCAGCTCGTCGGTCTGGTCCGGCGCGAAGAACGGCCGTCCGGTGCGGGTGTGCACCGCGCCCGGACCGTCGATGCCGAACCTGGTCGCGCCCGTCGAGGAATCCCGGCACACCAGCACGATCGCTCGCGAGCCCATGTGCTTCTCCTCGCACAGCACGTCCTGCACACCGGCGGCGCGGTAGCCCGCGAAGGCTTCTTCGGGGTGCTCCAGCACGTCGGGGCGGTTCGAGGTGGCCACCGGAGCCATGGTCG
Organism: Saccharopolyspora elongata; assembly: GCF_004348985.1. GTDB lineage: Bacteria > Actinomycetota > Actinomycetes > Mycobacteriales > Pseudonocardiaceae > Saccharopolyspora > Saccharopolyspora elongata. Next base: position 121,263 of record NZ_SMKW01000020.1, on the reverse strand, counting down.
GCGGCAGGTACAGCAGCCACCGCGGGTCGATCGCGAAGCGGCTCATCACCTCCAGGGCCGCGGCCGCCCGCTCGGGCTGGACGGCGATCCGCCCGTGGTGCCGGGTTTCCACCGAACGACGGCCCGCGACGTCGTCGAGGTTGAGCACGTGCGGCTCCCGCCGCGACACCGAATCCGCCGCCGGGGGCAGCTCCTCGGGCGGCAGCAGCGGGCGCTTCGGCTCGTACCAGACGCGGTGCGCCCGAACCGAGACGACCTCGCGCTCCGGATAGCGCAGCGCAGTGAGCTTGCCACCGAAGACGCAACCGGTGTCCAGGCACATCGTGCCGTTCACCCACTCCGCCTCGGGCATCGGCGTGTGGCCGTAGAGCACCATCGCCTTGCCCCGGTAGTCGTTGGCCCACGGGTAGCGCACCGGCAGCCCGAACTCGTCGATCTCGCCGGTGGTCTCGCCGAACAGCGCGAAGCTGCGCACGGTTCCCGACGCGCGGCCGTGGAAGTGCTCGGGCAGCCCGGCGTGGGCCACCACGAGCTTGCCGCCGTCGAGCACGTAGTGCGCGACCAGGCCGTCGCAGAACTCCTCCGCCTGCTTGCGGAACTCCGCGGGCTCGGCCGCGAGCTGTGCCAGCGACTCGGCCAGGCCGTGCGCGATCTTGACGTTGCGGCCGCGCAACGCGCGGACGAACTTCTGCTCGTGGTTGCCGCACACCACCAGCGCGGTCCCGGCCTCGGCCATGCCCATCACCAGGCGGAGCACGCCGGGGGTGTCCGGGCCGCGATCGACCAGGTCGCCGACGAACACCGCGCGCCGGCCTTCCGGGTGCGCGGCCCCGATGGCGCGCTGCTCGTCGTCGCGCTCGATGGCGTAGCCGAGGGATTCGAGCAGTTCCTCCAGTTCGGCCCGGCAGCCGTGCACGTCGCCGATCACGTCGAACGGCCCGGTCTCGGCGCGCTTGTCGTTGAGCAGCGGCTCGATCTCGACGGTGGCCGCCGCCACCTCCTCGACGCTGCGCAACACGTGCACGCGCCGGAAACCCTCGCGCTGCAACGACTTCAGCGACCGGCGGAGCTCGGCGCGGTGCCGCCGGACGACCGGCGCGCCGAAATCCCGGTCGGGGCGGGCGGAGTTGCGCTCCAGACATACCGACTCGGGCATGTCGAGCACGATGGCGACCGGCAGCACGTGGTGCTTCCGCGCCAGCTCGATCAACGTGGACCGGGAACTGCGCTGGACGTTGGTGGCGTCGATGATCGTGATCCGCCCGGCCGCCAGCCGCTTGCCCGCGACGTAGTGCAGCGCGTCGAAGGCGTCCGCGCTGGCCGACTGGTCGGATTCGTCGTCGGCGACGAGACCGCGGAAGTAGTCGCTGGAGAGCACCTGCGTCGGCGCGAAGTGGGTGCGCGCGAAGGTGGACTTCCCCGAGCCGGAGGCGCCGATCAGCACCACCAGCGCCATGTCCGGAATGGACAGCCGCATCACGCCACCGCCGTCCTGGTGAACACCGCCAGCTGCGTCGGCGCCCCGACCTGGGGGTCCTCCGGCCCGACGGGCAGGTGCTCGACCGCGTAGCCGTGCCGGTCGGCCACGCCGCCGGCCCACTGCCGGAACTGCGGCCGCGTCCACTCGAAGCGGTGGTCGGCGTGCCGGAACGCACCGGCGGGCAGGTTCTCGAAACGCACGTTGTACTCCACGTTCGGGGTGGTGACGACGACGGTGCCGGGCCGGGCGGCGGCGAACACCGCGTGCTCCAGCGCGGCCAGCCGGGGCGGGTCGACGTGCTCGATGACCTCCATCAGCACGGCCGCGTCGAATCCGGCGAGGGAGGTGTCCACGTAGGTCAGCGCGGACTGGCGCAGCGCGAGCCGCTCGCGCTGGCGCTCCGGTAGCCGCTCGAAGCGGCGCGCGGCGACCTCCAGCGCGCGGGCCGACACGTCCACGCCGACGATCTCGGTGAACGACGGCTCCTGGATCAGGTCGTGCAGCAGGGCGCCGCCACCGCAACCGAGGTCGAGCACGCGCCGCGCCCCGCTCGCCTTGAGCGCGGCCAGCACGCTTCCGCGGCGCTGCACGGCGAGCGGAACGTCCTTTTCGGACGTTGCGGTCACCGCCGGCTCGGCCATCGCGTCGTCCAGCTCGTCGTCGCCGGACTCGGCCAGCTGCGCCAGGGCCGAGCGCACGTAGGACTTGCGGTGCGCCAGGTACCGGCTGCTGATCAGCTCCCGCTCGGGGTGGTCGGCCAGCCAGCCCTCACCGGCCCGCAGCAGCTTGTCCACCTCGTCCGAGCCGACCCAGTAGTGCTTGCCGTTGTCCAGCACCGGAATCAGCACGTAGAGGTGCTTGAGCGCGGCGGAGACGCGCAGCTCGCCGGACAGCCGCAGGTCCACGTAGCTGGAGTCGCCCCCAGCCCGGAACCTGCGGATCCAGCGGCACCGGCGCGGCCTCGACCCGCCAGCCCAGCGGTTCGAACAGCCGCGCGGCCAGCTCCGCACCTCCCCGGCACGGCAACGCGGGAACCCGGACCTGCAGCGGAATCGGTGTCTCCGCGAGCTCCGGCCGCGCATCGCAACGCCCGTTCAGCGCCGTCCGGAACACCGAACCCAGCGCCACGGCGAGCAGCGAGCCCGCGGCGTAGGGCCGGTCGTTGACGTACTGGGCCAGCGCGAAGGCGTCGTTCTTCTTGCCGCGCACCAGGTTCACCGGATCGACGTCCAGCAGCAGCGCGGCGGTGCACTCGTCCTCGGCGGCGACCGGGTAGAAGACGTGCGCCGTTCCGCCGGCCACCGGGAATGTCTGCGCCTTCTGCGGATGCTTGTGCAGCAGGAAGCCGAGATCGGTGGCCGGTCGGTGCGTGGTGGTGAGGGTGACGAGCACGGCCACAGTGTGCCCCAACGCCCGGCACGGCGAACCTCCTTTTCCAGGTTTCAGACCGGGTACGCAGACGGGCGTACGGCAGGAGTCGATTGCGGCCCGATGTGCCGGCGGGGGAGCCCGGCCAGAGTTGGTTGCGCGGCGCCCGGACCGCCTGGGCGCCGCAGGATCAACGGGAGGCGATCGTGTCGAACCGGCCGGCATCGACCAAGCGCGGCGCGCGCCGGCTTTCGCCGCGCGCCTACAAGTTGTGGAGCACGGTGCACCTCGTCGTCGCGGCCGCGTGGCTGGGGGTCACGGCGGCCAAGCTGGTGCTCGGCCTGGCCGCCGTGCTGACCGGTGCTCCGCCCCGCGCGCAGAGCCTGTACCTGGCGGTGGACGCGGTCGACGTGGCGTTCCCGCCGCTGGCGATCGCCACGCTGCTGTCCGGCGTGGTGCTCTCGCTGGGCACCAGGTGGGGCCTGCTGCGGCACTACTGGGTGGTGACGAAGCTGGTGCTGACCGTCGCGGTGATCGTGACCGCGGTGCAGCTGGAAGACCGCTACGTGCGGCGCGCCGTACCGGCCCTGGAATGGCGGGACGGGGGCACGTTCTTCGACGCCCAGCCGTGGTCGGCCGGACTCCTGCTCGCCTTGCCGGTCGCCCACCTGATCATGCTGGTGGCGGCGACGGTGCTGTCCGTCTACAAGCCGTGGGGCAGAACGCGGAGGCCCGCAGCGCGACCGCCGGTGCGGCAGGAGGTGGGGGCGCGCTAGTCGGCGAGGCCGGACTGGTAGGCGAAGACGACGAGCTGGGCGCGATCGCGCGCGCCCAGCTTGATCATCGCCCGGCTGACGTGCGTTCGGGCCGTCGCCGGGCTGACCACCAGGCGCTCCGCGATCTCCTCGTTGTTCAGGCCCTCCGCGACGAGGCCGAGCACCTCGCGCTCCCGCTCGGTGAGCGTGTGCAGCTGCGGGTGCGGGCGGCTCGACCGCGGTGCCATCGACACGAACTCCCGGACCAGCTTCCGCGTCGCCGACGGCGCCAGCAGCGCCTCACCGCCGGCCACCAGCCGGATCGCCCGGAGCAGGTCGACCGGCTTGGTGTCCTTCAGCAGGAACCCGCTGGCCCCGCCGCGCAGCGCGGCGAAGACGTACTCGTCGACCTCGAAGGTGGTCAGCACGATCACCTTGGTGTCCGGCAGCTCCGGGTCCGCGGTGATCCGCCGGGTCGCCTCCAGCCCGTCGACGCCGGCCATCCGCACGTCCATCAGGACCACGTCCGGCCGGTGCTCGCGCGCCGCGGCCACCGCCGCCAGCCCGTCCGCGGCCTCGCCGACGCAGGTCAGGTCGTCCTCGTTGTCGAGGAGGGTGCGCAGTCCGATGCGGACCAGGTCCTGGTCGTCGACGATCAGCACGGTGATCATGGATGTCCTTCGGTGGGCAGGCGGGCGTGCACTTCGAACCGGCCGTCGCCGGTGGGACCCGCGGTGAACTCGCCGCCCAGCGCCGCGACCCGCTGCCGCATGCCGGGAACGCCGAGCCCGCCGCCGTCGCCCGGGGAGCCGGTGAGCGGGTTGGTGACCGTGATGACCAGCGCGTCGGCCGCGTAGTCGAGCGTGACCGACGCGCGCTTGTCGCCGCTGTGGCGCAGCACGTTGGTCAGCGACTCCTGCAGGATCCGGTAGCCGGTCAGGTCGACGGGGGCGGGCAGGTCGCGCGGCTCGCCGGTGGTGGTGAGCTGGACCTGGACGCCGGCCTCGCGCATCCGCTTCCGCAGGTCGTCGAGCCTGGCCAGGCCCGGCGCCGGACCCTGCGTGGCGGTTCGGCGCACCACGGCCAGGGTCGCGCGCAGCTCCTCCAGCGCGTCGCTGCTCGTGCGGCTGATCGCCTCCAGCGCGACTTCGGCCTGCTCCGGCTTCTTCGGCAGCACGTGCAGCGCGACATCGGCCTGCATCTTGATCGCGGCCAGCCCGTGGCCCACGACGTCGTGCACCTCCTGCGCGATCCGCAGCCGCTCGTCGTCGACGCGCTGGCGCAGCGTCTCGGCCCTGGCCCGGGCCGCCGCCTCGCGCTGCAGCCGGACCGCGAGCCCCACCGCGAACGGCACCACGACCCACGCCGAACCCGGGATCACGCCGAACAGGCCGGGCAGCGTCCCGCCGCTGGTGAAGATGTGGACCAGCAGCATGAGCAGGGCGGCGAAAGCGGTCGGCACCGAGGCCGCCGGCGGGCGGTGCCTGGCGGCCGAGTAGACGGCGATCAGCAGCGCCAGCAGGATCGGGCCGTAGGTGTAGCCCAGCACCAGGTAGGTCGAGGTGAGCGCGGCGGCGACGAGCAGCGTCGCGACCGGCTGGCGCCGCCGCAGCACCAAGACCAGCCCGGTGGCGGCCACCAGACCCACGCCGATGGCGTCGACCGGCCGGTGCGCGGCCGCGGTCCAGCGGTCGGCGCCGAGCGTGCCGACGATGCCGACCAACGTGACCAGGACAGCGAGGACCGCGTCCCCGATCAGCGATTTCATCCCGCGCATGCTCGCAGTTTCCGCGATGTCCGAGCCGCGCGGGTCGTCCCAGGAGCGCACCTCCGCCTACTCCTCCCGACGTAGCAGGAGCTCGGGGAGGCGTTGTAGCCATGCCCGAGGCCCGGGAGTCTCGCACTTCAGCGCGGCGACCGCTGCGGAGCGTTCGATCCTGGCGGGGATGCCCGATCCTGGGTCGCAGGCGAAGAAGCAGTAGGCGCCGTGGAAGACGTCGCCCGCGCCGAGCGTGTCGACCGCCTGGATGCGCGGTGGCGGCACCGCGCCGTGATCGCCGTCGTGCCACCAGCGCACGGGGCCGCCGCCGTGGGTGGTGATCACGGTCGGCACGCCCTGACCGACGAGGGCTCGGGCCGTCGCATCGGTGGTCGGGGCGCCCGGCACCCGGAAGTCGGCGGAGGCGATGACCGCCTCCGCGCGTGGCAGCAGCGGCCGCATGGCCGGCTTCCAGCGCCCGGCGTCCACCACGATCGGAGCCGATGCCGCGTCGGCAGCCGCTTCGGCGAGCACCGGGTGGTGGCCGTCGAGCAGGACGATGTCAGCCGACCCGACGAGTTCGGCCAGGTCCGGCGCCCGGTGCACCTGCAGCGCGGTGGTGTCGATGCCGACGACCGAGCGCTCGCCGGTGCCTCGGGTGACCGCGACGGCGGACACCGGGGCGTCCGCGGTCCGGTCCTCGGCCGCGTCGACGACGGTGACCGAACAGGCCGCCAGATCGGCCCGGATGACCGCCGCGACCGGGCTGCGGCCGATCGCGGTGACCAGCACCGCCTCGCCACCCAACCCGGCGAACGTCACCGCCGCGTTCGCCGCCGGTCCACCGGCCGCGACGAACTGGGCGGCCGCGGTGGCCTTCTGGTCGGCGGCCGGGCGCGCGTCGACGTGGTGCACGACGTCCAGGGTGGTCAGGCCGACGAACACGCCGCGCGGTGGGGCAGCCATGCCGCCAGTGTATGAGGTGATTTCTTCAATGGGCTTGCGTGGCGGTGCGGGTGGCGGCCCCCCCGCGGGAATTACAGACGCCGCCTCCCTGTGGGATCCCCGACTTATGTATGCCCAATACGCGGCATCGGGGACTGGCCTCGCCGGGAGCCCTTCGGGCGGGCACAGCCTGAGAACCCGCGGCGGTGCAAGCTGAGTCCCCCACCGCATGCGGCTGACGCCGCATTTCGAAATGACCCGTAAGGAATCGGGCACCGCTTCCGTCCTCAATGGGCCGATCCGGTGGCCGCCGGGGAAAGACTTGTCCGGCCATGGTCGCGTTCCTACGATGCCGTTGTTGATCGGTCGGAAAGAGCTTTGAACGCACGCCCTCGACGTGGAGGCATCATGTTCAAACGGGGCCTGACGATCGCGGCCGCACTGCTGGCGCTGACCGCGGCGGGGTGTTCGGCCGAACGCGAATGGGGCGGCGGGTCGGCGAGCCCGGCGGGCACGGCCAAGATCGGCCTGATCACCAAGACCGACACCAACCCGTACTTCGTGCAGCTCCGCGAGTCCGCGAAGGCCGCCGCGCAGGCGCGGGGCGCCGAATTCATCGCGCTGGCAGGGCAGTTCGACGGCGACAACGACGGCCAAGTGCGGGCGATCGAGAACTTCGTGCAGCAGGGCGTGAACACGATCCTGATCACGCCGAACTCCTCGACCGGCGTGCTGGACGCCATCGCCCGCGCCCGCCAGGCGGGCATCCTGGTCATCGCCCTGGACACCGCGACGGAACCCGCCGACGCCGTCGACGCGACCTTCGCCACCGACAACTTCGAGGCCGGGCGGCAGCAGGGCGCCTACGCCAAGGCCGCGCTCGGCGCGACGTCGCCGAAGCTGCTGATGATCGACGGCACCGCCGGATCATCCGTCAACACCCTCCGCCACAACGGATTCCTGGCGGGCATCGGCCTGCCCGAAGGCGCGCCGGAGATCCGCGGCACCCAGAACGCCAACGGCGACCAGAACCTCGCCCAGCAGGGTGCGGAGAACCTGCTGGCCCGCACCAGCGATATCAACGTCGTCTACACGATGAACGAGCCGACGGCGCGCGGCGCGCATGCGGCTCTGCAGGCGCGCGGGCTGGCGGGGCCGGTGGTGATGGCGTCGATCGACGGCGGCTGCGAGGGCGTAGCGAACGTGGCCGCCGGGCAGATCCGGGCGACCGTGATGCAGTTCCCGGCCAAGATGGCGGAACTGGGCGTCGACGCCGCGGTGGAGTACGCCAAGACGAAGCAGAAGCCCAGCGGCTTCCACGACACCGGCTCCGTGGTGATCACCGACCACCCGATGCCGGGCGTGCGCAGCGAGAGGGTCGCCTGGGGCGAGCAGAACTGCTGGGGCGACAAGTGACGACGCTCCGAGCGCCGGACACCGGCGAGCGGCCGGGCGTGCGGGAGTTCCTGCTGCGCGCGCCCGCGGTCGGGCCCGCGCTGGCGCTGCTCGTCGCCATCGCGGTGTTCTCCGTGTTCACCGACACGTTTCTGAACCCGGACAACCTGTCGCTGGTGGTGCAGCAGTCGCTGGTGATCGCCACCCTCGCGCTCGGCCAGACGCTGATCATCCTCACCGGCGGCATCGACCTCGCCAACGCCTCGGCCGCGGTGCTGGCCACCCTGATCATGGCCAAGCTGGCGCTGGGCGGCGCGCCCGGATTCGTCGCACTGCTGCTGGGAATCGCGGCCACCGCGGCCATCGGCGCCGTGGTCGGAACGCTGGTGACGCAGGTGCGGCTGCCGCCGTTCATCGTCACCCTGGGCATGCTCACGATGCTCACCGCGGTCGCGAAGCTGGTCGCCGATGGCGAGGCGGTGCCGACCGGCGACGCGCTGCTGACCTGGCTCGGCACCCGCCGCTACCTCTTCGGCGGCATCGAGATCACCTACGGCATGACGCTGGCGCTGCTGCTGTACCTGGGGGTCTGGTACGCGCTGACCAGTACCGCCTGGGGCAAGCACGTCTACGCCGTCGGCAACGCGCCGGAATCGGCCCGGCTCGCCGGGATCAAGGTCAACCGCACGCTGCTGTCGGTGTACGTGGCGGCCGGGGTGATCTTCGGGCTGGCCGCCTGGCAGGCGCTCGGCCGGGTGCCCAACGCCGACCCGAACGCCTACCAGCTGGGCAACCTCGACTCGATCACCGCGGTGGTGCTCGGCGGCACGAGCCTGTTCGGCGGCCGGGGATCGGTGCTGGGCACGCTGATGGGGGCGCTGATCGTCGCGGTCCTGCGCTCCGGGCTGACGCAGCTGGGCGTCGACGCGCTCTACCAGGACGTCGCCACCGGGGCCCTGGTGATCGCGGCGGTCGTGGTGGACCGGGTGACGAGGAGGAACGGCTGATGGTGCCCACGCTCTCCGCCCGCGGCCTGGTCAAGCGCTACGGCCGGGTGACCGCCATCGACGGCGCGGACTTCGAGGTCCGGCCCGGCGAGGTGCTGGCCGTCGTCGGCGACAACGGCGCGGGCAAGTCGAGCCTGATCAAGGCGCTGTCGGGGGCGCTGATCCCGGACGCGGGCGAGATCAGGGTGGACGGCGAGGTCGTGCACTTCCGCGGGCCGCTGGACGCCCGCCGCTACGGCATCGAGACGGTGTACCAGGACCTGGCGCTGGCCCCGGCGCAGGACATCGCCTCCAACATGTTCCTGGCGCGGGAGAAGCGGCACCCGGGGCTGCTCGGGAAGCTGTTCCGGAAGGTCGACCAGGGCTGGATGCGGGCCGAGGCGCAGCGCGTGCTGGACGAGCTGGGCATCGCGGTGAAGTCGATCGCGCAGCCGGTGGAAACTCTGTCGGGCGGGCAGCGGCAGGGCGTCGCGGTGGCCCGGGCGGCCGCCTTCGGCACCAAGGCGGTGATCATGGACGAGCCGACGGCGGCGCTCGGCGTGGCGGAGTCGGGGAAGGTGCTGGCGCTGATCGACCGGATCCGGCAGCGCGGCCTGCCGGTGGTCCTGATCAGCCACAACATGCCGCACGTCTTCGAGATCGCGGACCGGATCCACGTGCACCGGCTCGGCCGCCGGGTCGGCGTGGTGACGCCCCGCGAGCACAGCATGAGCCAGGTGGTGGGGCTGATCACCGGAGCACTGGTGCTGCGGGAGGACGGCGACCTGGAGGAGGTCTCGTCCGCGGTGCGCACGGGCCTGGGGGAGTAGCGGCGCGCGGGTGCCCCGCCGCCGCGTGCGGGTGCGACCAACCCGGCTGCGGTGTACAACGAGGACGTCACGCGGACAACGGCGTGCCTCCCGGTGCGCCTGCGCAGCTGCCCGCCTGTTAGCAGGAGGTCGTGCTGTGAGAATTGTGTGCATCGGAGCCGGCCCCGCCGGTCTGTACTTCGCCATTTCGGCCAAAATGCGGGACGCCGGGCACGACATCACCGTGATCGAACGGGACCCGCCGGGAGCCACCTACGGCTGGGGCGTCGTGTACTGGGAGAACCTGCTGGACACCCTGTACCGCAACGACCGGGAGAGCGCGGAGCGGATCCGCGCCGCCTCGACGCTGTGGCAGGAGCAGGTCGTCGCTATGCGCGGCCGGGACAAGGCATATCTCGGGGGATACGGGTACAGCGTGAACCGCGCGCCGCTGCTGGAGATACTCGCTGAGCGGGCGGCCCAGCTGGGCGTGGACGTCCGGTACGAGCACGCCGCGGATGATCTGTCGGAGTTCGCCGACGCCGACCTGATCGTGGTCGCCGACGGGGCGAACAGCCGCACCCGGCAGCGCTACGCCGGGGAGTTCGGCACCCAGGTGGACCACGGCCGCAACCCGTACATCTGGCTGGGCACGGACCGGGTGTTCGACATGTTCACCTTCGACTTCGAAGAAACACCCGAGGGCTGGATCTGGTTCCACGCCTACCCCTCCAGCGCCGGCATCAGCACCTTCATCGTCGAATGCCAGGACACCACCTGGCGACGACTGGGCCTGGACCAGATGGGTCCGGAGGACACCGTCGGGCTGCTGGAGCGGATCTTCGCGGGCCAGCTGCGGGGTGGCTCGCTGATCAGCCAGTCCCGCGGGAAACCCGCGGCGTGGCAGCGGTTCACCCAGGTCTACAACCAGACCTGGCTGCACGAGAACATGGTGCTGATCGGCGATGCCGCGCACACCACGCACTTCACCATCGGCTCCGGGACCCGGTTGGCGATGCTGGACGCGATCGTGCTCGCGCAGTACCTGTTCGACCACGGCGACACGACCGCCGCGTTGAAGGAGTTCGACGAGGAGGGTCACGCCCAGCTGCGCCTGGCGCAGACCGCCGCGCGCACCAGCATGGCGTGGTTCGAGAACCTCGACCGCTACGCCGACCGCGGCGCGGTGGACTTCACCTTCGCGATGGCCGGCCGCCACAGCGTGCAGCCGCCGTGGCGGTACCAGCAGCACCTGATCAACCAGAACCTGTTGGTGCGCAAGGGGAAGCGACTCGCCGGCGTCGGACAGCGCTGGTTGCGCGCCCGGCGCCGCGGCGAGTCCTGGCGCTAGTTGTTGGGCAGTCGGCCGTCCGGCCGGGCCGGTGCTTCCGGCCCGGCCGGAGTCTCCGGGTGGTGCAGCCGGTAGAGGTGGGCGTAGCCGTTGTTGTTGGCCAGCAGCTCGTGGTGGGTGCCGACCTCGGTGATCGTCCCCCGGTCGAGGTAGATGATCTGCTGGGCGTCGCGCACCGTGAGCAGGTTGTGCGAGATCACGATGGTGGTGCGGCCGGCCATCAGGCGCCGTAGCGGCGCGAGGATCCGCCGCGAGGCTTCGGCGTCCAGGCTCGTGGTGGGCTCGTCCAGCAGCAGGATCGGGGCGTCGCGGATCATCGCGCGGGCGATCGCGATGCGCTGCCGCTGGCCGCCGGAGAGCAGCCGGCCGCGCTGCCCGACGCGGGTGTCGTAGCCATCCGGCAGCAGCTGGATGAACTCGTGCGCGTCGGCCGCTTCGGCCGCTTCGACGAGCCGTTCGCGGCTGGCGTCCGGGCGCCCGGCCAGGATGTTGTCCGCGATGGTGCCGTCCAGCAGCAGCGTTTCCTGCAGCACGATCGCGATGTTGGCGCGCAGCGCGGTGATGTCCACGGCCCGCACGTCGGTGCCGTCCAGCAGGATCCGGCCGTGGGTGGGGTCGTAGAACCGCAGCAGCAGTTTGGTGAGGGTCGACTTGCCCGCGCCGCTGGCGCCGACCACGGCGGTGGTCTGGCCGGGCAGGGCGCAGAAGCTCACCCCGTGCAGCACGTCGGCGGCGGTGTCGGGGTAGCGGAAGGTGACACGGTCGACCTCCAGGCGGCCGGTGACCCGCCGCGGCAGCGGGATCGGGTGCGCCGGGTTCTGCACCAGCGGGCGCTGGTCGAGCAGGTCGATGATGCGCTCGGCGCTGGCGGCGGCGGCGAAGACGGTGTTGGACAGCTGGCCGAGGCTGCGGACCGGGGTGTAGAGCTGGGACAGGTAGACCAGGAACACCAGCAGACCACCGAGGGTGATCCGGTCGGCCGACAGCTCGTAGATGCCGACGCCGAGGATCGCCATCACACCGATGACCTCCAGCACGTCGACGAGCGGGGAGAACAGTGCGCCGACCCGCACGGACGACAACGCTGCGCCGACGTTGCCGCGGCTCTGCCTGGCGAAGCGGTCGATCTCCGACTGCTCCCGCCCGTAGGCCTGGATCAGCGGCGCGTTGCCGAGGCTCTCCTCGGCGACGGTGGCGATCGAGCCGCTGCGGCCGCGGACCTCGCGGGAGGCCTCCCGGATCCGCCGCGCGAAGAACTTGGCGACGACCCAGAACAGCGGCGCCCCGACCAGGGACACCAGGGCCAGCAGCCAGTTCAGGTAGAACAGCACGCCGGCGAACAGCAGGACCTTCACCACCGAGGCGAAGGTCTGCGCGACGCCGGAGAGCACCAGGCTCTCGATGGCGGCCACGTCGCCGGTGAGCCGGGACAGCGTGTCGCCGATGCGCCTGCGGTCGAAGAAGCCGACCGACAGCGTGTGCAGGTGGGCGAAGACCTTGGTGCGCAACTTGTTCAGGAAGTTCTCGCCGATCCACGTCGCCAGGTACTGCCCGCAGAAGTCCAGCGCGCCGGAGACCAGCGTGATCACCGCGTACGCCGCGGCGATGGCGGGGAAGAGGGAGAAGTTGCGCGGGGTGAGGACGTCGTCGATGAGTACCTTGAACAGCCAGATCGCGGCGGCGTCCAGCAGCGGCGCCACCAGCACCAGCACCAGGCTGAGCAGCAGCCAGCCGCGGTACTGCCGCGCATCCGGCCAGAAGCGGCGGAAGACTTCTCGCAGCCGCACCGTCGGCGCGCGCTCGACGAGTCCTTCGGTGTCCCGGTCGGCCGGCCGGAACAGCCAGTTCACCAAGCCCGGCAAATCCTCACCCCCCATGCACGGGCGTAGCTCCCACCCCCGCGGGGTGGGAGCTACGCAATGACGAAACGGTCCAGCGGACGTCAGGGGTCACTAGCAGCCCCAGCCACCCCAGCCGTGGCCTCCGCCCCAGCCCCAGTTGCTGCGGAACCGGTCGAACCTGAACGAGTCCTTGATCTGCATTCCCATCACCATTTCCGGAATCGATGCACGTCGCGTGCCGAACCGTGCGATCCGACGCGCGCTTGCACGCAGCGCTTGGGAATTCCAGTCATCCGCATGCCATCCGGGCAGCTCGATCTGGGCCCTGGATCGAACGTACGCCCGATGGGAGCTTTGTGGCATGCGGACCGGCCGGAAATCTTTTCCCCCGCGCCGGGCCACTTCGCCGGTGAGTCGGTCTTCCCCAGTAGCCGATGTCAATTGGCACTGACCTCGGCCGGCTCTTTCCTCGATGTGACCGGTTCCCACCCTAAGCGGTCGCCCCGGGGAGGACAAGCCGACTTTCGCATTGACCGGACGGATTTTTTCGTCTTTGCGGCGCGGCTTCTGCGGCGCCCGCAGGGATCCGGGTATTTGGTCCCTAGCTTTTTCCAAAGCCCGTTTCCGGTGTTGGGCAAGTGGGTATTGGTCGCGATCCTTTTATAGTCCTGTCCGCTTCTTCAGGTGCCGGAAATGAATCATGGCGATGTTTTCGCCCAACGCGGATGCCGGTGGGTTGATAAGTATCTGGCAGCACAGTTGGTGAATGAATTGTCGGCCGCCGCGCGGGGCCCGGCCGGTCAGCTGCCGGCGAAGAGGTGCTGGAGGAAGGTGGTCAGCGAGTTGACCATGGCGCTGATCGCCGACACGAGCATGTCGAACCCGGACCGGACCACGTCCGCCGCCCCGATCGGGTCGCGCACCAGCAGCGAGCCGCAGACGACGACCAGGAGCACCACGATCACGATCACGGCCTTGCGATTCATGAGATCAGCCTCCTGTCCGGCCCCCGGCGCCGACGAGACCCTACCCGGCCCGCGCGTGCCGCCTCTCACCCGCGTGGGGGAAGCCGATCACATCCGACCGCCGATCACAACCGGCCGCGCCGATGCCGCCGGGGGATCGGCCTGGTCAGGCGGAGGCTGATGCGGGAGCTGACTTCGCGCAGCAACTCCACCCACTCGGTGGGGTCGTGCCGGTACTGCTCGGACAGCCAGCCGACGCTCACGCTCCCGTAGGGCTCGTCGCGCAGGAAGACCGGCACCGCGAGGGTCGCCACGCCGAAGTCGTACTCGCCGACCGTGTAGGCCCAGCCGTTCGCCCGGACCTCGGCGAACTGCGCTTCCAGCTCGGCCAGGTCGGTCACCGTGCGGTCGGTGAAGCGGGCCAGCGGCCGGTCGGTGAAGATCCGCGACCGCTGCTCGTCGGGCAGGAACGCGTAGAAGGACTTGCTCGTGGCGCCGGCGTGCGCCGGGTAGAGCTCGTTGGTCAGCGGGTAGTCCCGCAGCCTGCCGTCGGCGCCCTCCGCGACCACGACGCAGCGCATGTGCGCGCTGTCCGGCAGCGCCAGCAGGGCGCTGTGCCCGGTCGCCTCGGCGAGCTCGGCGAGCAGCGGCCGCACCAGGATGTCGAGGGCGCCGGCCTGGTCCCACATCCGGCCGAGGTGCAGCGCGGCCGGGCCGATCCGGTACCGGCGGTTCGCGGTGTCCTGCACCAGGAAACCGCGGTGCGCGAGCGTCGCCAGCAGCCGCTGCGCGATCGAGGTGTGCAGGCCGAACTCGGTCGCGACCTCGGTGACACCCCACTCCGGCCTCGCCCGGTCGAAGGCCAGCAGCACCTGCAGGGCGCGGTCGGCGGTTTGCGGCAACCCCGGCGGCGTGCGCCGGTCCGTCTCGAAACCCGACATGGACCCATTCTGCGGCCGCCCCGTCAGGTGGGTGCCGCGGCGGTGTTCGCTGTGCGAGGCTCGGGAGAACGACGACGGAGTCGAGTTCCCTGGAGCATCGATGAGCAACCCGGAGTACCAGCACCTGCTGACCGAACAGGACGGTGCGACCGTCCGGATCACCATGAACCGCCCCGAGACCCGCAATTCGCTGTCGGCGGGGCACCTCGCCGAGCTGCGCCGGGCCTTCGAGGCGGCCGCCGAGACGAAGGCGACCGGCATCGTGCTGGCGGGCGCGGGTCCGGTGTTCAGCTCCGGGCACGACTTCGGCGACATGGCCGACCGGGACCTGGCCGGGATGCGCGAGCTGCTGCGCCTGTGCGAGTCGCTGATGCGCACCATCCACGCGGTCCCGCAGGTGGTGATCGCGCGGGTGCACGGCCCGGCGGTCGCGGCCGGCTGCCAATTGGTCGCGACCTGCGACCTGGCGGTCGCCGCCGAGTCGGCCGGGTTCGCGCTGCCCGGTGGCAAGGGCGGCTGGTTCTGCCACACCCCGGCGGTGCCAGTGGCCCGATCCATCGGCCGGAAGCGGCTGATGGAGATGGCGCTGACCGGCGACCTGGTCGACGCCGCGACCGCCGAGCGGTGGGGCCTGGTGAACCAGGTGGTGCCCGACGCGGAACTGGACGCGGCCGTCGAGGCGCTGCTGGCCCGGGCCACCCGCGGCAGCCGGCACGCCAAGGCGGTCGGCAAGCAGACCATCTACGCGCAGCTTGACCGGCCGGAGGCCGACGCCTACGCGATCGCCACCGAGGTGATGGCGGCGACCTCGCAGACCGCGGACGCGCGCGAGCGGATGCGGGCGTTCCTGGAGAAGCGCCCCCCGGCCTTCGGCGACTGAAGGGCTGTTTTGGCATTTGAAGCGGCGCCAGCCGCTTCCACCTACGCAGCTACCACCGCCGTGACTTTCTGCTCTGGACCGATCAGCCCGGTCGTGCGAACGATGGTGGCCCGTCCGGAGTGCGTGAGGTCGTGGTGGTGGTGTTCGGTTCGATCATCGGGAAGCGTCCGCGAGGAGCGCGCCGCAGGTTCGGCGACGGGTGGTTGCCGCGCCTGCCGCGCCGCGTCCGGCGGCTGCTGGCGCTGGGATGACACGCGTCTCGGCACCGTCGTACGACACCGTGTGCTCGGCGCTGTCCTTGGCGTGCCGGGCGCCTTCCGCGCACAACTGCCAACCGTGGCGGTGGCTGCTCGCCGAGCGATCGGTGCAGTTGTTCCTGGACCTGTCCAGGTTGCCCGAGGTGCTCGACCCGACGGGGCGCGCGCAGGTGATCAGCTGCGGTGCCGTGCTGCACCACGCGCGGATCGCGTTCGCCGCGCTCGGCTGGCGGGCGCTGGTGCACCGGCTCCCGAACCCGGCCCAGCCGGGACACCTGGCGTCGATCCAGTTCAGCCCGCGCGATCACGTGGCCCCGGAGCTGGTCGCGCTCGCCGGCGTGGCAGGGCAGCGGCGCACCGAGCGGCGGTCGTTCCGGTCGGAGCTCGTCGCCTCCGAGCTGCTGACAGAGCTGCGCGCCGCAGCCGAGACGGAGCACGGCGTCCTGGTGCGGGCCGCCGAGCACCGTTCGGTCGTGCTGGAGTCGTTGCGGCGGGCCGGGCGGTTCCGGGAATCCGCCGCGTACCAGAGCGCGATCGCGGAGCTCGATGATCCCGAGCCGGTGCTCCCGGTGCTCGGCGATGAGGCGGTGTTCGCGGTGCTGGCCACCCGCGGCGACGGCGTCGACAGCTGGTTGGCGGTGGGGGAGGCGCTGAGCGCGGTCCTGCTGGCCGCGGCGCGCGACGGCCTGGTCGGTTGCCCGCTGAACCACCTCGGCGAGGTCGACGAGGAGCGCGATCGGGTCCGGGAGACGGTCCTCGGCGGGGCCGGCCACCCCCAGCTGGTGCTGCGGCTGGGCTGGCCGGCGTCAGAGGCGCCGACGCCGCCGACGCCGCGCCGGGTGCTCGCGGATTCGATGGAGCTGCTGCCCATCCGGCGCTGAAAATCCACAGTGGACCTATGCTTCGAGTGGAACACGGCGATCTCTGCTGGGAGGCGTGGCGCGTGCAGGACAGCGGATCTCGAGCGGGCAAGGCCGATGCACGGTCGGTGCGCCGGTGGCGGCGACGGCTCGCCGACGAGCGCGAGGAGGCCGAGGTCTACCGGGAACTGGCCGCCCGCCGCTCCGGTGAGGAACGGGAGATCCTGCTGGGCCTCGCCGAGGCAGAGGCACGGCACGCCGCCCATTGGGAGGCGTTGCTCGGCGACGAGGTCGGGCCGGTGCGGCGCGGCCAGTTCCGGATGCGGCTGCTGGTGTTCCTGGCCCGGCGGTTCGGGTCGGTGTTCGTGCTCGCCCTGGCGCAGCGCGCCGAAAGCCGCTCGCCGTACGGCTCCGACCGCGACGCGCCGCCGGCGATGGCCGCCGACGAGCGGATCCACGAAGAAGTCGTGCGGGCGTTGGCCGCGCGCGGGCGTGCCCGCGTGTCGGGCACCTTCCGGGCGGCGGTGTTCGGTGCCAACGACGGCCTGGTCAGCAACCTGGCGCTGGTGCTGGGCGTCATCGGCGGGAACGTGCCGACCTCGACGGTGCTGCTCACCGGCCTGGCGGGGCTGCTGGCCGGCGCGCTGTCGATGGGGGCCGGCGAGTACATCTCGGTGCGCTCCCAGCGGGAACTGCTGGCCGCGGCGGCCCCGAATCCCGAAGCCCGCAGCGTGGTGCCCTACCTCGACGTCGACGCGAACGAGCTGGCCCTGGTCTACCGGGCCCGGGGGATGTCCGCCGAGGAGGCCCAGCGCCGCGCGGACGCGCTGCTGCGCAATCCCAAACCGGCGGTGCCGCCGACCGACAAGGTCGCCGACGACCACGAGGTCGTCGGAACCGGCACGAAGGCGGCGATCTCCAGCTTCGTCTTCTTCGCCTCCGGCGCGCTGGTCCCGGTGCTGCCGTTCGCGTTCGGCCTCTCCGGCGGCCTCGCCGTCCTGGTCGCCGCCGTGCTGGTGGGGCTCGCGCTGATGCTCACCGGCGCGACCGTCGGCGTGCTCTCCGGTGCGGCGCCGCTGCCCCGCGCCCTGCGGCAGCTCGCCATCGGGGCGGGGGCAGCGGCGGTGACCTACCTGCTCGGGTTGGTCTTCGGCGCGACCGTCGGGTGAGCGGTCACCGGTCCAGCCGGGCCATCCCGGCGGGCGTGTAGCGCTCGCCGGCGGCGGCGCCGGGCGGGAACTTCGCGGACAGCTCCGCCACGACCGCCGGGTCCAACCGCGTCGTGGCGGCTTGGATGTTGGCCTCCACTCGCTCGATCCGGCGGCTGCCCGGGATCGGCACCACGTCCTCGCCCTGGGCGAGCAGCCAGGCCAGCGCGAGCTGCGCCGGGGTGATCCCCAGGTCCGCGGCGCGCTCGCGCAGCGGCCGGGTCAGCTCGATGTTGTGGCGGAGGCTCTCCTCCTCGAAGCGCGGATACCGCTTCTTGCGGACTTCGAGGTTCTCGACGTCCGAGATGTCGCTGAACGCGCCGGTCAGCACGCCCCGGCCCAGCGGCGAGTACGCGACGAGCGCGACACCGAGATCGCGCAGCGCGGGCAGCAGTTCGGCCTCCGGGTCCCGGGTGAACAGCGAGTACTCCTGCTGCACCGCGGTGATCGGGTGCACCGAGTGGGCGCGGCGCAGCGTGTCGGCGCTGATCTCGGAGAGGCCGAGGTACCGCACCTTGCCCGCCTGCACCAGCTCGGCCAGCGCCCCGACGGTGTCCTCGATCGGCGTGGTCGGGTCGAACCGGTGCAGGTAGTAGAGGTCGATGCGGTCCGTGCCCAGGCGGGTGAGGCTGGCCTCGACCGCCTGGCGGACGTACTCGGGGCGGCCGCCGCCGGTCTCCTTGTTCGAGCCGAACTTGGTGGCCAGCACGACCTCGTCGCGGCGCTTCGCCAGCAGGCCGCTGATCAGCTCCTCGTTGTGCCCTTCGCCGTAGACGTCGGCGGTGTCCAGGAAGTTGATGCCGAGGTCGACCAGCTGGTCGAGCAGCCGGGCCGACTCGGCGTCGTCGGCGGCGCCGTAGACCCCGGACAGGCCCATCGCGCCATAGCCGATGGCGCTCACCAGCGGGCCGTTGCGGCCCAGTTCGCGGCGGGGCAGGGACGGTTGCGACACGTGCGCTCCGATCGGTGTTGTCTCGATTTCCGGTCCGCCACGAGCCTAGGCCCGCCGCGCGGAGCGGTTCACCATCCGGACTGACCACAAAGGACTGTCAAAGTTCGAACTCGGCGCGCTTGTCGGCGGGGACGAGGTCCTGGTAGTCCGGGTGCGTGCTGATCCAGCGGCGGACGAACGGGCAGTACGGCAGCACGGTTAGGCCCCGCTCCCGGACGTCGTCCAGCGCCGTGCGGACGAGCGCGCTGCCCAGACCGCGGCCCTCGAACCGGGAGTCGATCTCGGTGTGCACGAACGCGATGGACTTGGGGCGCAGCCGGTACTCGGCGAAGCCGGCCAGCTCGCCGTCGGCGCGGATCTCGAACCGCTTGGCGTCGGGGTTGTCCACGACCTCGGGCTTTGTCGGACTGGTCACGTTCTGCCTCCACGAGCGATCGGCATCGGTCCCGTCGATTGTGCACGCGGCCCGGGATGGGGGAGGCTGGCCGGGTGAGCAACGTGGAACACGATCCGGCCGAACTGCGCTGCGGCGGCGTGGCGACCGCCGCCGGGCGGGAATGCGAACTCCTCGAACCGCGCACCGTGCCGCTGGGCGGCCCGCGGGCGATGATGGTGGGCCGGACCCTGCCGAATCGCGACCGGCGCATGGTGGGCGCCTGGTGCTTCGCCGACTTCTACGGTCCTGCCGACATCGCCGGGGCGCCGGGCATGCAGGTGCCGCCGCACCCGCACACCGGTCTGCAGACGGTGAGCTGGCTGCTCGACGGCGAGGTGCTGCACCGCGACAGCCTGGGCAGCGAGCAGCTGGTGCGGCCGGGCGAGCTCAACCTGATGACGGCCGGTTTCGGCATCTCGCACTCCGAGGAGTCGCCGGTCGGCCACGGCCCGGTCCTGCACGGCGTGCAGCTGTGGGTGGCGCTGCCCGGAGACCGGCGCGACGTCGCCCCGCACTTCGAGAACCACGCCGACCTGCCGGTGCTGTCCACGACGGACGGTGCCGTGACGGTGCTGATGGGCGCGCTCGCCGGCGCCGAGTCGACCGCGCGGACCTACACGCCGCTGATCGGCGCGGACCTGTCGATCGCGGCGGGCCGCACGCTGCGGCTACCGGTGGAGCCGGAGTTCGAGCACGCGGTGCTGGCGGTCTCCGACGGCGTCTCCGTCGACGACCGGCCGCTGGCCCGCGGCAACATGCTCTACCTCGGGCGCGGCCGGGACGAGCTCTCGGTGCGGGGCGACGGCCCGGCGCGGGCGATGCTGCTCGGCGGCGTCCCGTTCGAGGAGGAGATCGTCATGTGGTGGAACTTCGTCGGGCGCTCGCACGACGAAGTCGCCCAGGCCAGGGCGGAGTGGGAGCACGGCCGCGTGGCCGCCGACCCGGACGGCCGGTTCGGGGTCGTGCACGGCTACGGCGGCCCGGCGCTGCCCGCGCCGGAACTGCCGAACGTCGAGCTGCGGGCCCGGGGCCGAACGCGCCGTCCGAGCTGAGCCGCGGAGTTCACCGCCGGCCCGGCCGGGCATCCACTTCGGCCGGACCGGCAGAATCCACAGTGGACCGGCCTCGGTCCGCGGCGGCCGGCGCGAGTCAACTGACGTTGTGCACGGTTCGCGCCCCCGGTGTGGACACGTTGCCAACTTTCCTCGCGCTGCGCGCTGGCCGAGACTCGGGGCTTCGGACGCGAACGAGGAGACGTGGCATGACAGAGCTGGCCGACCTCCCGGCCGTGGATCTGGTGGCGGCGTACCGGGCGGGCGAGGCCTCGCCGGTCGAAGCCATCGACGCGGTGCTGGCGCGCGTCGATTCCCGCGAGCCCAAGCTGTGCGCCCTCTACGCGCCGGATCCCGAAGGTGCCCGGGCCGCGGCCCGGGCGTCGGAACGGCGCTGGCGCGCCGGCGAACCGGCCGGGCCGCTGGACGGGGTGCCGGTGACGGTCAAGGAGAACATCGCCACGAAGGGGACGCCGGTGCCGCAAGGTACCGCGGCCACCGAGCTGATCCCGGCCACCGAAGACGCGCCCGCGCCCGTACGGCTGCGCGAGGGCGGTGCGGTGATCTTCGCCAAGACCACCATGCCCGACTACGGCATGCTCTCCTCTGGCGCGTCGAGCTTCCACCACCTGTCCCGCAACCCGTGGGACCTGACGCGAACGCCCGGCGGTTCCAGCGCCGGGGCGGGCGCGGCGGCCGCCGCGGGCTACGGGCCGCTGCACGTCGGCACCGACATCGGCGGGTCGGTGCGGCTGCCCGCCGGCTGGTGCGGGGTGGTCGGGCTCAAACCCAGCTTCGGCCGCATCCCGGTCTCGCCGCCGTATCCCGGCCGGGTCATCGGCCCGCTGACCCGCACGGTCGCGGACGCCGCGCTGCTGACGTCGGTGCTGTCGGCCCCGGACGAGCGCGACCACACGGCGCTTCCCCCGGCCGACGTCGACTGGACGCGGCTGGACCGCGACGTGCGCGGCCTGCGCATCGCCCTGCTGCTCGACCACCGGGTGGGGCTGCCGGTCGAGCCCGCGGTCACCGCCGCCGTGACCGCCGCGGCGCAGCTGTTCGCCTCCGCCGGGGCGGCGGTGGAACCCATCGACCCGTTCCTGTCCCGCGAGATGCTCGACGGCATGGACCTGTTCTGGCGCTTCCGGTCGTTCACCGACATCTCGGCGCTGCCCGCCGAACGCCGCGCCAAGATCCTGCCCGGCATCGCGCAGTGGGCGACCAGCGCCGAGGAAGTCTCGGCGGCCGAGGTGTTCCACGGCTTCAGCCAGATGGACGCGATCTCGGTGGCGGCCAACCGGGTGGCCCGCGACTTCGACTACGTGCTGTCCCCGGTGGCACCGATCCCGGCCTTCCCGGCGGAGCAGGCCTACCCGACGGGCGATCCGATGCGAGCGATGGAGCACATCGCGTTCACGCTGCCCTACAACATGTCCGGCCAGCCGGCGGTGTCGGTCAACTGCGGCTGGACCCCGGAGGGCCTGCCGATCGGCCTGCAGATCGCGGGCAAGCGCTTCGACGACCTGGGCACCCTTGCCCTGGCCAGGGCGTACGAGCAGCTCCGCCCCGCGCAGCGCCCCTGGCCGAGGCTCTGAGCCGGCGCGTTCACCAGGTGTGCGGGTCGTCGCCCCAGCGCTGCGGGATCCCGGCGGTGGCCAGGTCGATGGCCTCCTCGACGAGCTCGACCAGCCGCTCCAGGTCGCGGCGTGGGTCGGCGCACATCGTCTCCAGGCCGATGCGCAGGCCCGCGCAGACCATCCCGACGAGCACCCGGGGCCGCATGTCGTGGGCCTGGTCGACGGCCTGCCGCACTGCGATCTCGGTGGTCAGCCGCTCTTCGTTGCCTGCCGCGCGGCGCAGGTTGCCGGCCAGCAGCGCCGGCGTCTTGTTGATCAGGTGCTGGACCTGGAGGAATCGGGGGACGCCGTCACCCGCAGCGGCCTCGTGGATCATCGCCAGCACCGCGTGTCGCAGGGCGAGCAGCGGCGGTTCGGCGGCGGGCCGGGCGGTGAGGGCTTCGAGCACCAGCTCGTCGAACTCGTCGCCCTTGGCCAGCGCGACGTCCTCCTTGCCGGCGAAGTAGCGGAAGAACGTGCGCGACGAGATCTCCACCTCGGCGGCGATCTCGTCGATGGTCGTCGCGTCGTAGCCCTTCGTGAGGAACAGGTCCAGGCCCGCGTCGATCAGCGCGGTCCGCGTGCGCTGCTTCTTGCGGGCGCGCAGGCCACCCTGGTCGGTCGGGGCACTCATGCCCGTCATTATGCCAGAGGACGACATAAGTCACGTAGCGACAATTGGCAGCGACTGACACTTTATGTATGGTCGGTGTCGACCGCACCGATGGAGGAGCAACGATGAGCAAGGGCCTGGAGATCCGCCTCGCGTCCCGCCCGAAGGGCTGGCCGACGCAGGAGAACTTCGACGTCGTCGAGGTCGAGCAGCCGCAGCCGGGCGACGGCGAGCTGCTGGTCCGCAACGTCTGGATGAGCGTCGACCCGGCCATGCGGGGGCGGATGAACGAGGGTAGGTCGTACGTGCCGCCCTTCGAGGTGGGCAAGGCGCTGCAGGGCGGCGCGGTCGGCGAGGTCGTCGCCGCCAACGTCGAGGGCTTCCAGCCCGGCGACTTCGTGCTGCACTACTTCGGCTGGCGGGACTACGCGACGTTCGACGCCAAGCACGCCGTGAAGGTCGACCCGCAGGTCGCGCCGTTGAGCGCCTACCTGTACGTGCTCGGGATGCCCGGCATGACCGCCTACCTCGGGCTCGCCGACATCGCCGAGCAGAAGGAGGGCGACGTGGTGTTCATCTCCGGCGCCGCCGGGGCGGTGGGCTCGCTGGCCGGGCAGATCGCCAAGCTGCGCGGCGCGTCCCGGGTGATCGGCAGCGCCGGGTCGGCCGAGAAGGTCCGCTACCTCGTCGACGAACTCGGCTTCGACGCCGCGTTCAACTATCACGACGGCCCGGTCGTCGAGCAGCTCAAGGCCGCCGCGCCCGACGGCATCGACGTCTACTTCGACAACGTCGGCGGCGAGCACCTGGAGGCCGCCATCGAGGTGCTCAACGACTTCGGCCGAGTGGCGGAGTGCGGCATGATCTCGCAGTACAACAACGCCGAGCCGAAGCCCGGCCCGAACAACCTGTTCAAGATCGTCTCCAAGCGCCTGAAGCTGCAGGGCTTCATCGTCATCGACCACGCGCACCGCAAGGACCAGTTCTTCGCCGAGGTCGGCGGCTGGCTGCGCGACGGCAAGATCAGCTACCAGGAGACGGTCGTCGAGGGCCTGCGCAACGCCCCGGAGGCCTTCCTCGGCATGATGCGCGGCGAGAACACCGGCAAGATGCTGGTCAAGATCTCAGACGCCGGGTAGGTTTCCTGGCTTTCTCCGACGATGACCGGCGGCTCGACGAGTCCTGGCCACGGTCCGGACGACGTTCGCGGCCCCGCCCCGTGCATGCCATCCGAGGATGCGACTGCGCGGGGTGGGGCCGGCGGCTGAGCGGTTCGTGAACCCGACTCGACCGAAGCCGCGGGTGTACAGGTGATGATGCGGGGCAAGGCAGAGTGCTACCGGACCTGCGGCGGTTCATCCGCAAGATCGGGCGCGACTCCGAGTTCCAGTGCCATCCGCCCTTCCGTCACTGGAACCGAGCTGTGGAGCAGGAGCCCGCAGCCGGCGGCGAGCTCGGTCAGCTCGTCGACCGTCCTTTCCCTGCCGCCGAAGCACATCAGCATGAACAGGTCCATGGCCGTGCCGACCCCGTGGCCCCGCACCGGCTCGATCACCACCACGGTGCCGTTCGGGGTGGCCGCCCGGCGGCACTCGGTCAGGATCCTTCGGGCGTGCTCGTCGTCCCAGTCGTGCAGGATGTCGGAGAGCAGGTAGGCGTCGGCTCCCGCGGGCAGTGGGTCGAAGAAGCTGCCGGAGACAGCGCTCGCCCGGTCCCCGAGTCCGAGGGCGGCGAACCTTTCGGTGGCAGCGGTCGCCGTGGGTGCCAAGTCCAGGATCCGGCCCCTGACGCCGGGATGGGCGTGCAGGATCTCGATGAGCAACGCCCCGTCGCCGCCGCCCACATCGACGATGTCGGGAAAGCGGCTCCAGTCGAATCTCGTGGCGATCTGCGGCGCCTGCTCGCGGAACCGCCAGTTCATCTGGGCGTCGAACGTGCGCCGCAGTTTCGGCTCGGCGTCGAGGTCCGCCCAGAAATCGCGCCCGTACCGGTGCGGATAGGCGGGCGCGCCGGTGGTGACCGTCTCGAGGAGATCGACGAAGGCGAGTTCGCCGCGACCACCTGCGCAAGTGATGTCGAGCAGGGGTTTGACCCCTTCCGGGGCATCCTCGCCCATCTGGGCACCGAGACTCGTGGGCCGATAACGGGCGGAATCCGCATCGAGATCGAATGCGCCGATCGTGACCAGGTGATCGAGGAGGCATCGCATCGCCTGCGTCGCGGTTCCGGTTCTGGCGGCGAGTTGCTCCGCCGTCGCGCCCTCGCCCCCTGCGTGTTCCACCAGGCTCAGCGTCGCCCCCACCCGGATTGCCATGGGGGTGGCCAGGTCGGCCAGCGCCATGATCGACCGTTCTGCCGTTGGTTGGACCATTGATCAACCCTATCCACCCGTGGCCGGCCGGGTTTGCGGGTCCAGGCAGGTCGAGATCGCCTGACCGCTAGCCGCGGCCCGCGACGAACGCCTCGATGCCGTCGAGGATCCGCTGCAGGCCGAATTCGAAGGCGTGCTCCGGGTTGTGCGCCGAGCCGTGGGCCTCGCCCGCGGCGGCGCCGACCCGGGTGGCCGTCGGGTAGCGCTGCGGGTCGACCAGCTGCCCGAGCAGAGGGGCGTGCGCCTGCCACCACTGCTCGTCGCTCATCCCGCTGCGCTGCTCGGCCTGCGCCATCTCCACCGACCGCCGGGCGGCGGCCTCGGCGTGCCCCAGCACCAGGCTCAGCAGGGAGTCCATCTCGACGTCGGTGAGCCCGAGCTCCGCGACCGCGCCCAACTCGTGGTCGTACTTGGCGATCGCGTTCGGACCCAGCACGGCGCGCCCGGCCGCGACCTGCAGCATCCACGGATGCCGGTGGTACATCGCCCAGTTCTCCCGCGCCACCTGCGCCAACCGGTCTCGCCAGGCGGGGCCGGGCTCGGGGCGGGCGGTCTCGCCGTAGGCGGTGTCGAGCATGACGTCGATCAGCTCGGCCTTACCCGGCACGTAGGTGTACAGCGACATGGTGCCGACACCGAGGTGGTCGGCGACCCGGCGCATCGACAGCGCGGGGAGCCCGTCGGTGTCGGCGATCTCGATCGCCGCCCGCACGATCCGGCCCACGCCCAGATCGGACCGCCCCTTGCGCCCGCTGGTCGGCCCGTCCTGCGTCCGCCACAGCAGCGCCAGGCTGCGTGCCGGGTCTCCGCCGCCGCTGTACTCCGTCGCCATCGCACCCTCTCCGTACTCCGTACGCCTCAGATCGTAGGAGAGCGCCCGGAGCGTGCGGCGCGGCGGTCACTCCGCGGGGTGCGACTGCAGCCAGTCGGCCCAGCTGATCTTGCCGCGGCGACCGCCGGGGCAGGTCATGTCGGTGGCGATCCGGCGCAGCCGCCGCGGCGCGGGCACGTTGATCACCCGGCGGTCGGTGCCGCGGACGCGCTGCCAGGTGCGCAGCGCATCGCGGAGGGTGAGCACCTGCGGGCCGCCGAAGTCCTCGCGCCGCTGCCCGGCACCATCGCGAATGCATTCGACCAGGTACTCGGCGAAGTCGCGGGTGTCGACCGGCTGCGTGGGCAGCGCGCCCGGCAGCGGCAGCACGGGGAGCCGGGCGGCGCGGTTGAGCATCCGGTCCAGCAGCCAGTGGAATTGGGTCGCCCGCGCGATCGACCACGGCACGTCGGCGACGCTGACGAGCTCCTCGGCGGTGTGCTTCAGCCGAAGGTAGGGCATGGCCGGCCGGTCCACGCCGACAATGGAGACGTAGAGGAAGTGCCGGACCCGGGCCGCCGCGGCGGCTTCGAGCAACCGGCTGGTGCCGTCGACGTCGACATCGGGCGGGCTGCGCCAGAAGTCGACCGGGTGCATGAAACCGCGCTGGGCGGCGGGGGAACACGTCGCCGCGTGCACCACGGTGTGCGCGCCGGCCACCACTTCGGCGACCCCTTCACCCGTGGCGAGGTCGCCCTGCACCCACTCCAGCTCGGGATCGGTGCCGGGTCGGCGCGTCAGGACCCGCACCCGGTACGCGGGCTTGAGCAGGCGCACCAGCTCGCGCCCGAGGTGTCCGGTCCCGCCGGTGATCGCGACTGTGTCCATCTCGGCACCTCCGGATCAACTGTCCCACCGGGGTGCCGAAGTCGCGACGGCTACGGCTTCAGCAGCGGTCCGGTGAGCCCGTCGACGATGCCGCCGATCGCGGGCAGCAGGCCCGGGCGTTCGGGCTCGGAGCCGCTCGGCGGCTCGGGCTGCGACGGCGGGGCGGTCTCGCTCGGCGGCTCGGACGGCTGCGTGGTCGGCGCCGGTTCGTCGGACGGCTGCGTGGTCCGGCTCGGCTCCTCCGGTTGCGAGGTCGCCGCGGCCGCCGAGGTCCGGGTGGTCGGCTTCGGCGCCTTCGTCGTCTCCGGGGCTTCCTCGGTCTGCCGCTCGGTGACCGGCGTCTTGGCGGGGGTCGGGGCCGGGGTTTCGCTGGCGAGCAGCCGCGGTTCCGGCGTCGCGGGAGCCAGGTCCGGCGCCGTGGCCGTGACCTGCGGAGCGAGGAACTGCGCGGCGGGCTGGGCGGCGGCCGGCTGCGGAGCCGGAGCCGGCGCTGCCTGCGGCGCGTCGGTGCGGTGGTAGGCGCTGCTGACCGCGATCACGGTGAGGAACACCGCGACCGCGTAGCCGATCACCCGCGGGGGAGTGGCGTGCTGCCACGTCTTGGGTTCCACCCGCCGGTGGCGGCCCCGAGTGCGGGCTCGCGGCAACGACGAATTACCCACTTCTGCCACCCACCTGTCCGGCCGATTGGTCTGTTCGCGGCGTCGCCTTCACCCGAACGAGTGATGACGGCCGGTCGCACCCTACGTCACCGCCGGCCCGCGTGGCCAGCCCCCCCGGGTCGGCGATTCGCAAGATCATCGCTGGTGGGAGGGTCGCGGGCGGTGGGGCCGGGAACGGAAACGGCCTCGCCGCGAGGCGAGGCCGGAGTCCACTCTGGACGATCAGCGGTGGCCGAGCAGGCGGAGGTCCCGCCGCAACTGGGCCACCGCGTTCTTCAGGCCACGGCTCGGCGAACCCTTGTGGTCCAGCACGTCGGTGAACATGACGGCACCCAGGACAAGCACGAGCAACAAGGCGACAACGACGACGAACACGATCACTCACCCCTTCTGCCCATAACATCGATCAGGGGCGGCCTTCGTTACCGGTATCCCCCAGGTGTGTCGCGGGACGCATTTCCGGTCGGATGCGGGTGCCGCGCCCGGCCGGGCCTAGGATTGCCGCGTCGTCGGATCCGGCCGAATGGGCGGCTGGAGACCCGAATCGCGGAGACTAGCCTGGAGAACATGGCGACCAATCGGCCCAATCCGGCGCAGTGGGTCTGGTACGCCTTCGGCGGCAGGCTGCCGGACCGGTGCGCGGAGTGGGTGCTGCACGACGTCACCTGCTCGACCTGGGTGCTGCGGCACTTCGCCCGCGCCCTGACCCAGCTGGCACCCTTCTGCCTCCTAGTGCTGATGCCCGGTCCGCTGTGGATCCGGCTCACTTCGATCCTGCTGGGCCTGCTGGTCGGACTGTTCTACTCAGTCTGCTACATGGGCGAGACCGCCGAGCACCGGGCGATCAAGCACGGTTTCCCGCCCGGCGTCGCGCGCGAAACCCGGGAACTGCGCCGAGACGTCCGCCGTGTGGCGAAGCACGGCGTCGGCTATCGCCCGTGGTGGGACTAGCGCCGGATGGACGAGCTCGACCCGGCGTTGCGCGATGCCGAAATCGCCGTGTACTGGATGGATCGCGCGGACGCGCCCGCCCCGCGCGATCCGCTGCCCGGCGACGACCGCGCGGATCTCGTCGTGGTCGGCGGCGGATTCACCGGGCTGTGGGCGGCGATCCTGGCCAAGCGGCGGCGCCCGGACCTCGACGTCCTGCTGCTGGAAGCGCACCGGCTCGGGCACGGCGGTAGCGGCCGCAACGGCGGCTTCGTGTCGGAATCCCTGACGCACGGCCTCGCCCACGGCCGCTTCTGCTGGCCGGCGGAGAACGACCGGTTGGTGCGCCTGGGGCGGGAGAACCTCCAAGCGATCGGCGAGTTCGTGCGGGACGAGGCGATCGACGCGGATTTCCGGCTGTGCGGCAAGACGAGCGTCGCGACCGAGCCCCACGAGGTCGAGGAGCTCAGCGACGAGGCCGAGCTGTACCGCGAGCACGGGATGGCGGCGCGGTTCCTGGGTGCCGGCGGCATTCGCGCGGACGTGAACTCGCCGACCTACCGGGCGGGCGTGCGCCTGCCGGACGCGGGCGGGCTCGTCGACCCGGCGAGGCTGACCTGGGGTCTCGCCGCGGCGGCGCAGCGGCTCGGGGTGCGCATCCACGAAGGCAGCCCCGTGCGCGCGCTGCGTCGTGACGCCGGGGTCCGACTGAAGACTCCACAAGGGACCGTGCGGGCCGGTAGCGTCGTGCTCGCGACCAACGCGTTTCCCGCGCCGCTGCGCTCGGTCCGCCGGTACGTGCTCCCGATCTGGGACTACGTCCTGGTCACCGAGCCGCTGTCGGCACCGCAGTGGGACTCGTTGGGGTGGCGGGACCGGCAGGGCGTCACCGACAGCGCCAACCGCTTCCACTACTACCGCCCGACACCGGACGGCCGGATCCTGTGGGGCGGCTACGACGCGGTGTACTACTACGGCGGCCGCACTGATCCCGCCCTGGCCCGGCACGACGCCGCGCACCGCGCGCTGGCGCGGAACTTCTTCCGGACCTTCCCCCAGCTGGAGGGGCTGCGCTTCACCCACCGCTGGGGCGGGCCGATCGACTCCACGGTCCGGTTCACGCCGGTCATCGGCTGCGACCGCGGGGTCGCCCACGCGGTCGGCTACACGGGCCTGGGCGTGGCGGCGTCCCGCTTCGGCGCGCAGACCGCGCTCGACCTGCTGTGGGGAGAGGACACCGAACGCGCCCGGCTGCGCATGGTGCGCGACCGGCCCATCCCGTTCCCGCCGGAACCCCTGCGCTGGCCGCTGGTCCAGTACACCCGCCGCGCTCTCGCCCGGGCCGACGAGAACGGCGGGCGGCGCGGCCGCTGGCTGCGCTTCCTCGACAACCGCGGCATCGGCCTCGGCAGCTGACGGGTTGGTGTCCGGTGGCGTCGATTTCCCACGAGATCGGCATCATCTGCGAGTGACCCTGCCGGTCAGTCCAGTTGCGGTCGTTCCTCGATCGGGAAAAGGATCGGGCTCAGCAGATGAAGGCTGCGGCCTGGCGTGGGTTGGTTGTCCAGCCTGGACGCGACGTGCAGGGCGGCCATGGCTGACTGCTCGTGAGTGCGCAACCGGGCTGGAGCCCTGTTACGCACTCACGAGCGACGAAGCCGTCAGCGGGACCGTCCTGGTCGGTTCGGGTCTGCGGGTCGCGGTCGAAAGCCGATAGCACGACACACCGGCGCTTCGCCTGTTCGATGGAATTCGGTCGGCGGGGCGGCGAGGTGATTCCGGCATTGCCCCACGCCTAGGCCGTGCGGAGGTTCCCGCCGCCGCCCGACGGGAACACTGCGTGACCGCTTGATCATTGCGCGTCATGGCCACTGGTCATACCTTCGATGGATGGGCCGACCGGCTCGTCATGGTCGCCCTCCGAACGTCGTCCTAGAGGGCATCACCGACCGAAGGGGTGCAGCGCAACCATGCCCAACATCGTTCGTGCGGCGCTGGTCCAGGCGAAGTGGACCGGCGACACCGCCTCGATGGTCGACCAGCACGAGGAGCACGCCCGCGCCGCGGCCGGGCAGGGCGCCGGGATCATCGGCTTCCAGGAGGTCTTCAACGCTCCCTACTTCTGCCAGGTGCAGGAGGCGGAGCACTACCGCTGGGCCGAGGCGGTGCCCGACGGGCCGACCACGCAGCGGATGTGCGCGCTGGCGCGGGAACTCCGCATGGTCATCGTCGTGCCGGTCTACGAGGTCGACGGACCCGGCTTCTACTACAACACCGCCGCCGTGATCGACGCCGACGGCAGCTACCTCGGCAAGTACCGCAAGCACCACCTGCCGCACCTGCCCGGGTTCTGGGAGAAGTACTACTTCCGCCCCGGCAACCTCGGCTGGCCCGTCTTCGACACCGCCGTCGGCCGGATCGGCGTCTACATCTGCTACGACCGGCACTTCCCGGAGGGCTGGCGGGCGCTCGGGCTGGCCGGCGCGCAGCTGGTCTACAACCCGTCGGCGACCAGCCGCGGGCTCTCCTCCTACCTCTGGAAGCTCGAACAACCCGCCGCGGCGGTGGCCAACGAGTACTTCATCGCGGCGATCAACCGGGTCGGCATCGAGGAGTACGGCGACAACGACTTCTACGGCACCAGCTACTTCGTCGACCCGTACGGGCAGTTCGTCGGCGAGCCGGCCAGCGGCACCGACGAGGAACTCGTGGTGCGCGACCTGGACTTCGACGTGATCGACGAGGTCCGGCAGAAGTGGGCGTTCTACCGCGACCGCCGCCCGGACGCCTACCGCCTGCTGACCGAGCCGTGAGAGGAACGACGATGACGAGCACGCACGCAGAGCTGACCAAGCGGCACCGCGCGGTGCTGCCGGACTGGCTCGCGCTGTACTACGACGAGCCGATCGACGTCGAGCGCGGCGAGGGGCGGCACGTCTGGGACGCCGAGGGGAACCGGTACCTGGACTTCTTCGGCGGCATCCTCACCACGATGACCGCGCACGCGCTGCCCGAGGTGACCGCGGCGGTCGGCGAGCAGGCGGGCCGGATCCTGCACACCTCCACGCTGTACCTGAACCGGCCGATGATCGAGCTCGCCGAGCGGGTCGCGGAGCTCTCGGGCATCGACGACCCGCGGGTGTTCTTCACGACCAGCGGCACCGAGGCCAACGACACCGCGCTGCTGCTGGCCACCGGCTACCGCGCCTCCAACCAGGTGCTGGCGTTGCGCAACAGCTACCACGGCCGGTCGTTCTCGGCCCTGGCGGTGACCGGCAACCGCGGCTGGTCGCCGACCAGCCTGTCGCCGGTCCAGACGGCGTACGTGCACGGCAGCCGCCGGCGCGGCACCCCGTTCGCGGGCCTGCCGGACGCGGAGTTCACCGCCGCGTGCGTGTCCGACCTGGAGGACGTGCTCGGGCAGCTGAACGGCAACGTCGCCTGCCTGATCGCCGAGCCGATCCAGGGCGTCGGCGGTTTCGCCACCCCGCCGGACGGCATGTTCGCCCGCTTCAAGGAGGTCCTCGACCGGCACGGCATCCTGTGGATCAGCGACGAGGTGCAGACCGGGTGGGGGAGGACCGGCGAGCACTTCTGGGGCTGGCAGGCGCACGACGCCAACGGCGCGCCGGACATCGTCACCTTCGCCAAGGGCATCGGCAACGGCCTGTCGGTCGGCGGCGTCATCGCCCGCGCCGAGATCATGAACAGCGTCCGGGCGAACTCGATCTCCACCTTCGGCGGCAGCCCCGTCACCGCGGCCGGTGCGCTGGCCAACCTCGACTACCTCCTCGACCACGACCTGCAGGGCAACGCCGCGCGCGTCGGCGGCGTGCTGCGCGAACAGCTCGACGGAGCGCTCGGCCGGATCCCGACCGTCGTCGACGTGCGCGGCAAGGGCCTGATGATCGGCGTGGAGCTGGCGCACGCCGACGGAACGCCCGCGCCGGAGATCGCCACCGAGGTCCTCGAGGAGGCTCGGCGGGGCGGCGTGCTCATCGGCAAGGGCGGCTTGGAGGGCAACGTCCTGCGCATCGCGCCGCCGCTGACCCTCACGGAGGCCGAGGCGCGCGAGGGCGGCCGGATCCTGCTGGCGGCGCTGGAGAAGGCGGGGCGGTCATGAGCAGGACGATCATCCGCGGTGGCCTCGTGATCACCGCGACCGAGGAGACCCACGCGGACGTGCTCGTCGACGGCGAGCAGGTCACCGCGATCGCCGCGCCCGCCGTCGCCGAGCAGTGGGTGTCCAATGCGGACACCGTGATCGACGCGTCCGGGCACTACGTCATCCCGGGCGGCGTCGACGGGCACACGCACATGCAGATGCCCTTCGGCGGGACGTTCGCGTCGGACACCTTCGAGACCGGCACCAGGGCCGCCGCGTGGGGCGGCACCACCACGATCGTCGACTTCGCGATCCAGCCGGTCGGCGGCTCGCCGCGCGAAGGACTGGACGCCTGGCACGCCAAGGCAGACGGGCAGTGCGCGATCGACTACGGCTTCCACATGATCCTCTCCGACGTCGGCGACGAGGCGCTGAAGGAGATGGACGCGCTGGTCGCCGAGGGGATCACCAGCTTCAAGATGTTCATGGCCTATCCCGGCGTGTTCTACAGCGACGACGGGCGGATCCTGCGGGCCATGCAGCAGGCTGCCGGAAACGGCGCGCTCACGATGATGCACGCCGAGAACGGCATCGCCATCGACGTCCTCGTGCAGCAGGCGCTGGCCGCCGGGCGCACCGACCCGCGGTTCCACGGGCAGGTCCGGCACCCGCTGCTGGAGGCGGAGGCGACGCACCGGGCGATCCAGCTGTCCAGAGTGGCCGGTGCCCCGCTCTACGTCGTGCACGTCTCGGCGGCCGAGGCCGTCGCCGAGATCACCCGGGCCCGCGACAACGGGCTGAACGTCTTCGGCGAAACCTGCCCGCAGTACCTGTTCCTCACAGTCGAAGACCTGGCCCGGCCGGAGTTCGAGGGCGCGAAGTACGTCTGCTCGACCCCGCTGCGGCCCGCCGAGCACCAGGCGGACCTGTGGCGGGCGTTGCGCACCAATGACCTCTCGGTGGTGTCGACCGATCACTGCCCGTTCTGCTTCAAGGACCAGAAGGAACTCGGCCGCGGCGACTTCTCGAAGATCCCCAACGGCATCCCGGGCGTGGAGAACCGCATCGACCTGCTGCACCAGGCCGTCGTGGAGGGGCGCATCGACCGCCGCCGCTGGATCGAACTGGCCTGCACCACCCCGGCCCGGATGTTCGGCCTGCACCCGCGCAAGGGCACGATCGCGCCCGGCGGAGACGCCGACATCGTGATCTACGACCCGCGCGCCGAGCACGTGCTCTCGGCCGAGACGCACCACATGAACGTCGACTACAACGCCTACGAGGGCAAGCGGATCACCGGCCGGGTCCGCACTGTGCTCTCCCGCGGCGAGGTCGTCGTCGACGACGGCACCTACACGGGCCGGGCCGGGCACGGGCGGTTCCTGGCCCGCGACACCTGCCAGTACCTGATCTGAATTCGTACAGGTCATACGCAAGTCGGGGCTCCGACAGTCCAGGCGGCGTCTGAGGTTCCGCTACCCGCACCGCAAAGCAAATTAGATTCAAGAACAGTTTTGGGGGAGAGATGGACTTCGGACTGGTTCTGCAGACCGATCCGCCCGCGTGGTCCGTGGTGGACCGGATGCGCCGGGCCGAGCAGCTCGGCTTCAGCCACGGCTGGACCTTCGACTCCTGCGTTCTGTGGCAGGAGCCGTTCGTCATCCACAGCCAGATCCTGGCCGCCACCGAACGACTCGTGGTCGGCCCGATGGTGACCAACCCGGCCACCCGCGACTGGACGGTCACCGCATCGACCTTCGCCACGCTCAACGACATGTTCGGGCCGCGCACGGTGTGCGGCATCGGCCGCGGCGACTCGGCGGTGCGGGTCACCGGTGGGCGGCCGACCACGCTGGCGACGCTCGAACAGGCCATGCGCGTGATCAAGGAGCTGGCCGAGGGCCGCGAGGTCCAGCTGCACGGAACCCCGGTCCGGCTGCCGTGGGTGCGCGACGGCCGGCTGCCGATCTGGATGGGCGCCTACGGGCCGAAGGCCCTGGAGCTCGCCGGCCGGCAGGCGGACGGCTTCATCCTGCAGCTCGCCGACCC
Source organism: Saccharopolyspora elongata (assembly GCF_004348985.1). GTDB lineage: Bacteria > Actinomycetota > Actinomycetes > Mycobacteriales > Pseudonocardiaceae > Saccharopolyspora > Saccharopolyspora elongata. The sequence goes on along the minus strand of NZ_SMKW01000020.1, from coordinate 86,978 downwards.
GTACCTGACGCGGTGGATGGTCGACCACGTCCGGGAGGCCGCCCGCGATGCCGGTCGCGACCCGGCGTCGATCACCGTGTGCGTGGCCGCCCCGGCCTACGTCGGCGACGACCTCGACCACGCCCGCGAGCAGTGCCGCTGGTTCGGCGGCATGGTCGGCAACCACGTCGCCGACCTCGTCGCCCGCTACGGCGACGCGGCGGATGCGGTGCCCGCCGCGCTCACCGACTACATCAGGGGCAGGAAGGGGTACGACTACTCGCACCACGGGCGCGCCGACAACCCGAGCACCGAGTTCGTGCCGGACGAGATCGTCGACCGGTTCTGCCTGCTCGGGCCCGCCCAGGCGCACCTGGCCAAGCTGCAGGAACTGCGCGATGCCGGGGTCGACCAGTTCGCGATCTACGCCATGCACGACGCGCTCGACTCCACTGTGGACGCCTATGGTGATGCCGTCATCCCGGCCATGTCCTGACGCCTCGCGGACCTGCGGCGGTGATCACACGGCCGCGGGTTTGTAGAGTTCCGCCGGAAAGTGGCAGCCCCGACCGGCGGGGTGGAACGAGGAGGGGCGCCATGCGGCAGGAACTCGGCGCGAAGCTGGGCGTCGGCTGGAAGCTGCACGGGGACGGCAGCACGCCGCGCCCCGGCGAGGCGGTGGCCCCGGACGAGCGGCTTTCCTGGGGACGCACCATCGGGCTCGGCGCCCAACACGTGGTGGCCATGTTCGGCGCCACCTTCGTCTTCCCTGTGCTGATGGGCCTGGACCCGAACCTGGCGATCATGGTCTCGGGCGTGGCGACCATCCTGTTCCTGCTCATCGTGCAGGGCAAGATCCCCAGCTACCTGGGCAGCAGCGCGTCCTTCGTGGGCGTCGTGACGGTGATCCGGGCCGGCGGCGGGGACAGCTCGACGGTCACCGGCGCGATCCTGGTGCTCGGCCTGGTGCTGTCCGCGGTCGGGATGATCATCCACTTCGTCGGCCCGCAGGTGGTGCACAAGGTGCTGCCGCCCGCGGTCTCCGGCGCCGTGGTGATGCTGATCGGCTTCAACCTCGCCCCGGTGGTCGCCGAGTCGTACTGGCCGCAGGACCAGTGGATCGCGCTGATCACCATGATGGTGGTGCTCGGCTGCAGCGTGCTGCTGCGCGGATTCTGGTCCCGCATCGCGGTGCTGATCGGGCTGGTCGTCGGCTACGTCCTGTCGTGGCTGTTCGACCTGGGCTTCGGCCCGATCACCGCGCCGAACGCCAGCGGCGAGGTCAGCATGCACCTCCGGCTCGATCTCAGCGGCGTCGCCGACGCCAGCTGGTTCGGCCTGCCGACGCTGCACGCGCCGTCGTTCGACGCGGCGGCGATCCTCGTGGTGCTGCCCGTGGTGATCGCGCTGATCGCGGAGAACACCGGCCACGTCAAGGCCGTCGAGGAGATGACCGGTACCAAGCTGGACGGCAGCCTCGGGCGGGCGATCTTCGCCGACGGCTTCGCCAGCACCCTCTCCAGCGCGGTCGGCGGCCCGCCCACGACCACCTACGCCGAGAACATCGGCGTCATGGCCGCCACCCGGGTGTACTCCACGGCGGCCTACTGGGTGGCCGCGATCGTGGCGATCCTGTTCGGGTTGTGCCCCAAGTTCGGCGAGGTGATCGCCGCGACTCCCGGCGGAGTGCTCGGCGGCATCACCGTCGTGCTCTACGGCATGATCGGCCTGCTGGGCGCGAAGATCTGGACGGAGAACCGCGTCGACTTCGGCGACCCGGTCAACCTGATGCCGCTGGCCGCCGGGCTGGTGGCCGGCATCGGCGGGGTGTCGCTGCAGATCACGCCGCAGTTCAGCCTCAGCGGTATCGCGCTGGGCACCATCGTGACGCTGCTGGGCTACCACGTGCTGCGCTGGCTGGTGCCCGCCCGGGGGTGACCTGCTCCCTGCCGCTGATCGTCAGTGCGCCCGCGGCCGGCAGGTCGTAGGTTCGCAGACGACGACCGGCGTCGAGGAGGCCGCCATGCTGCGTCCCGTGCACTTCGAGATCCACGTGGGAGACGTGGATCGGGCCCGCGAGTTCTACTCGACCGTGTTCGGCTGGCGGTTCCAGCAGTGGGGCGACGAGCAGTACTGGCTGATCTTCACGGGACAGGGCCCGGGCATCGATGGCGGCCTGCTGCCCCGCAAGGGCTCCGAGCCCTCCGACGAGACGCCGATCGCGGCGTTCGCGACGACCATGGAGGTGGAGGACGTCGACGCCATGCTGTCGATTGTGGAGTCCGCGGGCGGCCGGGTGGCGATGCCGCGGACCGCGCTGACCGGCATGGGCTGGGTGGCGTACTGCCGGGACACCGAGGGCAACATCTTCGGCATGTTCCAGGCCGACGACCTGGCGAGCTGACCGGGACGGCGAGCGCGCCGGTCAGACGGTCTGCTCGTCGGCCACTGCCGCGCTGTGCCGCACCAGGGCGATGTCGGCGATCGTCACCGGCCTGCCGGGCAGCGGCGTGCCGGGGCGGGCCTGCAAGCCGTCGAGCATCAGCGTCAGGTAGCGGGCCGAGGCGTCCTGGCGGATGTCGTCCGGGGCGATGTGCACGCCCTGGAGCACGATCGAAAGGATCATGCCGAGGTCGCCGCCGCTGACGTCCGGCCGCATCGAACCGTTCGCCTGCGCGGCGCGCACCATCCCGTCGAGGATTTCCAGCAGTTCTTCGCGCGCCTGCTCGACCTCCGGATCGGCGGCCAGGATCGCCCTGGCCCGCTGGGACAGCATCGAGAACCGGACGACCGTGCGCAGGTTGGCGGCGCGCAGCAGGAAGTCGCAGAGCGCGCGCCACGGGTCGGATTCGCGGTCGCCGATCGCCCGGGCCTCGTCCAAGACCTGCTGGAACGCGTCCCGGCCGATGGCGCCGAGCAGCGATTCGCGGTCCGGGAAGCGGCGGTACAGGGTGCCGATCCCGACACCGGCGGCGCGGGCGATCTCCTCCATCGGGACCTCGGTGCCGTGCTCGGTGAAGACGGCCCGCGCCGCAGCGATGATCCGGTCCCGGTTGCGGCGGGCGTCGGCCCGCAGCCGTGGCGTGGCGTCGGTCGTCATGGTCCTCACTCGCGTGCTGTGCGTCGGGTGGGCGGATTGTCGCATGTTCCGGGCCGAAATTAGGTGGACGAAATTCTTCCACTTCGCTATAACCGGAAGAGCATCATCCATTTGTTCGCTCGGTGATCAGGGAGTCACGATGTCCGAACATGCCGTTGACCCGGCGGCCTACCCTAAAGTCCGCACCTGCCCGTTCGCGTCCGCACCGGAGTACGCCGAACTGCGCGCCGAAGCACCGATCGCCAAGGTCCCGATGGCGGGCGGCGGCACCGCGTGGCTGGTGACCCGGCACGAACACGTCCGCCAGGTGCTCGGCGATCCGCGGATGAGCTCCGACCGGCGCCGCCCCGGCTTCCCGCAGCTCTCGGTAGGCCAGCGGGCCACCGTCGGCACCGTGGCCCCGTCGATGATCGGGATGGACGGGGAAGAGCACGCCGCCGCCCGCCGCTCGGTGCTCGGCGAGTTCACCGTGCGGCGGATCGAGGCGATGCGACCGCGCATCCAGCAGATCGTCGACGGCTGCATCGACGAGATGCTCGCCGAGCCCCGCCCGGTCGACCTGGTGCGGGCGCTGTCGCTGCCGGTGCCATCACTGGTCATCTGCGAGCTGCTGGGCGTGCCCTACACCGACCACGACTTCTTCCAGGAGCGCACCGGCCTGATCCTGCGCAAGACCACCCCCGTCGAGCAGCGCATCGCCGCGGTCGAGGAGATCCAGGCGTACCTGGACGAGCTGGTGACGGCCAAGGAGCAGGAGGTCACCGACGACCTGCTCGGCAGGCAGATCCGCAAGCAGCGCGAAGCCGGCGAGGCCGACCACGAGGCGCTCGTGCGGATGGCGCTCCTGCTGCTGGTCGCCGGGCACGAGACGACCGCGAACATGATCTCGCTGGGCACCCTGGCGCTGCTGGAGAACCCCGACCAGCTGGCGGAGATCGTCGCCGACCCGGCCAAGACCCCGACCGCCGTCGAGGAACTGCTGCGCTACTTCACCATCGTCGAGGCGGCGACCTCGCGCACCGTGACGGAGGACGTCGAGATCGGCGGCGTGCTGATCCCGGAGGGGGAGGGCGTCGTCGCGCTGGGCAGCTCGGCCAACCGCGACCCCGAGGCCTTCGACCGCCCCGACGAGCTGGACCTCGCCCGCAACGCCCGCGGGCACGTCGCGTTCGGCTTCGGCCCGCACCAGTGCCTGGGGCAGAACCTGGCGCGGCTGGAGCTGCAGATCGTCTTCGACACCCTGTTCCGGCGGCTGCCCGGGCTGCGGCTGGCCGTCGCCGTGGACGACCTGCCGTTCAAGTCCGACGCGAACATCTACGGGATCTACGAGATGCCCGTGACCTGGGGAGAGGAGTGATCATGCGGATCGAGGCGGACCTGGACCGCTGCGTCGGGGCGGGCCAGTGCGTGCTGACCGAACCCGCGCTGTTCGACCAGAACGACGAGGACGGCCGGGTGGTGCTGCTGGCGGCCGAGGTGGACGACGGCGACGCGGGTCTGGTCGCGGCGGCCCGGGAGGCGGTGCACGTCTGCCCGTCGGGCGCGCTGTCGCTGATCGGCGACCGGTAGCCGCGACGTGAAGCGGCGCCACCTCCCCCTCTCCTGGAGATGGCGCCGCCGGCGTGGTTGAGCCGCCACAGCGCAGCTTGCTGGCTGTGGCGCTCCGGTTACAGGGCATTAGGTCCCTGGACAGGACCGATTAAGGTTTTCTTGATCTTTCCCGCACGAACTCGGTGATCTCCCGGGCGGCCGCACGGCCGGCGCGGTTGGCCCCGATGGTGCTGGCCGACGGCCCGTAGCCGACGAGGTGCAGCCGGGGCTCGGCGACCGCGCGGGTCCCGGCGACCCGGATGCCGCCGCCCGGTTCGCGCAGGTGCAGCGGCGCGAGGTGGGCGATGACCGGCCGGAAGCCGGTCGCCCAGAGGATCACGTCCGCGCGCTGCGAACGCCCGTCGGCCCATTCGACACCGTCGGCGGTGATCCGCTCGAACATCGGCAGCGGGTTCAGCACGCCCCGCTCGCGCGCGGCCTGCACGGCCGGGGTGTTCGGGAGCCCGGTCGCGCTGACGACGCTGCCCGGCGGCAGGCCGAGCCGGACGCGGCGCTCGACCTCGGCGACCGCGGCTCGCCCGTCGACCGGCGTGAACTCGGCGTCGGTGAACTCCGGCGGCCGCCGGGTCACCCAGGTCGTCTCGGCGACGTCGGCGATCTCCAGCAGGTGTTCCACCGCGGAGATCCCGCCGCCGACCACGATCACGCGCCGGCCGCGGAACTCCTCGGGGCCGTGGTAGTCGGCGGTGTGCAGCTGGCGGCCGGCGAACGAGCTCTGCCCGGGGTAGTGCGGCCAGAACGGGTTCTCCCAGGTGCCGGTGGCGTTGAGGACCGCTCGGGCGGCCCAGGTCCCCGCCGAGCTGTCCACCAGCAGCCGCTCGCCGCCGTCGCGCACCGCGTCGACCTTCACCGGCCGCAGCACGGGGAGTTCCTGCTCGTACTCGTACCGCCCGAAGTACTCCGGGACGACCTCGGCGGCGGGGCGGGCGCCGTCGGTTTCGCGCAGCGGGCTGCCCGGCAGGTCGTGGATGCCGTGCACGCCGCCGAGGCGCAGCGACGGCCAGCGGTGCCGCCACGCGCCGCCCGGCCCGTCGCCGTGGTCTAGCACCACGTGGTCGATGCCGGCTCGCTGCAGGTGGTACGAGCCGGTCAGGCCCGCCTGGCCGGCCCCGATCACCACGACGTCGATGTCCTCCACATCCACCAGAACAGCCGCCGCGGCGGAATCTTCCCGGGCGCGAGGTGGTCTGTGCCACTGCCTGCGGAGTTGTTCCGATAGGCCAAGAGAGTGCGACGCAAGACACCCGTGGGGTGGCTTTAATTCCACCGAAACAACGCCCTACGATTGATTCCGTAAGCGGTGGTTCCCCAAACCTTCTTCCGTTCGTCCTGCCCTTTGCCGGGCGGTGCCTCGCGCGCGCGTGCGGAAGACGGGGAGGTTTGCAGAAGGGAGGCAAGAAGTGACAACGGTGTGGGTGGCCCTGGCGGCCGAGTCGGTTGTGCTGCTGGCGGTGGCGGGAGCGATGACCAAGTGGGCGTGGCGACTTCAGCCGGGCACCCCGGACCAGGTGATCGAGCCGGCCGGCCCCGTGGCCGAGCGCATCGCCTGAGCTAGCGCGCAGCGGGTTCGCTCCCCTCGGTGGGAACGGGCCCGCATACCTCGGACCGGCCACGGCGGCGAATCCAATCGTCGCCCGGCCGGTTTTCGTTACCCAATTCCGGGTGCATTTTCGGATTGACTGCATCACGTTCATTCCGAGTTTAATCGGCACGGTTGTTTGCAAAGGTAACTAGCGCCGCGGGTGTCCCGGGCCCGCGATGATCGGCATGTGATGCCGCACATGCGGGTCGCGGCGGGTGCGGCGACCGATAGGGTGAGCCGAACGAGGTCAGCACGCCGATCGGGAAGGGCATCCGTGAGTCCAGTCGAACAGTCCAGTGGTCCACAGCCGGGTGGACCGGTGCTGCCCCGTTCGGGCTCCGGATCGGTGCTGGCCAACTACCGGACGTTCATCGAACGCGCGGTCCGCAAGCCGAACCTGGTCGGCGCGGTTGCGCCCAGCTCGCCGAACCTGGCCCGGGAGATGGCGGCCGTGGTGCCGACCTCCGGCAACCCGGTGGTCGTGGAGCTCGGGCCCGGCACCGGGGCGCTCAGCGGCGCGATCGCCGAGCGACTGCCCGCGGGTGGCCGACAGGTGGCGATCGAGCTGGACGCCGGGATGGTCGAGTACCTGGGCGCCGAAATGCCGTGGCTGGAGGTCATCCAGGGCGACGCGGCGCGGCTCGGCGAACTGCTCGCGGACGCGGGCATCGACAAGGTGGACGCGGTGGTCAGCGGCCTGCCGTGGTCGATCTTCCCGGCGAAGCTGCAGCACGACATCCTGGGCCAGGTCGGCGCGGTTCTCGCGCCCGGCGGCGCCTTCACGACCTTCGCCTACGTGCACGCCCTGGGCATGGCCGGAGCCCAGCAGTTCCGCCGCCGCCTGGACCTGAGCTTCGACGAGGTGCTGACCTCGCGCACGGTGTGGCGCAACGTCCCGCCGGCCCGCATCTACGTCTGCCGCCGCCCCCGCCAGCCCTGAGCAACGGGACTCATCGCTGCCCGCTCGTCCCAGTGGGCTGGTCGTCGTGGGCTGGTCGGCTATATTTAGTCACCGATCTTGACTATCAACTTTGGTGACGGAGTGTCGATGTGGTTTTCCCTTGGCGCCGGTCCGGCGTCGGTCGAGTTGGCGACCGGTAGTTGTGCGGTCCTGGTGATCGACATGCAGAACGACTTCGCGGCACCCGGCGGCATGGTCGACCGGGCGGGGCTGGACATCGGTCCGGTCCGGGACACCATCGCTACAGCGGCTTCTACGGCACCGATCTGGAGGCGACCCTGCGGCGGCTCGGAACCACGTCGCTGATCGTCACCGGCTGCACGACCAGCGTCTGCGTCGAGTCGACGATCCGGGACGCGTTCTTCCGGGACTACCTGCCGGTGCTGCTCGCGGACTGCACCAGCGAGCCGCTGGGCCGGGCCAACCACGAGGCGTCGCTGGCGGTCATCGAGCACAACCTCGGCTGGGTGTCGGACTCGAAGTCCTTGCTCGCCGCCCTCACACCCGTTCCGTGATGGCCCGCAGGGATTCCTTGAACTCGCGGTAGCGGGGCTCGGTGATCTCTTCGGCGTGGCGCCGCTCGATCGCGGCGATGATCCGGTCCGCGGCGCGCTGCTCGGCCAGCCCGCGTTCGGTCGGCACCACCAGCTTCGCCCGCCGGTCGGCGGGATCCGGCTTGCGTTCGACGTAGCCGAGCGCTTCCAGCTCGTCGACGATGGTGCCGATCACCTGCTTGTGCTGCCCCGAGAGCTGCGCCAGCTCGCTCGCGCGAACGCCGGCCTCGTCCAGGTAGGCCAGCACGGCGCCGTGGCGCGGGGTGAGATCGGCGAATCCCCGCTCGGCCAGCGCGTCGAACAGTTCCCGTTGCAGGGCGAGCAGCAGCCGCGCGCTCAGGGCCGCCAGATCGGGATCCGACGCCATCCGCTCGGCCCGCCGGTTGCGCTGCACTGCCACCTCGCCAGCCGTCGTCGGTCAGGTCGCCCGCCAGTTTACGGGGCGCCCCACGGGAACGGGCCCGGTGCGCTTGTGGCGCACCGGGCCCGTTCGGTAGTGCCCGCCGGATCGGCAGGGGATCAGGAGCGGATCATCTTGCGCAGCACGTACTGCAGGATGCCGCCGTTGCGGTAGTAGTCCGCCTCACCGGGGGTGTCGATGCGGACCTTGGCGTCGAACTCCACAGTGGAGCCGTCGGCCTTGGTCGCGGTCACCTTCACCGTCTGCGGCGTCTCTCCCTCGTTGAGCTTGGTGATGCCCGCGAAGTCGAAGGTCTCCGTGCCGTCCAGGCCCAGCGACTTGGCCGACTTGCCCTCCGGGAACTGCAGCGGGATGACGCCCATGCCGATCAGGTTCGAGCGGTGGATGCGCTCGAAGGACTCGGCGATGACGGCGCGGACGCCCAGCAGCCGGGTGCCCTTGGCCGCCCAGTCGCGCGACGAACCGGAGCCGTACTCCTTGCCGCCGAGCACCACCAGCGGGATGTCCTGGGCGGCGTAGTTCTGCGCGGCGTCGTAGATGAACGCCTGCGGGGCGCCGTCCTGGGTGAAGTCCCGGGTGTAGCCGCCCTGCACGTCGTCCAACAGCAGGTTGCGCAGCCGGATGTTGGCGAACGTGCCCCGGATCATCACCTCGTGGTTGCCGCGGCGGGAACCGTAGGAGTTGAAGTCCTTCCGGTCGATGCCGTGGTCGGTGAGGTACTTGCCCGCGGGCGAGTCCGGCTTGATCGCACCGGCCGGCGAGATGTGGTCGGTGGTGACCGAGTCGCCGAGCAGCGCGAGCACGCGGGCACCGGAGATGTCGGTGACCGGCGCCGGCTCCATCGCCATGCCCTCGAAGTACGGGGGCTTGCGCACGTAGGTGGAGTCCGCGGCCCACTCGAAGGTCTGGCCCTCCGGGGTGGGCAGCGACCGCCACCGCTCGTCGCCCTTGAAGACGTCCTCGTAGGACTTGGTGAACATCTCGTTGGTGATCGCCGAGTCGATGGTGTTCTGGACCTCCTGCGGCGACGGCCAGATGTCGCGCAGGAAGACCGGCTTGCCCTCGGTGTCGGTGCCCAGCGGGTCGTTCTCGAAGTCGAAGTCCATCGAGCCCGCGAGCGCGTAGGCGATGACCAGCGGCGGCGAGGCCAGGTAGTTCATCTTGACGTCGGGGTTGATCCGGCCCTCGAAGTTCCGGTTGCCCGACAGGACCGAGACGACCGACAGGTCGTTGTCCTGCACGGCGGCGGAGACGTCCTCCGGCAGCGGGCCGGAGTTGCCGATGCAGGTGGTGCAGCCGTAGCCGACCAGGTGGAAGCCGAGCTTCTCCAGGTACGGCCAGAGCCCGGCCTTCTCGTAGTAGTCGGTGACGACCTGCGAACCCGGGGCCATCGAGGTCTTCACCCACGGCTTGCGGGTCAGGCCCTTGTCCACGGCGTTGCGGGCCAGCAGCGCCGCGCCCAGCATCACCGACGGGTTGGAGGTGTTGGTGCAGGAGGTGATCGAGGCGATCACCACGGCGCCGTGGTCCAGCTCGAACTCGCCGAGCTCGTCGGAGGACACCTTGACCGGCTTGGAGATCCGGCCGTGGGAGCCGTTGGCGGCCGAGACGACGGCCGGCGCGGACTCGTGGTGGGTGACCGCCGGGGCGTCGCTGGCCGGGAAGGACTCCTCGCCGGCCTCGTCCACGGCCCGGTCGTCGGCGGTCTCGACCGTGGCGTAGTCGGTCAGCGCGGTGCGGAACGACTGCTTGGCCTCGGACACCACGATCCGGTCCTGCGGGCGCTTCGGGCCGGCGATCGACGGGACCACGGTGGACAGGTCCAGCTCGAGGTACTCGGAGTACTCCGGCTCGTGGCTCGAGTCGTGCCAGAGACCCTGCTCCTTGGCGTAGGCCTCGACCAGCGCGACCTGCTCGGCCGGGCGGCCGGTGAGCTTGAGGTAGCGGACGGTCTCCTCGTCGATCGGGAAGATCGCCGCGGTGGAGCCGAACTCCGGGCTCATGTTGCCGATGGTGGCGCGGTTGGCCAGCGGCACCGAGGCCACGCCGGAGCCGTAGAACTCGACGAACTTGCCGACGACGCCGTGCTTGCGCAGCATCTCGGTGATCGTCAGCACCACGTCGGTGGCGGTGGCGCCGGCCGGGATCTCGCCGGTGAGCTTGAAGCCGACCACGCGCGGGATGAGCATCGACACCGGCTGGCCGAGCATCGCGGCCTCGGCCTCGATGCCGCCGACGCCCCAGCCCAGCACGCCCAGGCCGTTGACCATGGTGGTGTGCGAGTCGGTGCCGACGCAGCTGTCCGGGTAGGCCTGGCCGTTGCGGGACATCACGGTGCGGGCCAGGTGCTCGATGTTGACCTGGTGCACGATGCCGGTGCCCGGCGGGACGACCTTGAACTCGTCGAAGGCGCCCTGGCCCCAGCGCAGGAACTGGTAGCGCTCCTTGTTGCGGCCGTACTCGAACTCGACGTTGCGCTCGAAGGCGTCCGGCTTGCCGAACACGTCGATGATCACGGAGTGGTCGATCACCAGCTCGGCCGGGGCCAGCGGGTTGACCTTGGCGGTGTCGCCGCCGAGGTCGGCCACCGCCTCGCGCATGGTGGCCAGGTCGACCACGCAGGGCACGCCGGTGAAGTCCTGCATGATCACGCGGGCCGGCGTGAACTGGATCTCGGTGGCCGGCTCGGCCTTGGCGTCCCAGTTGGCGAGGGCCCGCACGTGGTCGGCGGTGATGTTCGCGCCGTCCTCGGTGCGCAGCAGGTTTTCCAGGAGGATCTTGAGGCTGTAGGGCAGCCGCTGCGCGCCGTCGACCGCGCTGAGCCGGAACACCTCGTAAGAGGCGTCACCGACGTTCAGCGTGCCGCGGGCGCCGAAGCTGTCCTTGCTCGCAGGTGCAGTCACGTTCAACTCCATCTCGCGACGGGCGCAAGTTCGGGAACGATTGCGAGTCTCGCGCACGTCGAGCGAGCATGCGCGGGGACCCGCTCTCTTCGCTGCTAACAGTACGCTTGTCCTGTATTCGCCCTCAACTAAGGGTCGGCAAACTCTCGATCACATGTACCGCGGCGTGCAAAACCGCCGTTTTTCCCGCCTTCCCAGGGATTGGGACGGAAGTACCGAAAGCCGTTGCGAGGGCGTCGGAGGGGCGTGCTTCGATTGGCGCATGCGCAACCTGACCGACAACGCGAAGTCCGCCGGTGTGGCGGTCGCGATCGTCTCCGCGTTCTGCTTCGGCGGTTCCGGGCCGTTCGCCAAGCCGCTGATCACCGCGGGGTTCACCCCGCTGCAGGTGGCTTGGCTGCGGTTGGCCGGCGGGGCGCTGCTGATGCTGCCGTTCGTGATCCGCTACGCGCCCGCGGTGCGCCGGGCGCCGAAGCTGCTGGCCGGGTACGGGTTGTTCGCGATCGCCGGGGTGCAGGTCTTCTACTTCGCCTCGATCGCCAGGGTGCCGGTCGGGGTGGCGCTGCTGATCGAGTTCCTCGGCCCGGTGATGGTGCTGGGCTGGATCCGGTTCGTCCGCCGCAAGCCGGTGACGCGCTCGGCGGCCATCGGGGTGGCGATCGCGATGGTCGGCCTGGCCTGCGTGGTGGAGCTGTGGTCCGGGCTGAGCTTCGACCCGATCGGCCTGCTGCTGGCACTGGGCGCGGCGGGCTGCCAGGCCACCTACTTCCTGCTGTCCGACAGCGGGCCGGAGGTCAACCCGTTCGCCCTCGCCGGCTTCGGGCTGCTGCTCGGCGCCGCGGTCGTCACGCTGCTCGCGCAGCCGTGGGAGCTGGACTGGGCGCTGCTGCTCGGGCAGGTCGAGCTGGCCGGGTACCAGTTCCCGGCGCTGTTCGCGGTCGGCTGGATCGTCGTGCTGAGCACGGTCCTGGCGTACCTGACCGGGATCGTCGCGGTGCGCCGCCTCTCGCCGCCGGTGGCCGGGGCGGTCGCGTTCCTGGAACCGGTGGTCGCCACGGTGCTGGCATGGGCGCTGCTGGCCGAGGCGCTGGGCCCGATCCAGCTGGTCGGCGGGGCGCTGATCCTCGTCGGTGCCTTCGTCGCGCAGCGCGCGGCACCGGCGAAGACCCAGTCCGCCGAGCTGGCCGGGGTGTAGGTCAGGCGGTGCGGATGGCCGACTTCACCAGGTGGATCAACAGGGTCTCGATGAGCGCGATGGCCACGCCGGTCAGGACGGTGGTGAGGAACTGGGGCATCGGTCTGCTTTCTCCCGCGTTGCTGTGTCGTTGCGAACCGACTGTGCGCCGAACGGGTTAGCCGCCGTTGCGCGGGAGATGAAGCGCAGGTGAATCGAGCCAGAACAGTGCAGGTCAGGGGCTGTTCTGCGACCACTTCTGCCACAGCAGCACCGCCAGCGTCGCCGCGATCGAGGTGCCGACCGCGATGAGCCAGTGGTGCGGCAGGAGCGGGCTGCTGCCGAAGAACTGGCTGACGCCGGGGACCTGCACCAGCCCGACGAGGACCAGCGCCGAGCCCACGCCCGCGACGAGCACCAGCGGCGTGCGGCCGCGGACCGCGAGCGTCTGCGCCAGCTGCGCGGCGACCAGCGCGACCAGACCGGTAGTGCGGGCCTGGGCCGCGGTGGACAGCGGCCTGGCCAGCATCCAGGCGAGCCCCGCAGCGCCGGCGGTGGCGGCCGCGCGGGCGGAGACGTCGCGCGCCAGCGCCGAGCCGAGCGAGGCCTCCGGGCCTTCCGCGAGAAGCTTCTCCGGGGTGGCCTGCGGCGGCGGCCGCACCGCGATCGCGATCGCGGGCATGATGTCGGTGAGCAGGTTGACCACCAGCAGTTGCCGGGCGTTGAGCGAGGCGCCGGCGCTGACCAGCCCGGTGCCCAGCGCGTAGCCGATCTCGCCGAGGTTGCCGCCGAGCAGGATCGACAGCGCGTCGCGCACCGAGGTCCACATCGCGCGCCCCTCCACGATGCCGTCCGTCAGCGTCTCGATGCGGTCGTCGGAGACCACGAGGTCGGCCGCCTGCCGGGCCGCCGGGGTGGCGCGGGACCCGAACGCGATGCCCACCTGCGCCAGGTTGATCGCCGGGACGTCGTTGGCGCCGTCACCGGTCATCGCCACGACCCGGCCGCCGGCCCGCAGCCGGCGCACGATGCGCGCCTTCTGCGCCGGGCTGACCCGGGCGAACACCGAGACCTTCGGCAGCTCGCCCGCGAGCTGTTCGTCGTCGAGCTGATCCAGTTCCGCGCCGGTCAGCACCCGCTTGTCGCCGAGCATGCCGAGTTCGGCGGCGATGGCCTCGGCGGTGCTGGGGTGATCGCCGGTGATCATGATGACGTCCACGCCCGCCCCGCCCAGCTGCGCGACCGCGTCGGCGGCGGTCGGGTGCACCGGATCGGCCAGGCCCAGCAGCCCGACGAACTCGAGCCCGTCCACATCGGACTCGGTGAGATCGGTGCCCGCCCGGACGGCGCGTTCGGCCACGGCCAGCAACCGGTAGCCGCGCAGCGCCAGGCGCTCGATCTCCGCTTCCACGTCGGCGCGAGCCTCGGCGTCGAACGCCCCGCGATCTCGCCAGCCGGTGCACCGGTCGAGCACGACCTCCGGCGCCCCTTTCACCGACAGCAGATCACGGGTCCGCACCGCGTGGAAGCCGCGCGAGGGTTCGAACGGCAACTCGGCCAGCACGGCCCCATCCGCCACGACGCCGGCCGCGCGGGCGCCGTCGAGCACCGCCCGGTCGGTGAGGTGCGGCAGCGGGTGCTCGTCGTGCTGGCGCGGCGTGGCCCGCATGCCGGCGGCCACGATCTCCCGGTGCCCGTCGTCGAGGTCCTCAGTGGACTGGCCGGTGCGGCCGTCGGACACCTGGCGCAGCGCGATCCGCCCCTGGGTGAGGGTTCCGGTCTTGTCGAAGCACAGCGCGTCGACGCGGCCCAGCGCCTCGATCGTCGCCGGACTGCGCACCAGGACGCCGCGCTTGGACAGGCGGCGCGCCGAGGCGAGCTCGGCGAGGGTGGCGACGAACGGCAACCCCTCCGGAACCGCCGCCACGGCCAGGCCGACCGAGCGCGCGACGGTCTGGGCCAGCGGGATGCCGCGCACCAGGTCGGCGAGGAACAGCACGGCACCGGCGCCCACCGAGATCGGCAGCACCCGCTTGGTCAGCTGACCGAGCCTGGCCTCGACGCCGCCGTCGTGCTCGGCCACGGTGCCCTGCGCGGTGCGCCCGAGCTCGGTGGACGTGCCGACGGCCACGACGATCCCGGTGCCGGAGCCGCTGGCGATGGCCGTGCCCTGGTAGAGCATGCACGCGCGATCGGCGACCGCGGGCGCGGTCGTGGCCTCGATTTCCTTGGCGACCAACTGGGATTCGCCGGTGAGGCTGGACTCGTCGACCTCCAGGGCCTCGACCGCCAGCAGCCGGCAGTCCGCCGGCACCCCGTCGCCGGCCCGCAGCTCGATCACGTCGCCGGGCACGAGCTGGTCGGCGGGCACCAGCCGCGCGATCCCGTCGCGCCGCCGCCGCGCGGGCATCTGGCCGGCGTCGAGCAGCCGCGTCAGCTCGCGGTCGGTCGCGACCCGCTGCACGCCGTCGACCAGCGCGCTGGCCAGCAGCACGCCGCCGATCAGCGCGGCGTCGATGATCGATCCCAGGCCCGCCGAGATGACCGCGCCCGCCCCGAGCACCGGGGTGATCGGGGTGATCAGGCCTTCCACGGTGGCCCCGGCCACGGTCGGCGGGATCCGGCCGCCGTCCTGCGGCCGGTGCCGGGAATCGGCGATCGGCTCGCTGAGCCCCTGTTCGGAACTGGACAACGCGGACAGCACCGCGGGCGGCGGCATCGCGTGCCACGGGGTGCGTTCCTGCGGGACCGGGGGAGCGCGGTTCGCCGCGGACATCCCGGCCCAGGTGCCGGTGACGAAGGCGGCCAGCGTCGCGGCGTGCACCGGCATCGAGGCCCGGGCAGGCGCGCCGACCGCCGGGCCGAACGCCGCGAACAGCGCCGCGACGCAGGATCCGGCCACCGACAGCATCGCGGCGTGCCGGCTGGCGCGGCGAGCGCTTTCGGTTGCGGCCAGCAGCATGTGGGCCACATCGGCTCTCGGGCACAGCACGTCGGCGCCCCACGAATGGGTGTCCATTCCGGACAGTCCGATGCCGACGTCCGCAGCGGCCAGCGCGGAGTGCGCGCGGTCGGAAACGACGGCCACGACGGCACCGTCGGCCTGCAGCTGCCGCACCGAGCGGGCCAGGTTGTTGCCGCCGGCGACGAGCCGATCCAGCGGCAACCGCTGGTCCAGCCGGCTGCCGATCCCGGCCACCACCGCCGATCCGTTGGCGCGCGCGGCCTCCACCAGGGCCTCGGCCAGCGGATCGAGTTCGTCGGCGACGCTCACCAGGGCGACCGAGGTGGTGTCCCGTTGCAGCGCCAATACCGTTGCACCGCGCGAGGATTCGGCTTCGACGACGTCGCGGGCGGCGTCCGGGAGGTCGTCGGGCAGTGGCGCGGTCGACCACTCGCCGCGGACCTGCTCGGCCAACGGGTCCCGGGGATCGACGAGTTCGCCGGCGCGGGCGAACAGCTCCGCGGCATCGGCCTCGGGGTCCAGCGGGATCACGGCATCCAGGACGCGGCGACCGGTGAGCAGGACCGGCGCGTCGAACACGACGGTGTCGACCCGGTCCAGCCGGCGCATCGCGTCGGGTTCCAGCACGAGCCCGCCGCGCGCCGAGATCGCGGTGGTCAGGTGGGTGGCGAAGGCCTCGCGACCGGCCTTCGAGGGACGCGGCACACCGGCCAGCAGCGCCGCGAGGGCGCGCTGCGGGTTGCGCGACCCGGCAAGCACGATGCCGTACCCGGCCAGCGCCATGCCGCCGGAAACGCCCGCGACACGCTCCACCGGGCCGTCCGGGATCGGGCGCGGGCGATCAGGGACCGCCACCGGGTCGCAGCGGTGCGAGACCTGCTCCCACTGCTGCCAGGCCTGGTGCCGGGCGATCGCCTCGCGGGACGCGCAGAACCGTCCGCACATGTCGGTGAGCACGCCCAGCGGACGGCGGGCCAGGCCGTGCGCGATGGCGCCGCCCAGCGCCAGCGTGGTGTCGACCGGGGCGCGGCCGAGCTTGCGCTCCAAGCTGCCGCGCATCCACGGCACCGAGTCCACCAGCGACACCACGGCCGGAACCAGCGGCGAAACGGCCCGCACCGGCAGCAATGCGCCGACTGCGGAGTAGCCGAGCCCCGCCACGCCCGCGACCAGGGCACCCACGTCGCGGAGCACGGCTTCGGCGTTTCCCGGGTGCACCGCGCTGCGCGGCGACATCGGCTCGTCGTCCAAGCCGTGCTCGGCCTCGGCCTCCGCGATCACGCGGGCCAGCGCCGCGATGTTCACGACCTCCGGGTCGTGCGTGACCACGACCCGGCCCAACACGCCGTTCACCTCGGCGCCGCGCACTCCGGCGACGTCGCGCAGCCGCTGCTCGACGTCACGTGCCGCGCTCTCGGTGCCGGGCCTGTGCACCCCGCGCATCTCCAGGTGGCTGCGGTTGCGGCCGACCCACACCCGCCGGTCGGCCGGCCCGGCAGCCACCGTGCGGGCCGCGCGTGCCACCGGCGCGACGACTTCGGCGGCCTTCGACAGGAGCCAACCCAGCGGCATCGGAGATCCTTCGCGATCAGGCCTCGCTGATCTCCTTGTGCACGCTGCGCTGGACGAGCGCGTTGCCGATGCCGATCGCCGCGGCCACCGGCCACTCGATCAGGCTGAACGCGGCCGCGGCGGTCAACCCGCCGTAGAACAGCGCCTGCTCGCGGGAGGGCAGCTGACCGCGCACGGTGTCGACGGCGGAGGTCAGTTCCTTGCGGCCGGGCATCCCCGGGAGCCCGGGCAGGTGGACCTTGGTGGTGTGGAGCTCGGCGGTGACGTAGGGCAGGGTGATGTCCGTGCCGCCACGCGCCGGGGCGGCCCTGGTCGCGGGCTGCTTGCGAGTGCGATGCGCGGTGCCCGAGCTCGTCGACGAGGTGCTCGGACTTGTCGTGGTGGCCATGGTTGGGACACCCCCTCCTCCGGAGCCGCAGCTGTTCAGGCCGCGCCGGACGTCAGATCGCTTTGAAGCCGTTCGATTCCGTTGAAGTACCCCGATCCGCGCGGATGAATCCCGGTGCCGGGAGTTCAGGCGGCGGAAACGCGATCGCGCACCGCCGACCGGTAGCGGCGGGCGATCAGGTCGATCACGCTCGGGTGCGCGCCGATCGGCTCGGCGACGCCGGCCACCGGCAGTTCCGCGAGCCGCCGGTGGAACAACCCCGGGGCCAGCAGGTACGGAGCGACGAAGTCGGCCGGGCCGCAGACGTCGGCGGTCGCGGGCGACGCTGTGGCGACGTAGCTCGGCGTCAGCCACCGGCCGACACGGCGGCCGAGCAGCCGCGCCGCGGTTCGCACGTCGGCCAGCGCCTGCTCGTCCGACGAACCGGCCGCGGCGAACGCGACCCGGTCGCCGGGCCGCCAACCGGCGGCGACCAACCGCCGCAGCATCGCCTCGACGATCTCCGGCGCTGGGCCGAGAGGAGCGCAGACCGTCACGCCCTCGTGTCCTGTCGCGGCGATCTGCTCCGGAAGGTCGGTGCGCACGTGGTAGCCGGCCGCGAGGAACGCGGGCAGCGCGACCACCGGCCCGTCACCGGCCGCCCGCAGTGCCTCCGCGACGGTCGGGCCGATGACGTCCACGTACGCGACGTGCACCGGCACCCGCAGGCGGGCGGCCGCGGCTTCGGCGAGGTGTTCGACCACCCGCGGCCCGGCGGGATCGCGGGTGCCGTGGGCGACCAGCAGCAGCGGGGGAGTCAGGGTTGCGGATCGGCGCATCGCGGTGCGTCCCCCATCGGTTCCAGCGGAAGTCGGTATCCGCGCTTGATCACGGTCTGCACGAGCTCCGGCGCTCCGAGCGCGGCCCGCAGCCGCGCGACGGCCTGCTCCACGACGTGCTCGTCCGCCGGGTTCCCGGCGCCGTTCAACGCCTCGGCCAGGCTGCGCCGCGACACCACCCGGCCGGGCCGTTCGGCGAGCGCGAGCAGCAGCGTCTTCCCCTGCGGTGAAAGGGGTTTCACCACGCCGTCGACGACGGCGGCGTGCCCGCGCACCTGCAGTTGCCTGCCGCCGACCGGAAGCGTCGGCGCCCGGCCCGGCAGCGCGATGCACAGCGAGCGCACCAGCGCGCCGATGCGGAACCGCTGCGGGATCACCGCGGGAACGCCGTGATCGGCCAGCGGGGCGTGCGTCACCGGCCCGACGCAGGCGACCAGCACCGGCCCGCGCAGGGCGTCGAGCAGTTCGACCTGGCAGCGCCGCTCGGCGGCCAGCGACAGCAGGCTGGCCGCCGCGGGCGCGCTGGTGAACGTCACCGCGTCGACCTCCCGCGCGCACACCGAGGTCAGCAGGTTGTCCAGCGCGGTGATGTCGGCGGGCGCGGTCCAGCGGTACACCGGGACCTCGATGACCTCCGCGCCCGCGCAGCTGAGCGCCTCGACGAAGTCGGGCAGCGGCTGGCCGTGCAGCTGCACCGCTACCCGGACCCCGTCCAGCGGCTGGTCGAGCAGGCGTTCCAGCAGTTCCGCCGACGATTCCGAGGCGGGCGACCACGGGTCGGGCAGCCCGGCGGCGCGGACCGCCCCGCGCGCCTTCGGCCCGCGGGCCAGCAGTTGCGCCGGGCGCAGCGCGTCGAGCAGCTCGGTGCCGATGCCCCAGCCCTCGGCCGCCTCGATCCAGCCGCGGAACCCGATGCCGGTGGTCGCCACGACCACGTCCGGCGGGGCGGCGACGCAGTCCCGGCTCGCGCGGCGCAGCTCCGCGTCGTCGGCCAGCGGCAGGATCCGCAGCGCGGGGCCATGCACGACCCGCGCGCCGCGGCGCTCCAGCAGGGAACCGAGCTCGTCGGCCCGTCGCGCCGCCGTCACCGCGACGGTGTAACCAGCGAGTTCGTCGATCAAGGGACGGCGACCTCCACCACGTCGGCCCGGCGCCGCACCGGGTAGACCGGCAGCCGCGCGCCCGGGTCGTCCAGGCACAGCCCGGTCCGCAACGAGAAGACCTGCTTGAGCATCGGCGAGGCGACCGTGGGTTCGCCGTCGCGGTCCCCGACGATGCCGCGGCTCATCACGCCGGCCCCGCAGAACGGGTCCACGTTGCCGACGGCGAACAGCTCGTCGTCGCGGGTGCGGAACAGCGCCACCGCGTGGTCGCTGATCAGCGCGGGCAGCCCGAACTCGGGCGGCAGCAGGTCGAGTTCGCAGATCTGTTGCCAGTTCACGTGAGCACCTCCTGGTTCGGGATGGCGGGCATCGGGAGCGTGACCGGGCCGGGCCGGATCTGGCCGCGTTCCTGGACGAATCGGATCGTCGGATCCGGCGCGTCGGGGGCGTTGACGAAGGACACGAAGCGGGCGAGCTTGCCGGGATCGGCCAGCACCCCGGCCCACTCGTCGGCGTAGTTCTCGACGTGGCGGTGCATCGCGGCCTCCAGCTCCCCGGCGATGCCCAGGGAGTCCTCGACCACCACCTCCCGCAGGTGGTCGAGGCCGCCGTCGAGCGCCTCCAGCCACGCCGAGGTGCGCTGCAGCCGGTCGGCGGTGCGCACGTAGAACATCAGGAACCGGTCGATGATCCTGATCAGCCGCTCGTCGTCGAGGTCGGCGGCCAGCAGGTCGGCGTGCCGCGGGGTGAAACCGCCGTTGCCGCCGACGTAGAGGTTCCAGCCCTTGTCGGTGGCGATCACGCCGAAGTCCTTGCCGCGCGCCTCGGCGCACTCGCGGGCGCAGCCGGACACGCCGGCCTTGATCTTGTGCGGTGCCCGCAGGCCCCGGTACCGCAGTTCCAGCCGGATGGCCATGCTCACCGAGTCCTGCACGCCGTAGCGGCACCAGTCGTTGCCGACGCAGGACTTCACGGTGCGCAGCGCCTTGCCGTAGGCGTGGCCGGATTCGAACCCGGCGTCCACCAGCCGCCGCCAGATCAGCGGCAGCTGCTCCACCCGGGCGCCGAACAGGTCGATGCGCTGCCCGCCGGTGATCTTGGTGTAGAGGCCGAAGTCCTTGGCGACCTCGCCGAGCACGATCAGCTTCTCCGGCGTGATCTCGCCGCCGGGCACCCGGGGCACCACCGAGTAGGTGCCGTTGCGCTGCATGTTGGCCAGGAACCGGTCGTTGGTGTCCTGCAGCCCGGCCTGCTCGCCGTCGAGGATGTGGCCGTGGCCGAGGCTGGCCAGGATGGAGGCGACGGCGGGCTTGCAGATGTCGCAGCCGTGACCGCTGCCGTGCCTGCCGATCAGCTCGGAGAACGAGCCGATCCCGGTGGCCTGGACGATCTCGAACAGTTCCGCGCGGGACTGCGGGAAGTGCTCGCACAGCGCCTTGGAGGCGGTCACGCCGCATTCGGCGAGCAGGTTCTTCAGCATCGGCACGCACGAGCCGCAGCTGGTGCCGGCCTTCGTGCAGGCCTTGATCCCGGGCACGTCGGTGAGCCCCTGTCCGGCGATGGCCGATGTGATGTCCTCTTTGGACACGTTGTTGCAGGAGCAGACCGTCGCATCGGCGGGCAGCGCGCCCGCGTCGACGCCGGAACCCGCGGGCAGCAGCAGTTGTTCCGGCGGGGCGGGCAGTTCGCGGTCGATCAGCGGCCGCAGCACCGAGTAGGCGGTCGCGTCGCCGACGAGGACGCCGCCGAGCAGGATCCGCGCATCGTCGCTGAGCACGAGCTTGGCGTAGGTGCCCGCGGCGTTGTTGGCGTAGACGACCTCCAGCGCGCCGTCGGTCTGGGCGTGGGCGTCGCCGAAGCTGGCGACGTCGACGCCGAGCAGCTTGAGCTTGGTGGACAGATCCGCGCCGGGGAAGGTTCCCTCGCCGAGGGCGAGGAGCTGCTCCGCGACGCCCTCGGCCATGCTGTAGCCGGGCGCCACCAGGCCGTAGCAGCGGCCTTCCACCGCCGCGCATTCGCCGATGGCCCAGATGTTCTCGTCGCTGGTGCGGCAGCTCGCGTCGACCAGGAACCCGCCGCGATCCGCTCGCGCCAGCCCGGTGGGCTCGGCGAGCTCGTCGCGCGGCCGGACGCCGGCGGAGAACACCACGACATCGGTGTCGATCACGGTGCCGTCGGCCAGCGTGACCCCGCGGACGCGCCCCTCGCCGTCGATGGACTTCGTCGCGGCTCCGCAGTGCACCGTCAGGCCGAGATCGCCGACCAGCCGGCCGAGCACCTGGCCGCCGCCCTCGTCGACCTGCAGCGGCATCAGCCGCGGCGCCATCTCCACGACGTGCGCCCGCATGCCCAGCAGTCGCAGCGCGTTCGCGGCCTCCAGGCCGAGCAGGCCGCCGCCGATGACGACGCCGGGCTCGCCTTCGGTGGCGGCGGCGCGGATCGCGTCGAGATCCTCGATGGTGCGGTAGACGAAGCAGCCGTCGAGGTCGTGGCCGGGCACCGGCGGCACGAACGGCCGCGAGCCGGTGGCCAGCACCAGCGCGTCGTAGCGCAGCTCCGCACCATCCGATGTGGACACTGTGCGGGCCGCCCGGTCGATGCCGGTCGCGCCGATGCCCAGCCGCAGGTCGACCATCGGGTCGTCCAGCAGCTCGTGGTCGACCAGGCTCAGGTCCTCGGCGCTCTTGCCGTCCAAGTAGGACGACAGCGCCACCCGGTCGTAGGCGGGCCGGGATTCCTCGCCGAGGACGACGATCCGCCAGGTGCCGTCCGCGTCGCGCTCCCGGAGCGCTTCGACGAGCCGGTGGCCGACCATCCCGTGGCCGACGACGACGAGCGTGCGGGTCATGCCGCGCCCTCCTTCTGGTGTTCGGTGCGGTCGGCCAGCGCGCCGCAGAGGCGGCCGACGTCGTCGACGCAGCCTCCGCAGCCGGTGGTCGCCCGCGTCGCCCTGGCCAGCTCGGGGACCGAGCGGGCGCCGCCCTGCCAGGCGGCGGTCAGGGCCTTCTTTGTCACGTTGTTGCAGCGGCAGATCACCGCGTCCTCGGGCAGCTCGGCGGGCGCGCCCGGCACGGCGGCCGGCGTGCCCAGCAGCAGCGCGAGGCGGTCGGTGGGCACCGGCAGGTCGCGGTCGTGCAGCTGGCTGACCGCCGCGATCGCCTCCGGGAATCCGAACAGCACCGCGCCGGCGATCCGTTCCTCGCGCAGCGCGAGCTTCGCGTAGCGGCCGCGGGCCGGGTCCGACAGCGTCACCACCTCGGCGTCCGTGCTCTGGAGGCAGTCGACCGAGCCGATCGAGGCGAGGTCGATACCGCGGGCCTTGAGCCGGGTGACGGTGCGGGTCCCGCGGTAGCGTGCGTCGCCGCCGGCGAGCAGCTCCGCCAGCGCGTCGGCCTGTTCCCAGGCCGAGGCGATCAGGCCGGACGCCTCGCCGTCGTGCTCGGCGCAGTCGCCGATGGCGTGGATGCGCGCATCGCTGGTGCGCAGCCGGTCGTCGACGACGATCCCGCGCCGCACCGGCAATCCCGCCCGGACCGCCAGCCCGGTCTCCGCGGTGACTCCGGTGCACGCCACGACGAGGCCGGCCGGCACCACATCGCTGCTGTCCAGGACGAGCTGCCCGCGCCGGTAGGCGACCGCCCGGCGGCCGAGCCGGAGCTCGACGCCGAGCTTGCCCAGCCGCTCGGCGAGCAGGCGCCCGCCGACGTCGTCGAGCTGCCGGTCCATCAGGTGCGGATTCGGGTGCACCAGCGTCACCTCGTGCCCGCGAGCCAGCAGCGCCCGCGCCGCTTCGACGCCGAGGATCCCGCCGCCGAGCACCGCGACCGGACCTGCGGCGGAGCCGATCCGCGCGCAGTCGGCGAGCGTGCGCAACGCCTGCAGGCGTTCGCCGCCCAGCCCGGGGATCTCGGGCAGCCGGGGCCGGGATCCGGTGGCCAGCACGAGCACGTCGTACGGGTGCTCGTCGCCGTTGTCGGTGCGCACCACACGCCGGGCGCGGTCGATCTCGGTGGCGGTGACCCGCAGGTGCACCTCGGCGTCCACCACGGGCAGTGCCAGGGTGGCGGGGGTCAGCGTCCGGTCCAGGACCGCGCCGAGCAGAACCCTGTTGTAGGCGGGGTGTTCCTCGCGGCCCAGCACCGTGATCGGGCCCGCGTGGCCGTGCGCGCGCAGCCGCTCCACCAGCCGGTGCGCGGCGGGCCCGTTGCCGACGATGACGATGCGGTTCATCGGGTGGCCACCTCCTCGGCGGGCTCGATCCGCACGACGCTGACCTTGAACTCCGGCATCCGGCTGCGCGGGTCCAGCGCGTCACCGGTGAGCAGGTTCGCCCGCCCCGGGCCGGGGAAGTGGAACGGCAGGAACACGGTGTCGGTGCGCATCGTGGCGACGATCCGCACGCGCGCCAGCGCGCTGCCGCGCGGCGACGTGACCCGGGCGAGGGCGCCTTCGGCGAGGCCTGCGCGGTCGGCGGTGTCCGGGTGGATCTCCACGAAAGCCTCGGCGGCCGCCTCGTTGAGCTCGGCCACCCGCCGCGTCTGGGCGCCGGACTGGTACTGCGCCAGCACCCGGCCGGTGGTCGCGGTCAGCGGGAACGCCTCCTGCGGCGTCTCGGCCGGATCGCGGTGCTCCACGGCCGCGAACCGGGCCAGCCCGTCGGGATGCGCGAAGCCGTCGAGGAAGAGGCGCGGCGTACCGGGATGTTCCGGGTCGGGGCAGGGCCAGTGCAGGGCCTCGCCGGAATCGAGGCGGTCGTAGGTGATGCCGCTGTAGTCGGCCTTGCCGCCGGCCGACGCGCGGCGCAGCTCGTCGAAGACCTCCCGGGGCGAAGTGGGGTAGCGGTGGCCGGGCTCGCCGAGGCGAACCGCCAGGCCGTGCAGCACTTCGAGATCGCTGCGCGCGTGGCCGGGCGGCACCTGCAACCGGCGGCGGCGCAGCACGCGGCCTTCGAGGTTGGTCATGGTGCCCTCCTCCTCGGCCCACTGCGTCACCGGCAGCACCACGTCGGCCAGCTCAGCGGTCTCCGAGGGCACGAAGTCGGCCACCACCAGCAAGTCCAAAGCGGACAGCCGCTTGACGACGTGACCGGCGTTGGGCGCCGAAACCGCCGGATTGGAGCCGAAGACCAGCAGCGCCCGGGGTCCGTCGGCGCGGCCCGAGGCGTCGAGCAGCTCGTAGGCGCTGCGGCCCGGACCGGGCAGCGCCTCGGGCGGCACGCCCCAGACCTCGGCCACGTGCGCCCGCGCGGCGGGATCGGTGATCATCCGGTACCCGGGCAGCTGGTCGGCCTTCTGGCCGTGCTCGCGCCCGCCCTGACCGTTGCCCTGACCGGTGAGGCAGCCGTAGCCGCGACCGGGCCGGCCCGGCAGGCCGAGCGCGAGGGCGAGGTTGATGAACCCGGACACGGTGTCGACGCCCTTGCTGTGCTGCTCGGCCCCGCGACCCGTGAGCACGTAAGCGCTCTCGGCCTCGGCGAGCATCCGCACCGCCTGCCGCTGCGCCGTCACCGGAACCCCGGTGACCCGCTCGACGCGCTCCGGCCACCAGGTTGTCGCCCGCTGCCACGCCGCGTCGAAACCCGTTGTCCGCGACCGGATGTAGGCGGTGTCGGACCAGCCGTCGACCAGGGCGATGTGCAGCAGTCCCAGCACCAGCGCCAGGTCGGTGCCCGGGGCGGGCCGCAGGTGCAGCGCGGCGCGCTCGGCGGTCGCCGTGCGCCGGGGATCGATGACCACGAGCTGCGCGGCGTTCAGGTGCTGCATCAGCGGCGGCATGGTCTCGGCCGGGTTCGCCCCGGCCAGCAGCACCACGTCCGCGCCGGCGAGATCGGTGACCGGGAACGGCAGTCCCCGGTCGACGCCGAAGGCGGCGTTGCCGGCGGCCGCGGCCGAGGACATGCAAAACCGGCCGTTGTAATCGATCTGGCTGGTGCCCAGCGCCAGCCGGGCGAACTTGCCGAGCAGGTAGGCCTTCTCGTTGGTCAGCCCGCCGCCGCCGAACACCCCGACCGCGTCCGGCCCGTGCTCGCGCCGCACCCGGTCGATGCCGGCGGCGACGGTGCCCAGCGCGGTGTCCCAGTCGACCGGCACGAGCTCGCCGCCGCGGCGCACCAGCGGGTTCCGCAGCCGGTCCGGGACGTCCAGCAGTGCAGGCGCGGTCCAGCCCTTCTGGCACAGACCACCTCGGTTCACCGGGAAGTCCGTCGGCCGCACCGACACGCCGCGCCGCTCGCGAGTCAGCCGGGTGCCGCACTGCAGGGCGCAGTAGGGGCAGTGGGTGGCAACGGTCCGGATGTCAGGCACGACCGACCTCGGCTTTCGACGGCTCCTGAGCCGGCCGCGGCGCGGGGGTGTTCTTGAGAGTCCCGCGCAGGTACACCACCCAGGTGACGAGCCCGCACACCACGTAGTAGCCGAGGAACGTCGTCAGGGCGGCATCGCCGTTGGCGGCCGCGCCGCCGTAGGAGGCTCGGAAGGCGAGGTTGATTCCCACGCCGCCGAGCGCACCGATCGCGCCGGCGATGCCGATCACCGCGCCGGACATCCGCCGGGCCCGGGCGAAAGCCGCGATGGCCTCGCCGCCGTCGGTCACGTCGTCCTCGGCCTCCTTGGCGAAGATCGCGGGGATCATCTTGTAGGTCGAGCCGTTGCCGATGCCGGTCAGCACGAACAGCGCGATGAACGCCGCGAGGTAGAGCGCGAAGGAGCCCTGCGACGACGCGAACAGCAGCGCCCCGGTGCCCGCCGTCATGCCGGCGAAGGCCCCGAGGGTGACCCGGGCGCCGCCCAGCCGGTCGGACAGCCAGCCGCCGAACGGCCGGGCCACCGAGCCCATCAGCGGGCCGAGGAAGGTCCAGCTCGCGGCCTGCAGCGGGGTGAAGCCGAACTCGGTCTGCAGCACCAGGCCGAAGGCGAAGCTGTAACCAATGAACGAGCCGAACGTTCCGATGTAGAGGAACGAGACCCACCACGTGTGCTTGTTCGCGGCGGCCTCGCGCAACGCGCCGGGACGGGCCCGCACCGCGTCCACGTTGTCCATGAACAGCGCCGCGCACAGGGCGGCCGCCACGATCAGCGGCAGGTAGATCGCCGCGACGTAGGACGGGTGGGAGTTGCCCGCGGTGGCGATCACTAGCAGGCCGATGACCTGGATCGCCGCCACGCCGAGGTTTCCGCCGCCCGCGTTGAGCCCCAGCGCCCAGCCCTGGTGGCGCTGCGGGTAGAAGGTCGTGATGTTCGTCATCGACGAGGCGAAGTTGCCGCCCCCGACCCCGGCCGCGGCGCCGATCAGCATGAACACCCACAGCGGCGTGCCCGGCTGCTGCACGAAGTGGAACGCCAGCGCGGTCGGCACCAGCAGCACGGCGGAGCTGAAGACCGTCCAGTTGCGGCCGCCGACGCGGGTGACCGCGGCGGCGTAGGGCAGCCGCAGCACGGCGCCCACCAGGTTCGGGGTGATCACCAGCAGGAACTTCTCGGCCGCGGTGAACGGCAAGCCGATGTCCGGCGACATGAACAGCACCAGCACCGACCAGATGCTCCAGACGGAGAAGCCGATGTGCTCCGAGAGGATCGAGAAGATCAGGTTCCGCCGCGCCACGCGCTTGCCGGTGGATTCCCAGAACCGCTCGTCCTCGGGATCCCAGCCCTCGATCCAGCGGCCGCTGGCCTTGGCTCTCGCGGTCAACTCGGCTCCTCTCGTTGGATTGCTCCGAAGGTAGGAACCGGGTGTTTCGAGCGGGCGCACCGATCGTTACCACGGTGCAAACCGGCCTTCACAAGCGCAGGTCCGGGCGGTGTGAGCAGCGGAACGGCCCCCGAGCACGCCTCGGCCGGTCGGGCCATGGCACCGTGGAGCCGTGATGCAGCGAGGCACGGCCGACGGCACGGGTGACGGCGCGGACTGGCAGCGCGCCCGCGAACTGTTCGGCCGCGCGCGCCGGATCACCGCCCTCACCGGCGCCGGGGTGTCGACGGCCTCCGGGATCCCGGACTTCCGCGGCCCCAACGGCGTGTGGACCAAGAACCCGGCCGCCCAGCGCCTGACCGACATCGACAGCTACATCGCCGATCCGCAGGTCCGCGAGGAGGCGTGGCGCAACCGCGCCGAGCACTCGGCCTGGCGCGCCGAGCCCAACGCCGCCCACCGCGCGTTCGTCGAACTCGACCGCTCCGGGCGGCTGGGCGCGCTGCTGACGCAGAACATCGACGAGCTGCACCAGCGCGCCGGCCTGGACCGCGACCGGGTCCTGGAGCTGCACGGCACGATCTACCGGACGGTGTGCCTGGACTGCGGGGCGACGGGCCCGATGAGCGCCGCGCTGGAACGGGTGGCGGCCGGCGAGCCGGACCCGCCCTGCCGTTCCTGCGGTGGCATCCTCAAGTCGGCGACCGTCTCCTTCGGACAGTCCCTGGACCCCGACGTCCTGCGCGACGCCCAGCGCGCGACGCTGAACTGCGACCTGTTCGTCGCGGCCGGCACCTCGCTGACGGTGTACCCGGCGGCGGGCTTCGTGGAGCTGGCCGTCAAGGCGGGCGCGGCGCTGGTCATCTGCAACGCCGAGCCGACCCCGTACGACGACGTGGCGTCGGCGGTGCTGCGCGAGCCGCTGGTCGAGGTGCTTCCGGAGCTGGTCGCGGCGCCGCTGATCGACTCGCCGAACCCGCTGCGCACCTGGGGCGACCCCAGCACCTGGGGGTGAACGTCCCTCCAACGATGTGACACGTGTGGCTGATGTTGCACATGTCGTGATCGTGCCAAGTGGTGCAATCGGGGCACGAGTGGCAAAGTTCCTGGCTGTCGTGTGACTCCATTAGGCCCATTGATCGACCGCCGATCGGGCGCATCAGCTGGAGGTGACGGTCGTGTCGCGAACCCGAGGAGTGCTCCGCGCGCGGAGCATTGCCACGATCACGCTGCTGACGACAGTCGGCCTGGCGGCGTCCGGTAGTGCCCTCGCGGTGCCACCCCCGCCGCCCAACCCCAGCGACGCCGAGATAAGTGCGGGCCGCGAGACGGCGCAGAGCACGGCGAGCCAGGTGGGGGAGCTG
This sequence comes from Saccharopolyspora elongata, assembly GCF_004348985.1. Classification (GTDB taxonomy): domain Bacteria; phylum Actinomycetota; class Actinomycetes; order Mycobacteriales; family Pseudonocardiaceae; genus Saccharopolyspora; species Saccharopolyspora elongata. The sequence goes on along the minus strand of NZ_SMKW01000020.1, from coordinate 58,797 downwards.
GCGAACCGGCTCGCCGATGCGGAGTCGCAGCTGATCGGCCTGCGGTCCCAGGTCGAGCTCAAGATGGAGGACGCGAACAAGGCGCGGGTCGACCTCGGCCGCGCCGAACGCGCCTACGACGATGCCCGCCGCGCCGCCGAGGCGGCCGGGGCCGAGGCCGACGCCGCGGCCAGGCAGATCGAGGAGCAGCGCAAGCGGCTCGACCAGTTCGCGGCCAGCAGCTACCGGCAGGGCAGCACGATCGGCTCGGCCACGGCCTTCATCGGCTCGAAGACCCCGCAGGACGTGCTCGACCGGGCGGTCTTCCTGGACGCGATCAGCGAATCCCAGCTCGACGTCATGGACGACCTGGAGCGGGCGCGGATCGAGAAGATCAACAAGGACTCGCTGACCCGGGCGGCGCTGCAGGACGCAGAGGCGAAGCGCCTCGCCGCCGATCAGGCGCGCAGCGCCGCGGAGGCAGCGGAGCAGGCGGCCATCACGGCGCAGGAGACGCAGGCGGAGCAAGCGCGCCGGCTGGAGGCCGACAAGGCAGGCGTGGAAGCGCAGCTCGCCGAGGCGCGCTCCCACGTGGCGGGCCTGGAAGCGCAGCGCGGCCGTTACGAGAGCTGGCAAGCTGCGAAGCAGCGCGAGGAGGAGGCCGCCGCGCAAGCGGCCGCGCAGGCCACGTCGAACAGCACGGTCACCGCACCATCGGCAGGTGCGGGGCCGCGGCCCGGCGGGCGGTCGGTCGAGGTGGTCGTCGGGCGGGCGCTGTCCCAGCTGGGCGTGCAGTACGCGTGGGGCGGCGGGACTTCGCGCGGCCCGTCGCGGGGCATCCGGGACGGCGGAGTCGCGGACTCCTACGGCGACTACGCCAAGGTCGGGTTCGACTGCTCGGGCCTGATGATCTACGCCTTCGCCGGGGCCGGCGTCAGCCTCGACCACTACAGCGGCTACCAGTACCAGTCCGGTCGCCGGGTGCCGGTGTCGCAGATGCGGCGCGGCGACATGCTGTTCTGGCAGGACGGCGGCCGGATCCACCACGTGGCGCTCTACCTCGGCGGCGGAAGGATGGTGGAGGCGCCGTACTCGGGCTCGCGGGTCCGGGTCACCGCCGTCCGCTACGGCGGCATCGCCCCGTACGCGGTCCGCATGCTCTGAGGCCCGGAGTCCCAGCTCGGGCTTACCGGTCCATGGAAGGTCGTGCGCAGCAAGACCAAGTAATGGTCCTGCGACCGGCTGCTCGTGAAAGGCCGGCAAGGGAACGTACTCGCGGTCCGGTTGGCCGCGGGTTCCGGACGGCTGGGAGCATTGCGCGGCGTGGCGGTGGAATTCGCGGCACTCGTGCTGGCGGGCGGTCGGGCGCGTCGGCTCGGCGGCGTGGACAAGGTCTTGCTGCCGGTCGGCGGCCGGTCGTTGCTGGACCGCACCCTCGACGCCGTGGCGGCGGCGGATCCGGTCATCGTGGTCGGGCCGCAGCGGGAGACGGCCAGGGCGGTCGAGTGGACCCTGGAGGAGCCACCGGGCGGCGGCCCGCTGGCCGGCGTGCACGCCGGGTTGCGGAGGTTGCCGGCGTCGGCACGGCTGGTCGCCGTGCTAGCCGGAGATCATCCGCACCTGGAGCCGGCGACGATCTCGCGCCTGCTGGAGGCGCTGCTCGCCGATCCTGGAGCTCCCGGCGCGGTGTTGGCCGACGACGCGGGCGAACCGCAGTGGCTGGTGGGGGTGTGGCGGACCGCCGCGCTCCGGGAGGCGATGCCGGGGGAGGCGCGCAACGGCTCGATCCGCTCCGCCTTCGCTCCGTTGGCGCCCCTGCTGATCCCCGCATCCGGGGCGGAAGCGTCCGATGTGGACACCCCCGAGGACCTCCGCCGGGCCCGCGAAACCCGAAGAAACGAGTGAGCTGCTCGTCCCGGGAAGGCCGCTGCTTGAATGCTTGTAGTGTCTATAACTTCAGTGAAGAGTGAAATCAACCGCTTAACAGCGGTCACACCGCGCGTGCGGTTGGGTGTTCATGGGGCATCGCCCCCGCGCGAGCCTGCGATCGGCGCGTGTCAGGATCTTGATCGGCCACGAACGGCCGCATCGACGACAGGAGGCTGGGAGAAGTGACCGAGGCCGGCAACGGTGAGAGCGGGGGCGCCGGAGCCGCGGCGGCGCGCCCGGCGGACCAGGTGAGCACCCCGGCGCGGGACGCGCAGCTGCTGGAGCGCACCGTCTTCGAGGTCAAGCGGGTGATCGTCGGCCAGGACCGGCTCGTGGAGCGGGTGCTGACCGGGCTGCTGGCCAAGGGCCACATCCTGCTCGAAGGCGTGCCCGGCGTCGCCAAGACGCTCGCCGTGGAGACCTTCGCGCGGGTCGTGGGCGGCTCGTTCTCCCGCCTGCAGTTCACCCCGGACCTGGTGCCCGCCGACATCCTCGGCACCCGGATCTACCGGCAGGGCAGCGAGCGCTTCGACGTCGAGCTCGGCCCGGTGCTGGCGAACTTCGTGCTCGCCGACGAGATCAACCGCGCGCCGGCGAAGGTCCAGTCGGCGCTGCTGGAGGTCATGGCCGAGCGGCACGTCTCCATCGGCGGCCAGAGCTTCCCGATGCCCGCCCCGTTCCTCGTGCTGGCCACCCAGAACCCGATCGAGAACGAGGGCGTCTACCCGCTGCCGGAGGCGCAGCGGGACCGCTTCCTGTTCAAGCTGCCCGTCGAGTACCCCTCGGCGGAGGAGGAGCGGGAGATCATCTACCGGATGGGCGTGGCGGCGCCGGAACCCAACCCGGTGCTCAACCCCGACGAGCTGATCCGCCTGCAGAACGTGGCCGCCGGAGTGTTCGTGCACCACGCGCTGGTCGACTACGTCGTGCGGCTGGTCGTGACCACCCGGCTGCCCAACGAGCACGGCCTCTCCGACATCGCCGGCTGGGTGTCCTACGGCGCCTCGCCGCGCGCCAGCCTCGGCATCATCGCCGCCTCGCGCGCGCTGGCCCTGGTCCGCGGCCGGGACTACGTGCTGCCGCAGGACGTGGTGGACGTGGTGCCGGACGTGCTGCGGCACCGCCTGGTGCTGTCCTACGACGCGCTGGCCGACGGGATCCCGGTCGAGCACATCGTCAGCCGGGTCCTGCAGACCGTGCCGCTGCCGCAGGTGTCGGCGCGGCCGCAGGCAGGCCCGCCCGCTCCGGTGGGCCCGGCCGGCCCGGTCGGCTACCCGCAGCAGCAGCCGCACCTCGGGCCGAACCCGCACCAGTGAGGAGCGACGCAGCGGTGTCGTCGACATCCCATTCCGCCCGCGACGGCCGCCCGCCATGGGCGCCGCCGGCCCTGGACACGGGCCAGCTGGAGGTCGCGCTGCGGACGCTGGAGCTGAGCGTGCGCGGCCGCCTCGACGGCCTGTTGCAGGGCAATCACCTGGGCCTGGTGCCGGGCCCGGGGTCCGAGCCCGGCGAGGCCCGGGTCTACCAGCCCGGCGACGACGTGCGGCGGATGGACTGGGCGGTCACCGCCCGCACCGCCGAACCACACATCCGGCAGACGGTGGCGGACCGCGAGCTGGAGACCTGGGTGGCGATGGACCTCTCGCCGAGCCTGGACTTCGGCTCGGCGGCCAGCGACAAGCGGGAACTGGCCGTCGCGGCGCTGGCCGCGGTGATGTTCCTGACCAGCGGCGGCGGCAACCGGATCGGTGCGGTGGTGGACAACGGCACCGGGCAGGTCCGGCTGCCCGCGCGCGGTGGCGCGGCGTACGCGCGGGCGTTGCTGAAGAAGGTGGCCGAGACGCCGCGCGCGGCCGAAGGCACCCGCGGTGATCTCGCGAAGCTGCTGGAGTCGCTGCGCCGGCCGCCTCGGCGACGCGGGCTCGCGGTGGTCATCTCGGACTTCCTGGGCCCGACGGATTGGCAGCGCGCGCTGCGCGGCCTGGGGGCCCGCCATTCGCTGCTGGCGATCGAGGTGCTGGACCCGCGCGATCTGGAACTGCCCGATGTCGGCACCGTGCTGCTGTCGGACCCGGAAACGGGGAAGCGGCGGGAAGTGCACACCACCCCGGTGCTGCGCAAGGAATTCGCCGCCGCGGCGGCGGCGCACCGCGATGAGGTCGCCGCCGTGCTGCGGCGCGCCGGGTGCGCGCACCTGGCGCTGCGCACGGATTCGGACTGGATCGCCGACGTGGTGCGGTTCGTCGTTGCGCGCAAGCGGGGTTGGTCCGGAGGAGCTGCTTGATGTTGAGTTTGTCGGGATTCGCCACGCCGTGGTGGTTCCTGCTGTTGCTGGTGGTCGCGGCGCTGGTCGTCGGATACGTGTGGGCACTGCGGCGCCGCCGCCGGGACACGCTGCGGTTCAGCAACCTGGAGGTGCTCGACCAGGTCGCCTCGAAGCGGCAGGGCTGGTGGAAGCACGTGCCGCCGGCGCTGCTGGGCGTGGCGCTGATCATGCTGACGGTGGCGCTGACCGGCCCGACCGCCGAGCAGCGGATCCCGCGCAACCGGGCCACCGTGATGCTCACCATCGACGTGTCCCTGTCGATGAAGGCCACCGACGTCGAGCCCAGCAGGCTGGAGGCCGCGAAGGTCGCCGCGAAGGAGTTCGCCGACAAGCTGACGCCGGGCATCAACCTCGGGCTGGTGTCCTTCGCGGGCACCGCGACGGTGCTGGTGATGCCGACGACGGACCGGGCCGGCGTCAAGCAGGCCATCGACAGCCTGAAGCTGGCGGAGGCGACGGCCACCGGCGACGGGATCAACGCCTCGATGCAGGCGATCGACTCGTTCGGGAAGATGGTCGGTGGCCCGGCCGGGGCGCCGCCGGCGCGGATCGTGCTGATGGCCGACGGCGGGCAGACGATCCCGCGCGACCTGGACGCACCGCGCGGCGCCTACACGAAGGCCAAGGAGGCCAAGCAGGCCGGCATCCCGATCTCCACGATCTCCTTCGGCACCAAGCACGGCAGCATCGAGATCCAGGGCGAGCAGGAGTGGGTCGAGGTCGACGACGACGCGATGCAGGAGATCGCCCGGCTCTCCGGCGGCGAGTTCCACAAGGCCGCCAGCGCGGAGCAGCTGCGCGAGGTGTACGCGACGCTCGGCGAGCAGATCGGCTACGAGACCAAGCACACAGATGCCAGCAAGCCGTGGTTGGTGCTGGGTACGCTCACCGCGATCATCGCGGCCGGGATATCGATGTTCGCCGGCCGGAGGTTGCCTTAGGGGGTTGCAGAATGGGTCTGCGTGGCGGTGCGGGTGGCGGCCCCCCTGCGGGAGTTACAGACGTCGCCTGGACTGTGGGAGCCCCGACTTACGTATGTCCAATACGCGGCTTCGGGGCTGTCCTCGCCAGACGACGTCTGAGAACCCGCGGCGGTGCGAGCTGAGTCCCTCACCACATGCGGCTGACGCCGCATTCTGAAGAACCTCTTAGCGACGGGAGCGCCGGTGGGCCAGGCAGCGGGTTTTCTGTGGGAGTTCGTCAAATCGCCGACCACGACCGCTGCGGTCGGCCCCAGCTCCCGGTCGTTGGCCGAGCAGATGGTCGCGCCGGTCCCGCACTCGGGCGACCCGGTGGTCGTCGAGCTGGGGCCGGGGACCGGCGCGTTCACCGAGGCGATCCAGCGCCGCCTGGGCGGCCGGGGGCGGCACCTGGCGCTGGAGCTCAACCCGAGGTGGGCGGCGGAGCTGGGGGAGCGGTTCCCGGCGGTGGAGTCGGTGTGCGCGAACGCCCGGGAGCTGCCGGAGTTGCTTCGGGAGCGGGGTTTGCGGGCCGACGTCGTGGTCAGCGGGCTGCCGTGGGTGGCGCACGCGCCGGTGGCCGGGGTGCCGCTAATCCGGCTGGTCGCCGAGTCGCTGGCGCCGGGCGGGGCGTACACGCAGTTCGCCTACACCTGGACGCGGTGGGCCCCGCCGGCTCGCCGGCAGCTCGCGGACCTGCGGGCCGAGTTCGAGGAGACGGTGATCAGCCGGACGGTTTGGCGCAACCTGCCGCCGGCGGTGGCCTACCTGGCCCGGCGGCCGCGACGGTCGAGCTGACCGTGACCGTGCGGCGGCGGTGCGTTACGTTCCAAGGGTGTCTGATGCGGTAGTAGCCGGGTTCGGCGAGATTCCGCTGCTCGTCGAGCTGGGCACTGCGCTGCTGCTGTCCAGCCTGGTCGGGCTGGAGCGGGAGATCCGGGCCAAGAGCGCCGGGCTGCGCACGCACGCCCTGGTCGGCGTCGGAGCGGCGCTGTTCGTGCTGGTGTCCAAGTACGGCTTCGGCGACCTGCTGGAGTTCGAGAGGGTCTCGTTCGACCCGTCGCGGGTGGCGGCGCAGGTGGTCTCGGGCATCGGCTTCATCGGCGGCGGGTTGATCTTCGTGCGCAGGGACGCGGTGCGCGGCCTGACGACCGCGGCCACGGTGTGGCTGGTCGCCGCAGTCGGCATGGCCTGCGGCAGCGGACTGGTGCTGCTGGCCGCGGCGACGACGGCGGTGCACTTCCTCGTGGCGATCGGCTACCCGCGGCTGTTGCGGTTGATGCGCAAGTCGTTGCGGGAGCCGCAGGTGCTGCGCGTCGGCTACCTCGACGGGTACGGCGTGCTGCGGAGCGTGCTGACGCTGTGCACCAGCCGCGGGTGGACGGTGATGGACCTGGAGGTGGAGCGCGAGGACACCGACGACCAGCAGCAGCGGACGGCGGTGGTCGCGCTGCGGCTGCGCGGGAAGGTGCCGGCAGCCGCGCTGGTCGAGGAGGTCAGCGCGCTGCCGGGCGTGCTGCACACCGCGGTCGGGGAGTCCTTCGAACCAGGCTTCTAGCGACCTGCGTCTTTGAAGCGGCAGCCGCTTGGCCCACCTGCAAGAGGAGTCCGAAGGAGTCCGACGAACGCTATTCCTTCGCGCTGTTGCGGACCTCTTCCATGTCGAGTTCGCGGGCCTGGCGGATGAGGTCTTCGAAGACGTTCTCCGGCAGGGCGCCGGGCTGCTGGAAGACCAGGACGTTGTCGCGGACGATCGCCAGCGTCGGGATGGAGCGGACTTCGAAGGCCCCGGCGAGTTGCGGCTGGGCTTCGGTGTCCACCTTGGCGAAGACGATGTCGTCGTGCTTCTCGGCGCTGCGCTCGAAGACCGGCGCGAACATCTTGCACGGGCCGCACCAGTCGGCCCAGAAGTCGATGATCACGAACTCGTTGCCGGAGACGACCTCGTCGAAGTTCTCGGTGGTCAGCTCGACCGTTGCCATGTGCTTTCCTCCTGGGCGGTTGCGGGCGTACCGGGGCAACGCGGCGTGGCCGTCCGCGCATTCCCCGGGGAGGGTGTCGCATCCGCCACCCTCGGTCACGGAACGCCAAGGGCGCGGGCGACGAGGCTGGCGAGGTGGACGGGTTCGGCGTCGGTGGTCTGGCGGAGCTGGGTCCGGCAGCTGAAGCCGTCGGCCACGATCTCGGTGCCAGGGTCGGCCGCTCGCACGGCCGGGAGCAGGACCTGTTCGGCGCAGGCGATCGACACGTCGTAGTGGCCGCGTTCGAAGCCGAAGTTGCCCGCCAGGCCGCAGCAGCCGGAGTCCAGCACCCGCGCGCGGGTTCCGGTGGCGTCCAATGTGGCCTGGTCTGCGGCGAAGCCGAGTTCGGCGTGCTGGTGGCAGTGGACCTGCACCAGCGCCTCCGGGCCGGGCTCCCGCTGCCACCGCGCGCGGGTCGGTTCGACCTGCGCGGCGAAGGTCTTGGTCGCGGCGGCCAGCGCGGCGACGTCCGGGTCGTGCGGCGCGAGTTCGAGCGCATCGTTGCGCAGGAACGCCGTGCAGCTGGGTTCGAGGCCGACCACCGGCAGGCCGCGGTCCAGCTGCGGGCGCAGCAGGCGGGCGGTGCGGCGGGTCACCGCGCGGGCGATGCGCAGCTGCCCGGTCGAATGCCAGGTGAGTCCACAGCAGACCGGTTCGCGCGGCATTTCCACGGCGTGGCCGAGCGTTTCGAGCGCCGCGACGGCGTCGCGGCCGATGTGCGGGTCGAAGTGGTTGGTGAAGGTGTCCGGGAACAGCACTACGCGAGTGGTGGGATCGGAGATCGTGCGCCGACCGGACCACCACGCCTGTAGTGTCTGCGCGGCCAGCTGCGGCACCTCGCGCCGCGCGTCGATCCCGCCGAGCCGCTTGATCGCGGGCGCCAGCGGGCCGGTCAGCACCCGGTTGGCCAGCCGGGGCGCGCGGTGCCCGGCGGCCAGCCACAACGGCAGGAAACCCATCGAGTAGTGCGCGGCAGGGCGGATGCGTCGCCGGTAGTGGTGGTGCAGGAACTCGGCCTTGTAGGTCGCCATGTCGACATCGACCGGGCAGTCCGACTTGCAGCCCTTGCACGACAGGCACAGGTCCAGTGCGTCCCGGACCTCTGGAGAGCGCCAGCCGCGGCGGACGACGCGGCCGGCCAGCATCTCGAACAGCAGGTGCGCCCTACCACGGGTGGAGTGCTTCTCCTCCTTCGTCACCCGGTAGCTCGGACACATCACCCCACCTGTGGTGTTCAGGCACTTGCCCATCCCGACGCAGCGGCGGGTCGCGGCGGCGAGGTCGCCGGAGTCGGCGTGCAGCGCCAGCTCGGTCCGGCCGGGCAGCCGGGGCGGGGCCACCAGCAGCCGCAGGTCGGCGTCGGCCGGGCGCGGGCGCACGATCTGGCCGGGGTTGAGCAGGTCGTCCGGGTCGAAGGCGGCCTTGAACCGCTCGAACGCCTTGATCACCTCGGGCGGGTACATCCGGGCCAGCAGCGCCGACCGGGCCCGGCCGTCGCCGTGTTCCCCGGAGACCGAGCCGCCGTGGGCGACGACCAGGTCAGCGGCGGCCTCCAGGAAGTTCCGGTACTCGGTCGCGCCGGGCGAGGACAGCAGGTCGAAGTCGATGCGGACGTGGATGCAGCCGTCGCCGTAGTGGCCGTAGGTCACCCCGCGGCGGCCGTAGGAGGCCAGCAGCGCGTCGAATTCCCGCAGGTAGGAGCCCAGTCGCTCGGGCGGCACCGCGGCGTCCTCCCAGCCGGACCACCGCTCGGAGCCGGCCATCCGCGTGGAGTACCCGGAGCCCTCCTCGCGGATCTTCCACAGCGCCGCCATCCGCGCCGGAGCGGTGTGGATCACGCTCTCCGCGCGCTCGCCCATCGCCGCCGCGACGCGTCGCGCCGCCGCCTCGGCCTCGCCCTGATCGGCGCCACCGGATTCGACCAGCAGCCAGCTGCGCCCGCCGGGCAGCAGCGGTAGCGCGGGGGAGGCCGGGTTGCGCCGGCGCACGACGTCGACGAGTTCCGCGCTGAGCCCCTCGATGGCCAGGGCGTCCAGCCCGCGCAGCCGGGGCACTTCGTCGGCGGCGGCGTAGGTGTCGGGGAAGCCGAGCACCGTCATCGCCCGGACCGGCGGCGAGGGCACCAGCTGGACCGTCGCGCCCAGCACCACGGCGCAACCGCCCTCGGTGCCGACCAGCGCCCTGGCCAGGTGGAAGCCGTTCTCCGGGAGCAGCTGGTCCAGGTTGTAGCCGGACACCCGCCGGGTGAGGTCCGGGAACGAGCGCCGGACCAGGTCGCCGGTGTCGTCGCGCAGCGCCCGGAGCTCCTGGTAGAGCCGTCCGGTCCGGTCGCCGCGCGAGCACAAGCGGTCGAGCTCGGCCGGCGTGGTCTCGCCGACCTGCAGGCGGGTGCCGTCGGCGAGCAGCACGTCCAGCGAATGCACGTTGTCGACGGTCTTCCCCCAGGCCACTGAGTGCGTGCCGCAGGCGTTGTTGCCGATCATGCCGCCGAGCGTGCAGCGGCTGTGCGTGGACGGGTCCGGCCCGAAGGTGAGGCCGTGACCGGCGACGGCCGCGCGCAGCGAATCCAGCACGACGCCCGGCTGCACGCGGGCCAGCCGGCGCTCGGGGTCGACGTCCAGGATCCGGTTGAGGTGCCGGGAGAAGTCGAGCACCAGGCCGGGGCCTACGGCGTTCCCGGCGATGCTGGTGCCCGCGCCGCGTCCGGTGACCGGCACGCCGTGCCGCCGCGCGACGGCGACCGCCGCGGCCACGTCGTCCTCGGTGCGCGGGAACACGACGCCGACCGGCACCTGGCGGTAGTTGGAGGCGTCGGTCGAGTACATCGCGCGGGTGCCGGGGTCGAAGCGGGCCGGGCCGGAGAGCTCGCCGCGCAGTTCGGCGGCGAGGACGTCGGCTGAGGTTGCCATGCAAGCGCCTCCCGGGTTGCTGATCGGGCCGGTCCTCGTTCGGTGGTGCGCAGGTCGGAGATCCCGGAGTCCGGGTGGTGACCGCGAATCCCGCGAGTTCCGCCACCCGCGTCGGGTCCTCGACGTTTTCCCTAGCGCAGTGTGCCTGCTCTCGTCGCTGTAGGGGGACCACGACATGGTGCAGTTTTTTCTGTATGGAGGCGATGAGCGGCCGTGGGTGGCGAGCGGATAATGTCGCGGCTGAAACGAATCTTGCGGCATTGTTCGAGGGGAGATCCACAGTGGCACGGTCCGTTCTGGTGACCGGCGGCAACCGCGGCATCGGGTTGGCCATCGCGAAGGCCTTCCAGGCCGCCGGGGACAAGGTCGCGGTCACGCACCGCGGATCGGGCGCTCCGGAAGGGCTGTTCGGCGTCCAGTGCGACGTCACCGACCCGGATCAGGTGACCGCGGCCTTCGACGAGGTCGAGGCCGCGCACGGCCGGGTCGAGGTGCTGGTGGCCAACGCGGGCATCACCGACGACACACTGCTGCTGCGGATGAGCGAGGACCAGTTCGGCCGGGTCATCGACGCCAACCTGGCCGGTTCCTACCGGGTGGCCAAGCGGGCGGCGAGCAGCATGCTGCGCCTCCGCCGGGGCCGGATGATCTTCATCTCGTCGGTGGTCGGGCTCTCCGGCGGGGCCGGGCAGGCCAACTACGCGGCGAGCAAGGCGGGCCTGGTGGGCCTGGCCCGCTCGATCGCCCGCGAGCTCGGTTCGCGCAGCATCACGGCCAACGTGGTGGCGCCCGGCTTCGTCACCACGGACATGACCGACGCGCTGTCCGAGGAGCGGAAGAAGGAGATCTTCGGCCAGATCCCGCTGGCCCGGTTCGCCGCCGCCGAGGAGGTCGCGGGCACCGTGGAGTGGCTGGCCTCCGACGCCGCGGCCTACATCACCGGCGCGGTGATCCCGGTCGACGGCGGCCTCGGGATGGGCCACTGAGCCCGGCTCCCTGCGGTCGAACACTGTGGACGGACGCAGTGGACGATCCGGTCTTCTCGCGCCCGGCGGCGGCGCCCGGCGGTAGTCGCAGGTGCCCAGGCGCCTCACGAAAGCATTGCGGAGGAAATACGTGAGCGGATTGCTCGAAGGCAAGCGGATTCTGGTCACCGGTGTGATCACCGACGCGTCGATCGCGTTCCACGCGGCCAAGGTCGCGCAGGAGCAGGGCGCCGAGGTGGTGCTCACCGGGTTCGGCCGGATGAGCCTGGTGCAGCGCATCGCGGGCCGGCTGCCCAAGCCCGCGCCGGTGCTGGAGCTGGACGTGACCAACGCCGAGCACCTCGACAGCCTCGCCGACCGGGTGCGCGAGCACGTCGACGGGCTCGACGGCGTGCTGCACTCCATCGGCTTCGCCCCGGCGTCCTGCCTGGGCGGGGACTTCCTGGCCGCGCCGTGGGCGGACGTCTCGACGGCGCTGGAGGTCTCGGCGTACTCGTTCAAGTCGCTGAGCACCGCGACGCTGCCGCTGCTGTCCGAGGGCGCCTCGATCGTCGGCATGGACTTCGACGCCCGCGTCGCCTGGCCGGCCTACGACTGGATGGGCGTGGCCAAGGCCGCGCTGGAGTCGACCTCCCGCTACCTGGCGCGCGAGCTGGGGCCGAAGGGCGTCCGCGTCAACCTGGTCTCGGCCGGTCCGGTGCGGACGATGGCGGCCAAGTCGATCCCGGGCTTCGCCGACCTGGAGGCCGGCTGGGGCGACCGCGCGCCGCTGGGCTGGGACGTCAACGACCCGACGCCGGTGGCCAAGTCGGTCTGCGCGGTGCTGTCGGACTGGCTGCCCGCGACCACCGGCTCGATGATCATGGTCGACGGCGGCGTGCACGCCCTCGGCATCTGAGGCTGTCGCGGCCCGCAGCCGGTGCCCCCGGCTGCGGGCGCTCATCGCTCGGCGGCATCATGGTCGGGTGAGCTTTGATGCGTTGCTGTTCCTGTCGTTCGGTGGGCCCGAAGGCCCGGATGAGGTCCGGCCGTTCCTGGAGAACGTGACCAGAGGCAGGGGAGTGCCGCCGGAACGCCTCGACGAGGTCGCCGAGCACTACCACCACTTCGGCGGGGTGTCGCCGATCAACCGGCTCAACAAGGACATCATGTCCGCGCTGGAGGCCGAGCTCGCCGAGCAGGGCCGGCGGCTGCCGGTGTACTTCGGAAACCGCAACTGGCACCCGATGGCCGAGGACACCGTCGCGAAGATGGCCGACGACGGGGTGCGCCGCGCGCTGGTGTTCGCCACGTCCGCGTGGGGCGGTTACTCGGGCTGCAAGCAGTACCACGAGGACATCGCGCGGGCCCGCGCCGCGGTCGGCGACCGGGCGCCGGAACTGGTGAAGATCCGGCAGTTCTTCGACCACCCGCTGTTCATCGAGGCCAACGCCGACGCGGTGCGCCGCGGGTTCGCCGAGCTGGACCCGTCGCAGCGCGAGCAGGCGCGGCTGGTGTTCACCGCGCACTCGATCCCGCTGAAGGCCGACGCCCAGGACGGGCCGGACGGCCGCCCGCAGTGGTACTCCCGCCAGGTCGCGGAGGCATCACGGCTGGTCGCCGAGGCGGCCGGGGTGGACGCCTACGACCTGGTGTGGCAGTCGCGGTCGGGCCCGCCGCAGGTGCCGTGGCTGGAGCCGGACATCTGCGACCACCTCGACGACCTGCACGCCACGGGCGTCCAGGCGGTGGTGGTCAGCCCGATCGGCTTCGTCTCCGACCACCTCGAGGTGATCTGGGACCTGGACAACGAGGCCGCGGAGAAGGCCGCCGAGCTGGGCATGGGCTTCGCCCGCGCGGCGACGGCGGGGCCGGACCCGCGCTTCGCGAAGCTGATCGTCGAGCTGATCGCGGAGCACACCGACGGAGCCGAGCCCCGCAAGCTCTCCGAGCTCCCGGCGGCGGGCTCCAGTACCAACGGCGAACCCTGCGCCCCGGGCTGCTGAAGTCCGGACCTGGCGAAACGATGGGGTCACCTTCAGGCGAAGGTGACCCCATCGTCTTGTTCAGGGTTTTTCCGCGTGGTCGCCGATGACGCGGACCATTTCGGCGACCGACGCGCGGCGGGCCGCCCGGACCGCGTCGAACAGCGGGCGCAGGGCCTCCGTGCGGCCGCGGATCGCCGAGGCGGAAAGGGCGCCGCCGGGAGCGTCGTCGGTGGCGACCCACAGGATCGCCTCCACCTCGGTGGCTCGCTGCAGGATGCGCAGGGTGCGCTGCGGCACGCCCTCGGGCCACGGCGGCACCGGGCGGGCCGAGATGGTCTGGGCGATCTCCTCGCGGACCCCGGGCCGGTGCTTGGCGACGCCGAGGTCGATCAGCGCGGTGGCCGCTTCCCGCATCGCCGAGGCCATGCCGTGCTCGGCCTCGCCGATCGGCAGGTGCTCGGCCGGCGGCAGGTCCCCGATGCCGAACACCGTCCAGCGCAGGATTCCTTCGGCGATGCGCTGGGGGACCAGGCCTATCCCGGCCCGCGGCAGCACGACGGCCTCGCCGCCGCGCATGGCCAGCTTCGCGAACGGGCTCATACCACCGAGACCGCGGGCATCACCGGGCACCGGCAGCACCAGCTGGCCGTCACCGGCGTCGGCTTTGCGCAGTGCGGCGAGCAGCAGCGCCGGACCGGCCGGGGTCTCCTGGGGGCCGGGGAGGTCCAGCCGCGCGGCCAGTTCCTCGTCGGCGGCGAGCACTTCCTGCGACTCGGCCCAGGTCTGCAGGGCATCGAGCATGTCGTCCGAGGCGGCTGCACCGTGCAGCCAGGCGGACGTCCAGACAACCATCGTGGCGCTTGGGCAAGGCACGTCGAGAGAGGGTACGGACCGGACCCGGGTCGTGTCGTCCCGGGGGCTGCGGCTGTGATCTGCGCTTCGGCGGCGCGCCGCCGACCACGTTGTCCCCGATCGGATTAACGTGACGTCCCGTGCGTTCGGTCAACTACGGCAAGGACATCCTCGCGGGCCCGCGGCGGCGGAAGGTGCCCGAGATCCCCGCCGAACCCGGCCTGGTCGTCGAGGACCCGGCCAGCGGGTTCTGCGGCGCGGTGCTGCGGGTGGAGAAGGACACCGTCGTGCTGGAGGACCGGCACGGCAAGCAGCGGTTGTTCCCGATGCGGCCGGCCGCGTTCCTGTTCGAGGGGAAGCCGGCGACGCTGGTGCCGGTGCGCGGCGGCGCGCCCGCGAAGCCGAAGCGGTCGGCGTCCGGGTCGGTGCGCGTCGAAGGACTGAGGGCGCGCACCGCGCGCGGCAGCCGGATCTGGGTGGAAGGGCTGCACGACGCCGAGCTCGTCGAGCGGATCTGGGGGCACGACCTGCGGGTGGAGGGCGTGGTCGTGGAGCCGCTGCACGGCGTCGACGACCTGCCCGGGCTGCTGGCGGAGTTCGCGCCCGAGCCGGGGCGGCGGGTCGGCGTGCTGGTGGACCACCTGGTGCCCGGCAGCAAGGAGTCCCGCCTCGTCGAAGGCATCGACGACCCGGACGTGCTGATCACCGGCCACCCGTTCGTCGATATCTGGGAGGCGGTCAAGCCGCAGGTGCTGGGCATCCCCGGCTGGCCTCGGGTGCCGCGCGGGACGGACTGGAAGCAGGGCGTCTGCGCCGAGCTGGGCTGGGGCGAACCGGCCGACGGGTGGCGGCGCGTCCTGTCGTCGGTGTCGGGTTTCCGGGACGTCGAGACGCCGCTGCTTGGCGCGGTCGAGCGGCTCATCGACTTCGTCACCGAGCCGAGCTGAGCCGAGCGTGGCCGACGACATCACGCGTTGATCACGTCGGGCGATTCGTTCATTCCCGCTCTCGCGGTGTCTGTCACCATGGGTGACATGACGCCCGCACTGCTTTGGCTCATCGCCGGGGTACTGCTGATCGGTGCCGAGGTGCTTTCCGGGGAATTCGTCCTGGTGATGCTCGGCGCCGCGGCGTTGGGTGCCGCCGGCGCTTCGGCACTGGGCGCGCCGCTGCCGGTGGACGCGGTGGTGTTCGCGGTGCTGGGACTGGGGTTGATCTTCCTGGCGCGGCCCGCGTTGAAGCGCCGGCTGCGACTGCCGCACGAGCTCAAGACCAATGTGGACGCCCTGGTCGGCAAGCACGCGCTGGTGGAATCCACTGTGGACGCGCATGGTGGTCAGGTGCGCATCGAGGGGGCGCTGTGGTCGGCGCGGGCGTTCGACGAAACCCAGGTTATCGAGGCGGGCCAGACGGTCACCGTGATGGAGATCGCGGGCGCGACCGCCGTCGTGTGGGCCGAGCCGTGAGGAGATTGATGTACGCATGACCGGACTGATCGTGCTAGTGGTCGTGGTGCTGCTGGTGCTGATCATCGCCGTCAAGTCGGTGATGGTCGTGCCGCAGGCCCAGTCGGCGGTGATCGAACGGCTCGGGAAGTTCCGGTCGGTGGCCGAGCCGGGCCTGAACTTCCTGGTGCCGTTCTTCGACCGGGTGCGCGCCCGGATCGACCTGCGCGAGCAGGTCGTCTCGTTCCCGCCGCAGCCGGTGATCACCCAGGACAACCTGACGGTGTCCATCGACACCGTGGTGTACTTCCAGGTCACCGACTCGCGCTCCGCGGTGTACGAGATCTCCAACTACATCATCGCGGTGGAGCAGCTGACGACCACGACGCTGCGCAACGTGGTCGGCGCGATGAGCCTGGAGGAGACGCTGACCTCGCGGGACGCGATCAACACGCAGCTGCGCGGGGTGCTGGACCAGGAGACCGGGCGCTGGGGCATCCGGGTCGCGCGGGTCGAGCTCAAGGCGATCGACCCGCCGCCGTCCATCCAGGACTCGATGGAGAAGCAGATGCGCGCCGACCGGGAGAAGCGCGCGATGATCCTCAACGCCGAGGGTGCGCGGGAGTCGGCGATCAAGACCGCCGAGGGCCAGAAGCAGGCCTCGATCCTCGCGGCCGAGGGCCAGAAGCAGGCGGCGATCCTGGCCGCCGAGGCCGACCGCCAGTCCAGCATCCTGCGGGCGCAGGGTGAGCGGGCCAGCCGGTACCTGCAGGCGCAGGGTCAGGCGAAGGCGATCGAGAAGGTCTTCGCGGCCGTCAAGCGCGGCAAGCCGACGCCGGAGCTGCTGGCCTACCAGTACCTGCAGACGCTGCCGCAGATGGCGCAGGGCGACGCGAACAAGGTGTGGCTGGTGCCCAGCGAGTTCGGCAAGTCCCTGGAGGGCTTCGCGCGGATGCTCGGCGCGCCCGGCGAGGACGGCGTGTTCCGCTACGAGCCGCCGAAGGAGGAGCCGCCTACCGGCGCGCCGGAAGAGGAGGAGGACTCGGTCAAGTCCTGGTTCGACACCTCGACCACGCCGGAGGTCGCGGAGGCCGTCCGGGCGGCCGAGGCGGTGGCCCGCAAGGAGGTGCCCAGCGCGACGGACCTGAGCACCCGTGCGCTGCCGGAGCAGCCGGAGCAGGGCTGAGCTGAAACCAGGAGAAGGGCCCGGCGGAACGTGGTTTCCGCCGGGCCCTTCTCGTCGTCCTGGCCGTCAGCTGCCCGCGTAGGTCCCGAAGCTCCAGGTGTTGCCTTCCGGGTCGCGGACCACGAAGTCACGCGAGCCGTAGTCCTGATCGGACGGTTCGAGGACGACCTCCGCCCCGGCCGCGACGGCGCGTTCGAACAGCGCGTCGGGATCGTCGGTGACCACGTAGGCGGTGCCCGAGCCCCGCGGCTTGGCGAACGGGCTCGCCTGGTCGCAGGTGCCGAACATGATCCCGCCGCCGTGCGGCCAGCCGAGTTCCACGTGCACGATCTCGCCGTCGTCGCCGGGCACGATCAGGGTTTCCTCGAAGCCGAACGCCTCGACCAGGAAGCGGATGGCGGCCTTCTTGTCGGTGTAGGGGATCAGCGGCCAGATGCCGGTTCGCGTCGCATTCGTCGTCATGGCCTCAGGATGCGTCGGCGAGGTGCGTCGCGCCTTGGACGAATGGAAGCTCCTCGGCCATCCACCGCGACGGCGGCACGCCGGTGAACTCCAGCCAGTCGCGGTTGAAGTGGGCCTGGTCGGAGTAGCCGCAGTCGGCGGCGACGTCGGCGAGGCTGCCGCGGGCGCCGCTGATCAACCTGCCGCGCGCTTGTTCGAGCCGCATCACCCGGCTGATCAGCTTGGGCGGCAGGCCGAACTCGCGGCGGAACCGCGAGCCGAGGTGCTGGCGGCTCCAGCCGACGTCGTCGGCCAGGGAGGCGACGGGAGCGTGCCCGTGCGTCTCGGTCATCCGCCGCCAGATCCAGTCGAGCTCGGGGGAGGGGAGGGTGGCTGGGGCGGCGAGCCGGGCGAGCGCGTCGTTGAGGAGGGCGAAGCGATCGCTCCAGGTGGTCGCGGAGCGCAGCCGCTCGACGAGCTCGTCGGTGGCAGCCGCGCCCAGCAGGGCGGCGAGGTCGATGCCGGTGTCGACGAGTTCCCCGGCGGGCATGCCCAGCAGCGCGCGGGCGCCCAGCGGCGTCAGGCCCAGCTGGATGCCGTGCTGCAGCTCGCCGTGCGTGATCCGGGTCGGTCTGCGGTGCAGCCCGCCGACGAGGGCGGTGTAGGACTGCGCTGGCCCCGAATCGGGGGCGATGTCGACCGTTTCGTCCAGGGTGAGGACCACGGTCAGGCTCCGCGACGGCAGGCCGCGGTGCACGCCGGGCGCCGAGCGGATGCGGTATCCCGCCATGTCGGTGATCAGCGGTCGCAGGTGGGGCGGCGGCGTCGCCTTGACGTACTGCGTCTCAGCCACGCCCCGCAGACTAGACGCCGGGACTGACGCCCGCGTTGCCCGACTCGACGGCGGCGCCGGATCGCGCCGCGGTGGCCGCCATCGTCGTGTAGGGGAGCGTGAAGCCGCCCCCGATCTCGTGAATGGCGATCCCGACGGCGTCCAGCACCTCTGCCAGCTCGTCCGGCGGGAGCCCGGTGAGGCCGCCGGTGGTGCGCAGCAGGTTCAGCCATTCCTCGCGGGTGTAGTGCTGCTCCCAGTCGAATCGCCACTGCGCCGGCTCGTCGAACGCGCCTGCCTGCCGGATCCCGTCGGCGGCCCGGGCGAACATCGCCTGGTGGACGTCCAGAGCGGGTGGGGCGCGGACGTCCAAGGGCGAGTCCGGCGCCACCCGCCGGAAGGCCGCGGCGAAGGCCTCCGCCACCGGGGCAGGGGGCTCGAAGACGTGCGCGAACACCGCCAGCCTGCCGCCGGGCCGAAGCACCCGCGCGGCCTTGGCGGCGCCCGCGACCGGGTCCACCCAGTGCCAGGCCTGACCGGCGACGACCGCGTCGAAGGTCCGGCCGGCGGGGTCCCACGCCTCGAACGTCGCCACCTCGACCTCGACGCCGGTTCGCCGGGCGAACTCGGCCATCCGCGCGTCGGGGTCGACGCCGAGCACGGCGCAGCCGGCCGCCTGGAACTGGCGGGCCTCGATGCCGGTGCCGCAGCCGACGTCGAGGACGTCATGGCCGGGGGTGGCGGCGACGATCCGCTCCACCAGGGCGTCGGGGTAGCGGGGCCGGGCCTGGTCGTAGCGCTCGGGGTCCACGCCGAACGACTCCGCCATCTTCCGGGCTCGATGCGGATCGGGACGGGCCGGGGACGGCTCCCCGGACGGTATAGTGGGCATGTGCCCACCCTAGTGGGCATGTGCCCACTAGGGCAACGGGCCATCGAGGTGCGGAGGGATTGCGCGGTGCCGACCGGGGTGCACATTCGTGACGCGCGACAGCAGCTGTTCGACGCCGCCGAGCGCGTCCTGCTGCGGGACGGGCCGAGCGCGCTGACCAGCAGGGCGGTCACCGACGAGGCGGGATGCGCCAAGGGCGTCCTGCACCGGCACTTCGCCGACTTCGACGCCTTCCTCGCCGAGCTCGTGCGAGATCGCACCGCCCGGATCGAGTCCCAGACCACCGGCCTCCGCGCCGCAGCCGGGACCGGCACCGTCGCGGGCAACCTCACCGGTGCGCTGACGGACCTGTTCGACTCGGTCGCGGTGGCGATCGTCGGCCTCGTCGTCTTCCGCGACGAGCTCCGCTCCCGGCTGCGCCGGACCGGGCCAGCCCACGGCGTCCCGCTCCTGGCGGAAGCCGGCGCCATGATCGCCTCCTACCTCGCCGACGAGCGCGAGCTGGGCCGCATCGCCGCCGACGCGGACGTCGACTCGCTCGCGCTCTCGCTGATCGGGGCCGGGCACCTGCTGTTCGCCGGTGGGGCATCGCCGGATGCCGGAGCGGTCGACAAGGTCGTCACCGCGGTGATCGCCGATGTCGTGCAGCGACGCCTGCTGTAAAACGGTGCCGGTTCACCCGGGCGAGGTGATCTGCACGCGGTCGCTGTCGTCGTCGGAGAGGAACGAAGCGAGCTCCCGGCCCTGCTCGGCGACGGCGATGCGGTCGGCCGGGGAGAAGCGGCGCAGCGGGGTGACGATCATGGTGTCGGCCTCGACGGTCCAGGTCGCGGCGACCCGGCCGTCCACCAGGACGAAGCGAGCGCCCGTGACCGACAGGCCGCGATGGGCGTCGTCGATGATCCGGCTGCGGTCGTCGTAGCCGAGGACCGCGTTGTCGAACGCCGGCAGGAACCGCACCGGGACGGGGGTGTCGGGGTCGGGGCGTGGCGCGTCGGGCAGATCCAGCAGTTTCCGGCCTCGCTCGTCGCGGAGGACCACCAGCTCATCGCGCATCGCGGCCACCGCCGCGGGCAGTCCGGCAAGGCCGCACCAGGCGCGCAGGTCGGCCGACGAGGCCGGGCCGAACGCGGCCAGGTAGCGCCGCACCAGCGCCTGTCCCACCGGGTCGGAGCCGTCCGGGGGCAGTGGGTCGATCTCGCGCCCCAGCCAGTGGGAGAACAGTGCATTGCGCACGCCTGCCTTCGCCCGCCAGAGCCCGCGCGGCGGCAGCTGCACCACCGGGATGAGGGCGGCGAGCAGCATTTCGCCCAGCGCCCGCAGCCCCGCCGCCGGCCAGCGGTCGGCAAGAGCCCGCGCGAGTTCGGGCATCGAGCGCGGCTCACCGTCGGCCATCACCGCCCGGCCCGCCGCCGCGAGCTCGTCGAGATCGACTCCGTCGAGCTCGCGGCGGTAGGTCCCGAGCACCCGCTGGCGCAGCATGGCGTCGTAGCGGGCCCGCCAGGACAGCGCGTCGTCGGCGGTGACGAGGTGGACGGTGCGGCGCATGAGGTGGATCCGCACCGCGCCACGCTCCGTCAGCAGGTCCGAGAGCGCCGCCGGGGCGAACGCGCGCAGCCGGGACCAGAGTCCGACGAACGGTTCCTGCGGTTCCTGCGCTTGCAAGCCGCCGAGATGGGCGACGGCGTCGAGAGCAGGCATGTCGGCGCGATCGAGCAGCAGTTGCCGGGCGAGCGTCGCGCGGTTGAGCGCCCGGGCGTCGAGAACGGTCATCGGGCCGGCACCTCGCCGGTGATCCGGACTCGGTCGATCATGGTGCCCAGGCGGTGGGGGAGAACCCGCCCACGCTCGCACATCTTCACAGCGACGCAGTTCCTTTCGATTCCGTGCAAGCCCGATCTGGTCGAGATGCCGGGTCAGCTCGAGGTCTGGCCGTCGAGCGTCTCGCGCAGGATGTCCGCGTGCCCGGCGTGCTGGGTGGTCTCGGCGATGACGTGCACCAGCACCCGGCGCACGCTGCGCACAGCTCCCGGCTCGTTCCAGGGCGCTTCCGGCAGCGGGTGCGTCGCCGACAGGTCGGGGACGGCGGCGATGATCTCCTCGCTGCGGGCGGCGACCTGCTCGTAGCGCTCGACGACCCCGGCCAGCGTTTCACCGGGCAGCATCTGGAAGTCGTTCTGGTGGTCGACCGCCCACTGCGGGATCTCGCGTGCGGTACCGGCCGCCATGTCCGCCCAGGTGACACCGTCGGGCAGGTCGAAGCGCATCGCCGACGGCCCGTCGAGCACGAAACGCATCCACTGTTCCTCCATGGCAGCCACGTGCTTGATCAGCCCGCCCAGGCACAGCGCGCTGGCCGTCGGGCGCTCGCCGGCCTGCTCGTTGCTGAGCCCGCGCGTCGTGTTGGTCAGGGCGGATCGCGCGGTCGCGAGCGCGGTGACCAGGTCGGCCCGCTCGCCGTCGAGGGTGGCGGTCGCGCCCGTGCGGTCGTTCTCGTTGTTCTGCATGAGACCACGGTCGCAGGAGTAGCGGTCAGGTTATGTCCGCTTCTCGGGGCAGTATTGGTTCATGCCGAAGACATCAGCGCGACTGCTGTCGCTGCTCTCCCTCCTCCAGGCGCGCCGCGACTGGCCGGGGGCGCTGCTGGCCGAGCGGCTGGAGGTCAGCGAGCGGACCGTGCGCCGCGATGTCGACCGCTTGCGCGAACTCGGCTATCCCGTGGTGGCGACCAAAGGCCCGGACGGCGGGTACCGGCTGGACGCGGGCGCGGAACTCCCGCCGCTGCTGTTCGACGACGAGCAGGCCATCGCCCTCACCGTCGCGCTCCAGATCGCCGCCACCGCCGGCGTCGGCATCGAGGAAGCAGCGGCGCGCGCGCTGAACACCGTCCGGCAGGTCATGCCCGCACGGCTGCGCCGACGGATCGACACCTTCCAGATCACCGCCGTCGAGCGGCACGCGACCGCGCCGCCACCGCAGGTCGACAGCGGCGTGCTCATGGCGCTCAGCGCCGCCGTCCACGCCCGCGAGGTGTTGCGCTTCGACTACGCGCCCGTGTCCCCGTCGCGGATGGACAAAGGCGGCGCGCCGCGCCGGGTGCAGCCGCACCACCTCGTCACCTGGGGCGGGCGCTGGTACCTCGTCGCCTGGGATCTCGACCGCGCGGACTGGCGCACCTTCCGCGCGGACCGGATGACCCCGCGCATCCCCACAGGACCCCGCTTCGTCCCGCGCGAACTGCCGGGAGGTGACGTGGCCGCCTTCGTCGCCGGCAGGTTCCGGGGCTTCGACGGCTCCGGTGACTGGCCCTGCCGCAGCGAGGTGATCCTCGACGTGCCCGCCGGCGCGGTGTCCCCCTACGTCCGGGACGGCGTGGTCGAGGAGCTCGGCCCGAACCGCTGCCGTCTCGTCCTCGGCTCCTGGTCGTGGCCCGGCCTGGCCGCCACCATCGGCAGGTTCGACGCGGACATCGAGGTCGTCGGGCCGACCGAGCTCAAGGACGCCTTCGCGCACCTCGCCCGCCGCTACGCCGCCGCGGCGAGCGGCCGGAGCCGCTAGGGGAGCGCGGCGCACCGGTTGCTGTGGAAGCCTTGTAACCGATATAACTGGTTACATGGCACTGAACTGGAAGCTGGTCATCGACAGCGCGAACGCACCCGTCCTCGCGGACTTCTGGGCCGAGGCCCTGGGCTACGAGGTGGAAGACCCCAGCGCGCTCATCGAGCAGCTGCTGGCCGCCGGCCACATCGGCGAGGAGGCGGTCGTCGAGCATCGCGGCCGCAAGAACTTCCGCGGCTACGCCGCAGTCCGCCACCCCGAGGACCCGTTCGACGAGACCAGCGGCGTCGGCCGCGGCAGGCGACTGCTCTTCCAGGACGTGCCCGAGGGCAAGGCCGGCAAGAACCGCCTGCAC
The DNA here is from genome assembly GCF_004348985.1 of Saccharopolyspora elongata. Taxonomy (GTDB): domain Bacteria; phylum Actinomycetota; class Actinomycetes; order Mycobacteriales; family Pseudonocardiaceae; genus Saccharopolyspora; species Saccharopolyspora elongata. Next base: position 36,160 of record NZ_SMKW01000020.1, on the reverse strand, counting down.
GTCGACGTCCACAGCGAGCCCGGCGGCCGCGAGGAGCTGGTGGCCCGGCTGGAAGGGCTGGGAGCGACCCGCGTCCGCGAGTTCGACCAGGGGCCCGCCGGGCACTGGTGGCTCATGCAGGACCCCGAAGGCAACGAGTTCTGCGTGGCGTAGACCTGCGCCGGGCCGGGCTTCGGCTCGGCCCGGCGCAGTAATTCTATAACCGCAATCATTTCAGTTTGATCGAAATTAATCCTCTGATCGGCCGCCGACCGCACCGGCTCACTGCTCAAAAACGGCGTCAGACGTCCGAATCCGGGTCGAGGTAGGGGCCGCCTGCCACGCCGAACGCGCGGACGGTGCCCAGGAGGTGCTCGCGCAGCCGGGATTTGGCCAGCTCGGGGTCGCCGTCGCGGAGCGCGTCCGCGAGGTGCGCGTGCTGCTGGGTGATGCGGGGGCGCACGGCGTGGGTGCGGGCCATGGCGGTGATCCGCATCTGCTTGTCGCGCAGGGCGTTGTAGAGGTCGGCGACCACGGGGTTGCCTGCCGAGGCGACCAGGGTCGCGTGGAACGCGCGGTCGGTCTCGTGCATCTCGGCGTCGCTGAGGTCGGCGGCATCGCAGGCCGGGTGCGCGGCCAGTTGCTCGACGGGGTCGATACCCAACTGGTCGGCCAGCCGGGCCACCGCTACCGGCGGTGCGGTAGACACCTTGTCCGGCACGAATCCCAGCCACGGCAGAGGGGGCAGGCCGCTGCCAAAGCTCTTGAAGCGATGGCTTTGTGACGGTGAGGAAGGTGGGGCGAGCATCGCGAGGGTGCTGTGCCGGTGCCGGGCGTCGTAGCGGCGCATCTGGCAGTGGTCGAGTTGGCCTCGAAAACCGACGGATGAGTGTCTCGGCGCAGTCACGATGTTCCTCATTTGCCCAGCTGTGCATTCTCCGGTGTCCTAACGGGCACTCCCCGTGACCTCGCTCCCGACTTGTACGAAAGTCAGTGACCAAGTGGGATCACCTGGTGCCCAGGTGGTCGAAGTTCCCTAAGGAGACGACTGTGGCCAGCGCAGCACACCATCTCATCGGCGGCAGCACCACTGCGACGGAGACCACGGCACCCGCGCCCCGGACAGGCGCGGAGCCCCTGTCGCGGACAGGCATGGAGAAGTTTGCCCTGCTGTGCGACGCCGTCGCCCACATCCACGCCGGCCGCCCCGCGCAGGCCCGTCCCGCGCTGGAGACCTTGCGGAAGCTGATCGGGCCCGAGGTGCGGCCGCAGGACGCGGCGTACGAGCTCTACCGTGCCGCACTGGTCAACCGTGTCGAGGAGCACGGCAGCCCCTCGGAGACCAACCTGTACACACAGGCCTACGACCAGCCGCAGATCGATCTGTACTACCTGCTCACCACCCACCTGCCGTTCATGGACACGAGCCGGGTCGTCAACGAGCTGCTCGCCGGGCAGGTGGGCGCCGCGGACGACTTCGCCCTGATGTCGGTCGGCATTGGGCACGGCCGCCAGGAGAGCGCGCTGCTGCACAGTCTCGCGGCCGGAAACCCGGGATTGCGTCACTGCACGGTCATCGGTGTCGACCCCGACCGGGAAAGCCTGGCCACAGCCGAGCGCACCCTGCGGCAGGCCGCGGCCGAGCACGGTGTCGATCTGGACTTCCTCCCCGTGGCGAAGGTGGCTGAGGAACTTGACGATGACGACTGGATGAGCCTGTCCCGTATTGACGTCCCGTTGGTGGTCAACGCCTCTTTGGCGCTCCACCACATGCAGGACCCGAGTCCCGGTCACGACGCCCGGGACGAGTTCTTCCAGCGGTTGCGCATGCTGGTCCCGTGCGGGGTGGTGCTGAACGAGTTCGACACCGACCACCATGAGGTGTCCTTCCCGCAGCGGTTCTTCAACTCATGGCGGTTCTTCGGCACCATCCTTCGCGCCATCGAGGCCGCGCCTGCCACCCGGCAGGAGAAGGACCACATGAAGACGTTCTTCGCCCGCGAGGTCATGAACATCGTCGGCTCGCGCACCGACGACCAGCGTTTCGAGCGGCACGAGGCGGCCGCTACCTGGATCAACCGGCTGCGCCGCTGCGGCTTCGAGCCTTACGGTGACGCCCCGGGGCTTCGGGTACCCTCGCTCCCCGCGGACTTCACGGTTCGCGTCCTGCCCGAGCAGGTCCGGCTCGGTTATCGCGACGCCACGGTCTGCTCAGTCATCGGCGCGCGTCCTGCCGGATGAGGCATCCCGGGGGCCTGCGCGGTTGACCGCACCTGCCGAGCACCTGTCTGTGCTCTCCGCGGTTGCTTATCCATACCTCAAGTGGCGCTCGCGGCCTTCGGACAACCGAACGCGCGGCCTTGCTTGGTGAACACGCAGGAGGCGACGAACAGCGGGATGTCGGCTCCGGGTTCCGGCCGGGCCGTGCCGTTGCCGGCACTCTTTATGGCTGGGTGAGATCCGGGTATGCAGGAGCGGCTGGAAGCGCGCACGGCTGTACATGTGTCGACGGTCAGCCAATTCCCCACCCGGAACGTCACGTAATGGGCCAGGGGGACGCTGACGCCGGCAACCGCCGAGGACCTGGGGACGATGACCGTGCGTCGAGATCCCCAGGGCGCCGGAGGTTCCCGGGCCGCCCGATAGCCAGACCGTCGTTCAGGAGGGACGCCGACCGGTCCTGACGGAGACCGGTCGGCTCCAGCAACGACTGCGCCTGCTGCCATCCCTCTGCGGCGTGTAGTTTGTGCCCGCCTTGAGTCTGTTCCCGCACCTGGGGATGGCACTGGTGTGGGAGAAGCTGGTCCACTCATGGGGCACTCGGACTACGCGCCCTACTGCGGCGGCGCTGCGGCATCTGCGGGCCCGGCCGGGGCCGACGCCGTTTCGCGCATTGTTCGAGGTCCTGGCGGTTCCGCTCCTCGGTCGGCACGCCGGGCGTGGGCTATCGCGGGCTACGCACGGTGGCCTTCGACGGCTGCCACTCACTGCACATGCCGGACACCACCGATAACCGCGCCTGGCTGGGACGCGTCCGCGGGGGCCACTCTCGGCTTCCTGGAACGACCCAAACAGGGGCACTACAGACTTTCGCCCACTCGCTTGAGGGAGCAGCCCGAGCCCTAACTTCTCGGCATTGCGGAGCGCCGCCGAAGGCTGACTGACCGGACCAGCCGCACACTCAGTCCTTCGACGGGATCACTGTCGTCACCAGCGGCATCCGAATGCCGTCGATGAACTCCTTCATGGAGCACTGGATACAAACCTGCCGGCCCGACCGCTGGACCGCTCCTCATAGGGGACCGGCGCCACCTGCTCCACGCGACTACGGGCGCACGCTCGCCCCGCCGCCGGGTGTCGTGTGACGCCTCGAGACATCGCAACGGGAAGCGCCGATGCACTTATGGCAGCTCGACCTCGTGGGCGGGGTGTTCCTCGCCGACGGCCGGGAGTGCAAAATCCTCACCGCCATCGACGACCACTCCGGTTCGTTGTCGCCGCCACCGTGCTGGAACGCCCAACCGGCGGCGCGGTGGTCGAGGCGTTCACCGCGGCAATACGTCACTACGGTGTGCCGTTCGAAGTGCTCACGGACAACGGCAAGCAGTTCACCGGCCGGTTCACCCGTCCTGTCCCCGCCGAGGTGCTGTTCGAGCGGACGTGCCGCGAGTATGGAGTCACCCACCGGCTGACCAAACGCCGGTCGCCCACCACTACGGGAAAAATCGAGCGCTGGCACCAAACCCTGCGCCGCGAGCTCCTGGACGAGGCCGGCGAGTTCGCCGACATCCACGCAGCCCAGGATGCTCTGGACGCCTGGATCCAGTCCTACAATCACGACCGGCCGCACCAATCGCTGGACATGGCAACCCCCGCCAGTCTTTTCCGGCCTCGCCTTCGGCAGACGAACACAGCGGTCGATCAGGAACGACCAGCACCAGTCGACACCGCGGATGTCGAACTACAGGGCCCGAGTCCCATCACACCACCGGCAGCTCCCGCGGCGTCGAACACCGCGTTACACAACGCGGTGGAGATCGACGTGATCGTTCCGACGTCGGGGAATGTCAGTCTGGTCGGACATCAGCAACTGTGGTTGGGCAAGCACTTCGTCGGCCGGCTCATCACCGTCTGGGCCGACCATCGCAGCGTTCACGTCCTCCTCGACGGCAACCACCTCAAGACCGTCTCTTCCCGCCTGTCCGACACGCACCTCCAGCAGCTGATGATGCGTGGAGCACGCCCAGCCGGACCGGCGCCCGCTGCGCCAGCGCCGCCCCGCGCCAGCCTTCTTCCGCCAGCCACCGTGATCGAGGTCGACCGCATCGTCACCCGCGACGGCTCCACGCAGCTCGGAGGCAAGTACCTCTACCTCGATCCACAACTCGCCGGTGCACAAGTCACCCTTCGCCTGGACGGCCACCTCGCGCACGTCATCCGCGACGGCCAGTTGGTCAAGACCCTGCCCGCGCCCGTTGACCACGACCAGCGCGCACGCCTGCGTGGAGCGCGGATCACGACCGAGCCGCTGCCACCGCGCCCACCATCCGGTTCGCAGCACGTCCAGCGTCGCGTGCCCAAAGACGGCGTGGTCATGGTCGCCCGCCAGCGGCTCCGCATCGGACGCACTCACGCCGGCAAGACCGTCACCATCCTCGTCGAGGACACCCACTTCCGGGTCCTCGACGGTTCCACCGAGCTGTCCGTCCACCCCCGCAACACCCAACAGCCCATCCGGCACTTCAAAGCCCCTGCCCCATGACGCCGCGCATGAGGGTAAGCATGTGTCGACAACAAAAGGTCAAAGATCAATTGAGACGTCACACATCACAGGGACCAGGTGGGTGCATAGGCAGCGATCACTTCCCCGGCACCCGCAGTCGTATGCCGAGGAGTGGGCTTCGGACGCCGTGCTCCGGCTGCCGCGCCGCGCGTGGAGGCCCCCTGTCAGGTCGGGGGCTCGCACGCCTTCTTTGGCGCGTCCTCGTCGCCTTCGGTACCGGCCGCGAGGGCGGCTGGTGTCTCCAGTGCTTGTTTGAGGTCGCCAAGGAAGGCCATCGCGTCGCGGCCGTTGACCACGCGATGGTCGTAGACCAGACCGAGGTACGTGAACCGGCGGGCTTCCGGCCTGCCTCGCTGGTCCAGGACGAGCTGTTCGTCGATGCCGCCCAGGGAGAGCGCGCAGGTCTGGCCGGGGAAGACGATGGGGGTGGCGAAGACCACACCGTCGGCGGTGTGCGGAGCGATCAAGATGTTGGCGCCGGTGAGCTCGTCGGCTCGGAAAGTGCCGCGGACGGCTTTGTCGCGGAATCCTGTTATCAAGTCGGCGATCTGGGCGACGCTCAGCGCGGCGGTGTTGTGTACGACCGGGGTGTACAGGCCCTTTCCGGCGTCCACGGCCACCGCGACGTGTGCGCAGGGGGCGGGCTGGATGGTGCCGTCGTCGAGGAGCCGGGTGAACAGGCTTGGGTGCGCCGGGAGTTGGTCTGCCACCGACTTGATGAGGAGGCTGAGCAGGGAGACGATGCTGCCGGTGCGCTGGCGCAGTTGCCGGGCGAGGTCCTGAGCCTGGCCGACGTCGACCTTGGCGTAGGCGGCGGCGGCCGGGATGGTGCGCATCGACTCGGTGACCACGGCGCCCACCGTCCGCTGTTGCGCCGACAGTTGCCGGTCGGTGGGGGCACCGGCTTGCGCGGGGCGTGGCAGCAGCGCTTCGATGTCGGCTGCGCGGATCACGGTGCGGCCCAGTCCGCGCAGTTCGTTGTCGGTCAGGCCGTGCTGGTCCGCGAGGGCGCGCGCCGCCTTGGTGAGCGTCAGGCCGGCATCGGTTGCCGGCTCCGGCCGTGCGGTGGGGTCGACGGTTGGTGCGGAGAGGTAGGCATGGCGTTCGTCCGCCGAGGCGAAGAGGTGGGCGACGGTCTGACCGGGGCGGCAGTCAGCGCCGCCTGCGAGGAGGGTGTGCAGGATGCCGTCGGCGGTGCTGTCGATCTCTTCCTGGGCCTTGGAGGTCTCGATCACCACCAGCGGCTGCCCTTTCTTGATGCGTGAGCCGTGCTCGGCGAGCCATTCGACCAAGACGTAGCTGGCGTCGTTGGTGTTGAGGGTGGGCAGCTTGACGCTGATCACTGGGAAGCCTCCGTGAGGGCGCGGCGGAGTGCGGTCGCCTGGAGCAGGACGGTGTGCTCCAGGTGGGCGGCGGTGGGGATGACGCTCGGTTGGGCACTGAGCAGCAGTACGGGGCGGGCCAGCCGTCGCCACAGGTGCTCATGCAGCTGCTGGGCGAGCATTTCGCCCCAGGTGCCGTCTGCCGCGCTGTCCTCTGCGACACAGATGCGGCGGGCGCGGGACACCGTCGCGAGCAGCGGTTCGACGGTGAACGGGTAGAGCCGGGAGGGCACCAGGAGTTCGCAGGTGACTTCCTCCTCCAGCAGCAGGGTGCGCATGGCGGCGACGGCTCGCTCGGTCAGGCCCCCGGGGGCCAGGATGATCCAGTCCGGGTCGCCGCAGTCCACGGGGAACACGCGCGCGGTCCGGCTCGGGTCGTCGAGCAGCTCGTACCGGAAGAGGTCGTCGACGACCCCGCCCTGGTGCATCGTGCGGGTGTAGAGCGTCTTGTCCTCGAACAGCACGCACGGCTGCTCGCGGGAGAGCATGGCGGTGAGGACGTCCGCGTTGTCGTGGAACGGCGACATCTCGTGCAGGCTGAGCGCGGGGATGCCGATGAAGTGCTTCTGCAGGCTCTGACTGTGGGTCGGCCCGTAGCCCCGGTTGCCGCCGGTGGGGCAGCGGACCACCATGCTCATCGGAACGGTGCGGCCGTACATCGACACGGACTTGCTGGCGAAGTTCAGGAGTTGGTCGAAGGCGAGGGCGGCGAAGTCGGAGAACATCATTTCCACGACCGGGTGGTTGCCGGTCAGGGCGAGCCCGGCGGCGACGCCCACGATGCCGCCCTCGCTGATCGGCGAGGAGATCACCCGTTCCGGGTGGCGGTCCGACAGGCCCCGGGCGGCCTTGAAGGCGCCGCCGTACGGGTCGGCGATGTCCTCGCCGATGACGTAGGCGCGGGGATCGTTGTCGAGGAGCGTGTGCAGGGCCCGGTTGAGGTTGCCGATCACCCGCTCCGGCCTGGTCATGAGTGCTCCCAGCGGGACGCGGGGCGGGCCTGGACCTCGCGCACGACCTCGGCGATCGCCAGTCGCTGGCTCCGGTCCGCCACGGCGAAATGCTCCGGGTGCTGCTCCTCGTACCGGTGGTACCAGTCGTGCGCGGCCGCGTGCCGTATCACCTCGGCGGGGCGGGAGTCGTCTCCCTTGCTGTGTGGGCCCACGCGGTTCGTGGTGAACTCCACCACCAAGGGCTGGTGTTGGGTGCGGACGTCGTCGATCACGCCGGACAACTCCCGGCGCACCCGGGCGACATCATGAGAGGTGACGTGGTAGTGCCGGATGCCGAAGGCCGCCGCGCGCGCCTGGATGGTGCCGGCCATCTGCCGCTCGGTCGGAGTGGACTGGGCGATCTTGTTGTTCTCGACCACGACCAGCAGGGGCAGCCGCCACAACTGGGCCATGTTGAGCGCCTCGTACACCGCGCCTTCGCCCCACGTGCCGTCGCCGATGTGCACCACCGCGATCCGTCCGGGCTCGGCCCGTCGCAGGTGCAGGGCGACACCCGCGGCCACCGGCAGGCTCTCGCCCTGTACGCCGGTGGACAGGTAGCGGTCGCGGTAGATGTGCTGGCTGCCGCCCACCCCGTGGCACACGGCGCCCTCGCGCCCCATGATCTCCGCCAGCAGGCCGTGCGGGTCCCGGAAGCGGGCCAGGTAGTGGCCGTGCCCGCGGTGGTTGCTGAAGACGTAGTCGCCCTCGTCCAGCAGTGCGTAGAGTGCGACGGGAATGTATTCCTGCCCGAGGCAGGTGTGCGTGGTGCCGTGCAGCAGACCCTGTGAGAACAGTTCCAGCAGGGCCAGTTCGAAGTGACGGATCATCAGCAGGGTGTCGAGGTCCTCGGCCGGTAGCCGCGACAGGGGCTCCGCGCCTGTCCGGGGCTGGGGTGCCGTGGTCTCCGTCGCAGTGGTGCTGCCGCCGATTAGATGGGGTGCTGCGCTGGCCACATTCGTCTCCTCGGGGGAACTTCGACCACCTGGGCACCAGGTGATCCCACTTGGTCACTGACTTTCGTACAAGTCGGGAGCGAGGTCACGGGGAGTGCCCGTTAGGACACCGGAGAATGCACAGCTGGGCAAATGAGGAACATCGTGACTGCGCCGAGACACTCATCCGTCGGTTTTCGAGGCCAACTCGACCACTGCCAGATGCGCCGCTACGACGCCCGGCACCGGCACAGCACCCTCGCGATGCTCGCCCCACCTTCCTCACCGTCACAAAGCCATCGCTTCAAGAGCTTTGGCAGCGGCCTGCTCCCCTCACCCACGCTGGCGGAGTCACAGGCCCTCCTGCCGTCGGCGGGAGCGTGGCGATCACCGAAGCCGCAAGAAATGACGCTGCTGCTGCGGGAACCGGGAGTGCAGCAGCCACGCTGACACCTCGGCCTGCGGAGTGAACTGCCGCAGGTACCCGTAGGAGCCATCCAGGGCAGCCAGGTGCCCGTGGTCGCGCGGCAGCCGAGGCGCGGCCTGCTCCCGTGCCGACCGTAGGCGGGGCCACCCGATCCGCTCGCCCCGGATCAAGCCGCCGATCCGCTCGTCGTCGAGCCCCAGGTCGAAGATGATGTCCAGGAGTTCGTCGAGCAGGGCCTGGCGGTCCTCTCCGGACTTCCCGCGCTCGGTCAGCGCGTCGCGCATCTTCCGCTCGGCCGTACAGCAGCGTGGGCGAGTCGTGCTCCATCGCTTGCGTAAGCAGGAACTCGTCGAGCTCCTTGAGCTCCTGCGTCGACAGCGGGTGCCAACCCAGGTACTGCGCGACCAGCCGCAGGTGCTCGGTGCGGGTCTTCGCCCGCCGGCCGTAGGACCGCAGCTCGACGGGGTCGATACCCAACTGGTCGGCCAGCCGGGCCACCGCTACCGGCGGTGCGGTAGACACCTTGTCCGGCACGAATCCCAGCCACGGCAGCGTGCACAGCGCCACCGCAAGGCCCAGTCGGTCCGCCGGACCTCGGCCCCGACCGGGGTCCACGAAGGCGACGTCCGCAGGGGTGAGGGTGAAGAACCGGAACAGCTCGTCCCGGCCGATCTCCGGGAAGCCCCGCAGGCGCTCCAACTCCTCGTCCGCGAACACCTGCGCCACCCACGCCTCCAGCCAGCACCCCGAAGACCCCCAGCTCAGAAGCTTACTCAGGCATATCCGCCCGAAATTTCCTGAGTACTACGGGGACCCCCGGTTGCATGGCATTGAGTTTGCCCGTCATAAAATTTTTATAAACATAATCATTTCAGTGTTGATCGAAATTAACCCTCCGGTAGCCGACCGCACCGGCTCACTGCTCAAAAACGGCGTCAGACGTCCGAATCCGGGTCGAGGTAGGGGCCGCCTGCCACGCCGAACGCGCGGACGGTGCCCAGGAGGTGCTCGCGCAGCCGGGATTTGGCCAGCTCGGGGTCGCCGTCGCGGAGCGCGTCCGCGAGGTGCGCGTGCTGCTGGGTGATGCGGGGGCGCACGGCGTGGGTGCGGGCCATGGCGGTGATCCGCATCTGCTTGTCGCGCAGGGCGTTGTAGAGGTCGGCGACCACGGGGTTGCCTGCCGAGGCGACCAGGGTCGCGTGGAACGCGCGGTCGGTCTCGTGCATCTCGGCGTCGCTGAGGTCGGCGGCATCGCAGGCCGGGTGCGCGGCCAGCTGCTCGCCGACCGCGGTCATCGCCTCGCGGCCCTGCATGGCGAGCTTGTCGATGGCGAAGCTCTCCAGCGCAAGCCGCGCCTCGACGATGGCTCGTGCCTCGGTGGGGGTCACCGGCACGACCAGCGCGCCGCGCTTCGGGTACAGCCGCAGGAATCCTTCGGTCTGCAGTCGCAGGAACGCTTCGCGCACCGGGGTGCGCGACATCTGCAGCGCGTTCGCCACTTCGCCCTCGGACAGCAGCTCACCGTCGGGGTAGCTGCCGTCCAGCAGGCCGGCCTTGACGTGCTGGTAGGCGCGGTCCGCGGCGGGGAGCTCGGCTGCGGCGGCAGTGGCGGAGGACACGGCTTCGCGTGGTGTTGCGCTCGACACGAGGTCATCGTACTTCCACCGAACTTGTATCTATGGTTAATACAAGATTTTCCAGGGGAGGAGTTTCCGGTGTCCGAGACTGTCATGACCGCGCCACCCGTCAGGGAGCAGGGTGATCGCCCCAGCTCGTCGAGGGTGGCGTGGCTGGTGTGGGGAGTCGGCGCGCTCTGCTACTGCGCGGCGCTCTTCCACCGCGCCAGCCTCGGCGTGGCGGCACCGGAAGCCTTGCAGCGCTTCGAGACCGGGCCCGCGGTCCTGGCGCTGTTCTCCGCGCTGCAGCTCGGTGTCTACCTGGTCCTGCAGGTGCCGTCGGGGCTGCTGGCCGACCGGCTCGGGCCGCGGAAGGTGATCACCGGCGGCATGGTCGCGATGGCCGTCGGGTCGGCGGTGTTCGCGCTCACCGGGTCGATCATCGGCGGCATCGCCGGCCGGATGCTCATCGGCTTCGGCGACGCCTTCATGTTCACCAACGTGCTGCGGCTGGCGGCGCACTGGTTCCCGCCGCACCGGTACGGCAAGGTCGCGGCCCTGACCGGGCTGGCGGGCGGCCTGGGACAGGTGGTCTCGACGCTTCCGCTGGGCCTGGCACTGCACAGCGTGGGCTGGGTGCCGACGTTCCTCGGCGCGGCCGGGCTGACGGTCGTGCTCGCGGTGGTCGCGGGACTGGCGATCCGGGACCAACCCGCGAACGCACGGCCGGAGCACGAAGCGCCCGAGTCGCCGGAGCGGGTCTGGCACACGTTGCGCCACGTGGTCGCGCAGCGCGGCACCAAGCACTCCTTCTGGGTGCACTTCGTGCTGATGTCGCAGTTCCTGGCGGTGACCACGCTGTGGGGCGGACCGTGGCTGACGAAGTCGCAGGGGCACGGCCAGGCCGAGGTCGGTTCGCTGCTGATGCTCAGCGTGTTCGGGTTCATCGCGGGTTCGTGGTTCGCGGGCCAGTACATCTCCGGCCGCCCGCAGCGGCGCGACCGGTTCACCCTGGGCCTGTCCTCCGTCGTGGTGCTGGTGTGGGCGGTGCTGGTCGGCTGGCCGGGGACGTTGCCGATGCCGGTGCTGGTGGTGGCGCTGGTGCTCGTCGGTGTTGGCGGTGGCGGGGCCATGCTGGCCTTCGACGGGGCGCGGATGGCCAACGCGGCGCACCGGTCCGGGACCGCGTCGGGCGTGGTCAACATGGGCGGGTTCTCCGCGGCCGTGCTGGTCCAGCTGTTGGTGGGCGCGGTGCTGCAGGCGGTGTCGCAGCTGCCCGCGGCGCAGGCGTACCGCTGGGCGTTCGCCCCGGTGCTGGTGCTGATGGCGGTGGGCGCCGTGGCGCAGTGGTTGAGGCGGCCGGTGAAGGCGTGACTCGGCGAGCCGCCTACACGCGCCCGGCGGGGGAGCTAGGGTCGGTGGGCGGACGTGGCACCGACCGGCCACCGACGGTCGGGCTCAGCGATGGAGGCCCTTGTTGACCGCGGCGCTGGAATTGCACAACTTCGTCGGCGGCGAGCCCGCCGACACCCTGGCCGGAGAGACGTTGCCGCTGGTGGATCCGAGCACCGGCGAGGAGTACGGCACCGCTCCGCTGACGAGGTGGATGGATGTGGACGCGGTGATGACGGTCGCCGCGTCGGCGTTCGAATCCTGGTCGCAGACGACGCCTCGGCAGCGGCAGCAGGCGTTGCTGGACGTCGCCGACGCGATCGAGGATCGGGCCGACGAGCTGGTGGTCGCGGAGTGCCGCAACACCGGCAAGCCCTGGTCGGTGGTGCGCGATGACGAGCTGCCGTTGGCGGTGGACCTGATCCGCTTCTACGCGGGTGCCGCGCGGGTGCAGGAGGACGGTGCGGGCGGCGAGTACCAGCCGGGGCACACGTCGTTCTCGCGCCGGGAGCCGATCGGCGTGTGCGCGCAGGTCACGTCGTGGACGCATCCGCTGTTGCTGGCGGCGGCGAAGTTCGCGCCGGCGTTGGCGGCGGGGAACACCGTGGTGCTCAAGCCGGCCGAGACGACGCCGGTGAGCACGGCGTTGCTGGTGGAGATCGCGGGCGGTTTCCTGCCGGCCGGGGCGTTGAACCTGATCTGCGGGGATCGCGATAGCGGCCGGGCGATGGTGGCGCACGAGGTGCCCGGGATGTTTTCGATCACCGGCACGGTGCGGTCCGGGATGGAGGTCGCGGGTTCGGTGGCGGCCGATCTCAAGCGGGCGCACCTGCAGTTGGGCGGGAAGGCGCCGGCGGTGGTGTTCGACGATGCGGACGTGCCGCGGGCGGCGCGGCGGATCGCTGCGGCGGCCTTCGGGAATGCGGGGCAGAGCTGCACGGCCGCGAGCCGGGTGCTGGCGGGTCCGGAGGTGTTCGACGAGCTGGTGGCGGCGTTGGTGGAGTGGGCCGAGGCGATGCGGCCGGGGCCGCCGCAGGACCCGGATGCGGCATTCGGGCCGTTGAACAGCCTGGGGCAGTTGGAATTGGTGCAGGCGCATCTGGAGCGGTTGCCGGAGCACGCGCGGATCGTCGCGGGTGGGCGGCGCAAGGGGGAGCGCGGGTTCTTCCACGAGGCGACGGTGGTCGTCGGGGTGGAGCAGGACGACGAGCTGGTGCAGAACGAGGTGCTGGGGCCGGTGCTGACGGTGCAGCGCTTCGACAGCGAGCAGGAGGCCGTGGAGCTGGCCAACGGGGTGCGCTACGGGTTGGTGTCGAGCATCTGGACGCGTGATCACGCGCGGGCGATGCGGGTGTCGCGGCGGATGCAGGCCGGGACGGTGTGGATCAACACGCACCACCCGTTCGCGGCGGAGATGCCGCACAGCGGGTTCAAGCATTCGGCGTCGGCGCGGGACTTCGGCCGCTACGGGCTGGAGGAGTACAGCCGGATCAAGCACGTGATGTCGGCCTGGGACGACGAGTAGAGCCTGCGGAGGACTCGCTTAGAACCCTGACCTGCAACATCCAGGCCATCACAGCCAGAACGGGCTCTGTAGCGGGCCGTCAGGCGGCGGAGCCGGTTTCCGGGGTGCGCATGGCGATGGCCAGCAGGGCGGCGGCCGGTCCGGCGAGCTGGAGTCCGGCGCGCCAGACCGCGTGCAGCGGTCGGTGTAGGTCGAGGCCCGTGGCGGGCACGTCGACGAGGCGTTGTTCGGCCAGGTCGGTGGCGACGGCGAGGACGCTGAGGACCGCGGGGCCGGCGCCGGCGACGACGGAGTTGCGCACGGCGGTGGTGGAGCGGAGTTCGAGCAGCGGGGTGACGGGCTCGGCGCCGACTTCGACGAGTGCGCGATGGAGGGTTTCGCGGGTTCCGGAGCCGTGTTCGCGCACGATCAGCGGGGTGGCGGCGAGTTCGGTGGCGGTCAGCGGGCGGCGCAGCCTGGCCCAGGGGTGTTCGGGCGGGGCGACGACGACCATGCGGTCGCGGGTGACGAACCGGACCGAGACGCCTTCGGGTGGCACCGGGGTTTCGATGAAGCCGAGGTCGGCGTGGCCGTGGCGGACGGCTTCGGCGACGGCCAGGGAGTTGGCCACGTCGAGTTCGAGGGGCACGTCGGGGAGGGCGGCGCGGAGCCGGCTGATCCATCGGGGCGCGAGGTATTCGGCGATGGTCATGCTGGCGGCGACGCGGAGCTTGGCTTCGTGCTGGGCGCGCAGGGCGCGCACGCCGTTCATCAGGCCGTCGATGTGGGCGAGGACTTTCCTGGCCCAGTCGCAGACCATGGCTCCGGCGGGGGTGAGCGTGCAGCCCTGGCGGGTGCGTTCCACCAGCGGGAGGGCGAGCTGGCGTTCCAGCCTGCTGAGCCGCTTGCTGGCGGAGGGCTGGCTGATGCGCAGTTCGGCCGCGGCGGCCCCGATGCTGCCTAGTTCACCGATGAGGACCAGCAGCCGGAGCGATTCGGGGTCGGGCGGAGCCATGCCCCAAGGATAGGTCGGTGGCCAGGCGGTGCCGGTCGGCCACCGGTTTCCGTGCTGGTGGGGCATGCACTTCGGCTATGACGTCCTGTGCAGATCACGGCTACTGCGCGGGTGTCCTGGTGGCGAGCCTGTACTGGTGACGAAGACGTTCAGCTCGCAGCAGTCGGGTGTCGGTGCGTTGTGGCCGGGGCTGGTGGTGACCGGCGCGGCGGTCGCGGTGTCCTTGGTGGTGTCCGGGCTGGTCCCGGCGGTGAGTGAGTTGACCGCTGCGGTGGTGCTGGGCATCGTGGCCGGGAACGTGCCGGGCTTTCCGGAGGCGACGCGGCCGGGCATCGCGTGGGCGACGAAGAAGCTGTTGCGCGTCGGGGTGGTGCTGCTGGGTTTGCAGCTGTCGGTTTCGCAGGTGCTGGGGCTGGGGGCGGGCACCGTCGTGGCGGTGTTGCTGATCGTGGGGCTGACGTTTCTGGGGACGTTGCTCATCGGCCGGTTGATGCGGGTGCCGCGCGGGTTGTCGGTGCTGGTGGCGACGGGGTTCTCGATCTGCGGTGCGTCGGCGGTGGCGGCGATGGAGAGCGTCGTCGAGCGCGAGGACGAGGACGTGGCCACGAGCGTGGCGATGGTGACGGTGTTCGGGACGATCGCGATGCTGGCGTTGCCTGCGATGGCCGCCGGGATGGGGTTGTCGGCCGATGAGATCGGCCGGATCGCCGGTGGGAGCGTGCACGAGGTGGCGCAGGTGGTGGCGGCCGCGTCGCCGGCGGGCGGTGCGGCGGTGGCGGTCGCGGTGGTCGTCAAGCTGAGCAGGGTGGTGTTGCTGGCGCCGATGGTGACCGCGGTCAGCCTGGTGGAGCGCCGGCGGCGTGGTGCGGCCGGTGGTGAGCGTCCGCCGGTGATGCCGTTGTTCGTGCTCGGGTTCCTGGTCGCGGTGGCGGTGCGCAGCGTGGATGTGCTGCCGGTCGTGGTGCTCGATGGTGGGAAGCAGTTGACCACGCTGCTGCTGGCGGGTGCGTTGTTCGCGCTGGGTTTCGGAGTGCGGGTCAAGGCGTTGCTGCGCAACGGGCCGAAGGCCTTTGCGCTGGCGGCTTGTTCCACTCTGCTGGTGACGGCGCTGGGCTTCGCCACCATGCTGTCGCTGGCGTGATGACGGATTCAGGGGGTGTGCGGGCGGAGCCGGGGCTGGGTCTGCTCGTAGGCGCGGGCGGCGCGGAGGACCTTGGCGTCGGCGTGGCGGGGGCCGATGATCTGCAGGCCGATCGGCAGCCCGTCGGTGGTGTTCCCGCAGGGGACGTTGATGGCCGGTTGCTGGGTCATGTTGAACGGGTAGGTGAACGGGGTCCAGCTGGTCCAGCGCGGGTGGGGGGAGCCGGGCGGGACTTCCAGGCCCGCTTCGAACGCCGGGATCGGCACGGTCGGGGTCAGCAGCAGGTCGTAGGTCTGGTGGAAGGCGCCCATGCGCTGGCCCAGCAGCATCCGGGTGTTGGTGGCTTCGAGGTAGTCCTGCGCGGAGTAGGTGAGGCCTTGCCGACAGATCTCGTGCAGCCCGGGGTCGAGCAGTTCGCGCTGTTCGGGGGTGAGGTGTTCGACGGACTTGGCGGCACCGGCGAACCACAGCACGTGGAAGTCCTCGACGGGGTCGGTGATGCCGGGGTCGACCTGCTCGACGACGGCGCCGAGTTCTTCGAAGGTGCGGGCGGCGGCGGTGATCGCGCGGGCCACCTCGGGGTCGACGGGGGTGCCGAAGCCGAGGTCGAGGCTGATCGCGATGCGCAGGCCGCGCACTCCGGAGTCGAGTCCGTCCAGGAAGGACGTGCTCGGTGGTTCCAGCGCGGACCAGTCGCGGCTGTCCGGTTCGGACAGCACGTCGAGCATCAGCGCGGTCTCGGTGACGGTGCCGGTCATCGGTCCGGCGTGGGCGAGGGTGCCGTAGGGGCTGGCGGGGTAGTGCGGGATCCGGCCGTAGGTGGCTTTGAGGGCGACGATGCCGCAGAACGCGGCGGGGATGCGCACGGATCCGCCGCCGTCGGTGCCGATGGCCAGGGGCGCCATGCCCAGCGCGACGGCCGCGGCGGCGCCGCCGCTGGAGCCGCCGGCGGTGCGGGTGGGGTCCCACGGGTTGCGGGTGATGCCTTGCAGCGGGCTGTCGGTGACGCCCTTCCACGCCAGTTCCGGCGTGGTGGTCTTGCCGACGAACACGGCGTTGTGCTTGCGGAGGCGGGCGACGGAGGGTGCGTCGGTGGTCCACTGCTGGTGCGGGTCGACGGTTCGGGAGCCGCGCAGCGTCGGCCAGTGCTCGGTGAGGAAGATGTCCTTGATCGAGGTCGGCACGCCGTCGAGGCGCCCGGCGGGTTCGCCGCGGTGCCACCGCTTTTCGGATGCTCTGGCCTGGTCGATCGCGCGGTCGGCGTCGACCAGGCAGTAGGCGTTGACGGCCGGGTCGGCGTCGGCGATGCGGCGCAGCGCGGCCTCGGTCGCCTCCACCGGGGACAGCTCGCCCGCGGCGTAGGCGGCGAGCAGTTCGGTGGCGGTGAGGTCGGCGACCGTGCGTTCGGCCGGGTGCGTGTTCGCCATCAGTGCTCCGTTCCGCTGATGTAACCCCGTTGCTTGTCGACCACGTTGCGCAGCTGCGTGCCGTCGGTGTAGCTGCGCAGGTTCTCGAGGAACAGGTCGACGAGTTCGTCGACCCAGCCGATGGTGTCGCCGGACATGTGCGGGGAGACGAGCACGTTGGGCATCTCCCACAGCGGCGAGGTCTCCGGCAGTGGTTCGGTGTCGAAGACGTCCAGGGCGGCGCCGCCCAGTTGCCCGGCTCGCAGGGCGGCGATGAGGTCGGTTTCGACGACGAGTTCGCCGCGGCCGACGTTGATCAGCCGTGCGGTGGGCCGGCAGTGGGCGAGGACCTCGGCGTCGACGAGTCCCTTGGTCTGCTCGGTCAGCGGGGCGGCGAGCACGACGTAGTCGAAGGCGCCGATGACGTGGGAGAGGTCGCTGGAGGCGTGCACGTCTCCGAAGTCGGGGTCGTCGCTGCGCCCGACGCGTCCGGCGCCGGACACGGTGAGCCCGGCGGCGGTGAGCTGGCGGGCGATGGCGCGGCCGATCGGTCCGGTGCCCACGACGAGGGCGGATTTGCCCGCGACGCGTTCGGTCACGCGGTGCTGCCACTGCTTGCGGTCCTGCAGCCGCAGCGTGGTGTGCAGGTCCTTGGCGAAGGCGAGCACGGTGGCGAGCACGTATTCGGCCATCGGGCGGTCGAAGACGCCGCGGGAGTTGGTCAGCAGCACGTCGGAGTCCTGCAGCGCGGGGAACAGCAGGCGGTCGACTCCGGCGCTGGCGGCGTGCACCCAGCGGAGGGCGTCGGCGCGGGGCCAGGCGTCGGTGACGGCCTCGGAGCGGAAGGCCCAGACGAACAGCACGTCGGCGCCGGGCAGCGCGTCGGCCAGTTGGTCGGCGTCGGCGTAGCGCAGCTCGGCGTGGGCTTGGATGCGGGCCATTTCCGCCGGTGGGGTCCCGCCGTGGAGGACGACGACCGTGGGAGTGCGGTGGATCATGACCTGACCTTAGGTGCGGTGGGGTGTGGGGGCCGGGCAGCGGTGATCGTCGGGCGCGCCGGGTTAAGAGTTCGTTTCGCCCGCGCTGAACGGGAAAACCGCGTCGGTACGGGGCATTGACACGCTATGAAGCGTTCGTAGGATTGTCAACAATCCACGGGTACCCTCGGCGACCGAGGCGATTCCCGACCACGCGCGGCGGGGCCGGGACCGGAGGAGATGAGTCAACAGTCCCCACTCCTGCGAACGGAAGATCACGATGCCCAGGTACCTGTCGATCACGCTGGAAAAGCGCGGTGTGTCCTGCGTGGCGGAGCTGCTGGACAAGGACGCCCCCCGCACCTGCGAAGCCGTGTGGCAAGCGCTGCCCCAGGTCGGACCGGTGCACCACGCCAAGTACGCGCGCAACGAGATCTACACGATGGTGCCGCGGTTCGCGGCCGACGAACCCGGTCAGGAGAACCCGACGGTCACTCCGATCCCCGGCGACGTCGTGTACTTCTCCTTCCCCGGCGGCATGCTCGACCGCCAGTTCAAGGAGGAGAAGAACATCCACGAGCTGCCCGGCGTGATCGACCTGGCGATCTTCTACGGGCGGAACAACCTGCTGCTCAACGGCGACGTGGGTTGGGTGCCGGGCAACGTGTACGCCACCATCGTGGAGGGGCTGGACCGGATGGCCGAGGCGTGCAACGACGTCTGGCGGTCCGGCAGCGTCGGCGAGACCCTCCGCTACGACCGCTACCAGGATTGACGGGGGAACAAATGCCGCCTGACTTCCTCGGGGCGGTATCGGGCCCGGAGCCGCAACGCGGCGTGGGAGTGATCGCCCCGTTCGACCTGGCGTTGGACCGCGAACTGTGGCGGTGGACCCCAGAGGGTGTCTCGCTGTACTTGACGCGCACGGCGTTCGTGCCGGTGCCGGTGACCGTCGAGCAGGCCAGCCTGGTCAGCGACGAGGCGGCGGTGCACGGCGCGACCCGCGACCTGCTGGTCCCGGAGCCGGAGGTGGTCGCTTACGCGTGCACCTCCGGCAGCTTCGTGAACGGGGCGACGGGGGAGCGCGCGCTGGTGGAGGTGATGCGGCAGGCCGGTGCGCCGGCCGCGGTCACCGCCTCCGGCGCGCTGGTGGAGGCCCTGCAGATGCTGGGCGCCGGCCGGATCGCGATCGCCACGCCGTACGTGGAGAGCGTGACCGAGCGGTTGCACGGTTTCCTCGACGAGCACGGGATCGACGTGGTCACCAGCGTCGGCCTGGGTCTGCTCGGCCAGATCTGGAAGGTCAACTACCGGCAGGTGGTGGACATCGTGCGCTCGGTCGACCGGCCGGAGGCCGAGGCGATGTTCATCAGCTGCACCAACCTGCCGACCTACGACATCATCGGGCCGCTGGAGCAGGAGCTGGGCAAGCCGGTGCTGACGGCCAACCAGGTCACGATCTGGGCGGCGCTGCGCGAGATGGGGCTGCAGGCGGTGGCCCCGGAACAGCGGCTGATGCAGGTGGTGGACGCGCCGGCCGCGTGACGATCGCATCAAGAACGGGTTAGCCGCGACGGACCCTGCGGTAACATTGTCAACAATCGACCGGTTGTGCGGTGTTGGCGTCGACGGATCCGCAGCGGTGGTGTCGGAAACGATGTCGACTAAGGATGGAGCTACCGGTGCCGTTCACCGCAGGAATTCTCTACCCCGGCTACAGCGCCGAGGACGACTACCCCGCGCTCGAAGGGCTGCTCGGTGGTGATATCCGGCTGCCCCTGGTGCACACCTTGATGCGCGAGGACGCGCATCGGGTGGACGCATTGCTGGACATCGGCTCGGACGACGTGCTCGCCGACGGTGCGCGGCAGCTGCTGGAGCACGGCGTGCAGTCGGTGATCTGGGCGTGCACCAGCGGCAGCTTCGTCTTCGGCCCGCAGGGCGCGCGGGAGCAGGTGGAGAAGCTGCAGGCCGTCACTGGGCTGCCGACGTCCAGCACGTCCTTCGCGTTCGTGCACGCCGCGGCGGCCCTGGGGCTGCGGCGGGTGGCGGTGGCCGCGACCTACCCCGACGACGTGGCCACCAGTTTCGTCGAGTTCCTGCAGGCCGCGGGCCTGGAGGTGGTGAGGTTGTCCAGCCGGGGCATCATCACCGCCGCCGAGGTGGGCACGCTCGGCCGCGACGCGGTGCTGGAGTTCGCGGCGGCCAACGACGACGACCGGGCCGATGCGCTGCTGATGCCGGACACCGCGCTGCACACCGCGGCGTGGCTGGGTGAGCTGGAGGACCGGCTCGGCAAACCGGTGCTCACCGCCAACCAGGTCAGCGCCTGGGAGGCGCTGCGGCTGGCGGGTGATCGGGCGGCGCACGACGGATTGGGAACGCTGTTCCGCAAGGGAACAGGAGGGGAGCGCAATGCCTCCCTGGAATGAGGAGATGGTGTCAGGTGCTCGGGACCGACGAGCAGAACCAGCAGCCGGGTGAGTTAGAGCCGGTCCAGCGCAAGTCGACCGCGGCGATCGTGGCCGACCAGCTGCGGGCGGCGATCATGTACGGGTCGCTGCCGCCGGGAAGTCAGCTGGGCGAAGCCGAACTCGCCGCCCGGCTGGGCGTCAGCCGGGGGCCGCTGCGGGAGGCCATGCAGCGGCTGGTCGCCGAAGGGCTGCTGCGCAGTGAACCGCACCGCGGGCTGTTCGTGATGACGCTGGACGCCGAGGACGTCCACGACATCTACCTGGCCAGGCTGGCGGTGGAGCGGGCCGCGTGCGAGCAGATCGTCCGCCACCACCGGGTGGAGGCGGTGGCGGAGCTGACCGCGGCGCAGAGCCGGATGGTCGCCGCGGCGGGCAAGGGCGACTCGATCGAGCTGGCCGACGCCGATCAGGAGTTCCACGAGACGCTGGTGCGGGTGTCGGGCAGCCCGCGGCTGCAGCGGATGGCGCAGACGCTGCTGGTGGAGAAGCGGATGTGCCTGACGGCGCTGCAGGACAAGTACCACGCGGACGTGCAGGCACTGGTCGATGAGCACAAGGGGCTCGTCGACGCGATCGAGACGGGCGACGAGCAGCTGCTGCTGGAGCGGCTGACGGCGCACATGACCGACGCGCTGGAGCGCCTCAACGGCTCCATGGCGAGCTGACGCACCTGAAGCGGGGCGGGGTTTCCTCCACAGTGGAGGGAGCCCCGCCCGCTATGCAGGACGAGCCGCGAACCCTCTTCTCGTCAGAGGCCGCCGACGGCGACGTACTTGGTTTCCAGGAACTCGTCGATGCCGAACTTGCCGCCTTCGCGGCCCAGTCCGGAGTGCTTCACGCCGCCGAACGGTGCCGCCGGGTTGGACACGATGCCCTGGTTGAGGCCCACCATGCCGCTCTCCAGCGCCTCCGACACCCGCAGGCCGCGCTGCAGATCGCGGGTGTAGAGGTAGCTGACCAGGCCGTACTCGGTGTCGTTGGCCTGGGCGACGACGGCCTGCTCGTCGGTGAAGGTGGTGATCGGCGCGACCGGCCCGAAGATCTCCTCCCGGCCCATCCGGGCCTCCAGCGGCACGTTCGTCAGCACGGTCGGCTGGTAGAAGTAGCCCTCGCCGTCGCGGCCGGCGCCGCCGGTGACGACGTCCGCGCCGAGCCGCACCGCGTCGGCGACCAGCTCGGTGACCTTGCCCAGCTGGGCGTCGTCGATCAGCGGGCCCACCTGGATCTCGTCGGTGACGCCGCGGCCGACCCGCAGGCCGCTCATCCTTTCGGCGAGCCGCCGGGAGAACTCCTCGGCGACGTCGGCGTGCACGTAGAACCGGTTGGCCGCGGTGCAGGCCTCGCCGATGTTGCGCATCTTGGCCAGCATCGCGCCGTCGACCGCGGCGTCCAGGTCGGCGTCGTCGAACACGATGAACGGCGCGTTGCCGCCCAGCTCCAGCGACACCTTGAGCACCTGGTCGGCGGACTGCTCGATGAGCTTGCGGCCCACCGCGGTGGACCCGGTGAACGACAGCTTGCGGGCGCGGCCGTCGCGGATCATCGGCTCCATCAGCTTGCCCGCGCTGCGCGAGGTGACCACGTTGAGGACGCCGTCGGGCAGCCCGGCCTCGATGAGGATCTCGGCCAGCGCCAGCATCGACAGCGGCGTCTGGTGCGCCGGCTTGATCACCGAGGTGCAGCCCGCGGCGATGGCCGGGCCGATCTTGCGGGTGCCCATCGCCATCGGGAAGTTCCACGGAGTGATCAGCAGCGCCGGGCCGACGGGCTGGCGCATCACCAGGAACCGGCCGCTGCCGTTGGGCGCCACCGCGTAGTCGCCGCCGATGCGCACGGCCTCCTCGGAGAACCAGCGGAAGAACTCCGCCGCGTAGGTGACCTCGGCCCGCGACTCGGTCAGCGGCTTGCCCATCTCCAGCGTCATCAGCAGCGAGAGGTCCTCGTGCCGCTGCATGATCAGCTCGAAGGCGCGCCGCAGGATCTCGCCGCGCTCGCGGGGCGGGTGCTTGGCCCACTGCGGCTGGGCGTCGGCCGCGGCCGCCAGCGCCGCCAGCCCGTCGTGCGGGGAGGCGTCGGCGACCGAGCACAGCGCACGGCCGGTGGACGGATCTTCGACCTCGAAGCTGCGGTCTCCTTCGGCGTCGCGCCATTTGCCGCCGATGAGCAGTTGCTTGGGCGCGGCGTCGACGACGGCGGCCTCTCGGGGGTGCTGTTCGGTTGAGATCGTCATGGCAACGGCGAACCCTTCTGCCTCGGGTGGTGGACAGCGACGCTCGGTGATGGTTGCATGTCAGCGGAGATTGTCAACAATCCTACATTTTGCATGTCACGAACCTTGGAGTCGATCATGGCTGAGCTCTCGCCGGTGCTGAAGCAGGCCACGCCGGTCCTGGCCGCTCGCGGGGAAGGGGTCTACCTCTACGACGAGCAGGATCGCCGCTACCTGGACTTCACCGCCGGGATCGGGGTCACCAGCACGGGACACTGCCACCCGCGCGTGGTCGAGGCCGCCCAGCGCCAGGTGGGTACCCTCATCCACGGCCAGTACACGACCGTCATGCACCGGCCCCTGCTGCGGCTGACCGAACGGCTCGGCGAGGTGCTCCCGGCCGGCCTGGACCGGCTGTTCTACGTCAACTCCGGCAGCGAAGCGGTGGAGGCCGCGGTCCGGCTGGCCCGGCAGGCCACCGGACGGCAGAACATCGTCGCCTTCCAGGGCGGCTTCCACGGGCGCACGATGGGCGCCGGCGCGCTCACCAGTTCCGGGGTGAAGGTGCGGGCCGGGATCGGCCCGATGATGCCCGGCGTCGTGTTCACCCCGTTCCCCGAGGCCTACCGGCACCGCTGCAGCGAGGCCGACGCGGTGCGCTTCGCGCTGGCCGAGTTCGACCAGCTGCTGGTCACCGTCAGCTCGCCGCGCGACACCGCCGCGATCATCATCGAACCGGTTCTCGGCGAGGGCGGCTACATCCCCGCGCCGCCGGAGTTCCTCGCCGGCCTGCGGGAACGCGCCGACCGGCACGGCATCCTGCTGATCCTCGACGAGGTGCAGACCGGCGTCGGGCGCACCGGCCGGTTCTGGGGCCACGACCACGCCGGCATCCGCCCCGACATCCTGATCACCGCCAAGGGCCTGGCCAGCGGCTTCCCGTTGTCGGCCATCGCCGCGCCGGATGCGCTGATGAGCCAGGCCTGGCCCGGCTCGCAGGGCGGCACCTACGGCGGCAACGCGGTGTCGGCCGCTGCAGCGCTGGCCACCCTCGACGTGGTGCGGGACGAGGGGCTCGTCGACAACGCCGCCGAACAGGGCGCCCGGCTGCAGGAGGGCCTGCGCAAGGTCGCCGCCGAACACCCGGTGATCGGCGACGTGCGCGGGCTGGGCCTGATGCTGGGCAACGAGTTCAGCACCCCCGAGGGCGCGCCGGACACCGAGACGGCCACCCGCGCGCACCAGGCCGCCGCCCGGCGCGGGCTGCTGCTGCTGACCTGCGGACCGCACGGCAACGTGGTCCGCATGGTCCCGCCGCTGATCGTCACGGCCGAGCAGGTCGACGACGCCGTCGGGCTGTGGGCGGAAGCGGTGCGCGACGCCGTCAACGGCTGACCACCACGGCCGTGGTGGCGGGTTGTGAGGTCGCCCTCATGCCCGCCACCAGCCGAAACAGGTGGTCTCCGATCACCGTTCGGTAGCGGTGGGTGATTCCCCGGCGGTCTTCTGCGATGCTTCACGCCAAACCCGGCGCGTGCGGGGCGCGCCGGATCGAACCGACGCGGGTGTGTGCATGAGCGACTGGTCGGCGGGGCAACCGCCGAGGAGCCGGAGACCGCAAGGCGGCGGCGAGAGGTACGACTACTACCGGGGCGCCCCGAGCGGGCCGCCACCCGGACGGCGTCCGCCGCCGCCCCCTCCGCCTCATCAAGGCCCTCGGCGGCCGATGGACGACGAGCGGCCACCGCCGCCGCCGAGGCGCAAGCAGAAGCGGTGGGGCCGGCGCATCGGCATCACCCTGGTCGTGCTGGTGCTGCTGCTGGGCGGCCTGGTGATCTACTTCGACAGCATGCTGCAGCGCACCGACGCGCTGTCGTTCAGCGGGCAGGCCCCGGACTCGTCCGGCTCCAACTGGCTGCTGGTCGGCTCCGACAGCCGCGAAGGCCTCGACGACGCGCAGCGCGAAGAACTGTCGGCCGGCGACGCCGGCGGCCAGCGCACCGACAGCGTGATGCTGGTGCACATCCCCAGCGGCGGTGGTCAGCCCGCGCTGATCAGCCTGCCCCGCGACTCGTACGTGGAGATCCCGGGCCACGGCAAGACCAAGCTCAACGCGGCGTTCTCCTTCGGCGGCCCGCAGCTGCTGGCGGAGACCGTCGAGAAGGCCACCGGGGTGCACATCGACCACTACGCGGAGATCGGCTTCGGCGGGTTCTCCGATCTGGTCAACGCGGTCGGCGGGGTGGAGATCTGCCTGGACAAGCCGATGGACGACGACATGGCGAACGCGCACCTGCCGGCCGGCTGCCAGGAGCTGGACGGCCCGCAGGCCCTGGCCTTCGTCCGGGCGCGCTACTCGCTCAAGGGCGGTGACCTGGAGCGTGCGGAGAACCAGCGCAAGCTGCTGGGCGCCCTGGTCAACAAGGCGACCAGCCCGTCTACGCTGATCAACCCGTTCCGGCTGTTCCCGCTGGCCTCCAGCGCGAGCAAGACGTTCGTGGTCAACGACAGCGACCACCTGTGGCACCTGGCGTCGCTGGGCCTGGCGATGGGCGACATCAGCGGCGGCGAGGGCGTGACCACCAGCGCGCCGTTCGGCCGCTTCGGCAAGGACTCCGACGGCGGCTCGGTCATCGTCTGGGACTCCAAGGCAGCCAGTCGCATGTTCGACGCGATCGCCAACGACCAGCCGATCCCGCCGGACCTGCTGAACAAGTAGACCGCGCGACCAACGATGCGGGCCGCCCCGGAGGTTCCGGAGCGGCCCGCATCGCCGTTGGGAGGGACGGTCAGGAGATGAATCGCTTGAGCTGCTTGCCGTTGCCGTTGAAGGTGTCCTGCCCGCCGGGGAAGATGCCCTTGTCGTTGTGCTGCCAGATGGTCTGGTAGCCCCAGCCGGCCGGCAGCGCGCCGAGGTCGGTGCCGTAGCGGGCGATCCACAGCGGGTTGTTCGGGGCGAAGTCCGGATTGGACGCGGTGCAGCGGTTCCACCAGTCGGTCGTGGTGTAGATGACCGGGAAGCGCCCGGTCCGGTCGTGGTAGGTGTTGCTGAAGTCGGCGATCCACCGCGACATCGCGGCCGGGTCCAGGCCGTAGCAGGCCTCGCCGTACGGGTTGTACTCGATGTCCAGCGCCCCCGGCAGGGTGCGACCGTCGTGGCGCCAGTCACCGCCGTTGTCGACGAAGAAGTTGGCCTGGTCGCGGCCGGTGGAGCGGTCCGGCAGCCCGAAGTGGTAGGAACCGCGGGTCATGCCGACGTCGTGGGAACCGTCGTACTGCTGGGCGAAGCGGGCGTTGCGGAAACCGGTGCCCTCGGTGGCCTTGACGTAGGCGAACCGGGCACCGTCGGCCCAGGCCCGGGGCCAGTCGACGTCGCCCTGGTGGCCGCTGACGTCCATTCCGGACACCGCACCGGCCGGGAGGGGGAGGGAACGCGCTTGGGTGTCCTTGCCGCCCGGCAGGCTGTAGCCCGCCCAGGCGCCGTTGGGATCGTCGGGGCTCAGCCGCGGCGCGGTGCGCGACTGCTCGGCGTTGGCCGTGCCACCGGCCAACGCGGCCGTCGCGATCATTGCCGCGAGCAGCGCTGCGGTCCTACGTGGACGGCGGGAAACGTCGCGGGCCGGGCGTCGCCGTTGGCGGCTGAAGATCGGGCCGCGGAATCTGCGGAGCATGCACTCGCCTCCTCACCAGCAAAGGCATCGTCGTCGAGCGGGACCGGGCGTCCGAGGTCTCGGACCGGGGTGGGGTGGGGATCTTGCGCGTTCGGAGAATAACCCGCACATTGCGGACCCGCTGAGTCCCGCCACGGCGTTTCGCCGGTTTTGCCCCATGTGGACACGGGCCGTCCACTGTGGTGGTAATCGGCGTGATCCACGTCTCCCGATTGGAGAATCGGCCTCGCGTCCGGTAGGTCTCGGGCATGGCACAGCGAACGGGCGGTCCCGGAGCGGGGCGGTACAGGGACCGGCGACCGGGTGATCGCCGGCGCGACGAACGGCCCCGCGGTGATCGCGGCGACGAGCAAGCGCTGCGGCAGGAACTGCGCGCCATGCACGGCGCGAGCTACGGCCGCTACAAGTCCTTGGGCGGCCGCTGGTCCTTCGGCGGATTCACCTTGGAGGTCCAGCGCGTGCAGCCGGACCCGTTCGCCCCGGCCAGCCGCTGCGAGGTCCGGGTCGACCCGGCGGTCGCGGGCTTCCCCGAGCAGCTGTGGTCGACGCCGGTGCGCGCGCGGGCGCTGGCCGGGTACCTGGTGCGGGCGGTGTACCGCAGGCTCCGCGACAGCCGGTTGCGGGTCGACGCCGGCCGGCAGGAGGTGCTGGACCGCAGCGCCTGCCAGATCGCCGGGGGAGCGGTGGTGCTGCGCCTGGGCATCGACCTGCCGGGACGCGGCCGGACCATCGACGGCAGGCAGGCGGAGCAGGCGCTCTGCGACGAGCTGCCCGACGCGGTGGAGGCCGCGCTGCGCTGGGCCACGGCCGATCAGCGGCGGCTGCGGGAGTTCGTGGACTCCATTGAGGACACCGATGCGCTGCGGCGGATGCTGCCGGACCTGGGGCTGGTGGCGTTCGTCGCCGACGGCGCGATGCTGCCCCGGCGCAGCGGCGTCGACGAGCGGCCGCTGACCGACGGGGTGCCGTTCACCACGCCGGAGTCGCTGAGCGTCGAGGTCGAGCTGCCCAACCGGGGCCGGGTGCGCGGCATGGGGGTGCCCGAGGGGATCACCCTGATCGTCGGGGGCGGGTTCCACGGCAAGTCCACGCTGCTGCGCGCGCTGGAGTTCGGCGTCTACGACCACGTTCCCGGCGACGGCCGGGAGCTGGTGGTGTGCCGCGAGGACACCGTCAAGGTGCGCGCCGAGGACGGGCGGCGGGTGCACCGGGTGGACGTCAGCCCGTTCGTCGGCCACCTGCCCACCGGCGCCGACACCACCGACTTCTCCACCGACAACGCCTCCGGCTCGACCTCGCAGGCCGCCGCGATCGTGGAGGCGGTGGAGGCCGGGGCGAAGGTGCTGCTGGTCGACGAGGACACCGCGGCGACGAACCTGATGATCCGCGACGCCCGGATGCAGGCGCTGGTCGCCAAGGAGTCCGAGCCGCTGACGCCGTTCGTCGACCTGATCCGGCCGCTGCACGCCGCGCACGGGGTGTCGACGGTGCTGGTGATGGGAGGCTCCGGGGACTACATGGACGTGGCCGACCAGGTGCTGATGCTCGACGCCTACCACGCCCGTGATGTCACCGAGCGCGCCCGGCAGTTGGCCGCCGCGCCCACCGGCCGCCGCTCGGAGGCCGAGGCGTTCCCGCAGGTCCGGCACCGCGTGGTGGATCCGCGCTCGATCCCCACCGAACGACCGAAGGTCCGCGCCCGCGGAGTGGACGCGCTGACCCTGGGAGAATCCACTGTGGAACTGCGCGGCGTGGAGCAGGTCGTCGACCCCGCGCAGGTCACCGGGATCGGGCTGGCGCTGGTCAGCTGCGCGCGGCGGGGTGTGCTCGACGGAGCCCGCACCGTGGCGGAGGTGCTCGACGCCTTCGCCGCGGACGTCGCCGAGCGCGGTGTCCTGGCCGTCGACGAGCGCTACGTGGGCGATTTCGCCGTGCCGCGGCGCTTCGAGCTGGCGGCCGCGCTGAACCGGCTCCGGGTGCTGAGGGTGGCCGGCTTTCGCACGTGAGGAGGTTTGCCCGGTGGCGGCGGGCGGGCATCATCGAGGCGAGTGGTTTCCCCGATGTGCTGTCGCGCGCACGCGCGGCGGACGGGAGGCGAGCGATGCCTCGCATGGGTTTCCCGGATCGAACCACCACTGGTTACGCCGATCGCCGGCACGCCGGGCGGGTCCTGGCCCAGCGGATGACCGGCCTGGAGCTGGTCGATCCCGTGGTCCTCGGGCTGGCCAGGGGAGGGGTGCCGGTGGCCGCCGAGGTGGCCCGGATGCTGCAGGCGCCGCTGCGGGTCTGCGTGGCCCGCAAGATCGGCGCGCCGAGCCAGCCGGAACTGGCCGTCGGCGCCGTGACCGCCGACGGCCCGCCGAGCTACGACCAGCAGCTGGTGCGCTCGTTCAACCTCGACGAGCGGACCCTGGAGGCGGCCTGCGAGCGTGAGCGGGCCGAGGCGCGGCGCCGGGAGCGGCTGTTCCAGCGTGGCGAACCGCTGCCGCTGGCCGGGCGTGACGTCGTGCTGGTCGACGACGGGCTGGCCACCGGGGCCACGGCGCGCGCGGCGGTGCGGATGCTGCGCGGGTCGGCGCCGCGCAGCGTGGTGCTGGCCGTGCCGGTGGGGGCGCCGGACGCGGTCACCGCGCTGCGCGCGGAAGCCGACGTGGTGGTGTGCGTGCTGCAGCCGGTCGGCTTCGCCGCGGTGGGGCAGTGGTACCGCGATTTCAACGCCACCACGGACGAG
Organism: Saccharopolyspora elongata; assembly: GCF_004348985.1. GTDB lineage: Bacteria > Actinomycetota > Actinomycetes > Mycobacteriales > Pseudonocardiaceae > Saccharopolyspora > Saccharopolyspora elongata. The sequence goes on along the minus strand of NZ_SMKW01000020.1, from coordinate 7,526 downwards.
GAGATCTTCGAGATCTTGCGGGCGCTCGACCAGCCGTAAAACTTGCCAAACTGGCAATCTTGCAAATGTGGTAAGTTTCGCTATGGTTGTCCGCATGACCGCCGAAGACGACGCCCGCATCGGGCTGCGGGAACGCAAGAAGCGCCAGACACGCCTCGCGTTGAGCCGGGCGGCGATCCGCCTGACCGTCGAACGCGGATGGCAGGACGTCACGGTGGACGACATCGCCGCGGCCGCCGACGTCTCGCCGCGCACCTTCCGGAACTACTTCGCCGGCAAGGCCGAGGCCATCGCCGCCAGCCACCTCGAACGCGCCCTGCGGATCGCCGAGGAGCTGCGCGCACGACCGGCCGCCGAGCCGCTGTGGCAGGCCATCGGCAACGCAGTGCAGGCGCAGTTCGCGCCGGCGCCGGACGACCGGCAGCCCCGCGACCAGGGCTGGATCGACGGCCTGCGGCTCATGCTCGCCGAACCCGCCGTGCAGGGCGAAGTCCTCAAGGCGAACGCGATCGCGCAGGACGAGCTGGCGAAGGCCATCGCCGAACGCATCGGCACCGACGTGGCGCACGACCTGTACCCGCAACTGGTCGCCGCAGTGGTCGGCGCCGGCAGCGCCACGGCCGTGACGCACTGGCTGCGCGAAGACCCGCATGGCTCCGCCTTGCCGCTGCTGCGCGAGGCGTTCGCCCGGATCGCCGCCGGACTCCCGGTCCCATGAGGACGATCCGGCCCATTCCGCCCACTTCGACGAAGGAGCACAACCCCCGATGATCGCCGATGTCGTCATCGCCGGTGGCGGCCCGAACGGGCTCATGCTGGCCTGCGAGCTGCGCCTGGCCGGGCTGCGGCCGATCGTGCTGGAGCGCCTGACCGAGCCCAGCGACGAGCCCAAGGCCAACGGCCTCGTCGGCCAGGTCGTGAAGATGGTCGACCGCCGAGGGCTGCACGAGCCGCTCAGCGGCGGCCCGCAGCCACCTCAGCCGAACTCCGCGTACTTCATGTTCGCCGGGATGAGCCTGAACCTGGGCCTGCTGGCGGACAGCCCCGTCTACAACCTGGCCGTGCCGCAGCGCCGCATCGTGGAAGTCCTCGCGCAGCGGGCCACCGAGCTCGACACCGACATCCGCTGGGGACACGAGGTCACCGGCCTGTCTCAGGAGGACGACGCGGTCGCGGCGGAGGTCACCGGCCCGGACGGGCCGTACCGGCTGCGCGCCCGGTACCTGGTCGGCGCGGACGGCGCCCACAGCGTCATCCGCAAGCGCGCCGGCATCGGCTTCCCCGGCGTCAGCTACGACCGGACGACGAACCGGACGGCCAACGCCACCGTTCCCGCGGACTGGGTGGACCCCGCGACCGGCGCGCTGAACGTGCCCGGCAGCGGCGCGATCCTGCCGTTCCTGCCGCACCGCACCGAGCACGGCGGGTTCGGGTACGCGCCGTTGCCGGGGCAGGACCCCCTGATCAGCACCATCGAGTGGGACGAGCCGGAGACCGAGGCGCCGATGACCCTCGACGAGCTGAGGGAGAGCGCACGCCGGGTCCTGGGCGCCGACGTGCCGCTCGGCCCGCCCGCCGGCGCGGGGCCACACGTGCTGCGACGCCGCAGCGGCGGCAACACCCGCGTGGCCGACCGGTTCCGGGACCGCCGGGTGTTCCTGCTCGGCGACGCCGCGCACGTCTACACCGCGGGCGGCGGGCCCGGGCTCAACCTCGGCCTGCAGGACGCGATCAACCTCGGCTGGAAGCTCGCCGCCGAGCTCCGCAGCGACGCCCCGCCCGGGCTGCTGGACAGCTACGAGGCGGAACGCGGCGAGGCGGCCCGGCGCATGATCACCTACGCCCAGGCGCAGTCCGCGCTGATCGCCCCGGGCAGCGACGTCACCGCGCTGCGCGAGCTGTTCACCGAGCTGCTCGATGACCCCGGCACCGTCCAGCGCATCGCGGACCTCACCGCGGGCTCCGACGTCCGCTACGACATGGGAGCCGCCGGCGCGCATCCGCTCATCGGCCGGTGCGCCCCGGAATTCGAGCTGCACACCGAAACCGGGCCGGTGCGGCTGGCGGAGCTGACCCGCAGCGCGCGCCCGCTGCTGATCGACCTGACCGAGGACGGCTCCCCGGGAACGCTCGTCGGGCGCACCGACCAGGTGGACGTGGTCCGCGGGCGGCTCGCCGGAGCCGACATCGGTGCCACCGCCCTGCTCCTCCGGCCGGACTGCTACGTGGCGTGGACATCGGCATCGCCCCGCCCGGATGCCACCGAGCTGGACGCGCTCCAGGTGGCGGTCGGGCGATGGTTCGGCGTTCCGGTGACCGCCCGCGCCTGACCGGGAAACCACCGGCCGTCCATTGTGGTCAGTCCGCGTATTCCGGGCGGTCACCGGTGCGATGATCCGAGCGCGGACTCCTGGTAGTCCAGCCAGTCGGCGATGGCTGCGGTGAAGGCGGCAGGGTCCTCAAAGGGCAGGGCGTGGCCGCCGGGCAGCTCCAGGTAGCCGGCGCCGGGTATCGCGCGGGCGAGTTCGCGCTGGTGGGAGACGGGCACGATCTGGTCGTCGCGGCTGGCCAGGACCAGCGAAGGCGCCGTGATCGAGTGGAGCAGCGAGCGGATGTCCACGCGTGCGTCGAGCTCGATCAGCGGCTGCAACCGCTGTCGGCCCAGCATCTCGGTGAAGCCGGCGACGGCCTGCTCGAAGTCCTCGGCCGTTCGGCTCGCGAGGGTGGCCGGGCCCATGGCGGTGAGCTGGAGGTGCCGGGCCAGCAGCTCCGGGTCGGCGCGCAGCAGGCTTTCCCACAGGCCGAACTGGAACGCCTCTCGCGCGCCGCTTCGCGTCCAGGCCGCGTGGGCGACCAGCGAACGCACCCGGGCGCCGTGGCGGGCCGCGACGGCGGTGGCGATCACAGCCCCCAGCGAATGTCCCACGACGTGGAAATCGGTCAGGCCCGCTGCGACCGCGGTGGCGGCGGCCTGGTCGGCGAGGGTGACGATGTCGAGCGGTTCGGGCGAGACCGGGGTTCGGCCGGATCCGGGGAGGTTGATCGCGACGGTGGTGAAGCGGGCGGCGACGCTGTCGATCAGCTCGGTCCAGCTGCTCTCGGCGTCGGCTCCGGTGCCGTGGATGAGCAGCAGCCCGGGACCGGAGCCGGTGAAGTGGTAATCGACGGCGCAGCTCGTGGTGGTGGTCGGCATGGCGATGTCCTTCGTGGTCAGTGGTGGGCCGGGGCGTGGTTCGCGGATGCGGGATGCCTGTCAGCGCGGCGCCGGCCCGCGGTGACGATGGCGAGGACGAGACCGGCCGCGGTCAGCGCGGCGCCGACCAGGTTGGGGGAGGCATAGCCGAGGCCTGCGTCGATGGCGAGCCCGCCCAGCCACGCCCCGGCGGCGGCGCCGAGGTTGAATGCGGCGATGTTGGCGGCCGAGACGAGCGTTGCCGCGCCGCCGGCCAGCTGCATGACGCGCGTCTGGAGCGGCGGGATCGTGCCGAAGCCGACCGCACCCAGCAGGAACAGCGCGGCCACGGCTGCGGCCGGGTGGTGCAGCGCTGCGGGGAACAGCGCCAGGACGGCCGCGAGCGCGGTCAGGAGCGTGAAGATCGTCGGCAGGAGTGCGCGGTCGGCGGCCTTGCCGCCGAGGTAGGTGCCCACGACCAGTCCGGCCCCGTAGATCGCCAGCAGCCAGGCGATGCTGGCGGGGGAGAAGCCCGCCACCTCGGTCAGCATCGGGGCGACGTAGGTGAACGAGGTGAGCAGGCCGCTGAAGCCGATCGCGGTGACGGCCAGCGCCAGCCACACCTGCGGGCGGCGGAAGGCGGCGAGTTCGCCGCGCAGGCCGCTGCCCGGCTTGACGGGCTGATGGGGTACGAGGGCGGCGATGCCGATCAGGCCGACGACGCCCAGCGCGGTCACTCCCCAGAACGCCGAGCGCCAGCCGAAGTGCTGGCCGAGGAGGGTGCCCATGGGCATGCCGAGGACGTTGGCCAGCGTCAGCCCGGTGAACATCAGCGCGATCGCGCCGGCCTTCTTGCGGGCGTCCACCAGATCGGCGGCCACGACGGAGCCGACCCCGAAGAACGCGCCGTGGGCCAGTGCCGACACGACCCGTCCCGTCATCAGCATGCCGTAGGTCGGGGCGAGCGCGGACGCGACGTTGCCGATCAGGAACACCAGCATCAGGCCCAACAGGGTCTGCTTGCGGGACCACCGGGTGGTGGCCGCGGTGAGCACCGGGCCGCCGACGACCACGCCGAGGGCGTAACCGGAGGTGAGCAGGCCCGCGGTGGGGATGGACACGCCGAACGCCGCGGCGAGGTCGGGCAGCAGGCCGTTGGTGATGAATTCGGTGGTACCGATCCCGAACGCGCTGATGGCCAGGGCGAGCAGGGCCAGGGGCATGGCGACGGCCTTTCGTGCCGGTTGGTGTTGACCGGGCAAGCCTCGGCCGCGGCTGCGGGGCTGCCCAGGCCTCGCCGTTTCGTAGGAGCGCGGTGCGTACCCCTGGCAGGGTCAGGTTGCGGCGCCGTGCGTCGGGCAGACTGGCCGATGTGGACGATGGTGAGCTCGGGGCCTTCCTGCGGTCGAGGAGGGCGCGGCTGAAACCCGAGGACGTGGGCCTGGTGTCGTACGGTGTGCGGCGGCGGGTCCCGGGGTTGCGCCGCGAGGAACTGGCGCAGCTGGCGGGCGTGAGCGTCGCCTACTACACGCGCCTGGAGCAGGGGCAGAGCCGCAATGCCTCGGCGGAGGTGCTCGACGCGATCGCGCGGGCGCTGCGCCTGGACGACACCGAGCAGGCGCACCTGCGGGACCTGGCGCGGCCCGTGCGCGCGAAGCGGCGGACGCCGCGGCCGGAGTCGGTGCGGCCGCGGCTGAGGCACCTGCTGGATTCGATGGATGCGGTGCCGGCGCTGGTGATCGGCCGCCGCAACGACGTGCTGGCCTGGAACCGGCTCGGGCACGCGTTGCTGGCGGGGCACCTGGAATTCGGCAGCCCGAACCGGGTGGCGGACCAGCCCAGCCTGTCGCGGATGCTGTTCCTCGACCCGCACACCCGCGAGCTCTATCCGCAGTGGACGGACGAGGCGCGTGGGCACGTCGCCTACCTGCGGCTGGTCGCGGGCCGCTTCCCGGACGACCCGCTGATCGCGGGGCTGATCGGGGAGCTTTCGATGAAGAGCCCCGAGTTCGCGGAGCTGTGGGGCCGGCGACGGGTGCGTGACTGCACCTACGGATGCAAGCAGTTGCGGCATCCGCTGGTCGGGCCGCTGGAGCTGGAGTACCAGGCCTTGCAGGTGCCGGACCAGCAGGATCAGCGGCTGGAGTTGTTCACCGCGGAACCGGGTTCTCCTTCCGAAGCGGCGCTGCGGCTGCTGGGAACCTCCATCGGCGGGGCGGCGAAGCTGCCCGCGTCGCTGCCCGGCTGATCCGGATCGCCGGGCGTCAGCGGTCCGCCAGGAGGACCAGGCCCGCGTCGGTGGGGCGGAAGCCGCAGGCGTCGAAGTAGAAGCTGCGCAGGTGCGGCTCGAAGTCGACGTGCAACCAGGTGCAGCCCGCGCCCTGGGCGGCCTGCGCCGCGCGCCGCACGAGTTCCGTTCCGATGCCGCGGTGCTGGTGGTCTGGGCGGACCTTGGTGTCGAGCAGGAAGGCGTGGTCGGAGCCGTCCCAGGCGACGTTGACGAAGCCGATCAGCGCGCCGCCTGGCAGCCGCGCCGTCACCCAGCCCAGGCTGTGGGCGCGGACCCGGTCCCACCAGCCGGGCTCGGCCGTGCCGCCGTGGGAGAGGGTCAGGGACACGAGTTCGTCGTCGGAGGCCTCGGCCCGCCATCGGTAGTCGATCTCCACCGCCCGATGGTCGCAGCCCGCCGCCGGGGAGCAAATCGCTTTTCCGGCGCGGGAATCCGCCCCCGCCGCGACATTCAGTTTGATATTTCTCATGATTTCAGTGTCGATCAAAATTAATCCTCCGGACCAACCTCCACCAACCGAGGCCATGACGCGATAACCTCGCGGCACCTACTCCTGCGCTGCGGAGAACCGGGAAACGGGTGGACTTGCGCCACCGGTCGGGGGGCTTCTGGCGCGTCAGGGTGGAGCTAGGTGTCCGTCTCGGGTTGATTGGTTCGTTATGACTGCCGCTGGACATTCCGACAACACGCCGACGCAGGCGGGTAGGCACACGCCACCTCGGCGGTCGGGGACGAGACGGAGTGCCGATTCCGGCGAGTCGGGCTATTCGGCCGAGGTGGCGTGGCAGGTGGGCGAGGCCGCCGCCGCGCTGGGCGATCGGCTGCGCGACCCCGCTGTGCCGCACAGCGTCGAGGAGATCGAGCAGGTGATGCGCGGGTTCTCGCTGACGGTCGAGGGCATGGCCGCCGGGTGCGGCGGGGTGACCGAGTGGCTGCGGGCGGCCGGGCACGTCGGCCCGCTGTCCGGGCACGCCAGCGTGATGTCGGAGCGCCTGTCGCACATCGGCAAGGAGCTGACCCGGTTGGCCGACGCGATCGAGAAGGCGCAGAAGCGCGCGAGCTGACGCGGGGCGCGCGGGCGAACACCGTCGGTGCTGCGCCGCGGCGAGCGTAGTGGTGCTGCACGGCTGTTGCGGGCCTCTCAGTATGTTGGTGCCAACATCACGACCGCGATGATCGAATGCGCTCCGCGGAGCGGGCTCGGTGGCGCGGTCGTGGGGATCAGCGCGGCGCTGCTGGTGGGCGCGTTGGCAGGTCGGCGGTCGGGCGCCGGTCCTGCCGCGGGTGCTGCGTGCTGGTCTGCTGCTGGAGTTCGGTTGCAGGCGGGGCCTGCGTGTGCGTGTGGAGGTGGCCCCTTTGGTTCGCGGCAGTGTCGGTGATTCCTCTGCCGCCTTTGATTCGCTGTTCAGCGAGGTGTTCTCGGGGACGTCGGGCGATGCTTCGGCGTCGGAGCGCGGTCTGGCGTTGGGCACGTTGCTGGATGCGCAGGCGCACGAGGTGGTGTCGAAGGCGGTTCGGGCCACTGTGGACTGGGGCAGCCGGGAGCTGGACGGTGCGCATCTGCTGTGGGCGGTGACGCAGGTGCCGGCGACGGCGGAGTTGCTGGTGTCCTCCGGGGTGCGGGTGGAGGAGTTGGCGGCCGCGGTGCGGTCGGCGGTGGTGGCGCAGGATTCCGGGGCGGTGGGCCGACCGGTGCTGTCGTCGGCGGCCCGGCGGGCGTTGCTGGGGGCTTATCAGCAGGCGTTGGGCGAGGGTGTCGACGTGGTGGGGGCGCGGCACCTGGTGTTGGGATTGGCCGCGGATGCGGATTCGGTGGCCGGGAGGGCGTTGGCGCGGGCGATCGAGTTGGGTGATCGGGGTGCGGCTCGGTCGGTGTTGAGCGTGACGCCGCGGCTGGACGAGTTCGGGCTGGATCTGACGGAGCTGGCGCGGGCCGGGAAGCTGGATCCGGTGGTGGGCCGGGATGCCGAGATCGAGCAGGCGATCGAGGTGCTGGGGCGGCGGTCGAAGAACAACCCGGTGTTCATGGGGGACCCGGGGGTGGGCAAGACCGCGATCGTGGAG
>NZ_SMKW01000205.1 GCF_004348985.1 Saccharopolyspora elongata | reverse complement strand
GGCCTACAGTCGGCGGGCGTGGCGACTCTCATCCTGTTGCGGCATGCGCGGTCGGCGGCCAATGGTGCCGGTACGTTGGCGGGGCGTTCGCCCGGTGTCGGGTTGGACGAGACCGGGGTGGGCCAGGCGGCCGGGTTGGTGGACCGGTTGGCGGGGGTGCCGCTGGCCGGGATCGTGGTGTCGCCGTTGCAGCGGTGCCGGGAGACGGTGGCGGGGCTGGCCGCGCAGCGGGGCCTTTCGCCGGTGGTGGAGCCGGATCTGGCGGAGGTCGACTACGGCGAGTGGACCGGCCGGAAGATCACCGAGTTGACCGCGGAGCCGCTGTGGAAGGTGGTGCAGCAGCATCCGTCGGCGGCGGTGTTCCCGGGTGGCGAGGGGTTGGCGCAGGTGCAGGCGCGGTCGGTGGCCGCGGTGCGGGCGCATGATCGCCGGTTCGGTGCGGATGCGGTGTGGTTGGCGTGCACGCATGGCGATGTGATCAAGTCGGTGCTGGCGGATGCGTTGGGGCTGCACCTGGACGGGTTCCAGCGGATCGTGGTGGATCCGTGTTCGGTGAGCGTGGTGCGCTACACCGAGACGAGGCCGTTCGTGTTGAAGGTCAACGACACCGGTGGGGACGTGTCGGGGTTGGTGCCGCCGGCGGATGCGGCGAAGTCGGATGCCGTCGTGGGCGGCACGACGGGTTCCTCGGATCGCTGAGCCGGTCTAGTTGCGCAGTGCCACGAGGTGGCAGCGGGCGTCTGCGGGTAGGAAGCGCTGGGTGCCGCCGGTGAAGCGGACGAGGACCTGCTCGTTGGTGGCGGGGGTGACCTGGTCGACGATGCCGACGGGCCCGATCGGGCCGTAGACGCGGATGGCGTCGCCGGGCAGGAGCTCGTCGGCGTAGACCTGTTCGAGGTTGGTGGCGGCTGAGGCGGGCCGGATCCAGCGGGTGGTGGCGAACCAGAGGGCGTAGGCGGCTGCGGGCAGGATCAGCGGCAGCCAGATGTTGAGGTCGATGAGGGCGAGGCCGAGTGCGGCGCCGGCGAGCGCGGCCCAGAGCCCGGAGCTGATCGGCCGTGCGCCCAGCTGGAGCCAGCCGGTGGTGCGGATGGTGCCGTCGGGTCGGTGGCCGCGGGGTGGCGGCGGGATGTGGTCGAGGTCCGCTTCGTCGCCGTCGGTGTCGTCGCGGGTGTGGTGCGCGGTGATCTTGCCCAGGGGTTCGCGGGCGGTGTCTTCGGGTTGCACCCGGGGGATTTCGGCGGTGACGTCCAGCGTCGCGGTGTCGGTGTCGGTGTCGGTGTTTGTGTTGGTGCCGGCTGGCGGCGCCGGGTTGGCCGGTGGCGCCGGCTTGTTGGTGGGGGAGGTCGCCAGCGGCTGGTCGAAGTCGGCGTTCTCGGGGTTGAGCAGGGTGCGCAGCATCGTGATCTCCATGCCGCGGCGTTGTCCGCATTGCGGGCAGGCCATCGCCACGCCGGTGGGGGCGGTGGCGTCGGTGATGGTGGTCAGCGGGCCGTGCCCATGGGGGCATTGCGGGGCGTGGGGGCCGTTTTCCAGGATGCGCAGGGCGCTGGCGTGGCGGCGGTCGGTGCCGGGGTTGTTCTTGTTCACCATTGCGTGGTCCACCTCAGCTTGCCGTGGTCGTCGCGTTCGCAGCTGGCGGCGGCACCCGAGGAGGTGCGGCCGACGTCGCCTTCGCGGGAGCAGCGTTCGCCTTCGGTGACTTCCGGGACCCAGTCGTCGTCGCCGGTGGAGGTGGTGGTGGGCCGGCCGTGGTCCCAGCCCGGGGGCGTGGGCGCGCG
>NZ_SMKW01000204.1 GCF_004348985.1 Saccharopolyspora elongata | reverse complement strand
ACGTTCGTAGTCCTGAGCTCTGCCGGAAGTTCTGGAGCAGGCGGAGTTCAGCAGTGCGAAAGACGCTCGTCAAACTCGAGCTAGCGTTCCGGCAAGGGCCTCCGCAGCTGCGGAGGCCCTTATTTGTAACCAGCAGCGCACCAGCGAGGCCTGCTCTTGCCGAAAACCTCATCCGCCCAGGTGAGAAGACTGTGGCTGGCCAGGGAATCTCAGGGCGCAATGACCGTGGCGACTGCACGCGAGTACCCGTCACAGGGGATCACTCCGGCATGATGGTCGGCCGTGCTGTTGCGACTGGCCTACCTGGGTGTGACGAACGCGTTCGCCATGCTGTGCCTGCTGCCCATGAGTGGCCGGGACAAGGACATCGAGATCCTCGCCTTGCGCCATCAGATCACCGTGCTGGAACGTCAACTCGGTCAAGAGAGGGTGCGGTTCAGCCCAGCTGAGCGAGCGTTCCTGGCGGCGCTGCTGCACCGGCTGCCACGGAAGGTGCTGCGCAGCCTGCGGTTGCTGGTGCGCCCGGACACAGTGCTGCGCTGGCACCGCGACCTCATCGCACGCCGCCATGCGTCCGTTTCCAAACCAAAGCGCCCTGGCCGGCCACGCACCGTCCGTTCCATCCAGGCTTTGGTGCTACGCCTGGCAGAGGAGAACCCCAGCTGGGGTTACCGCCGACTTCACGGCGAATTGCTCGTCCTGGGAGTGAAAGTAGCAGCCTCGACCGTCTGGGAGATCTTGCAGGCGGCTGGGATAGACCCGGCCCCCGAACGCAACTCCAGCACATGGGCGGACTTCCTACGCTCCAAGGCCGACGCCTTGCTGGCTGGCTTGGCTTGGCTTGCTGGCTTGGGCGCCCGTTGGATCGACTGAGGGCTCCCCGGTCGATCGGTATCCGATCACGCAGGGGTCGGGTGCCGGGAGGAACCCGCCCGGGCACCTGGCGCAGCGGATGGCTGAAATTCCGCTGCAGATATCCCGAACAGCAATTCGTGAAACGCTGGCAAGCTGCCAGAACGCCGTGGCGGGAAGGGTGACCGTGAAAGTCGGAAAACGGGAATCAGGTCTATTCTCCTTCCGTCGCGGTATCGGAATGGCGCCGCAACTCATCCTGTACCAACGGGTCCTTCGGCTCTTGCCCAGTAGGAGGGGACTGTTGAATTTCTGTCTGTTCCGGGCCTTCTGCTGGATCGGATCCGTGCTCCCGCGGTGTCTGCTTCTCCTGCGGCATGATGTTCACCTTCTGGTTCGTTACGTGTTCTTCGAACCATGGCTGGAGTTCCGTTCCTGCCTCATCGGCGGTCGGTTCGATGGTGTATCTGCTGCCATCGTGATTCCCGGCCATCGGTTGGTGCAAACGTGCGTTTCCGTGCTGCGGGGCGTTCGTGCTCCACGTGGCGTGATCGGCTCGGGCGGGCATTCGTTGGTGGCGCGCCAGATCGGCTTAACGAGGTGTCCTGCGCGGTGTTCCCTCCGGTGCTATACAGGCCGGAGCTACGGCCAATGGGGGGTTGCGGGTGCCGATAAATCGTCCGCCCAGTTCCGGCTGCATGTTGGTACTCGTGAAGGGTTCCGCCGAGCCGATCTCGTCGGTGGATCTCCAGGCGTGTGATCTGTCCTGGCTCGGTGATCGGTTCGGGTAGCGGGCGGAGCGGAGCTGCTTGATTCAGGGCTCGGTGCGGCCGGTGCTCGTTGTAGTACGACTCGAACTCGCGCAGGGCATGGAGCTGATGGCGTTGGTGCCAGATGCGGGTGCGGTCCAGCAGTTCGTGTCGGTAGGTCTGTATCCAGCGCTCCATGATGGAGTTCATCCGGGG
>NZ_SMKW01000203.1 GCF_004348985.1 Saccharopolyspora elongata | reverse complement strand
TTGTTCAGGCCCTTGGAGATCAGCGACATGACGGACGAGTCGGCGAGCGTGGTGACGTCGCCGACCTCGCGGTTCTCCGCGACGTCGCGCAGCAGCCGCCGCATGATCTTGCCGGAGCGCGTCTTGGGCAGCTCGGGCACGACCATGATCTGGCGGGGCTTGGCGATCGGGCCGATCTCGTGGGAGACGTGCTCGCGCAGCTCCTTGAGCGCGGCCTCGCCGCTGGCGGTGTCGTCGGTGCCGCCGCGCAGGATCACGAACGCGACGATGCCCTGGCCGGTGGTGGGGTCGGAGGCCCCGACCACGGCGGCCTCGGCGACGTTGGGGTGCGACACCAGGGCGGACTCGACCTCGGTGGTGGAGATGCGGTGCCCGGAGACGTTCATGACGTCGTCCACCCGGCCCAGCAGCCAGATGTCGCCGTCGTCGTCGTACTTGGCGCCGTCACCGGCGAAGTAGAAGCCCAGGTCGGCGAACTTCGACCAGTAGGTGTCGCGGTAGCGCTCGTCGTCGCCCCAGATGCCGCGCAGCATCGACGGCCACGGCTGGTCGAGGACCAGCAGCCCGCCGCCGCCGTTGCCGACCTGGGCGCCGGTCTCGTCGACGACCTTGGCCGAGATTCCGGGCAGCGGCTGCTGCGCGGAGCCGGGCTTGGCGGCGGTGACGCCGGGCAGCGGCGAGATCATGATCGCGCCGGTCTCGGTCTGCCACCAGGTGTCCACGATCGGCGTGCGGTCGCCGCCGATGTTCTTGCGGTACCAGATCCAGGCCTCGGGGTTGATCGGCTCGCCGACCGACCCCAGCAGGCGCAGGGAGGACAGGTCGTACTTGGCCGGGATCTCCGCGCCCCACTTCATGAAGGTGCGGATGGTCGTCGGGGCGGTGTAGTAGATCGTCACCCCGTACTTCTGGACGACCTCCCAGTGCCGGCCCTCGTGCGGCGCGTTGGGGGTGCCCTCGTAGACGACCTGCGTCGCCCCGTTGGCCAGCGGGCCGTAGACGATGTAGCTGTGGCCGGTGACCCAGCCGATGTCCGCGGTGCACCAGAACACGTCCGACTCGGGCTTGAGGTCGAAGACGTTGTGGTGCGTGTAGGCGACCTGGGTGAGGTAGCCGCCGGAGGTGTGCAGGATGCCCTTGGGGCGTCCGGTGGTGCCCGAGGTGTAGAGGATGAACAGCGGGTTCTCGGCGTCGAAGGCTTCCGGCGTGTGCACGTCCGGCTGGCCGGCGACGACGTCGTCCCACCACTTGTCGCGCGAGTCGTCCCAGGCCACCTCGCCGCCGGTGCGGCGCACCACGACCACGTGCTGGACGCTGGGGGTCTCCGCGACGGCCTCGTCGACGCCTGCCTTCAGCGGCATGGGCTTGCCGCGCCGGTACTGGCCGTCGGCGGTGATGACGACCTTGGCCTCGGCGTCGTTGATCCGGGTGCGCAGCGCCTCCGAGGAGAACCCGCCGAAGACCACGCTGTGCATGGCGCCGAGCCGGGCGCAGGCCAGCATCGAGAAGATCGCTTCGGGCAGCATCGGCAGGTAGATCGCGACCCGGTCCCCGGCGCCCACGCCCAGCGCCGCCAGCGCGTTGGCGGTGCGGGAGACCTCGCGCTGCAGCTCGGCGTAGGTGATCTCGCGGGAATCCCCGGGCTCGCCCTCCCAGTAGATCGCGACCCGGTCGCCGTTGCCCGCCTCGACGTGGCGGTCCACGCAGTTGTAGGCCACGTTCAGCTTGCCGCCCACGTACCACTTCGCGAACGGCGCGTTCGACCAGTCCAGGACCTGGTCCCACTTGGTGTCCCAGGCCAGCCGCTCGGCTTGCTTCGCCCAGAACGCCTCCCGATCGGCCGAGGC
>NZ_SMKW01000202.1 GCF_004348985.1 Saccharopolyspora elongata | reverse complement strand
ACCTGTGGGGTTCCACAAGTCGGTTCACGGCCTGCGACCTGCATATTCCGGTGTCCCCGGCAGACAGGGCATGATCTCGGGCCATGTCACTACGTCTGCTCTACCTGATCTTCGTGCGGCTTGCGGGCTGGCTGTCGCTGCTCGGCCGTTCGCCGGCGTCCAAGGACGTCGAACTCCTGGTACTGCGTCACGAGGTGGCCGTGCTGCACCGAGCCAACCCGAAACCTCGGATGGACTGGGCCGACCGGGCACTATTCGCCGCGCTAATCCGGTTGCTGCCGAAGGCGCTGCGGGCGCACCGATTGGTCACGCCCGGCACGGTGCTGCGCTGGCATCGTCGCCTGGTTGCCAGGAAGTGGACCTATCCGAACCGCATCGGGCGCCCGCCCGTAGACAACGCCGTTGCCGTGTTGATCGAGCGCATGGCCAAGGAGAATCACACCTGGGGATACCAACGGATCCAGGGTGAGTTGCTCGAACTCGGCCATCGAGTGGGGGCGTCGACGATCCGCCGCGTTCTCAAGCGTTTGCGCATACCGCCAGCACCGATCCGGTGCACCGACACGACCTGGCGGCAGTTCCTGCGCACCCAGGCGTCGACCATGCTGGCATGCGACTTCTTCCACGTGGACTGCGCGGTCACCCTCAAACGAGTCTACGTGTTCTTCGTGCTGGAGGTCGGCAGCCGATACGTGCACCTGCTCGGCGCGACAACGAATCCGGACGGGGCGTGGACCACTCAGCAGGCACGCGACCTGCTGATGGACCTCGACGATCGTGCCACCGAATTCCGGTTTCTCGTCCGGGATCGGGCAGGTCAGTTCACCGCATCGTTCGATGCGGTCCTTGCCGATTTGGACATCCGCGTAGTCAAGACTCCCCCGCGGTGCCCGCTGGCGAACTGTTTCGCCGAACGGTTCGTACGCACTGTCAGAGCCGAACTCACCGACCGTCTGTTGATTTTCGGTGAACGGCACGCGCGTGCGGTGCTTGCGGAGTACGTCCGGCACTACAACGGTCGCCGGCCGCACCGTGCCGCGAGCTTCGCCCGCCACGGCCGATCCACCCCGTTGCGGACCTCGGCCATGAGCAGATCAAGCGCCGACCAGTCCTGGGTGGCTTGATCAACGAATATGAGCGCATAGCGTAAAATTACTGGCCAGCGTTGGTAGCCGACTTCTGGAATCCCACAAGACACGATCTTGCGCTGGCACCGTGACCTGCTCAAGCGGCGCCATGCCGCGACCTGCGTGCCGAAACGACGCGGGCGCCCGCCCACGGTCCGATCGATCCGCGCCATAGTCCTTCGCCTGGCGCGGGAAAATGTCTCGTGGGGATACCGCAGAATCCACGGCGAGCTCGCGGCCCTGGGCATCAAGGTCGCCGCCTCCACCGTCCGGGAAATCCTCCGCGAGCACGGCATCCCGCCCGCGCCCGAACGCAAGAGAACCACCTGGGCCGACTTCCTGCACAGCCAGGCCCAGGCACTGCTCGCATGCGACCTGTTCGAGACCCGCACCCTCACCGGAGCACGGATGTACGTCTTCGCCGCCATCGAACACTCCACGAGACACATCCGGATCCTCGGCGCCACCGCACACCCCACCGCAGACTGGATCGTGCAGCTCGGACGCAACCTCGTCATGGACTTGGATGACGCAGGCAGCAAGGCCAGATTCTTGATACGCGACCGAGACTCCAAGTTCACGGCAGCCTTCGACGCCGTGCTGACCGATGCCGGCCTGGAGATCGTCACCAGCGGCATCCGGATGCCCCGGATGAACTCCATCATGGAGCGCTGGATACAGACCTACCGACACGAACTGCTGGACCGCACCCGCATCTGGCACCAACGCCATCAGCTCCATGCCCTGCGCGAGTTCGAGTCGTACTACAACG
>NZ_SMKW01000201.1 GCF_004348985.1 Saccharopolyspora elongata | reverse complement strand
TCCTCGTCGGGTGGCCCGGGGGAATCGCACCCCCGGGCTCCCACGGAACGGAGCGTGACAGTCTCCCGTCACTCCGCTCTTCTCATCGCAATCCGGCGAACGTGCGCACCCATCGCCAGTGAGCGAATAGCTCGGGATCTCGATCGACGACCCCGAACCACCATCGCTTGAACCGTTTATAGGAGCGCAACCGCTTGTACTTCTGCCCTGCCCACCGCATCAAGTAGGTGTTGATGCGTTTGAGGAGAGGATTCAGCTGCGACCGATGGAACCGGCCGTAGTAGTTCATCCAGCCCGCCACGATCGGATTGATCTGCCTGGCGATCTCGTCCAGTTCGGTGTTCACCCACATCTGCATCCGCCAGCGACGCACCACCTGACCCATCGCCTTGAGCGCCACCGGACTGACCGCGGGCGAGAACGAGACACGCTTGCGCCCATCCTTGCTCCGGACCGACCGAGGGCGGAACGCATACCCCAGGAACGTAAACGAGGTGTGCTCATACGAGCCGTGCCGTCCATCGTCCTTGCAGTACACGATCTTGGTCTTGTCAGGATGCAAACGCAGCCCGACACCATCCATCCTCTCCACGAGTGCGGCCAGCACCTCTCGGGCCTGCCGCTCGGTCACGCAGTGCACCACCGCGTCATCGGCATAGCGTTCGAACTCCACCGCCGGGAACTCCCGGGCCAGCCAAAGATCAAACGCGTAGTGCATGAACAAGTTAGCCAACACCGGCGAGATCGCTGACCCCTGCGGAGTCCCCCGATCCCGCTCGACCAGGGTGCCATCGGATAGCCGAAGCGGCGCGGCAAGCCACCGCTTCACATACAGCACCACCCAACGCTGCTCGGTGGTCACGTTGGCCTCGACCGCCTTGACCATGAGGTCCCACGGCACGCTGTCGAAGAACTTCTGCACATCCAGATCGATGACCCAGTTCTTCTTCCAGCACCGCCGGCGGCACGTGGCCACCGCATCCAGCGCACTACGGCGTGGCCGATACCCATAGGAATCGGGATGAAAGATCGACTCCGTCCGGGCTTCCAACGCCATCGCCGCCACCGTTTGCGCCACCCGATCGGCCACCGTGGGCACACCGAGCGTCCTCGTGCCTCCCCCCTTGGGGATCTCCACCGCCAGCACCGGAGGCGGAAAGTAGCTCCCCGACGACATCCGATTCCAGATCTTGAAGAGGTTATTCCTCAGATCGGTCTCGAAGTCCTCAATGGACTGCTTGTCCACCCCGGCGGCACCCTTGTTGGCCTTGACCCGTCTGTACGCCTCCCACACCAGTTGCTTCGGTATCGCAAACGGCTTGTCCTCCGGACCTGACCTGCTCACCCGTCTCCTCCCAGACCCTGCGGCCCGGTTGCTCGTGCGAACAAACCATCAATGAGCCGGCCCCTTCGCTCCACCCCGATTACCAGGGCTTCACCACTACTACGAGCCGGTCCGCCAGCGAGCGCCGCAACGGTACTCAACGCCTCCGGTTTCCTCCGTCTGGCGCGCTCCCTCTCGCCACCCCACCACAGCAGGGTGGACAGTGTCGGCACCCGCCTTCCCACGTTCCATGCAGGAGCCGCAGACCAGGCTCACGCCGCCTGCACGCCGGACACCACCTGGCCAGTAAACGGGTTCCCGCCAGGCTCATCCCGGAGATAAATGTTTCCCCGGTTTCGATGCCACCAAAGAGGTTTCGACGCTTCCTCAGCGGTTCGCTCTCGCTCGTCTTCCCGGTCCCCACCTGACGCATCACGACGTGCGCCTTTTCCTCATCGCTCACCACGACGGTCTTCAGCCAACGCAGCATGAGGCGGTTTGGTATCTCCCCCCGCAGGGCGACACCGAAGGGCCACACCTTCATCACCTGCACAGCACCACATCAAGAAGCCCTACCTACATCGAACTCCCTTCCGCGCTCGTGGCGCACCCA
>NZ_SMKW01000200.1 GCF_004348985.1 Saccharopolyspora elongata | reverse complement strand
GAAGGCGGGGGCGGGTCTGAGCGGGCTGGTGTTGGAACAGGAAGCCAACAAGCATGTCCCGGGCGATGAGGATGCTGACAGCGGCTACGGCAGCGACGAGGACGCAGACGCGGACGCGGACGACGCGGGCAGCGAGTTCGGCAGCGACAGCGGCGAGTCCGGCGGCAGCAGCGGTGAGTCCGGCGGCGGTAGCGGTGAGTCCGGCTACGGCGGCGACACCGATGCGGACGACGCGGGCGGTGAGTCCGGCTACGGCGGCGACACCGATGCGGACGACGCGGGCGGTGAGTCCGGCTACGGCAGCGACACCGATGCGGACGACGCCAGCAGCGAGTCCGGCTACGGCGGCGACACCGATGCGGACGACGCGGGCAGCGAGTCCGGCTACGGCGGCGACACCGATGCGGACGACGCGGGCAGCGAGTCCGGCTACGGCGGCGACACCGACGCGGACGACGCCAGCGGTGAGTCCGGCGGTGGCAGCGGCGATGGTGGGCCGGGGCTGGGGGCGTTCACCGGCGGAACTGCCGTCCCACCGGCTATTTCCGTCCACTCCTCCGGTCAGGGCGGTTCTGGTGGTGGTCGGGATGCCGTGCTGCCGGGCAAGGGCCAGCACCAACCCGGCGACGAGCACAGCCCCGCCTCGGTGGGCGAGCCCCGGCACATCAGTGTTGCCGGGGGTTCTGGTGCTGTGTCTGGAGGTGGGGAAACCTCTGGTGGCCGGAGCGTGCCGGGTGAGCGGGTCGGTACCGAGGGCGGGTCGGACACCAAGTCCATTGTGGATCCGGTGGGTGTTGTTGCGTCGCGGCCGGGGCAGCCGGATGCCCAGGTCCCGGCCACGTCGGGTGATCCGGGACGGTCCGAGGCGGTCCGGGAAGAGTCTGGTGGCGGGCAGCAGCAGCGGGTGCCGGAAGGTCATCGGCAGGTCCCGTCGGCGCCGGATGTTCCGCAGTCAGGCGCCACCGGTGAGCGCAGCCCGGGCGAGGTCGTCACGCATTCCGCCCGTACTCCCGGGAGCGAGGGGTTCGGGTTGGGTGGTTCCGCGCAGTCCGAGCCCCACGGGGCAGGTTCCGGGTCGGCACCCAACGCCGATGAGGTTGTCACCCGCAATCAGGCCAACCCGAGCTCTGACCCCACCGGTCAGCCCGATGCCGTGCGGGAGCCCGGGTCCGAATCCGCCGGTCGGTCCGCGGGTCAGCCCGATGGGGTGCGGGAGCCCGGGGCCGAGTCGACCAGCGTGCCCAGCGGCGAACGCGGTGATGTGTCTGGCGGTGCGCGGGTCGGTGAGTCGACCGGCACGCCTGGCGGTGGTCGGGAGTCGGCTGGTGAGTCTGGTGATCGCGGGTTCACCGGTGAGCCTGGCGGGGAGCGGGTCGGTGGGTCGACCAGCGTGCCCGGCGGCGAGCGCGGCGATGAGCCTAGAGGCGAGAGCGGCGGCGAGTCTGGCGGTAATCGCGAGTCGACTAGCACGCCTGGCGGTGAGCGGGCTGGTGGGTCGACCAGCGTGCCTGGCGGCGAACGCGGGGAGGAGCCCGGAGGCGAGAGCGTCGGCGAGTCTTCCGGTCATCGCGAGTGGGCCAGCACGCCTGGTGATGAGCGGGTCGGTGGGTTGGTCGGCGTGCCTGGTGGTGGTCGGGAGTCGGCTGGTGAGTCTGGTGGCGAGTCGACGTCGGCGCGGACACCTTCTGGTTCTGGTGTCCCGGTCGCCAAGGACACCGGCGCGCCGGTGTCGGTTGATGCTCCGGTCGTTTCCCATGCCGCGGTCGATTCCGGCACTGATGGTGGCCGCGACGCCGCGACCTCGACACCGATCCAGGCGCCGGCTGCGGCGGCCGGCACCGGCTCGGGTTCTGTTTCGGGGACGGGGCAAGGTTCCGGTCAGGCGCCGGCGACCGCCCCGGTGTCGCAGGCTCCTGCGGCGGCTGCCTCGGGTGCCCCCGGGGCCGTTACGGCCGCTACGGCTGGGGGCACTTCGGCGGGGGCAGTCTCGGGTTCTGCGCCGGTGGGGGCG
>NZ_SMKW01000199.1 GCF_004348985.1 Saccharopolyspora elongata | reverse complement strand
CTACGCTGAGCATCGGGTCGTACCTTCCCAGCCAGCGTTGCAGCGCTGGCCATGCTTGGAACCTTGCATCCGATCACTGGGAAGGTACGCCCCTTCCCAGCCGATCCACAGGTCTCAAGCATTCCTCTCGGGCGGTTGCGTGCGGTGGTGGTGCGGGAGGGCGTGTGTGAACGAGCGCTGCTGGCAGTGGCAGGGGTGCGGTACCGGCGCCGTCGGGAGCCACCGGTGTTTGGGGCGTTTTTCATGCCAATCCCGAGCGGTGGTCGGAAGGTGACCGTGTCCCCGTCCCCGTAGTGGCTGAGAGAACCCACGAGAATCCGAATGTCCCCTTCGGTCAGCGGGCGCGCCACCGCCGTGCAGAAGTCCGCCGAACCAACAAAGCAGCGTGACTGTGCCGGCTGGCTGATCCGTGTCGACCGCGTACGCCGACAACGGCGGGTGGATTGCGTCCACAACCCGGCGCGTCGGATGTGGTCCATGGCGGTTGATCAGAGGGAGGCCCTGCTTTCTTGCTTGATCGATCGCGCCGAGTCTTCGTCCAGCGGTGATCAGCGATCGGCAAGTGGTTGCCGTGCTTCAGAGCTACCGGCCACGACAATGACGATCATCGTATTCGCTCGAGCCGGTGAGCAACCACGGCGGCTGCGGCTCGCGTGCCGGCGAAGCCCTCAGGTAGGGGCTGGCAGCTCACCTGGACAGGGGTTCCGTCCGGAGGCGACAAGGTGGCGACGGAGTTCGGCGCTCAGAGCCGACGTCGTTGAGCTGGCAGGAGCTGCGCTGGGACATCGGCAGTGTGGTTGCCGCGGTGCGGATCGTTCGATGGGCGGGGCCATGAGATACCCGGCGTTCGGGGTGATGCCGTTTGCGCCGGAGCACGACGTCACATCCAGCGTGCGATAGGTCGCCCGCGCTTGGCCGGCGCACGCGAGCGCGAGGCCGATAGGCCAGCAGCGATGTCGGCCCTCCTGCACAGTCGTCCGTGCTCCCACAATCCTGTAGGGCGACAAGGGATGTCCGTCGTTTGTTCGACGCTGAAGCAGCCTGAGCCGTTGCTCAGGGGATCGGCTTACGCAACTCATCGAGGCGACGGGTGAATTGGCTCTCGAACGCGTCGAGAAGGGCGGCGCCCTTCTGCGCGCTGGCCAGCGAGGGTTGGCCGACCACGCCTGTGGAGGTGTAGGCGCGAAGTCCGCGCAGGAGTAGGTCGGGGCGTTCGTCGGCGCGGTGGTCGGCCGTTTCGTATCCATCGCGGACGAGTGAGGGAGCAGCGTGCAGCAAGATGCTCGTTTCACCTTCGCCTGCGTGCATATCTTGGGACGCGGTGAGCTCGCAGCCTGCGGCCTGGCGGGCGGTTTGCCAGACGCTGCTGCCGGGGTAGACGATTATTCGCCGCGACCTGGATACGGAAGCTTCCTGCGCGATGTTCGACAGGATGTAGTTGCCGCCGTGGCCCGAGATGAGCGCAAGGCGTCGAATCCCTGGCGTTCCAGAGAAGCGCTGATATCGGTGATGGCGGCGTGCAGCGTAGTGGCGCGGATCGAGACGGTGCCGGCCAGTAGGCCTTCATGCTCGTGGCTGCAGGAGATGGTGATTGGCGGCAGGAGCAGTAGATCGTAGGCGTCGCACAGCCGGGTAGCGATGATATGGGCGATCATCGAGTCGGTCGCCAGCGGTAGGTGCACGCCGTGCTGCTCGAAACTGCCAACAGGGAGCAGCGCGACATCGGCCTTGCGACGCTGTTCGTCGGCCGCGGTGGTGGTGGGGAGCAGGTGCACGCCGTTGTTCTCCTTAGAGTTCCTAACAAAGGGTTTTGATGTGTCGAAAGCAGATGATGCAGGTGGCCAGGCCGAGGAACGCCTCGTGGATGTCGGCGCGGCGTTCCCAGCGGATGCGCAGGCGTCGCATGCCGTGGTACCAGGCGATCGTGCGTTCGACGACCCACCTGATCACGCCGAGTCCGGAGCCGTGGCCGGTTCCTCGTTGGGCGATCTTCGGGTCGATCCCCGTGTCGCGCAACTCGTCGCGGTGTTTGTCGGAGTCGTAGGCGCGGTCGGCATACAGGGCGTCGGGCCGGCGGCGGGGGCGCCCGCGCCTGCCTCGCACGGGCGGGATCGCCTCGACCAGTGGGAGGAG